>NZ_JAGGKG010000008.1 GCF_017873435.1 Paenibacillus turicensis | reverse complement strand
AGGAGCCTTTATCCGCTGATTCCAACATACTTTATCAATCAGAAGGAATCAGCGGATAACAGCGACTGCGACTCAAAATCCTCCGTAATCCCCTCCTCCCCACTTACCCCTCTTTGCAATTTACCCCACTTCCAAATCAAATCCACCCTTAGAAAACTGACTATTATACAAATCAGCATAAAATCCATTTTGAGCGAGTAGCTCATCATGAGTCCCTTTTTCAATGACTGAGCCGTGGTTCATCACAAGAATGAGATCAGCATCTTTAATCGTAGACAAGCGGTGTGCAATGACAAAGCTAGTTCTTCCCTTCATGACTTCATTCATTGCCTTTTGGATAAACACTTCTGTCCGCGTATCTACGCTACTTGTTGCTTCATCCAAAATCATAATCGGGGGATCAGCCAAGATTGCACGTGCAATGGTAAGTAGCTGCTTTTGCCCTTGAGAAATATTTGAAGCCTCTTCATTCAAAATCGTCTGATAGCCTTCAGGTAATGTACGAATAAAGTGATCGGCATGTGCCGTTTTCGCTGCACGATACACATCCGCTTCGGTTGCCCCTTCAAGTCCATAAGCGATATTTTCCATAATCGTTCCGTTAAATAACCAAGTATCTTGAAGCACCATGCCAAAGATGGTACGTAAATCGCCACGCTTCATCTTCGTAATGTCTGTGCCATCAACCGTAATTTTACCGCCATTTAGCTCATAGAACCGCATAAGCAAGTTAATTAATGTCGTTTTTCCAGCACCTGTTGGACCCACGATAGCTACGGTCTGCCCTGCCTTGACATCAATATTCATATCTTGGATAAGAATATGCTCTGGGTCATAACCAAACTGTACAGATTCAAAGGATACATATCCCTCAGCTTGTTTAAGTACGGTAGGTGTACTTACCTCTGGCACTTCTTCCTCTTCATCCAAAATTTCAAATACACGTTCTGCCGAGGCTACTGTTGACTGAATAATGTTGGCAATATTCGCCGTTTGAGAAATTGGCATCGTAAATTGACGTGAGTATTGGATGAACGCTTGCACATCCCCAATCGTAATCGAACCCTTCGTTACAAAAATACCACCAACCACAGCAACCAACACGTAACCAATGTTTCCAATAAAGCTCATGATCGGCATAATGACACCAGAAATAAATTGCGCCTTCCAGCCTGCCTCATACAAGCGATCGTTAATTGTGTCAAATTGCTCTAATGAAGCATGCTCTCGTCCAAATGCTTTAATAATTTTGTGCCCCGTGTACATTTCCTCCACGTGACCATTTAGTTTCCCTAACTCTGCTTGCTGACGTACAAACTGCTTTTGCGAACGTTTTGCAATTGAGGTAATCGCAACCACACTTAGCGGAAGGGTGACAACTGCAATTAACGTCAACCAAGGGCTAATCGTTAACATCATCACCACAACACCAATTATGGTAAGGATGGAGGTAATTAATTGCGTCAAGCTTTGCTGTAAAGTGGAGCTAATATTATCCACATCATTGGTCACCCTACTTAACGTTTCCCCATGTGTTCTTCCGTCAAAATATTTTAGTGGCAAGCGATTCAGCTTATCGCTAACATCACGTCGTAGATCATAAACTGTTTTTTGAGCTACGCTAGCCATAATGTATTGTTGGAAGTAACTAAATAATGCGCTCAGCGCATAAAACCCTAGTAAGATAAGCAAAATTTGCCCCACATAGGTAAAATCAATCGCCGCGCCAGGGATACCTTGCATTTTTGCAATTAAGCCTTCAAACAGTTTTGTTGTTGCTTTCCCCATAATTTTAGGACTAACAATATTAAACAGCGTACTAATAACCGCCATCAATAATACAAAAAATAATTGCATACGATAAGGTCGAATATATGACATTAATCTTCTTAAGGTACCTTTAAAATCCTTCGCTTTCTCTACAGGCATTCCCATGCCTGGACCTCCATGTCTTGGACCGCCATGAGATCTTCTGCCATGTTGTTCTTTACTCATGCGATCTCCTCCTCTGACAACTGTGAGCGTACAATTTCTTGATATACTTCACAGGACTCCATTAATTCTTGATGCGTACCAATTCCCGCAACCTGTGATTCATCTAGCACAATAATTTGATCCGCATCTAGGACAGTACTTACACGTTGCGCCACAATAATGACAGTGGACTCCTCAGTTTCATCCTTTAGCGCCGCGCGTAGCTTCGCATCTGTCTTGAAATCAAGTGCGGAGAAGCTATCATCAAACACATAGATTTCAGCTTTACGTACAAGCGCACGAGCGATGGAAAGACGTTGCTTTTGCCCTCCAGATACGTTAGTGCCTCCCTGTGAAATCAAGGATTCATAACCATGCTCCATTTCAGAGATGAAATTTTCAGCCTGTGCAATTTTAGCAGCATGCTTGATTTCTTCTTCTGTTGCATCTTCCTTACCATAACGAATGTTATCGTTAATCGTTCCTGTAAATAAAACCGCTTTTTGTGGGACATAGCCAATTTTTTTACGCAACTCTTCTTGTGAAAGGGTACGAACATCTGCGCCGTTTACAAGCACTTTGCCTTGCGTCACATCGTAAAATCTCGGAATCAGACTAACAAGCGTAGACTTACCTGAGCCTGTTCCACCAATAATCGCCGTCACTTGCCCAGGTTTTGCTTCAAACGAAACGTCTGATATTGCAGGGTTTTCTGCACCTGGGTAGCTAAAGCTAACATTTTGAAACTCAACATAACCTGTTTGGGATGTTTTGCTAGCCGTTGAGCTTGGATTTTTAATAACTGGTTCCATTTCAAGCACTTCGTTAATCCGCGCACCAGATGCCGCTGCACGAGGAATCAATACAAACATCATCGATACCATAACTAGCGAGAACATAATTTGCATCGCATATTGAATAAATGCCATCAAATCGCCCACTTGCATATGACCCGCATCAATGCGAATGCCACCAAACCAAATAATCCCTACTGCTGATATATTCATGACAAGCATCATAACGGGCATCATAAGTGCCATAATTTTATTAACTTTAATTGACACATCCATTAAATCTAAGCTCGCCTTATTAAAACGTTTAGATTCATGCTCCACACGGTTAAAGGAACGAATAACACGAATCCCCGTTAAATTTTCACGTAATACAAGGTTTAGCTTATCGATTTTTTGCTGAATACTTTTAAATAACGGAACCCCTTTGCGGGCAATCAAGAAAATAGCCAATGCAAGCAATGGAATAACGACAATAAAAATGAGCGATAACGTAGCGTCCTTAGAAACTGCCATTATAATTCCACCAATCGCCATCATCGGTGCCATTACCATCATACGAAGCACCATAATTAGAACCTGCTGAAGCTGATTAATATCATTTGTTGTACGTGTAATGAGTGAGGCTGTGCCCACCTTATCAAATTCCTGCAACGAAAAGTTGGATACGTGTCCAAATACTTTTCCGCGTAGTAATTTGCCATAACCAGAAGCGGCAACTGAGGAAAAATAGCTTGCACCAATTGAGCATGCCATCCCTAAAAATGCAACGATTAGCATGTAGCCGCCGATTTCCCAAATATATGTCGTATCGCCTTGAACGACACCTTTGTTTACAATGTCAGACATCAAGGTAGGTAAATACAACTCAGATAATGCCTGAAAAAATACAAGAATTAAAACAAAAATGACAGGAGTACGATAAGGCTTCAAATATTTAATTAATTTCGTCATGTTTTTATCATCCCCACTCTAAACTCTAATGCTGTTTCTTTTTATATTCCCCATCCAAATACTGATAAGAGCTATTTAATAAGTCAATAAATTGCTTTGTTTTTTCTTCACCTAAAAAATCGCATAAGCCTTGTATCGTAGCTGAAAATTGGTGCACTGCCTTGTTGGTGACCTCTTCTCCTGCTTCCGTTAGTTCTACACGTACTACCCTTCGGTCCACCTGATCGTTTAAGCGGATTACAAATCCTTTTGTCTCCAGGCCTTTAATAAGCTGGGTTATTGTAGGAGAAGTCACCTCCATTTTAGTACTAATCTCCGATATAGTTATGCCCTGTTCATATTTTTTATAATATTTACGAACGATAAACAACACCTTCATTTCGTTGAAGGTACAGCCCTCTTGCGTGTTTTTCTTCCATTCTGCTCGACGAAAACGATGAAATGCCTCCATTAATTTATGTGCATTAGTATCATCTTCCCCTACTCTCACATCATCACTTCCTTATATGTGCTTCGTATACGCAATATTAATAATTATAAATAGTTAGGCATACAATTTATTTATAAACCTAAGTATATGAGCCTTAAGTTCTATTGTCAACATTGTTTAAAAAGCAATAACTAGTGAAAAACACAGAAACTAACATAAAATTATAAAAGCAAATAAGGTAGAAAAAAAAGCTTCTAATCCCCACATGTGATTAAGCTCATGCGAACGCTGGATTTAGAAGCCTTTTTAAATTGAAGAATTATAAATCGACTAAATATCTTTATTCATTCATAACATGGGGAGGCAAATTACTTTGTAAGTAATCTAAGCTTTTAAACTCATAGCCTTGCTTTCTAGCCTCATCAATAATTGCACCCAAGCTCTCTGCATTATCCTTAGAAACTGAGTGAAGCAATAAAATGGCTCCTGGATGGAATTGAGACACTACACTTTTAAATGCATAATCCGATCCACGCTGTACCTTAGTATCCCAATCCTTATAAGCGATGGACCAAAATACATTCGTATACCCTAATTCCTTGCTGACACGTAAGCTGCGATCACTAAACACACCCCGAGGTGGTCTTAAATAGTTCATGACAGGATTACCAGTCAGCTCACTAACCGCCTTATGCACGGATTCGAGCTCTTCTTTAATCTTGGCATCTGAAATCTTTGTCATATCAGGATGATTCCAAGAATGATTGCCAACCAAGTGCCCTTCCTTGGCAATTCGTTTTACTAGCTCAGGCTGATCCTTAACGTAATGACCCGTTACAAAAAATGTCGCAGGCACTTTCTTGGCTTTGAGTACATCCAAAATCGGTGGAGTATAGCCATTTTCATAGCCATTATCGAAGGTTAAAAATAACTCCTTGCGTGACGGATCACCCATAAAGATGGAACCATTTTTCGTAAGTATATCTTTAAAGCCTTCCTCATCAATCGAAGCTAGCTTCCCATTTACACTTTTTTTAAAGCCAAAGTTAAAAGGGACATCTGCCGCTTGTGTACGGGGTGCATATTGACCACAAATCAATGTGAACAACAGTGAAGCCAACACCAACGAGACTAAGGTTCGTTTCATTTTTTGCAATCTCTCCTTATTCTTCATTTCTGTAGGTTATCTTCACTTAATGTCCCTTTGTTCCTTAAAAAGTATGCACTAGCTCCAATCAGAGTTAGCTAGCACAGCTTGTGCGAATCTGATCCATTCTCTTGTTGCAAAGGAAAGATAACGATCTTCACGCCATACGATTCCTAATTTCCATGGGATGACTGGCTGAGTTAGCCCAACAATCTTGACCTGCTTCTCATCAATCTCACGACAGATTGTCTCAGGTAATAATGTGATCCCAAGACCTGCTGCCACCATCTCACTTATTAGATCCCATTGGGAGCTTTCATAGATGACATGTGGCTGAAAACCCACCTTTACACATTCTCCAATAATACGATCATGAAGCGTGAAATCTTGGCGGAACAAAACAAAGGCATCCTCAGCGAGTTCACTAAGTTGAACCTCTTTGCGATGCGCCAATGGATGTGTGGGATGCAACACAAGCTTAAGCTTTTCCTCTACAAAAGGGATACTTTGAAGCCCCTCCTGTGTTGTTGGTAATACAGCTACACCAACATCCAGCAATCCATTCATCACATCTAGCTCCACTCTTTTAGCACCATCTTCAAAAAGCTGAATTTTTATTTCAGGATATTGGTTATGGAATTGCCCAATAACACGCGGGAAAAAGCTTGCTCCCACCATCGGCGGTAAGCCAATCCTAATATTGCCTTGCTTTAAATTACGTAAATCATCAAGCTCAGCCGTTAAATTATAAAATGAGGTTACAATTTGCTGTGCTTGGTTCACGATTATTTCACCTGCATCCGTCAGCACCATCTTTTTACCTGTGCGATCAAATAAAGTGACACCTAGCTCCTCCTCCATTGCCTTCATCGTTTTACTAATCGTGGGTTGCGTAATATATAATGCTTCGGCTGCTTTCGTGAAGCTTTTCCATCTAGCTACCTCAATTAAGTATTGCAGTTGCCTAATATCCAAGTAAAATCCCCCTTTCCTACAACCATTCCAATATGGAATGATATTCATTCTATATATTCATTTTACTCATGAAAAACTATGCTGTATATTTACATTATAAATCATTTGTTTTCATAAAAAGGGAGAGGAGAGCATTTATGCGCACCATAAAATCAATGTTGCTAAGTATAGCACAAGTCGGCTTATTGTTCCTATTGTCTATGGGAATGAATGTTGTAGCAAATGCGCTTCATCTTCCTATTCCTGGTACCATTCTTGGCATTATGATTTTATTTATTTTGTTAAAAACTGAGGTTGTTAAGCTATCTTGGATTGAGTTAGGTGGAAATTGGCTACTTGCTGAATTGCTATTATTTTTCATTCCTTCTGCAGTAGGGGTCATGAAATATATACCGATATTAGAAAACCAAGGTCTACGTATCCTTGTGGTCGTCATCATAAGTACATTTGCTGTGATGTTAACATCTGGACTTACAGCAACGCGGATTACAAAAAGGAAGGAACGTGGGCTATCATGATTCAAGCGTTATTATATATCGTTGCGACCCTTGCCATTTATGCGATTTCTAAAAAAATTTATCAACGTTATCCTAAGGTATACTTATCACCATTACTTATTACACCAGTAATGCTCATCCTTATTTTGATGACTAGAGGGATTTCATTCGAGGATTATAATACAGGTGGTCAATGGTTAAGCAAAATGCTTCAACCTGCTACGATCGCATTTGCAATTCCTTTATACAAATATTATGATGTGCTCAAAAAACATGCCGTCGTTATATTAGTGAGCGTACTTACAGGCTCCATTACCGCGATCGTGTCTTCTGCATTAATCGCAGAGCTACTCAAATTAGATGTATCGATGGTAAATAGCTTAATCCCACGTTCAGTCACTACCCCAATTGCTATGAATATATCGCAAATTATTGGGGGGGTGCCTAATATTACAGCCGTGTTTGTCATCATCACGGGCTTGCTTGGTACAATGCTCGGCCCAATGATTGTAAAATGGTTTCGTATTGAAAGTGAAGTTGCTCGTGGTGTATTGCTAGGCACAGGTGCACATGGGACTGGAACGTCTAAAGCATTTGAATTCAGTTCACTAACTGGAACCATCTCTAGTATTTCGATGATAGTATCTGCCTTGTTGACGCTTGGCATTGCACCGATATTAATTTCATTGCTAGTTTAAAGCAGCGTAGACCCCAAGACAATATGCCTCAGAGTCTACGCTTTTATTCTATTATATGGTTATACCTAGTGTAGTTGTTAAGCTGTAGCAAGTGCGGTGAATACGATAGGACCAATGACTGTAGCTTGTGCGCCGGCATTTTGAATTTCAACAGATAATATATAGTCATGGACACCTGGAGGAACGTTCACATCAGCAGCAACAAGGGAAGTTAATGAAACATTTTCAAAATCTGTTTCTACGGCTTGCAATGCATAATAGATTTCACGTCCATCTCTAAAAATACGGAACAATATTCTCGGAATACCCACTACACCCTGTAATCCAACTGTTGCATTTAATTGTACATTATTAGTAGGACGGTTAGCTGGAATAGGAACTCTTACTAAAGCGATCCCTTGGCCAGCAGGGGTAGTCGGAATCGGAATTGCAGCTCCATTTGTAATTGGTGTAGGAACATTGACCACATGAGCTAAAACTTCAGCCATTTCTACCAACTCCTAATATAAATTAAGAAAAACATCAAGCTAAATACATTTGAGGAGGTTCATATCATTACGCTATTGTTTTTCTTGAGATATACTATGAGGATTTAATAGAAATGGTATAGATGAAGTTGCTGGTAGATTCGTATATTTTTAGTATTATAGTTTAACTGCTTGTCCAATCTTTGCAGATTGCACAGCTGCGTAGGTCACCCTTTGCGTCTTGACTGCGTCCGCATAGTTGGATAATAGATGGGATTCATCCCCTGTTTGTACCGCATGAATAAAGGCAATAGATTCAGCCTCGTACGGATTACCTTTGCTATGATAAGTCGTTTTAACTCCCTCTGCTTCAACCTCTAGACGCTCTGGTGTCCAATCCAAAATGCCATGATCAGTATATAAGCTTAAACCTGTCTTTCCTATCCCACTAGGCAAAATACACGTATTGGAAATGGTCGCGATCGCTCCACTTGCCAGCTTCATGGTTACGGTCCCTACATCGGGAACGGTCACCCCATCATATTTTTGCTGTAAAACTTGGTTGGCAAATGTAGCGTACACCTCTGTTACTTCCCCTGCGGTATACCTTAGCAAGTCCACAATATGTGTCGTTTGTTCAATAAATTGCCCACCTGACAAGGCTTCATTTCTCCACCAAGCTACACCTGGCATATCCCCCATCCATACACCCTCGGCAAATCCAACAGTACTTCCCTCTATCAGTTCCTTCATCATTTGAATTGATTCTTTATATCTAAAATGATAGCCAACTGCGTTTACGACAGGCTTGGCCTCCAGTGCTTTTAAAATACGTTCAGGAGTTTCAATATCTACACCCACTGGCTTTTCAACGAAAAACGGAATTCCTTTTTCAATAAGTGCAAGCTCAATTTCGCCATGAGCCATTGGCGGTACAGTAATGTAAACGGCATCTAGCTGTACTACATCTAGCATCCGAAGCGTATGATCAAAGGCTTTGGCTCCGACATAATGGGCCGCAAACGTCTCTGCTTTTTCCATCGAAGTGCCTACAATTGCGGCTACATTTACCCCCTCCATCTGACTTAAAAGATCGCCGTGCATCTTACCAAACCAACCTGTTCCGATAATTCCAACTTGGATCGACATGATTAACCTCCTTCATATTATAAAAAGCTCCTAATGTAATTAACGGTAAGATGAAAATAAATGATTAATCAGAAATGTTTAATTAAGGCTCTATCTTGAAATCAGTGATTGACAAATAGCCCAAATTTGCGAAGGGACAAAGGATTCTGGAGAAGTGAAGCGTTCGTATTTAAAACCAAATTCTAACAAATAAAATCTAATAATAAGGAATCTGGTTTTAACAACGATCGGAAGAACCTTTGTTCCGCAGCTTACCATCTATTTTATTGTCAATCAGTAATTTCACATAGATTATTAATTAAACCAAAGTTAATCTAATTTAGTCATGAACTTGATCTAAATATGGCTTTGTTAATAGCTGACATAGATATTACAATAATCGTAAGAAAATCGAGAAAAGAAAACTAACACTAAATTAGACATAGGATGGAAAGGTGGATTTATACGATGGCAACAACTGAGCAAGCTAACCTCACTGCTGCACAGCAATATGTAAATGAGGTTTACGAAACGGTAAAAAAACGCAACCCCGGTGAAAGTGAATTTCATCAGGCGGTCAAAGAAATTCTTGACTCGCTTGTTCCCGTATTTGCCAAGCACCCTAAATACCAAAACGAGTCGATCCTAGAGCGAATTGTAGAGCCGGAGCGTATCATTTCGTTCCGTGTGCCTTGGGTTGATGATCAAGGTAAGGTACAGGTAAACCGCGGCTTCCGTGTACAGTTTAACAGTGCAATTGGACCTTACAAAGGTGGGCTTCGCTTCCATCCTTCTGTCAACGCTAGCATTATCAAATTTTTAGGCTTTGAGCAAATTTTTAAAAACTCATTAACAGGTCAACCGATTGGTGGCGGTAAAGGTGGCTCTGACTTTGATCCTAAAGGAAAATCAGATCGTGAGGTTATGAAGTTTACGCAAAGCTTTATGACAGAGCTATCTAAATACATTGGTCCTGATACTGATGTACCTGCTGGTGATATTGGTGTAGGTGCTCGAGAAATCGGTTATATGTTTGGACAATATAAACGTCTTGTTGGCGGTAATGAAGCAGGTGTATTAACAGGTAAAGGCTTAACCTACGGAGGAAGCTTGACGCGTACAGAAGCAACAGGGTATGGCCTCGTTTACTTTACGCAAGAAATGCTTAAAACAAAAGGCGAAAGCTTTACGAATAAAACGGTTGTCGTTTCTGGTTCTGGTAATGTATCCATTTATGCGATTGAAAAAGCACAGCAGCTTGGTGCGAAAGTCGTTGCATGTAGTGACTCCAATGGCTACGTATACGATAAGGACGGAATCAATCTTGATACTGTGAAAAGAATTAAAGAAGTGGAAAGAAAACGGATTAGTGAATATGTGAAGGAGCATCCAACTGCACAATACGTAGAGGGCTGCCAAAACATTTGGACAATCCCTTGTGATATTGCATTGCCATGTGCAACCCAAAACGAAATTAACGAAGAAGCTGCCAAAACATTAGTAGCTAACGGTGTGAAGTATGTAGCTGAAGGTGCTAACATGCCGTCTACATTAGAAGCGATTGAGGTTTACCTTAGCAATGACGTATACTTTGGACCTGCTAAAGCAGCAAATGCAGGTGGTGTAGCGGTATCTGCACTTGAAATGGCACAAAATAGTGCACGACTCGCTTGGACCTTTGAAGAAGTAGATACTAAATTGCAAACCATTATGACGAACATTTACAACAACAGTGTGAAAGCTGCTGAGGAATACGGTCATACAGGCAACCTTGTTGTTGGTTCAAACATTGCAGGCTTCTTAAAGGTAGCAGACACGATGATCGCGCATGGTGTGGTGTAAATTATATACATCTGACTTAACTTAAATGCAAAAAAAGGATTTGAAGTTGTCCTAGACCTCTATATCTATGTCTAGACCTTCAAATCCTTTATTTATAAATACCTATCATTGAGATGCAAGCCAGTCTGTTCATTGTATTAAAAGGTTTTACTCCAGCAGTAACTTTTTGATGTCTGCTTGAAGCCCATACTCTTATACCAAGGATACGGCTCTTCATCAGGGACAACATATACAACATTCGCACCAAGCTTTTTACATTGCTTCATTGATTCATAAACACATGCTTTGGCTAAGCCTTGACGTCTATATTTTTCTCCTGTTACCATTGGTTCAACAAATGCGACCTTTGTTTCAAAATCAAACCACATTCCGCAAAAAGAAGCATAAGCCCCATCTGGAGCTATAGCAACCGAGCATATTTCTTGTCTATAATCGAGCCAAGCATGTTTTATAGGCAAATATACTTCGTCATCATAGGCAGGGGGTTCACCTTCATAATTAAATGCTCCCCATAGTAGATCATTTAGCTTTTTAAAATCATATACCTCTTGGAGCGGTTTGATTTCAAAACCTTCTGGGATACGTGCTTCTAGGATTGGTTCAGATAAAGAATAGGTTAACATCCTACCTTCCTCGCCCCTTTTATATCCGTTTGCTTCTAGACAAGCCTGTAATTCACTACCTTCATATGCACCAATATTCAAATAGCTTTTCCCATTGTCGTCTGTACCAGCAAAAGTGCGCTCTGCATAATGAAGTAGCTCCGTATAAAGTTCACTATATTCAGGATTAACGTATATAATTGCATCACCATACCAAGGACTATCAAGGGAAACTCGCCCCACAATTTCTCCATCTTTCTCCCAAATGCCAATCTTTTCAGGGTGAAACATTTCAGAAGCGGGGTGCTGTGAAATCCAATCCCAAGTTACCTTTCCGATGTTATTAAACTCATATTTACTTTCTCCCAATGCTTTGCTTATCTTTTCAACGTCTCCATCCTTAAAATTCCGAAAGGTTATTCCCAATGCCAATTCTCCTTCCTAAGCATTTGATACCTCACACAAGCTTAGTTACCCTGAAATTTTGGACCCATCTCCTTCAAAAACTCATGAAACAGCTTCTCTGTTGGAGATAACTCCCTTGTCGTTGGCGTAATGATCCCTACATCTCTTGTCACAAGCGAATCCACGATAGGTAGGCTTACAATGGAGGAAGACAGATGCTCGCCTACTGCAATTTCAGGTAGCAATGTCACTCCTAATCCTGCCGCAACTAACCCTTTAATCGCATCAAGATCATCACCTTCAAATGACACCAGGGGCTGAAAGCCAATATTTGTGCAAGCGTGTACAACAATATCTCGCAGGACAAACCCCGAAGGAAATAACACAAACACATCATCCACCAGTTGCTCTAGCTTCACAGAGTTTTGAGCCGCTAAAGGATGGGTGGCTGGCAATAACGCAACAAACTTCTCCTTAAACAATACCTCAACATTGACTTGCCTTTCGTGCTTGGGCACAGGTCCCATAATAGCTAAGTTCATCTCGCCCTTAATCACCCATTCAATCAATTCCTTATATGAGCCATGTTGAAGCTGAAAATGAACCGCTGGGTATTGCTCTCTAAAAGCAGACACAATGCTTGGAATCATATGTGCCGCTAAACTACTTGGAAAGCCAATTCGTACCGTCCCTTGCTCCGGATCTAAATATTCATTAATTTCCTGCTTTGCATTTTGAATTACCTTCATTAAATGTTCCATATGTGCTAAAAATAATCGCCCGATTGGTGTTAGTTTCACCTTGCGACCCTCATGAATAAACAAGTCCACACCAAGCTCTGCTTCTAATTTAAATATTTGCCGGCTTACCGCTGATTGGGATACATGTAACATATAAGAGGCTTCTGTCACATGCTCCAGCTTCGCTACTTCAATAAAATATTGAATTTGCCTTAGTTCCATCGTCCTCACCTCTTCTGTCTTACTTTTTGCCTCAGCTTTTGCTTGTACCTATTATGACTGCTAATAGCCCAGATGTACAGTTACACTAGTTTTCTAGGCAGTTTGATAGATTGACTTTTTTAATATTACAAGTTAAAATTTTCTAGTAAATGTATATTTTATAATCACCACAGACTACTCCTCAAGCTTCTACTCAACGATTGACACTGTCCGATCTTACATATCTCATAGTACACATCTCACAGTACACATCACTTTTCACACACTCACACCTCTTGGTTCAACATCAAATTGATAATTCAACCCACAACACTAATGAGTTACAACACCTACTATTTTAAATGCCACAAAAAGAAAGCGCTTTATACTTGTCGTCCAAGGTGACTACTTGCCTTTGTTCAAAATAAACAATCCATATCATTAATTACCTTTGACATCTACTCTGAAAGGAGGTGGGGCTTAAAGCTACTCCTGCCATATTTGCAGCAACTTACTTTTTTTTATTTTAGCCAAAAATCATAGGGAGGTAATTTTGTGAAGCGCAAAAAATGGTTATCTAAATTTAGTGCTATCCTACTTTCTGTTGCTCTGATCGGTAGCTCCTACCTCACAGCATTCCCACAACAGGCTAAGGCTGCAACCAGTGAACCTTATCAATGGAACAAGGTCTTTACAGGCGCTGGTGGTGGCTTTATCCCCGGCATCATTTTTAACGAAAGTGAACCCGATCTTATTTATGCAAGAACAGATATCGGTGGAGTGTACCGCTGGAATCCAGCGGATAGTAGTTGGATTCAGCTCATGGATTGGGTTGGCTTTGAGGAATGGGGTAAAACAGGTGTAGATGCCTTGGCGACAGACCCTGTTGATCCAGACCGAGTGTATATTGCGGCAGGGACGTATACCAACAGTTGGGAATCAACGAATGGTTATATTTTACGTTCCACAGACCGTGGGGACACTTGGGAACAAACTGAGCTTCCTTTTAAAGTTGGTGGTAATATGCCAGGGCGTTCCATGGGTGAACGTCTAGCGATTGATCCAAATAAAAACAGTATTTTATATTTTGGAGCACGTAGTGGGAATGGCTTATGGAAAAGTACCGATTATGGTGTAACGTGGAATCAGGTTACCAACTTCCCGAATGTCGGTAACTATGTTCAGGACCCTACTAAAGAATACCAAAGCGATATCATGGGGCTTGCATGGATTACATTTGATAAATCGACAGGTACTCCAGGACAAGCCACGCAGACTATTTATGTTGGTGTTGCTGATAAGGATGAGAGCATTTACAGAAGTACCGATGGAGGCGCGACATGGAGTGCTGTCCCAGGACAACCAAAGGGATTCCTCCCACACCACGGCGTCCTGTCTTCTACTGGCGATTTATATATCCCTTATAACAATGGGATTGGCCCTTATGATGGTACTAAGGGAGATGTATGGAAATACAATACAAAGACCGGAAAATGGACAAACATCAGTCCTGTCCCTTCCAGTGATAGCGCACAAACGTTTGGTTATGGCGGACTAGCGGTAGATGCCCAGAACCCAAATACGATTGTCGTTGCAAATCTTAACCAGTGGTGGCCAGATGCAAATATGTACCGCAGCTTAGATGGCGGGGCAACCTGGAAACCGATTTGGGAATTTAATGGCTATCCAGACCGTAATTTGCGTTATACGCTAGATATTTCGGCCGCACCTTGGCTTGATTTTGGTAATTTGCCAGAACCACCCGTTCCTTCACCAAGACTTGGCTGGATGATTGGCAGTCTTGTCATCGATCCTTTTAACTCAGATCGAATGATGTATGGTACAGGTGCTACGCTATATGGTACAGATAACTTAACAAATTGGGATAAACCAAATGGTGTCATTGATATTGAGGTAAAGGCTAAAAACATTGAAGAAATGGCGATTTTAGATTTGGTTAGTCCACCATCAGGCGCTCACTTATTAAGTGCAATTGGTGATGTAACTGGCTTCCGTCATGATGATTTAACGAAGACGCCGGAAAAAATGTTTGTTAATCCAAAAACGTCAACATCACTTGATTTTGCACAAAATGATCCTGAATATATTGTCCGCGTAGGTAAGATTGACAGATCAGAATCACCAAATGCCAAAGCGATTGGCTTCTCTCGTGACGGGGGTAGCAATTGGTACACAGCTAGTGAGCCGCAAGGAACGAGCGGCGGTGGTAGAGTTGCAGTCTCACCTGACGGAGAAAGCATCGTATGGAGCACAGAAGAAACAGGCGTGTTCTACTCCCACAGTAACGGTAACTCTTGGACTCGTAGCAACGGTGTTCCTGTAGGGGCTGTTGTGAAATCTGACCGTGTGAACAGTGACAAGTTTTATGCGATTGGTAAGGGGAAATTTTATGTAAGTACGGACCGTGGGGTTACATTTACTGAATCTGCTGCAACTGGTTTACCAAACCCACCATATCAAAACCTAGATTTTAAATTAATGCCAACCATCGAGGGTGATATTTGGTTAGCAGGTGGAGATACGGAAAGTGGCATTTATGGAATCTGGCATTCCACGGATTCAGGTGCTACCTTCACTAAACTTGATAATGTTGAGGAAGCTAATGTGATTGGCATTGGGAAAGCCGCACCTGGGCAAACGTATGATGCCCTTTATACAAGTGCAAAAATCGATGGTGTACGTGGTATTTTCCGTTCCATTGATGCTGGCGCTAGCTGGGTAAGAATTAACGATGATGATCATCAATATGCATCAACCAATTCTGCCATTACAGGGGATCCACGTATTTTTGGACGTGTATATGTTGGGACAAATGGGCTTGGTATTGCTTATGGAGATAGCCTAACGACACCTGAGCCGGTTAATAATTCAACGATTACACCAACATCTGCTTCCTTTGACAAGGCAAGTACAACTAATGATGTTTCTGTAGCGTTAACCTTAAATGGTAATACATTATCCTCCATTAAAAAAGGAAATGTAGCGTTAACTGAAGGAACCGATTATACCGTAACAGGCACAACAGTAAAATTAAGCAATAGTTATCTAGCCTCACTTGCGGTAGGAAATCATAACTTGACCTTTGTGTTTAGCGCTGGGGCAAATGCGGTGTTAAAGGTCGTGGTAACTGATTCTGCTGAGCCTGCTAACTCTAGTATTACACCAACAACAGCTACCTTTGATAAAAAGGTGAGCAATCAAGCTGACCTCTCTGTCGCACTTACGCTAAATGGCAATACACTAACCAATATTAAAAATGGTGCAGTGACGTTAGTGGAAGGGACAGATTACACGTTAACAGGTAATACCGTTACACTATTAAGTAGCTATTTAGCTACTCAGCCACTTGGAGGTGTGAGCCTAACCTTTAACTTTAGTGGTGGTACTCCTGCGATGCTAGCTGTAAATATTGTAGATACAACAACACCAATTCCAGTAGATAGTGACATTACGGTACAAGCATACAATGAAAATAGAACAGCATCTACACAAAGTATTAATCCTCAGTTTAAGCTAATTAACTCAGGGGATGAGCCAATTGACTTGTCTGATGTGACATTACGTTATTACTTTACTAGCGATAGTGAGCAAGGACATCAATTTTTCTCTGATTGGGCGAGTATCGGTAATCAACATGTCACTGGAACCTTTGTGAAGCTACAAGCGGCTACAGCTACTGCGGATCACTATTTGCAAATCGGATTTAGCAATGATGCTGGAGTCCTTCAGCCAGGGCAAAGTGCCTTCATCCAAACTCGGTTCTCCAAGCTAAATTGGAGCAGCTTTAATCAAGCTAATGATTATTCGTTTGATTCCCTTTCAACAACATATCAAGACAACACAAAAGTTACAGGGTATGTGGCAGGTCAGCTAGTATGGGGAAATGAACCTCAATAAAGTAAGCCACAATAATGATGTAGTAACAAAATTTAAAGACCTCCTAACCACGATTTGTGGTTAGGAGGTCTTAGTATTTGTACGTTATTTTATTGCGGTTTATCAAGTTCATACAAATGACGATACCTTGGCTCACGCTCCATCAACTCAGCATGCGAGCCTTGCATAATAATTTTGCCTTGCTCCATAAATATAATTTCGTCCATCTGCTCTGCACCAACAAGGTGATGGGTAACCCAAACTAAGGTTTTGCCTGTTGTACTACGGAAAATCGTAGATAACAGTTCACGTTCTGTACGTGGATCAAGCCCTACCGTAGGTTCATCTAAAATTAAGATCGGTGTATTTTGCAATAACACACGCGCTAAGGCGACACGTTGACGTTCTCCACCTGAGAAGCGTTGTCCTGTTTCCCGCATCGGTGTATTTAGGCCGGCTGGGAGACTAGCCACCAGCCCAGATAGCTGGGCTCGATCAACCGCATCCATCATTTCTTCCTTCGTACATCCGCTATGTCCCAATGCAATATTATTTCCTAATGTTGTGTCAAATAGATGAGGACGTTGATTTAATACAGCAATCACGTGTGCAATCTCATCCCCAAATTGATGCGCACTGATCCCATTTACTGTGATGCTTCCCTCAGTTGGGACTAAAGCGCCTTGAATCAATTTTAGTAATGTAGATTTGCCTGCACCACTACGTCCAATAATCGCAATTTTTTTGCCTTGTGGTATATCTAAGGAAAGTGATTGTACTGAATTACCTTCAACTTTATTGTAACGGAAGGCAACATCCACTAATGAAAGATCAGCGTGCTTAGAAGCTGTGCTAATCTCTTCTTTTGTTAGCTGGCGAAGCCCACTCAGTGCATTACCTGCTAACATTGAATCAGAACCCGACATCCCATCCAATCGGTTCAGAGATTCCTGATACCCTGGGATACGCTCAATCGCCTCAGATACAGGTAAAAAGGCATCTGCGATTGGAAAAACAACTAAGGTAAAGGCAGCAATTAACGTAATATCAATCTGCCCTGCCGCCGCCTGGTTTCCTGACCAATACAGCATGGAAACGACAACAATCCCTACCACGAGCTGACCGATTAGCATCCGCCATCTACTCCAAGCGCGTAGTTTTCTCTCCTTTTGCGCTACAGTAGCTTCTTCACTTTCATAATCATGTAGGAAATGGCCTTGTCTTCCGCTAATGACCCAATCACCTATTCCCATGACTGCATCCGTTAGCTTTTGGTATAAGCCATTACGCTCTCTTTTTACCGCTTTATTGGTCCCTTTAGTTAATTTCCATGATATATACGGCAAAACAAAAACTAAGATAAAAATATAAATCGCAACTAAACCGGCAAAGGTGACATCAAACCCACTAATTCCAATCACCGCCGCTGCATATAAGACAACAGCAACTAGACTTGGAAACACGGTACGAATATACACGTTTTGAAGCTGTTCGATATCATCCGCTAGTGCGCCAAGAATATCACCTGTACGATAACGAGAAGAGATAAACAAAGCCTGGGGCTCCAAAATCCGATAAAGCCGCACACGCATTTTAGATAAAATACGTAATACAGCATCATGGCCAACAAGCCGTTCAACATAATGAATGACAGACCGACCAATACTGAAGGTACGAACACCTACAATAGGCACGTAAACTAACAAAATGTTGTATGGCATCGTTGCAGACTTTGAAATCAAAAACCCTGAAGTAAACATCAGCATCCCTGCACACAACACAGTAAGGATCGACAGAATCAAATAGAGGGCAAACCTTCCGCTATATTCCAGAAAATATGGTCGTAACCAGTCTTCTTGCTTCATGCTAATCCCTCCTGCTGCAAGTGGAGCATGCCATAATATGCACCTTGTGATTGCATGAGCTCATCATGACTTCCTCTTTCCACAACCTTACCTTGCTCCATCACAATAATTTCATCCATATTAGACATCCAATGAAGACGATGTGTCGCCAAAATAACGAGTCTATTGTCAAACAACGGCAACATCGTTTCCTTTAGCTCATATTCAGTTTCAATATCTAAATGAGCAGTTGGCTCATCCAGCAATATAATTGGACGTCCTGTTAATAAAGCACGTGCTAAGGCGACACGTTGCTCTTGTCCACCACTTAATGCACGTCCACCGCCGCCAATCGGCTCATCATAACCTTGTGGTAAGCTTGACACCAATTCACCTAAGCCAGCCGCCTCGGCAGCGTCTCGAATTTGCTCACTTGTAGCCTCAGGACTGTAAAAAGCAATGTTTTGACCTAACGTACCACTAAAAATATAAGGGTTTTGCGGGATATATGTAATCTGATTACTCCAATCACTATGCATTAAATCATGCAGCGCAATCCCATCCATCTCAAACTCACCTGTAGTTGGACTTAAAAACCCACCTAACATATCGATAAGTGTAGATTTACCAGCCCCACTTTCACCTACAATTCCAATCTTGCGTAACCCGGAAATTTCAAGCGAAACATCGCTCACCGAAGGAACGTGGCTATGTTCATGACTTAAACCAATACCACGAAGAGTAAGTGTGCTATCTTGTTTCCAATTTAGATTAGCATTTGCAGAAAGCGCCACATGCTGAGCTTCTCTCGCCTCTGCGGAATTAATAATTTGATTCATCGCTTCCCCTGCTTCTTTTCCATCTAGTGTGGCATGGTAATCTGCCCCCACCATCCGTACAGGTAAGAAGTATTCAGGTGCTAAAATCAGCACAGTTAGCGCAGGTAGTAGTGAAATATGACCATCAATCAACCGAAGCCCAAGGTTAACGGCAACAGAAGCGACCGATAACATCGTAAAGAAATCAAGGGCAAAGGACGATAAAAAAGCGATACGTAACGTCTTAACTGTGGCTTCCCGATAAGAGTTACTTACCGTTTGAATAGATTTGCTATGCTGTTTACTGCGGCCAAGAAACTTTAGTGTCTCTAAACCACGCAAAGAGTCAACAAAATGGTTAGACAAGGTGCGGTAGGACTCCCATTGCTGATCCATTCGCTTTTTAGAAGCAAGTCCAATTAAAATCATAAATACAATTAAAATCGGCAAAGTAACAGTTAAGATTACTCCTGATCTTACATCCAAAAAATACACATAAGCTAATACCAGCACTGGCGTCATTCCAGTAGCAAGCATTCTCGGAAGAAATAGCTCTAAGTAATTACGGAACTTAATGACCCCTTCAATTACAAGGGTAACTAAATTCCCTGTACCCGCAACTCCTGCATACCGTGGACCAAGCTGAAATAACTTATCCAAAACTTTTTTACGCAAATCCTGGCTTGTTTTATCTGCAAAATGGGACGCTGTACGTTGCTGCAGCAATACGCATAGCTGTCTCACTGCAAATGCAATTAGGAACAATCCGGCTGTGCCGAACTGTTCCTCTATTTTTGCGCCCGCAAAGAGGGCAGAGACAACCTCTGCCAGCCACTTTGCTTGCATAATTATCGCGATACTCTGAATCAATGTTAATAAAGCCATAATCATCATTACTGGCCTAATCCCTTTGAAGTTCATCAATCCACGACCCATTAGTATTCCAAATGCTCCTTTTCATGAATGCGTTTATGAAACACAAAATAACTCCAAATTTGATAACCTAAAACAAACGGTAACAAGGTTAAAGCTACAATACTCATCACCTTTAAGGAATATTGTCCTGACGCTGCATTGGTCAAGGTTAATGAAAAAGCATCATTGATAGAGCTAACCATAACTCGAGGGAACATCCCTACGAAGATCGATGCAAAAGAAAGTGCAATTACGCCCCCAGTCATCCCAAATGCCCAACTGTCCTTTTGCTTAGCCATGAAGTAGCCTGCCAATACGAACAATACAACCCCTAAGATCGCGATGATGGTCAAGATACCGCCACGAACCTCAAAAATATCCGTTTGGAAATAAGTCATTACTGCAAATACAACTAACAATACAGCAAGTGGATACAGCAATGTCTTAGCTAGCTTCCGCGCACGTAATTGAAGATCACCCACTGTACGTAAAGTTGTAAACATTAAGCCATGTACTAAACATAACATTACAACGGTGATTCCACCCATTACAGTATAGACATTAACCATATCAAATAATCCTGCACGCATTTCCATATCCTCGTGGATTGGCAATCCCTTCATCATCCCTGCAAAAACAACTCCAAGTAAAAATGGAGGAAGTAGGCTACCAAAGAAGATCGAAGCATCCCATGATTTTTTCCAAGCTTCTCCCTTGCCCTTGCCTCGGAATTCAAAAGCAACCCCACGGGCAATGAGCGCAAGTAACAATACAACCAGTGGTGTGTAATAACCACTAAACATCGTAGCGTACCAGTTCGGGAATGCGGCAAACATCGCGCCCCCCGCTGTAATCAACCATACTTCATTGGCATCCCAGAAGGGACCAATAGAGTTGATCAAAATCCGCTTTTCCATATCATTTTTAGCGAGAAATTTAGTACTCATCCCTACCCCAAAGTCAAAGCCTTCGAGGAAAAAGAAACCGATAAATAATACGGCAACAAGCACAAACCACAATTCATTAAGAGACATGGTATCCCTCCTTATCATATGGATCTGCATGACTATCATCATGATCGTCTTTCGCATATGGTCCCTTCTTAATCGACTTGACGAACAAGTAAACCATAATGATACCAAGCACCGCATAAATTAAGGTGAATGAAATTAAGGAGAATAAAATCTGTCCGCCCGTTACACTTGGTGAAATGCTATCCTTCGTTTGCATTAAGCCAAATACCGTCCATGGCTGACGTCCAATTTCAGTCATAATCCAACCCGCTGTATTCCCAATGAATGGTAAAGAAATGGCCCATAACATCATTTTGTAATACTTTTTATTTGGATTTCCTAATTTTTTACGTGCCATTAAATATGCGCCATATAGACTCAGTAAAATCATAATTGAACCTGCCGCAACCATAATCCGGAAGCTCCAGAAGGTCGTTCTCACTGGTGGGATATAATTACCTGGTCCATATGTTTGTTCATATTCTGCTTGAAGCTCGTTCATCCCTTTAACTTCACCCGAAAACTTGCTATAGGACAAAAAGCTTAACGCGTAAGGAATTTTAATTTCAAAGCTATTTTCCTTTTTCTCAGGGTCGATATGCGCGTACACCGTCCAAGGCGCAGGATCACCACTTTTACCCCAAAGACCTTCAGAAGCAGCCATTTTCATTGGTTGTGTTTTCACCAAATATTGTGCTTGGGAGTGTCCAACCAACGCTGTACCAAAGGAGGAAATTAAAGCAACAATCAATGCAATCTTAAATGATTTCATAAAAAATTCTGTATCTTGCTTTTTGAGCAGCTTATAAGCACTTACTCCTGTAATGAGGAAAGCGCCGGTCGCAAATGCACCTAATACCGTATGTGGGAACTCAACCCATAGCTGTCCATTAGAAATTAGTGCAAAAAAGTCGTTCATTTCCGCCCGACCATTGACGACCTCGAACCCAACTGGTCTTTGCATGAAGGAGTTCGCAGCTAAAATCCAGAACGCAGAAACAGTCGTTCCTACTGCAACGAGCCAAATACATAATAAGTGAACTTTTTTTGATAAGCGGTCCCAACCAAAAATCCACAAACCAATAAATGTCGATTCCATGAAAAAGGCGAACAAGGCT
Source organism: Paenibacillus turicensis (assembly GCF_017873435.1). GTDB lineage: Bacteria > Bacillota > Bacilli > Paenibacillales > Paenibacillaceae > Fontibacillus > Fontibacillus turicensis. The sequence goes on along the minus strand of NZ_JAGGKG010000008.1, from coordinate 173,065 downwards.
TCAACGGCAAGTGGCGCACCAAACACGTCCCCGACAAACCGAGAGTAATCAGACCAGTTCATTCCGAATTGGAACTCTTGAAGAATCCCTGTTACTACCCCAACTGCGAAGTTAATTAGAAATAAATGTCCCCAGAACTTTGCCATCTTTTTGTAAATTTCTTTGCCCTTGACGACATACATCGTCTCCATGATCGCGATAAGCAACACCAGACCAATAGACAGTGGCACAAAGAAGAAGTGGAAAATGGTAGTCACTGCGAACTGAAGGCGTCCAAGCATAACCGGATCCAACATGTCTCTTCCCTACTTTCTCATCATTATAATTATCTAGGCATTTTGCATAAATGCTCAACTATTGTGAATTCTATCACTGTTTTCGTGCAAGCTAACACATAAAAATCAATAATTTTGTGACAAGAATCACATGATTAATGTCACAATTGAGTTAAGTATCATCAAACCCTTGCTACACATAGCTTTATCGTAATTAGTACATGTGAATAAAATGTGTCCATTTACAATTAATTCGCTTACATGAAACTAAAGGCAAGGAAAATCATCAAAAAATGACAATTCCCCCTGCCTTCTGCTGTTATTTTATATAGATATTATATCTTAACTCCACGTAATAATACGTCTTTGGTAAAACCCTTATTCCACGCAACCCAATTTAAAGCAATGACCACCGCCATGTACAAGTAAGTGCCATACATGACCTGCAAAAATGCAAAATGAATAAGTGCAATTAAAAAAGCAACAAGCATGATCGGCACAACCTTTACGCCTTCTGCTGATTCGCCAACGCCAAAAGGCTTAGAAAAAGGTAATGACTTTTCAAAATACATGAAGGTTAAGACGGTGTATAAAAACAAGCTCAACAATACCGAAATTAAATCAGGTACAATGACAATCCCAAATAGATAGATCATCACGATACTAACAAGGAAAAATACAGGAGCCACTAGACGTAAAAAGCAAGCTTTAATCATACTTTTATAGATTACCGTCTCATCCTGGACTGGAGTAATTTCATAAATCCAAGCGCCTTTATGCTTTTCACTATATTGAATCATAATGATAACCGTCGGAATAAGCATGGCACAAAAATAAATGAGTAAAAACATGGGCGAGCCTTGAGTTTTACTAATCCCCCCAAAGCCTGGGCTAAATAAAAAAATAAATGGAAACACCAGTGACAACCCTAGAGAGGGATAGACCTTAAGCTTAAATTTGCGTTCCTTCTTAATCATGGTCCAGGTAAACTGGAAAAACACTCTTTCGATTTGACTTCGACAGCTTAGCTTAGCAAGGAGCTTAGCAATTTTGTTTTTACTTTTATCCACCCCACTTGGTGCGGCTAACTTCTGCACATAACGCTCTAGCGTAGGCAAAAATTTTAGATAAATGATAAATGACAAAATAGGAATCACGAGCGCAAGCAGGCTGAATAGTATAAACAAGGGGTCATGTATACCATTTAACGTAGTCTCAAATAGAGCCGCAAACCAGATCGGTGGAATTAAAAATTGCCACCACTGGGACTGAAATACGACAGCCATATCTACAACCCCAAATAAACGTATTAATAGCTGATACCCCACCGTAATCCCAACAGTTAGTCCAATTTGCACATAATTAATCATATCCTTAAGCTTCTCACCATCAAAAAAGCGTAACACTAGTAAATAAATAAGTGCGGTTAAAACGACTGTAAATAAATCAATCAGCACTACACATAAAAGCATCAGGAGAAAAAATAAAATACCATGCCGATACAGTCCTACGCCTAAGGGAATGAGAGCAATCGATCCTGTTAAAAACAGCATATAGATGGATACGTGCATTGTTTTTGCCATAGCAAGCGTTTTTTTGTCAATCGGCTTACTGAACAATATCGTTCGATCCCGAACATCTAACAATATTGAGGAAAAGCTGGAAATTAAAATCGTTAATAGCATAAATGTAAAAATGCCAAAAAATATACTCATCTGAAACAGATAATTGTCAGCGATATAAATGAGTGGACTGGTAATTAAGCCAAATAAGCAATAAAACCATAAAGAACCTATAAATTGATTTTTTTCTTTTTTTGCCTTAGTTTGCTTCTCTCCACTAGATTTAGCATTGGCTAATAAAAAGGAAGAGGTTCTTGCATCGAGCGTTAGCTTCACCTGTAGGATATGCCGCATCGCTGTATAATCAATCCCGAATTTAGTAAACCACCCACTACATTTATCTAATAGCTGCAAAGTTCGATAATCCTTCATATGGTTACCCTCCTTGCACAATTGATACAAATCGTTCAGCAATCTCACGATGCTCATTAAAGCCTGTCAGCTGATTAAAAATTTGTTCTAATGAACCTTCATGACTCTGCTGTTGTAGCTCCTCAAAGCTGCCATCTGCGACAATCCGCCCTTGATCTAACAAAATGATACGACTACTGATCTTCTCCACCACGTCCATAATATGAGAAGAATAAAAAATCGTTTTGCCCGCAGCTGCAAGCAATGCCAGCATTTCTTTAATAATGATGACACTATTAGCATCTAGTCCACTTAAAGGCTCATCCAAAAATAAAATATCCGGATTATGAAGCAAGCTTGATATGATCATAACCTTTTGCTTCATCCCTTTTGAGAATGTGGATATGGTAGCATGACGCATCTCCCACAGCCCTAGCTGATCCATCAGCCTTCCTGCCTTGCTCTCTGCTTCATCTGCATCCAAGCCATATAACTGTCCAATAAAAACAAGATATTCCATTGCGGTTAACATATCATACATCTCAGCAATTTCAGGGACGTAACCAACTCTTTTCTTAAAGTCTATTCCCTCTTCACCTACACGTGCACCTAACACAGTCACATCCCCAGTGAAGCCTTCCACGAGACCAAGCATGATTTTAACGGTAGTACTTTTACCTGCGCCATTTGGGCCTATGTATCCAATAATTTGTCCTGGGTAAACCTCTAAGTCAACACCATTTAACACGTACCGATCGCTATATTTCATCCTTAAATCTTTAATTGAAATGACTGGTTTATGATGGGTTAACAAGCCGATCAACTCCTTTTAGGTCATATTTAAAAAAATTACTAGACCTTAGTCTAGTTTATATTATCCCTGTAGACGGAAGCATCAGTTTTAAAAAGTATAGTATACTGAACTTGTTCCAAAAATGATAAAAAGTAAATTACATATTATAAACAAATTCCAGGGAGGAATTATTAAAATGAATAAAAAAACTTGGTTAGGACCTATTTTAATCATTATCGGTATCTATTTGTTGTGGTTTAAGGAGCAAGCACTCACCCCGGGAGCTATATTTGCTACCTTTTGGCCTACGATTTTTGTAATTCCAGTTGGACTATTGTTACATTGGTTTTATTTTTCGTTTTCTTACCGCAGGCTTACAGGATTGCTCATCCCCGGCGGTATTTTGTTCACAGTAGGTCTCGTTTGCCAAATCTCTACCTTATTTGATAGCTGGCAATACATGTGGCCAGGGTTTATTGCAGCACCCGCAGTAGGACTCTTTGAATTTTATTGGTTTGGCAAACGGAACAAATTTTTATTAATCCCCATTAATATATTAGCTGGATTATCCTTATTATTTTTTGCCGTCTTTTCACTTAGCTCCCTATACAATCAATTTGTGTTTGGGCAACCTGTCCTTGCGCTCGTCTTTATTATTATAGGAGCTTTTTTCATGATAAGACCTAAACGTAATTAGGCATAGATAGCCGCCAAGATCAAAACAACAATACGGGACATATTTGTCAGCATAAAGTTACTCACTGCTAATTTAAAGGTCAACCTTTTAACTGGCTGAGCAATAAATTGCTTGGCATTTCTAGTGACTGGAATGATCGAGAGTAAGGCAATCAACAGTAAGATTGGGGAAACACCCAGCAAATAGAGTACAATGAGGTCTAGAAAAGAGGCGTAATATAATATTTTAAATAAAATCAAGGCATTTTCACGACCAATATAAACAGGAAGGGTATAACGTTTATTTTCAATATCCTCTTCCATATCGCAAATGTTATTGGCTAACATAATGTTTGCAATACATAAGATTGCAGGAATAGAAACAAGGAACAACCATAACGTCTCCGTCCATACTAATTCCAACAGTATTTTGTTGTGCTCAAATGTTAAGATTGCTAATTGATTACCCACTTGAATGTAGGTTGAAATATAAATTATGACAAAACCCATAAAAAGACCCGAAAAAATTTCACCAAGTGGCATACGTGAAATGGGAATAGGACCAAACGAATAAAGGATACCAACCCCAAAGGAAAGTCCACCTAATACGAGGACAAGCCAACCCGTGTGTAAAAATAATATGACACCTGCCCCAATCGCAAGCACCAATAAAACAATAATTAATAGCGCCACATTACTTGGATTCATTTTATACCTTACAATTGCATTATGCGCCTCATAACCATATCCGTGTTTTTTGATCGCCTTACGATAGTCATAATAATTATTTATGGCGGTTGTAGCCATGTCGAAGCTTAGCAATGACACTAACATTAATATAAAATGCTCTACTTGAAACGTATCAAAGCGAAACCACGCATAGGAAGTCCCCATTAAAAAAGGGATCATACTGGCTGCTTTTGTTCTTATCTCTACTAAATCTAAAAATTTCTTCATGTTTGTCTTGTCATCCTCCTACTAAAAGGATATATAATTTTTGAAGTAACGTCCATAAAAACTATAACTTAACGAATTTTCATTACTAGAAGAGGAGTTTCCACTCACATGTTAAATCTAAACCAGTTAAACCGATTCACCTCCAGCTTTTCAAAAAGAAGGACATTATGGTTAACCTTGATTTTTGTAGTTGCTGTGTTACTACGTGCGCTTTATGTTTTTGTGACAGGTACGCAAGACTTCTTCGGTGGGGATGGTAAACGCTACTACAGTATGATAGAGCAACTAGCTAATAACCACATTTATGGTTACGGAAGTGAGACCGCTAACGCAAGAGTAACACCCGGATTTCCGCTCTTTGGTTATGTTATTCTAACCTTAACCTCATTTAGTTTAACCGCTTATAAATGGGTGCAAATCCTGTTGGGGGCAGCAACCATAATTCCAGTATTTTATCTGATACGAAGCAAGGCCTCAGTGGGCTTAGCGTTATTAGGTTCCCTTTTTGTAGCTATTTATCCGCCATTTATTTTTATGACCGGCATATTTATGACAGAAACCTTATTTGTTTTTTTACTTGCTTTATTTTTTGCTGCATGGGAGAGAATGTGGAGAAACCCGACGTTACTTAATATCATTATGGCCTCTGCGATCTTAAGTTATGGAATTTTGACTCGACCAAGCATGTTGCCTGTAATTGTATTAGCCATTATATTTTTGGCATTTGTTAGAGAAAAGAGGAGGAGCCTCCTTCCCTTTGTGGCAACGATGGTTGTTTGCTTTTTACCATGGATCATTAGAAACTATGTCTCATTACATGAATTTACGATTTTAGCTTCGGATAGCGGTAATGCCTTATTAGCAGGTGCCTATCCTTATTTTAACGAGCCTATAAACTTTAAAGAAATGTATGCGCTTGGTCTAGATCAGACTAGCTATGGGCTTCAGGTTATTTTAGAAGGGTTTCAAGCTAATTTCCTGCTATACCTCAAATGGTTTACTGTAGGCAAGCTACAAGTCTTGTTTAGTAATATGTTTGTAAGTGATACGTTCCATTTTCCTCAATTATACGTTTACGGTGGTGTAATCTTACATTATCTTACTTTGCTCATTGCCGTACCCTCTATACTATACTGGCTATTTAAACGTAATTTCTTGGCATGGTGCTGCTCAGGCATGTTAGCGTTCCAGCTTTTATTTATACCTACTGCCAGATACGGAACCCCATTTATCCTGCTTTTTATGGTTTTAGGTACATGGGCTATTTCTCTGCTTCTAAAGCGATTGTGGCCAAGCTATAGCACTTCAAACTAAATCTGGATTTTACACAGTTTAACAAATTAAAAGGAGGAAGATGGCCCGAACATGACGGTTTATCTTCCTCTATTATTGTTCTGAAAAATGATTTTTATCTAAAAACCTAACCTCAACGTCTGCATTCCCTCTTTTTACTCCATACATCGACTCATCCGCCCGATGAATCATGTCCTCTAGCGTTTCACCTTCTGTCGCTACACAGATTCCAATGCTTGCACCTACTCTAATATGACCGGTTTGAATTTGCGACAAATTATGCTTAATGCGGTTCGCAACCTTTACTATACTTTGCTCATCCATATCAGTTAGTAAGATAACAAATTCATCGCCGCCCAGTCGGCAAATCGTATCCTCTTCTCGTACAACAGCTAATAGCTTTTGTGCTACATCCTTTAATAGTAAATCACCACTCGCATGACCTAATGTATCGTTTACTTCTTTAAAATTGTCAAGATCAATAAATAACATCGCTAAAGAGGAACGAGCCCACTGACTATATTCCTTAAATTTCTTGCTCAGCATTGCCCGATTAGGAAGTCCCGTCATCTCGTCGTGATAAGCTAAATACTCAATTCGCTGCTCCATCTCTTTACGTTCAGTAATATCGATGACAACCCCATCTAAACGAACTAAATGCCCCTTATAATCAAAATGAGGACGTCCTCGGTTTTGCAGCCACGTAATGGAACCATCCTTATTTAAAACTCTAAAGTCTTTAGAAGAGGTCTGTCGCCACAGCACCATTTCTTGCTGCGCATCCATAATTACTTTGCGATCATCAGGATGGATACATAAGTACATGGTTGCTAAATCAGTCATTGCTGTGTGATGTTCCAGCCCTAACATTTTCTCCAATCGACCAGACAGCTCCAGCTTCTCCGAATGGATATCGTAGGACCACGTTCCAATCGATACATTGTCTAAGATGGTCTGCAATCGATCCTCGTTCGAATCAGCTCGCTGTAAAATATTTTTAAGCATTTTAGTGTACATAATACAAAATATAGATATAAATCCGGAAAAGGCAACGACATAAATCCAATCTTCTTTACCCATACCAGGGAACATTAAATCGCCTTTATACCAGAAAAAATATAAACCAGAACCAATATATAATACGCTCGATAATAATACAGGTCGTAAATCATGATAAATCAAGCTAGAGATCGGTACCAACGCCATAAATAAATAATTAATGTAATGAGGAGTGTGGAAAATTAATGAGTAAAAATACACAAACATTAACACACAGATCATCATCATTGTAAAGCTCGACAAACGGGGGATTTTTATAAAAACAAAGGCAATGAAAAATAGGAGTAATGTTACACCAAGATGGCTACCAGAGATTTTGCCTCTAACCAGAGTATGAATAATAAAGGCACAACCATAAAAAAGCGCGATTATGCGCAACATCCAAGTGTTTTTCTGATGTATTAAGTTCAGCCCGCTACGCATTTATCCCACTCTTTTCTTAAAAATAGGTATAAGCAACTATGCCTAAAATACTAGTATACTAAAAAAAATCACCATAGGCGTGTTCATCCTTAAATACCTATTCTATTATCAGCCTAAAAAATACTTTCAATACCACTTTTGTGACTATTTATCTTCACCCAAAATCCCCTTTTAATCAGTATATAGCGAAAAAAATGAGCGTCAAGATGGGCATGTTATTTCAAATCCAATCATAAAAAAAGCACAAACAATCAGGAAGGGATGCTCCTGAAGCCTGTGCTTCTAATTATAGCTTATTTTCTCCCCTCATTAAGGGACATACTGTTGAACAATTGATGTAATTACACCGTCTTGAATTTTAATATGGTAAGGGAAATTACTTAAATCTAAATTTTCATTGTCAGCAAAGATTTTATTAAATTTAGCCAACGTAATTTGTTCATTTGCTTGAATGTCCATATCCTCAAGCTGGCCAGTACGATCATAAATTTGCATCATCACTGTTGCATCTGGAGAGACAGTATACGTTTCTAAAGGCTTATGGTTGTTCACGATATAATAGCCATCTGGTGGCCCATCAAGACCAGCATCTGGTTCATGCGTTGCAAAAGCTTTACGTGCTTCTTCACCTTGATACCATTCAATTGGCTCTATCGTCAATGTTGTTCCAGAAGCATCCGTACTTATTTGATTAATATATACTGTCTTTGTCACTTCAGTAATTTGTTTAACTGTTGGGGTAACATCTTTATAATCAGATGCTTTTGTATTTGAAAGTAAAAATGGTGTCATCACCACAATCATCAATATTGACAGACATGTTTTTATCCATTTATTCATGTCATGTACCACCTTTCTAGTAGAAGGTTAAACTGCTTTATAGTCATTACCCTAATTAGCATCATCATAAACGAGATGGATATGTATTTATATCTCTTATGCCATCCTTCTCCTTCATTATAATGTGCAGCAAATGTGAATTGGTCACAATCGCTTTAAAATAAAATGACAAATTGTATTAATTGTAAGTGCATTCAGCACGCTCTGTCATTTAAACAAAGGACTCTTGGAGTTGAAGTTAGTCACTTACTTTTGGTATGATATAAATTGTAAACAATTAATTGTGTAACTAATAGACAGGGAGGCTTTATAAGTGACAGATCAAGCTAAAAATCATACATCCAACATATTAGCAGGTACACCCATTTCGATTCTCGATCTTGCCCCAGTAACTGAAGAAGGAAGTGTGGCCACTTCTTTAAAAAATACAATTGACTTAGCACAACATGCAGAACGTTGGGGTTATCATAGATATTGGTTGGCAGAACACCATAATATGCCCGGAATTGCGAGCTCCGCAACTTCGATTGTAATCGGACAAGTCGCCGCACATACCAAGCAGATTCGTGTTGGCGCTGGCGGAATTATGCTACCTAATCATTCACCTCTTGTTGTGGCTGAGCAATTTGGCACCTTGGAAAGCTTATTTCCAGGTAGAATTGACTTAGGCTTAGGGCGCGCACCAGGCTCAGATGGCGCTACCTCTCAAGCGCTACGCCGAGGGCCTGGAAGCAATGGACAGGATTTCCCTGAACGTCTTCGTGAGCTTCGCGCGTATTTCCAGCCTGATCCTCATGCCCCTTCTAGAGTAAGGGCCATTCCTGGTGAAGGTTTAAATATTCCCATCTGGCTACTTGGCTCTAGTGGCTTTAGCGCAGAGTTGGCTGGTCGTTTGGGCTTGCCTTTTTCATTTGCTAGCCATTTTGCACCTGAATATTTAATGCCAGCACTTGACTTGTATCGTAGTCATTTCACCCCATCTGAGGTATTAGATAAACCACATGTCATGATAGCAGTGAATGCCGTCGTAGCGGATACGGATGAGCAGGCTAAATATTTAGCGACTTCACAGCAACAGCAGTTTTTGAATCTAATCCGAGGAAAAACAGGAAGACTTCAACCGCCAACGGACGATATGGATTCTTTATGGAATGCACAAGAAAAGGCACTGGTTCAAGGTAAATTTAGCTTTGGAGCTGTAGGTAGCCCTAACACGGTTGCTGCGAAGCTAGAATCACACTTGGAACTAACGGGAGCAGATGAGATCATCCTATCCGCACAAATATATGATCATACAGCACGTTTACATTCCTATTCATTATTAGCAGAAATATTCGGGAACACTACTGAGGTATGATTTAAAGCATTTCATGGTGCATGTTATAATTAAGGGATTACATTGTCTTTTGAAAGGAGCTTGGAAGTATGGATCCCGTAACGATGATTGCAGCCAGCTCATTAGCTATCACACTTCTGCTTACAGTTAAAGTTATTAGTTTGCAAAGACAACTTCATATTGTGCAAAAGCAATTAAGAGATGTGCTTGTCTATGGCACCTCCAATGTATCGACAGGAAACGTGCCAAAAGGAACTCCAACCTATACTTACGAAGACCAGGCAAGTCATACTTTAGGCAATGGTCCTTTAATTGTAAATGCACACTTACAAGCCGAGCTTCGCACACTGGTAGAAAATGGACAAAGCATTCGTGCGATCAAGAAGCTACGTGAAGCAACAAATTTACCGTTGATTGAAGCAAAGCGGATGATAGACCAATTAGAGGTTCAAATTAAATAATATAACTAAATGGAGAAAGAAGTGTGCTAAAAAATGAAGCAGCAATTGAAAGAAGAAATTGTAGAGGACCTGAAGCAACGCTTTATTTCATATGCAAAAGTAAATACACAATCTAATGAGGATAACTCAACTTGTCCTTCTACTCCTGGGCAAATGACGTTGGCTCACCAGCTCGTGAAGGAGCTGAACGAAATTGGCATGGAGGATGTCACTGTTGATCCCTATGGATACGTGATGGCAACCTTACCCTCAAATACAGAAAAGGAAATACCCGTTATTGGCTTTTTAGCCCACTTGGATACATCACCTGATTCCTCTGGGGAAAATGTTTCGCCACAAATTGTAGAAAATTACGACGGACAAGAGATCCTTTTAAATGCTGCATTAGGTGTTAAGCTTTCTCCTGCTGACTTCCCTAATTTGCACAACTATAAAGGACATACCTTAATTACAACAGATGGGACTACTTTACTTGGTGCAGATGACAAAGCAGGGATTGCTGAAATTATGACAGCCATGCATTATCTGATTAAGCATCCTGAAATTAAGCATGGTAAAATTCGCGTTGCCTTTACACCTGATGAGGAAATTGGACGTGGACCTGAGAAGTTTGATGTTGCAGCGTTTGGTGCTACATACGCCTACACCGTGGATGGTGGACCTGTAGGAGAGCTTGAATACGAAAGCTTTAATGCTGCAGCAGCTACATTGACCTTTCAAGGGGTTAGTGTACATCCTGGAACCGCCAAGAATAAAATGGTGAATGCCTCTAAGCTAGCTATGGAGTTTCACTCGCTGTTGCCTACGGCTGAATGTCCTGAGCAGACAGAAGGCTACGAAGGGTTTTATCATCTGACAGATATATCCGGTAACGTTGAAGCTGCAACTTTAAAATATATTATTCGTGATTTTGATCGCACTGCCTTTGAGCAGCGTAAAGCACTGATTGAGCAAACTGCTAAGCAGCTTCAAGCTAAATATGGAGAACATACCATTACCGTGCAAATTAAAGACACCTACTACAACATGCGCGAAAAAATTGAACCTGTGTTTGAAATTGTAGAGATCGCCAAAGGTGTGCTTGAAGCGTTAAATATCACGCCGATTATTCAGCCAATTCGCGGAGGTACTGACGGTTCCCAGTTATCCTACATGGGACTACCTACACCTAACATTTTTACAGGTGGGGAAAATTATCATGGTAAATATGAATTTGTGTCCTTAGATAACATGGTGTTAGCTACACACGTTGTCATTGATGTAATCAAAAGGTTTGAAGCACAAGGATAAGTTTAGTCTAAGAAGTTTAGTCTAAGTCTTGGGATTTCAAGGGTTTAAGCCTTTTCTAGACATAAAAGTGGTGGATGATCGGAAGCAAGTGAAGCTTCTTAGAACATCCACCACTTTGTTTAATTAGATTGCTTAGATTTTGAATGAAGTAATCATCTGTTGTAGCTTAATTGCAAGGTGAGCTAACTGTTCGGATGAAGATGAAATTTCCTCCATCACCGCCATTTGTTCCTCCGTAGCTGCTGAAGTGGTCTGTGCGCCATCTGCAGAGCGTCGAGACACACTAGCCAGATTCGTTACTGTCGCTGAAATCTCTTCTGTACTCGCTGAAATTTGCTGAGCTGCTGCCGAAATATCTTGGATCTGTTCTGAAATTTGCAGCGTAGAATTTTCGATATTTTTAAATACTGATTCTGCGTCTTGGCTCACCTCTAACCCAGCACCAACCTCCTGACGAACGTTACCGTTCATCATCTCACTGGTTTTATCGATAAGATCAATCATTTGTCCAATTGTCTCCCCAATGTGACTTGCTGTATCACTCGACTGCTCAGAAAGCTTCTGCACCTCGCTTGCAACAACAGCAAATCCACGTCCAGCTGCACCAGCACGTGCTGCCTCAATTGCAGCATTCAAGGCTAACAAATTCGTTTGTCTTGCAATATCCGTAATGGCTTTATTCATTTGGACAGCAGATTCCGATAAATGCGAAAGTCCATTGACCATCTCTGTCGATTCATCCACCGCGATAAGGATTCGGTTCATCTGCTCCTTCACCTTTCCAATCGCTTTACTTCCTACCGCGACATCTTGCTCTGTCTGCTCTGCTGAGCTCACAATTGAGGCAGCAGATTCTGCAATAGAGCCAACTCCCTTTGCCATTTCCTCCACAGCATCTGCCGTCTGGGCTGCCCCTTCTGCACCTGTACTAGATATTTCCGCGGTTTCTTGCATTGTCTCTGCGACATGCTGAATCGATAATGCCGTCTGCTCTGTACTTTCCTGAATGGTTCGTGATGAATCTGCTAGCTGGGACGAGGTTACCTGTGTTTCCGCTACAACCTGACGTAAGGACTGCGCCATTTCGTTGAAGCTATTGGCAAGATTACCAAACTCATCATGATTTTTCAGTTCAATTCTAGCAGTTAAATCGCCATCTCTTATACTTGTAGCACCTAATGTTAGCTTCTTCATAGGGACAGAGAACGTACGAACCATCATAATAATGATGCCCGCTGATAATACGATTGAGGCAGCAATTACAATTAAGCTTTTTAACAAAATAGGCGCTGCTGCTGCACGATAGTCAGCTATATCACTGAGTCCTATAATTCTCCAACCTGTTGTTTCATCAATAATCGTGAACATTTCCATCTCTTTATCTTGATACACAATATTTTTTAAGGAAGTGTTTGCCCCGGCATTGGGGTCCCGCTCTAAGCCTTCCAGCACCATGTTAGGCGCTAATCCATCAGCAAATAGCTTCCCTGCTCCTGTCACCACTTTATCACTATTGGTAAGTACTACAAGTGATCCAGAATCTCCGATTTTTACATCCTTTAAAGTATCCATAAGCCGACCTAAGTTTAAGCTCTGTCCAACTGAACCCTTGCCATCGGTAAATGCCATGCCCATCGTTACAATTAATTTACCAGAAAATCTACCTATCGTTGGCTCTCCAAAGGAAATTTTACCTGGTGATTTAACACTGTCCTGATACCAAGGCTGTTCCCGAGGATCATAATCTGTTCTCGTTGTTGTAGGTGATCGTAAGGATTCTCCATTTTCATTACCTAAAATGATTCCATCTAATTCACTATGTGCTTTTAATATCGTATCTAGACGTGCCTGAACCTCATCGCCACCCCGAGGATCACTCTCATCAAATTCAGTTGCAAATAGCATACCATTATTAATTACAGCAGTAATATACTGCTTAATTTGTTCTTGGACTAGCTTCATGCTATTTTCTATCGCTTCCGTCATTTGTTTCCTGACTTCATCTTTTGCACTTTGATAAGATACATATCCTATTAAGCCACTGGGGATCAACAATACAATAAGCAAAGAAGCAATAAGCTTGGTCTTAATGAGCGTAAGCTTTCCTCTTATACCAAAATACTGTTTTTGTGAGCTCTGTCGTTCATTCATATAGACAACTCCCTTCCCTTTAAAGCAGACCTCTAATTAAGGTCTCTGCTATACTTCCTATTTCGACATTTCAAGTCAAATTATGAATAAGGAATTTAGTAGGTTGGGCATGAGAGAATTGTCAAATCTGTGTCATAGAAAAAAGGGAAAAAAGAAAAAAATAAAACGAGGAAAATAAAGGAGTTTACCCATTATGTAAAGAAATACAATATTACCAAATACATTCCTGTGTCGTTAAATATAAACTTTTATCGAAAGTAGCTACAAAGGTGGTGATTGTTTGACACAGAATAATATAATAACCTCTGAATTAGAAAAATTTATGAAGGAGCACGGTTACACCTTTCAATACTTTTCAAAGCTTACGAAAATTAATGTAGGGACATTAAGTGCATTGGTAAATGGCAACCGCTCCCTTGCTATGGGGCAGCTTGATAAAATTACAGCTGGAATGGGACTACCTCCGGATGCATTTTATGATGCGTATATAGACGATTTCTTTTTGCATTCTCCACCAAATTGGCGCCGATTGAAGCCCTTTTTGTACCGTTGTGCAGAGCTCAATCGAATTGATTGTATCGAGCGGGTCATCGGACTTACGATGGATACACTCGCCTACATCCCTCAACTGTTTGAGACGGCGGAGGACTTTTTTAGGCTTGATTATTACGACGCATCACGGATACTCTACAAGGTGATTGCTGAATGTGAAAAATATCAGCGTTCAGAGCGCTTAGCGTTATGTCAATATCGCTTATTTTTATTAAGTATTGGCGAGGATTACACTGAAACTGTCAGAGCTGCCGCCATATTTGAAAACTATATTGATAATTTAAGTGAAGAAATTGAGCTTGATGCCATCAAGGACTTAGCAACAACATATCTGAGACTAAAGGATTGGAGCCGACTGGATCTTTTAGCGGAAAAGCTTACGATAAAGGCGCAATCGTATTACCAGTACAAGCACCATTCTTCTAAGAAAAACTCCTTTACTCTTAAAATAAAACAGCCTCTGTTTTCATATATTTTAGAGGGGTATTATTTAAGAGCTAAAGTATGTGGACAGCAACAAAACTATGAAATGGCGCTACATTATACAACATTATATAGGAATTTAGAATGTGTGGAGGATCATGTAGAGGAAGCTGAGACTTGGATTAACTATTATAGAGAACGTGCAACAATCGATACGTTCCAGTACCAGCTTATGATGGGTAAAATTCAGGTATTATCTACCTATTTAGATTATATTTCTAATCAAGAAAGTGAAATACTCCCTGCATTAGTCATTATTGTTCAAGCGGCTAACAAATATAACTTTGAAATTGAGCCCATTCTTCACCGTTTTCAAAGTTATTTGTTAAGCTTAGACGTAGAGCAATTGATGCACATGAGCCAAACTTCATTAGATGATGCTTACATTTCATTTTTTATTGAACTAGCTAGTTTTTATATTGAAAAAGGAAGCTATGCGGAAGGGATCAAATGTATTTTAGATGGGCTCACCTTAGCTATTCGCTTTAGTCAAGCAGGGGAGATTATAAAATGTGTAACATTATTTGAAAAATATCGTAATTTAACCTCAAAAAGTGAACAAAATCGCTATCATCATTTAATTTGTGCCGTATCTAGCCATCATGAATCTAAGCCTGTAGTTTCTGTGTAATCACTTGAGCTAACCATAAAATACAATGAGCAGTGCCTAAAATGCTAGCCTGATATTAGGGACTGCTCTAATATATTATTGTATTCCTCTTCTACTCTGCTTGCTTAACTAACCATACGATAAGAAGCGTAACGGCAATACAAGCCAAGACAAAAAAGGTAATTTTCCAAGCACTTTTAGGTGCCCTGCCTGACACATCACCTGTTTCACCGTTTACCATATATCGATATTGCTTATCCTTATACGTGTACACAGCGTTCCAGACTGGCAATAAAATATGCTTATAGGTCTGGTCAAAATAATTCGTTTTTATTCGCAATCCACGTACCTCATCACCGCCGATGATAGAACGCACACCCGATTCAATTCGTCGATCCATCTCATGACAGGCTTGATTCCAGCCATCCTTTAAAGAAACAGAATAACGCTCGGCAATGAAGCCACTCAAATATTGAGGCTGATACGAATGCAAGCTCTTCAAATTAAAGCCACCAATTTTACGTAGCAAAGCATCATCATAATGACTAGAAGCAGGAATCAACACATCATCATAAAATTGTCGATATACCCCACTAGCATGATGCCATACCGTATAACGTACACGTTCCTGATAGGTCTCTACCTTCCCATTCACTGTACGTGTTCGTGTTTCGTAACGATAGTGGTAGACGCCTACCTCTGCAGAATACGCGGAGGAGCTATCAGCGTCATAAGTCCAAAATGGAATATAAATTCCATTTAAAGTTGTATTTAAATGCTGACGTTTAAAATCATTGGGGGCAAACCAACGCTTTTTCTTCCAATTTCTAAAGGAAGCCAACGCCTCCTCTTTAGACAGACGGAAAGGCATAAGCGATTCAGGGCGAATCGTACTCTCAACATGCTGCTGAGGCAATACCTTAGGCGAACCACAAAAAGGACATAATAATGCACTTTGTAGCCCATCCACGACCATCTGTCCCCCACAATTTGTACATGAGATCACTTGTTCAGAAATATCCCATTCTGCCGCCGCAGATAACTCCATGTTAGCAACATTTAGCTTATATTCTGCGGGTTGATCTAAAATAGACTCTATGCTTTCTTCTCGTCCGCAATACTGGCACTTTAAGCTTTGGCTCTCTGTATTAAATAACATTTGACCGCCACAGCTAGCACAAGGAAACATCGATGACGCTGTATTGGGTTCACTCGTCATAAATCATCGTTCCCTTCTATTGCTTACTGCCACACCCTGAGCAAAATTTTGCATCTACAGCTAGCTTCGTTCCACATTCTTTACAAAAACTAGCGACAGGTCTTTGAGTACCACAATGAGAGCAAAATTTATCCTCTGGCTTCATCGATGTTTGACAGTTACCACACGCCACTTCACCCTGCACATTTGGAGCTGCATTGACATTAGGTTGCTCTGATGGCTGTACTGGTGGGATGTTACCACCTTGTGCGTTTGGATTTAATGCCCCTTGCATCATTTGTCCCATTGCCATCGCCGCGCCCATACCAGCACCTGCACCTGCTAACCCACCACTAGTATTGTTCGCTGATTCACGAATCGCTTCTGCGGTCTGATACTTCATATATTGATCTAAATTGCCTGCAATGTTCATTGAAGATTTACGATCAATCATTGCCTCAACTTCTGGTGGTAAAGATAAGTTTTCAATCACAAAACCTGTAAAAGCAAACCCTAACTCACGAAAATGAGATTCCAAGCGTAATGCAATGCCTTGGCTCAGCTCTTCATAACGTGTAGCAAGATCAATGACAGGAATTTGTGATTCCGCCAAGGCGTCACTCAACGTAGAAATCATTAACGTTTTAAAGTAACCATGAATATTATCTGGCGTAAACTGTTCGTTACTCCCAAACAAGGAACGCATAAATAAAGCTGGATCACTAACCCGATATGAATAATTGCCGAAGCCGCGAACACGTATTGCTCCCAGCTCAGGATCACGCATAATTACTGGATTAGTTGTCCCCCACTTCTGGTCTGTAAAGATCGCAGTGCTCACAAAATAAACATCTGCCTTAAACGGAGAGTTAAAGCCATATTTCCAAGATTTTAGCCCTGTTAAAAGTGGCATATTTTCAGTTTGTAATGTATGTCTACCTGGTCCAAATACGTCGGCAATAACCCCTTCATTCACAAAAATAGCCGCTTGAGCCTCACGCACAATAAGCTGTGCGCCCATTTTTATCGCATTATCGTAAACTGGAAATTTGTAAACAATGTCCCCTGCTGTATTGTTCCATTCGATAACTTCAATAAATTGACCTTTCAAAAACGAAAAAAGACCCATATGTTATTCATCCTTCCCCTCTTCGATGTGATAACACTACTATTTATTACTTTCTAACTTAATGCTTACTCTGAGCTGGTTAATATCCTCTAGTATACGTCAATTCTAGTAAATTTGACAAAAGCGGACATGGCTAAATTCTTTCCATGTCCGCTTAGATATAACAATATGAACAATAAGATTGTCCCGTTACATTTATATAATAAACTTGATTTAAAATTGACCACTTACATCATTTTAACAAATTCACCCACAGGCTTACGGTAACCACGAGGACGAGGTCTTGAGGTATCCTCTTTTCCAATAGCTACAAGCAGCACTGGTTCATAGTCATCGGAGATATCCAATGCACTTGTCAGTGCCGTAGCATCAAAGCCAATCATTGGGCAAGTATCCCAGCCTTGATCCTTGGCAATCAGCATAAGCTGCATCGCAGACAAGCTAGCATTACGAATCGCTTCATCACGCATGAAGTCTTCACCACGCGCTGCATATTCATGACGAACGATTTCAACCTCGCGATCAAACTCCTGCTTGCTCAGAATACCTAAATTCAGCATACCCTCATTGAGCTTTTCCACATCTTCATACGCTCTTTTATTACCTAATACGACGATGACTGCGGAAGACGTTAATATTTTGTATTGCTTATAGGCTGCCTCGTATACTTTTTGTTTATTTTCCTCTTCACGCACAACGATATAATTACCATGCTGTAGATTATAAGCAGAAGGCGCAAACTTGACTAAAGAGAAAATTGCATCAATTTCTTTATCTGTAATTGGTGTATCAGGGATAAACTTGTTAGCAGAACGTCTTGATTTCACTAAATCGGTAAATGATGAATTACTCAAAATGATTCCCCCTAGGATGTAAACTTCTTAATGACTAGTTTATCACTTGTCCATATTTTGGAACTGTGATAATTCCAACAATATATAGGCATTTATACCTAAGATTGCTCTTGCGCTGCTTTCCCTAACTTTTTCAGTAAGGCCGTTGCGATTTTTTTCTCTTCTAAGGAAAGTCCACTCACTGCCCTTTCAATCGCTTGAACATGTTTAGGAAAATTACGCTCAATAAACTGGCTACCAGCAGGCGTAACCTCCGCATAAATTAAACGTCTATCCTCGCTAGAAGCCCTACGCTTAACAAACCCCTTTTTCTCTAGCTTATCTACGACATATGTAATGTTACCGCTACTCATCAACACCTTGTTTCCGATCTGCTGAATAGGCTGAGGTCCTTTATGATGTAACAATTCTAACACTGCAAATTCAGTACGTGTCATGTCATTTTCCCGTATATCTTGATCCGAAATGGCATTTACCCATTGGTTAGCTCTTGATAATGCAATAAATAAATCCAATGCTTCATTACGATTTGGACTCATATTTTCACCCCGTCATTAAGTATCTTAATATTAAGATAAATCAATACCGTGTTGATGTCAAATTATTTATAATGGTAAGCTATGGGTGAAAACTATTATGTTGATGGAGGCGATCCAGCTTGTCACTAAAAAATAAAAATGCCATTATCACTGGAGCAGGAAAAGGAATCGGAAAGGCCATCGCCATTGCACTTGCAAAGGAAGGGGTAAATCTCGGCTTAATTGCTCGTACTACCGCTGATTTAGAATCATTACAGCAGCAATTACAGCAACAATATGGCGTTAAGGTTGAAGTTGCTAGCGCAGATATTGCTACCTATACAGAAGCAGAATTCGCGGTTCAAAAGCTTACCAATGCGCTTGGTTCTGTGGATATTTTAATTAATAATGCTGGCGTTGCTCAGTTGGGCACTGTCGCTGAGATGGACATTGCAGATTGGGAGCGTATTATCCAAGTGAATCTAATGGGAACGTATTATGTGACCAAAGCGGCTTTGCCTTTTTTACTAGAGCAAAAAAGTGGAGATATCATCAACGTAGCATCCACTGCGGGTGAACGAGGGTTCGCAACAGGCTCCGCGTATTGTGCATCCAAATTTGCTTTAATGGGCTTTACGGAGTCACTTATGCAGGAGGTTCGTAAATCTAACATTCGTGTCGTAGCATTAACACCAAGTACTGTGAATACTGATCTTGCTGTCAATGCAGGGCTTAAAATCGGAGATGAGGATCGGATGATGCAACCTGAGGATGTAGCAGAGCTTGCACTTGCCACCTTGAAGTTACCACCCCGTGTATTAGTGAAAACAGCAGGAATTTGGACCACAAATCCACAATAATTTCAGATTAAACACTTACATTATTTAATGATTCAGCAAGCTTCTCTATAAAAAACTCGCTCTAGTATTGCAGAAGGACTTAGATAAAGTTTAATCCTGTTCGCTGTTCAGTGCACAGTGTTCACTTTACCTATGACTCTCCCGCTCAAGAGCGAGTATTTTTCGATGTTATTTAGAACTTGTTATTTATATCTGTTATTTATATCTTACAGCGATAAGCTTTCCCCAGGCTGTAGCACCTTGCCCTGTAAGCCATTCTCCTCAAGCCTCATCACAAATTTATTTGCATCCTGCTGAATCGCAGGGAAGGTATTCCAATGTACAGGAATCGTCAGCTTGGCGCCATACCACTGTGCCGCCTGTAACGCATCCTCAGGGTCCATCGTATAATGCCCACCAATCGGAATGAAGGCTACATCAATATCATAACGTTCCCCAATCATTTTCATATCACCAAACAAACTTGTATCACCCGCATGTAAGATCGTTTTGCCTCCGGCTTGGATGACGTAGCCTGCTGGCATACCTCCATACATGATTTGCTGCTTATCCTCGATTACAATCCCAGAGGTGTGATAAGCTTGTACCATTTTAGCTCGAGCAAAACCTAAGTCAACCGTACCACCCATATTCATGCCAATCGTCTCTAGCCCTTTCCAGGACATATAGGTAGCCAATTCAACGATAGCGACCACCTTTGCTTGATTCGCTTTCGCAATCGGCTCCGCATCTAAAATATGATCTGTATGAGCATGAGTTAGTAAAATAAAGTCGGTTATAATATCCTCTGGTTGACTTACCGCAAGCGCATTACCTCTTAGAAAAGGATCAATCAGCAAGGATTGTTCTTCTACTGCAATTTGTACACAAGAGTGACCATGAAAGGTTAAAATAGGCATACAATCAACTCCTTCTGAGATACATATACACCTATTTTAGCTTATTAACGACGTAGATGGAATTTTCCTAGCTCATCCTGTAATTGCTGAGCACTTGAGCTGAGCATCTCGGAAGAAGATTGTACTTCTTCTAGAGAAGACATTTGCTGCTTCGTTGCTGCTGCTACATTTCTAGCTTCCTCCGCTGTATTTCTTGTAATTCCAACCATCTCTCCAATTGCCGCAGTAACCTCTTGCGTGCTCGCTGAGACTTGTTCGGCTGCTGCAGATACTTCTTGGATATGCCCGGCAACTTGACCAATCGATTGCAACACAGTCCCGATCGCCTCTACGGCTTCTTTATTTGCAGCCATCCCTTGCTCTGTCACCTTGGTGGACTCTTCCATCGATGAAGTGACCTGACCAAGCAACGTACGTACATTCCCAACTAGTGTAGCTATAGACTGCGCCGATTCACTCGCCTGCTCAGCTAGCTTCCGCACCTCATTTGCCACCACCATGAAGCCACGTCCCTGATCACCCGCACGTGCGGCCTCGATATTTGCGTTTAGTGCTAATAGATGGGTCTGTGCAGAAATTTCCATAATGACGGATACAATAGAGTCGATTTCATTCGAATGTTGATTTAGCTTCACTGTCAGTTCACTAGATTGGTGAACAGCCGTATGAATCCCGTTCATCTGCTGTAATGTTTCCTGTAGCTTCGTCTCACCTAGGGTCGCCCCCTTTGTCATCTCTGAGGCCACATCCGATACATCTGCTGCGGTCTCCGCGATACGGTTAATGGCTGTAGCCACCTCATTCATCGCTTGAGCATTTTCCTCTGATACCTTTTGTTGTACACTAGCGCCATCAGAAATAGAGCCTACAGAATGAGCTATGTTTTGCGTTACTGAGGTTGCTTCTACCGCTAATGCAGACAGCTCCTCAGAAGCTGCAGCTACCTGCTCCGAAATCTCCTGATTATGCAGCAGTAATGTATTAAGCGAGCCACTCATGTCGTTAAATGCCTCACCGACATGCTTAAGCTCATCTCTTGTATTTAGCTGGAACTGACTAGATAAATCACCTTGTGCCATCTTATTAGCCTCAACCTGTAACGTTTTAATCGTTGAACGGACATTACTATAGAAGCCGAGATAAAATAATAATACAATTAGCATCGCTACAAATACGATGGCCAAGGTAGTTATACGATTCGAATTTAACGTGTCATAACGATCACTTAAAAGTTGATCAAGCTCCTCGACAATCAATGTATACAATTTTTGTGTACCTTCAATACTATTTTTCCCTTCAGCTTCAAAATCTGTTGCACTCTTATTGAAAGAAGTTGCATTCAAAATTTCTTTATCCACCGTTTTAAGAAATTGCTCTACTGACGTTGTGCTTATACCTGCCGTACCTTCAACACGCTGGGCTGTCGCCACATTAAAGTCCTTAATTTTAGCCATCGCCTTTTGTGTGCCTTCCAATTGATCTTTAATCTGCATACTCTGAATGGCAAGGTTGGTTCTTTCCTCCACGCTCATCTGCTTCAGATCCAAAATTTGTTTCCCTTCTAAAGTCAACTGCTCAGCCATCTCCAGCATAGTGGGAACACGATTAATCATAATATCCATGACATAATAAGAGTCAATCTTAGGATCAAGGGTAAGTCCAGATTGGTCTGCGGCAAATAGATTGAGGTCAAGTAGCTTTTCAATCAATTGGGTATGAGCCTCAAAGCTTTTTTGTTGAGTAAGCTTCGTTGTATTGGATTTGAGTTCGTTCCATTCCTGTTCAATCTTTTTCCATTGATCTGTAACCTGAAGTTGATCCGAAGTCCCCTTCTGCTCAGCATCAATAGAGGTGAGTAAGGTTGTAACCTGTTTTTCAATTTCTTCAAGCTTAGCCTTCGAGGAGGTATCCCCATTTAATAATTCATCAGCAACCTCACGATGCTGTTGAACTTGAATAACAACTGGAAAAATTGATTTTATGTAATTAACTCCAGTCCTTTCGTTTTTGGCTGTCTGAATATCGCCCTGAAGCTCAGTTAATAAGCTGACTAGCAGTACGATCAAAGGGATCACCATAATCATACTCAGCAAAATAAATTTTTGGGCGTATTTAAGTCGGGACATCGTTGCAGCAAATGGTTTCAGAAGCCAATTATTCATATAAAACCTCCTATAAAATTGTGTATATTATATCGGTCATAGAAGGTTGATTTATAATATTAAAATTTGACCAAAATTAAACAGTTTTCTAAATATAAATTGCTAATTTATGTTAGCGTTTTCAAAATATTTTGCGGTGGTAAATGGATGCTGCTCGTTGCTTAACTTAACTAGAAATTAAAAAAGGTGAGGAGAACTATCATCTCCGCACCTACTCCTGAAACACATCTAAATATAATTAATTTGTAATCACATCATAAATTAATACTGGTACTTCGGCATGTTCCCCAATACTTATGTTGTCATATATTTTTTCAATCACATGATCAATGTCAATCTTATTTGTATGAATCGTAACCAGTGTTTCGCCTTCCTCTACACGATCGCCGACCTTTTTATCGAGCATCAAGCCGACTGCAAGATCAATCTCAGAATCCTTCGTTGCACGTCCAGCACCAAGCCACATTGCCGCAGTACCAAGCTCATCTGCCACAATTTCCGTCACATAACCAGCAGTTTTGGCAGGAACCTCAACGATGAATTGTGCCTGTGGTAAACGCTCTTTATCATCTACGACTGAGGCATCTCCGCCTTGATTAATAATAAATTGCTTGAACTTGTCAAGTGCTCTGCCGCTAGTAATCGCTTCCTGTAGCAATTGCTTGGCTTCTTCTAATGAGCTAGCCTTATTCGCCAATAAGACCATCTGACTACCTAAGATTAGGCATAGCTCAGTCAAGTCCTCAGGGCCTTCTCCACGAAGCGTATCAATCGCTTCCTGCACTTCAAGCGCATTTCCAATTGCACGTCCTAAAGGCTGACTCATGTCTGAGATCACCGCCATCGTTCTACGACCAACTTGATTCCCGATGTTCACCATTGCTTGTGCCAATTCCTTAGACTCTTCAATCGTTTTCATAAATGCGCCTGCGCCTGTTTTTACATCTAATACAATCGCATCTGCACCTGCCGCAATTTTTTTACTCATAATCGAGCTTGCAATAAGTGGAATTGAGTTTACTGTTGCAGTGACGTCTCGTAATGCATACAGCTTTCTATCCGCAGGGGTTAAATTGCCTGATTGCCCAATAACTGCGAGCTTATGCTCATTGACAAGCCCAATAAACTCCTCCGTCTTGATCTCTACATGGAAGCCTGGAATCGATTCTAGCTTATCAATGGTTCCCCCTGTATGTCCTAGACCACGCCCTGACATTTTTGCCACAGGAACGTCCAATGCTGCAACAAGCGGAGCTAATACTAATGTGGTTGTATCGCCCACGCCCCCTGTAGAATGCTTGTCTACCTTGACGCCATCAATAGCTGATAAGTCGATCATATCGCCAGAATGCGCCATCGCCATCGTTAAATCGGCACGTTCTCGTTCCGTCATATTTTGGAAGTAGATTGCCATTGCAAGGGCACTGACTTGATAATCTGGAATCTCATCCTCAGTATATCCTTTAATAAAAAATTGAATTTCCTCTGTCGTTAATTCATGCCCATCTCTTTTTTTTGCAATCAGGTCAACCATCCGCATGTGTACATTCTCCTTTATAGGGAAAGTGGAATTTTATTATTCATCTATTCATGACGATTATAATTGGGTTTCTAAATTTATGCAAAATATGAATATGAAAGCTAAAACTACACTGTGAAAAGAACATTAGTACTTTCCATTTACGATAGAATATGTTTTAATCAAGCATAACTGAGCGATTACTCAAAAAGACGAACATTAAGTGATCTATGATTGATACATATTCGGAAAAATCTACATTCTAACTATGAACTAGGAGGCACAATAATGAGCAACATTGATGAAATCATGAAGCTGCATTTAGGCGGAAAAATGGAGACAACACTAAAGCATCCCATTGAAACGATGGAGGATTTAGCTAAGGTGTATACGCCTGGCGTAGCAAAAGTATGCCAAGCCATTGCAGAGGATGACAGCAAAGCATATGAATATACCATAAAGCAAAATACGGTAGCAATTGTTAGCGACGGCACAGCAGTGCTTGGACTTGGTGACATCGGGCCTAAAGCCGCTATGCCTGTGATGGAAGGGAAAGCAGCTTTATTTAAGCGTTTTGCTAATGTGAATGCGGTGCCGATTTGTCTAGACACCAAGGATACAGAGGAAATTATTGCGACGATTAAAGCCATTGCGCCTTCATTTGGCGGGATCAATCTTGAGGATATTGCCTCTCCACGTTGCTTTGAAATTGAACGTAGACTGAGAGAAGAATTAGATATTACCGTCTTTCACGATGATCAGCATGGAACAGCCATCGTTGTGTTGGCAGGTATCCTTAATGCGCTCAAAGTCGTAGAGAAAAAAATAGAAGACGTTAAAATTGTCGTAAACGGCTGCGGCGCAGCAGGGATTTCCATCTCTAAAATGCTATTGAAGGCAGGCGCAGTTAATTTAATTGGTGTTGATCGTGCTGGTGCGATTAACCGACTGGAGACGTATTCGCAGCCACATTGGACAGAATTTGCAAACATCAGCAATCCGAATTTAGAAAAGGGAACCTTATCTGACTGCATTAAAGGCGCTGATATTTTCATTGGTGTTTCCGCACCAAATGTACTCACCGTTGAAGATGTGAAGCAAATGGCACAAGACCCGATCGTATTTGCAATGGCCAATCCAGTGCCAGAAATTGACCCTGCCCTAGCAGCACCTTATGTAAAAATTATGGCGACGGGACGTTCCGATTTCCCCAACCAAATTAATAACGTGTTGTGCTTCCCTGGCATTTTTAGAGCTGCATTGGATTGTGGCGCAAGTGATATTAATGATGAAATGAAGCTCGCTGCGGCACAGGCAATTGCCTCTGCCGTTTCGGATGAGAAGCGTAATGCGGAGTACATTATTCCAAATGCATTTGATCCTAATGTGGTTGATTACATTCGTAAGGCTGTAATTGAAGCGGCTGTGCGCACAGGGGTAGCAAAAGTGGATCCCATAACGAAGATTTGATCAGTGCTACACCGATAAGTTCAACAAGAAAGCATAATGACCATGATCTAAAAATCATCTAAAAAAGCCCAACTATGTTGATTTCTGAACACAGTGGGCTTGATTCATTTTGTTTAATATGCTGACTTTATTTAATTAACACTTTATTTACAGTATCGTTCCAAAACCTTATGTGAAACAAATAAAACGACAACCAAACTACACACGATAGCAAAATGAAGGGTAAAAACTGTATTTCTTCCTACCCATGCCAGCAATACAGTAACAGCCACAAACACCACATCTAGGAGGGCAATTCTGATAATATTACGTTTGCTTGAATAATCAAAAGACGTTTTAGTCACTAAATGAATGAGAAGAATCGAACAGATGATAATTAGTCCATAAGCAATTAATGCCCCCAATGAGATAGAGATACTGTACTTAGTAGGCTCACCTGCAAACCAATTCCGAACAATTGAAAAAGTATCCTTAGATGTTACTAAAAATATTAGACCTAAAATAGAGGAAGATAATAAAATAATATCCAACAGCTCTATCATTCGATCCTTCCAGGTTAGCTTTGGAACATTTGCTACAATATTATCAGCGAAGCTTTTATAGTCCTCTCCAATGACGGATGCGATATCCTCCCCACGCTCTTGTGCAGACAATACCATTTCCAGTAAGTCCTGTCGAATAAGCTCCTGATTATATTCCGAAATTTTAGCCCCACGTAAGTAAACAATAATATCCGTTAACACCTTGTTATTTTCAGGTGTTAGCTTTTTATCTAGCTTGTTGTTCAGCTTTCTAAGCTCCTTCGTTTCCTTATACATCTTGTTGTCCTCCAATCTGAAACAAATTATTAACGGCTTGCTGTAATTCCTGCCAATGTCCTAAAAATAATTCCAGCTCTACCTCTCCCGCAGGGGTAATGGAAAAATATTTACGTTTAGGTCCTACTGCGGATTGTCGATATTGCGCTGAGATTAACCCATTTTTCTCAAGACGTAATAATAGTGGATAAATTGTTCCCTCAGAAATATCTACAAAGCCATATGCCTGCAATTGCTGAGAGATTTCGTAGCCATACGTTTCTGTAAAGCTGATCACTTTAAGAATACAGCCCTCTAGTGTTCCTTTAAGCATCTGGGATGGAATCAATGTCATTCACCTCAATTAGGAGCTATCTTGCAATGCAAAATAGTGTTGTCTATATTGTAATACATAGTAGTGAGGGATGCAAGGGGAGAGAGGAAATTTAGGAGTTAAAGGTATGAAATCCTAGTTCCTACATATCGGGTATTCATCTCATGAATGGGATAACAACAGGAATTAGCAACGAGGTTTTGTGCGGTATTTTAGGCGGAATTTTGGTGAATTTCATGTAGAGGAAGGGAGGATTTTTAAAATGTTTTTACTCACCTGCTGATTCTCCGTCTAGCCAACTTGGGATATTACTGTCGGAAAATGGTCGCAAGCTTCTCAATTTATAACTTTGAGCATACAGTAATTGTTTCTTATACTTTTTTAATATATTAGGATTAAAAATAGGTATGATTTTAGCCGCTGCGTATCTGGCATCATTTGAATAGTCCTCACTTTCATCTAATAAAATTTCAATTACTACTTTACATAAACGATCATCATTATTATTTACTTTAAAAAAATCAATTAAGGCTTCTCCTGTATTGCTATTTTGAGAAAAAATTAGATATTCTCTTATTACTTCTATGTCATAATCATTATCGTTTTTAATCTTTGAATGCAATAGTTCATTTACTTTTTGTTCAACCCATTGACTATAAGCTGAATGATCCATAGTATTCTCTCCTGTTCTATGCTTGTTTGTTCACAAAGGAGCCGTCATCTACAATGCAGTCCCATTGTTATTCCTTTTTACTATCATCCATTTGGATGCCAGGTCATCAAATTAAAACTGTCCCTCTTTATCTAGGATAATATTTAAGCATCTCCAAAACATTCATCATATGCGAGCATGCCAACTGTGTTACTGCATCGGGGTAGGGATTGCAATCTAGTTTTTTAATCAAAAAATAGTTTCCATTTACCTTTCCTCATATAAAAATTAATTTAGCGAAATAAGCCCCAAGAAGAATCAAAGGGTTGATTTATGGTAAGCTAACCATAAAATCCCCTTTTATTCTTACACTACTATTATAAGAAGTTTTCTGGAAGACTGATTTATTTAATCATGTAATTTTTCCAGACATTCAGTAAATGAATTAGCTACAAAAAACACATTATCTCGTGCTCTATTTTCGACTTGTTCTTTTGATAACCCCTCTTCCTGCATGAGCATAAACTTCTCCCAAGCCCCTTCATGCTCCCAAAACACAACAACGGGGCTACCTTCATTGTTTTTATAGTCAAAACAAATTAAGTTCCCTGCTGGATCAAATGCAAAGGGAATTACTCCTGTTGGCAATATAGTTTTCATAAACCTTTAAAAAATAGTCTGGACTTGATTCATCAAATGACAGGAGAGATCCAAAAACCTTTTCCCTATTTCTAATATTAAAAGCCTCAGGCTCTACATTAGCACCATGATTAATTACTGCACATTCTATATAATCCAAAGAAAAGCTAACACCTATTTCTCGTGCTACTCCCTCAACTTGTTCTCTACTTACTTTTTCATCAGCAAACTGCCAATCAATTTTCATCATTTTATTCCATCCATATGCTTGTTTGTTCTCAAAGGAGGCAGCATCTACAATACAATCTCATTGCTGTTCATTTTTTGCTTACATCGATTATGAGCGCATCAAATTAAGACAGTCTGGCTTTTATCTAAGCTAATATTCAAGCATACCCATAAAATGAGTAATAATTTGGATATGTTCAATCAGTTTCACTTTTTTTAATTTTTCTACACTCTCTGTTCCACCTAAGCCAAGTAACGGGACATAACCAAAACATTCATCATATGCAGGCGTACCATACTGTATCACTGCTTCAGGATAAGGATTCCATTCTAGTTTTTTAGTCAAAAAATAGTTTTCATTTAAATTATTGAAGAAATGTTTACCACCCTTGCAGACAATGTCTACTTCACTCTTTCTAAATTTTAAAATTGTTATATATCCATCTTCCCATACTAAAATATCACCTAATGCCGTTGTAAATACAGGAATTGCTACCTGACTTCGCACATAGCTATCTTCTAAGATTTCTGTAAAATCATCTGGATTTATAACTTTAAGATATCCTTTTATAAACTTCCTGCACCATATTCCTTCCAAACCTCTATTATTTCATCAGGAACACGACCACTATACTTCCCAATGGTTTCTTTAGGAATTTGATTTTCGGGATTAAAATCACTAAATATACTCAATCTAATCCCTCCATAACATATTTTATTCTAATAACTTGATATTTAAATAAGTTGTTTTTCTTTGTTCAACAGTCATATTTTTATATAAATCTCGAATTCTCTTATCTAACTCCTTAATATTTGTTTTCCACTGAGATCCAATAGATGAATTTATTCTTTTATCCCCCATATCATCTACTTTAGATGCATATCCACCTGGAATCTGATCAGGGTTGTGAAGTGCAGCCGTTCGATAGTCGTTGATATGCTTCGTGATTGTGAAAAAGACTTATCTCATTTATCATTCAGAGTGAAATAGGTCTTTGCTTGTACTGTAATTCTAAGTTATATTTTATCTCTCAATGTTTGAATGTGATACATTCAACACTGGATATTCTTAATTTATGGAGAAAATCTCCCAAAAGTTTGTCTTAATTATGTAATTCTGCTAATTTATTAATCCTGAGTATTAAAGTAGTTCTCTACAAATAATTTATTCTTTTCATTTTCAGGAAGCCAACCTAAAAATTGATACTCAAAAATTATTTGTCTTTGAGTTGATGTTAGTGTTGAAGCTATTATATCATCATAACCATAATGATCTTCAACTTACCAGGATACATCCAATTGCTTAGTAAAATTTGGTTTTGCTAAGAGTTCCTCTTGTAGTTGCATTTCATTAAGGATGGCTCCAGCTAGGTTTTCTAGCCTACTTTCGCCCTCAATCCCTACCCTAAATATAGTGCTTTTTTCAACTTAAGTATGCTTCAGAGCAAGCTTTTATTCTACTTTATTAAATTATCAAAAAAAGCTTACCTCTATTAAACAGAGTAAGCTTTTAGTATATTAAAATTAATTTATAACTTTTATTTCAAAACCATCTCCACCGCAACAGGTTTTAGCCTATATACACCAGGCACTTCATCTTCATTAAGATATTCTCTTTGACAAATATTATACAAACAGTTATCTTTTAGTTCTGTATGAATTGCATCTCGTTCATTATATCTTTCAAAAACTAATTTGAACGCTTCAAAAATTCTACTAAAATTCTCCTTTTTACATCTAAATCCTATTCCATACATTCCTAGTGTGTCGGAAGGATGAATATATGTGTCAATATACAACAATTCTTGTGTTTTTTCATTTAGAAAAATATATATCTTTTCATCTTGAGAATCATCAGGGAAAAGTTTTTCTTCATACTCTTCAATAAAACTTGTAGCATCTAAGTAAATACCTATTAGTTTTAAAAATTCATATATTTGTTCAACTAGAATATACTGACAATCATAATATACTAAATACTCTTTATACATGTTTGACCATCCTTTTTAATACAATTTTATAATTATAGGGGATTATTATAATATATATTTATATTAATATTAGGAAAATCCTCTAAAAATTGAAAAATAACATGTTGACAGCTAGAACAAACACTTTTTTCAGTAAACAATTCTATTGTACCTTTAGCGTTGTTTCTACTACCTAGTTGTTTTCTTATTTCCTCTAGTATTTTTGCTTCAGTATCCTTACTTCCAGGTCTCTTAATAGAATCGTCTAAAGTTTCTAAGGGACTTCTAGAGTTTGTTTCAAATACTAAATTATTATCCCTTATAAACTTCTCTCGTTCTATTGTGTTTAGGTTTATATCTTCAGCAGATTGCCATTTACTAAACGCATTCATTTCACTCTGAACACCTTCAATTTTTATTTCCGCTCTTCCTATGTTACCACCTCTTTTTTGTTTCCTTGTTAAAACTTTTTCCACGTTATTCTTAAAAGTTTCTGAACTTGATGCAATAATTTCTTTATAAGAAGTTTCATTTTTATAAAGTTTACGGATTCTTGCCTCATTGAAGGCCTCTAGTGGTGTAAAATTTCTTATTCCACTTTTATCACTATTATTAGTCGTGGTTAATAATTTCCTTATATCTGATGATTTAATTTCATCGCCATTTCTAAATTTAAATATTTCATTTTTTTCTAAAAGTTTCAAAATATCAGAGTCTGCTGAGTTTTTTAAGTTCTTTACACTATCTATATAGTAAACTTTATTTCCTTTACTAGGAAGACCGTTTACATAATCCTTCCATCCTGAACTCTTCCTAGCCTCTCTCACTGCCTCACTCTCGGCAATATTTCCTTCCACTCGTTTACGTATTGCAGCTTGCTCTAGTCGCTTCGCATCTTCTATCCGATCCATCTCTACTAATGCCTTAACCCTTCGTGCGTCTGCCCCTACATTAGCAGCCTTCCATAGCGAGACCCCAATTGTAGCTGCAAACGAGGCAAGTCCCAATATATTCACGACACTCTGATTCATCCCTAAAAATGTCGGATCTGTTTCGAGCTTCCCTTCCATGAGATCATTTTTCTTTTTCGATGCAATCACAATATCTGCCACAGATAAACCTATATCTGCTACCGCTAATACTGTTAATGTTAGCGATCCTCCTAATGAGAATGGGGCTAACACTAATCCTAGCAAACCCGCTGCTATTTGTAGATCACTCCAGAACATTAACGGGGCAACTTGGAATTGTAAAAAGGTGTACCTTGCATAATATTTACCCCCATCATCCAACTGCTTTGTATAATAATCTGGTTTTGCTGATAGTTCCTTCTGTAGCTGCATGTCATTAAGAATGGCTCCCGCTAGGTTTTCGAGTCCGCTTTTACCCTCAATCCCTGCTCTAGACATATCCATGAGCTTTCCTAGGTAGTTTCCTGCTTTACTTACTTTACTACTTATATATCTACTTGTACTCCCTTGAGAGCCAACACTTTCCTGATGCCCACTGCTTTGACTTTGTGCAGCTGCTGCGCCGAGTACAACTGTGCCTGTCCCTGACTGTTGCTCCGCTCGTTGTGCTTCCTCTTTTCGAGTACGATAGAGATACTCCTTATGCCTCTGCTCTATTAAATCTGGTTTCCATTCTTCTACCCGTGCCCGAGCTTTTGCACTTGCATTAGGATCTTTACCTACTCTCTCCCTTACTCCTTCTCTAATTCCTGCACTCTCTTTATCTGATATTGAACCTGGATGAGTAAATCCATATGTCTTTGTTGAAAGCAGATTCATTTCTTCAATAGACGCTTCACTATCAATATACATCTCTTTTAAATCTTCTTCATTCAGCATATCAAGCAGGCTCATTTCAACCTTATGGAAATTCACCTTGTCACTCTGTATACCCACTTGATTGTCCCATATCTTCATGGCACTGTTTCCACTCTGGGTTTGAAATTGGATATACTCTACTGCCGACATTCGAATCCGTTTCGACATAGAGTTTGAATTACCCATCTCCATTGTGTTCTCTGCATGTACATAGAGCACACCGTCGGATTCCACTAATATATTTGCTTGATCTAGCCGCATCCGAACTGTATTCTTTTCAAATAATACTCCATCTTCTCCTAGCTCCATCTTCGCCGCCCCTGGCATATGGAAGACCTTCGTAGATGGCTTCTGGAAGACCGTTCTGCCCTTCATCTCCTCATGTTTTCCACGAGAAGAGTTCACTGCCATTGCCCCCTTTTCTGTGCCATTCGGAAAATAAACCTTGATCCGTGCACCTTCCTCTGGCATCGCATGCACCATGTTATTGCCATCTGGTGAATAGGGGAACCACCAATTGCTCTGCTCATCAAAGCCATTATCAATATCCAGATGAACCTGCACCATATTATTCGCTCTTTGGACCACTTTTCCTTCTAACGATACGCCTTGGATACGTTGATTCATCTTGGACTTACGCTGAAATGCGCTCCGATCTACAAGTACATGCTGATAACTAAGCATTCCTTGTTCATAAGTGATTTGAGCGCTAGTCACTACCCAAGACTTACCTTTAAAAGTGACATTGCTCCCTACCTCATGATAGTTATTCGACTTCACCTCATAGTGAGCAACATCAGTAGGATGGATTGCACTAGTACTTTCTTCTGTATGCGCAGCATAATCAAGATATTTAGCATGATCGTTCACATAACGATAGTAATAGGCCTCCATTTTTTCGCCCCAAGAAAAGTCAGGCACGCCAAAATAAATCCGTGGGGCATCCATGGTGATATCGGGTAAAATCATCGTACCCACTCTAGAAGCTAGTCGCTTCATGAACTGCCAGTCTGTCTCCTGATATTGCACAACTAGCTCACCAATCACGGCACTTGGATGTGTCGCTTCGTTGCGAGCTGCACCTTGGGAGTAGGACTTCGCTAACTGTTCAATCAATGAGGAATACGTCGTTTGTTTATTT
This sequence comes from Paenibacillus turicensis, assembly GCF_017873435.1. GTDB lineage: Bacteria > Bacillota > Bacilli > Paenibacillales > Paenibacillaceae > Fontibacillus > Fontibacillus turicensis. Next base: position 139,695 of record NZ_JAGGKG010000008.1, on the reverse strand, counting down.
TGAAAAGATCGACTTCTTCGCTCTACATCCATCTGATGAGAACGCGATATCCCTGTTACTTTGACATGAGAAATACCATCCTCCATATCAATATCTACCGCTGCAATGCCTCCACTAAACCAATACTGTGTCTTGTCTTTATTATTATGACGAATCTGGATGGTATGAATAAAACTTCCCTTTTCCATCAGTTGCTGTGCATCTTCCTCAGACATGACGAGCGCAAGTGTACATGTTGTATGTGCATTGAAGGTTCGATCTATTGTAAAACTGCGTACTGCATGAATGGAGAATGGAAAGTCTAATTCAAACCCGTCGCCTTGGAATGAATTAGTAATTGAGATCACCCCACTTTAGATCGTCTGGCATCTCTTCCATGCCATTTGTAAGAAAACGAATCGTACCTCCCCATTTACAATGTAAACAAGCATTAGTAGTCAACGCAGGAACTCCTTCAATCGTAACTTTAGGATGACCCGGTTCCCATTGTGGTAATGGGGCTAGTTGAGGTTTAAGCAAATTAATAATTGAAAGCAAGGACTCTGGGGTTGGAAGTGGTGTTATTTTCATCATAGAAGCTGCTGCCATTAATTTAGGTGCACAAGGGTATATTTCTTTACCGGAGATCGAACTCAGTGTATTGGGATCTACATCCTGAATCCAAGAGGACATATCTACTCGCTTTCCCTCTTCTGCATGATTTTCACTGCGACAAAAGCCAAATGAATATAGATTGCCATCCATCTCATTTTTGAGATGATTGTACGTATCAGAATACTGCTCAGACGAAGAAACCTGGCAATCACTAACTGTCATTAATTCATTCCTATTTACAAAAACACCCTTAGAGGCTGGTCGGTTTAACCTTTCCTCATGTGTTCCCATACTGCAATACATAAATGCACCACGAGCAACAAACGTCTCCCTTTCATCTAATGCGGCTCTTAGCTTCGCAATCGTTTCCGTTTTTAAAAATGTTTCATTTGGTGGTACCATCATTGTTAATTCCCTCCTCCAGGTGGACTTTCTCAATATGTAAACCAAATATTTGCACTTTAAGTAGGCGCTCTGCTACATCTAAGTTGCTAATCAAGATGGACTGATGATAATGCTTTACACACAATAAATTTGGAAGCTGTGAATGATGTTCATGGAGCTGAACAAGCAGAGTATCCTCTTGCTTAATAATTCCCCCGAGAACTTGCTGAAATTGACAATAAGCATATTCCTGTCTTGTCCCTTGCTTGGCATTGAAAATCGTAATGATTTTATATTCCAACTCAGGTATACATTCACAAAGAACACGCCTAATTTGATCAGATACTAGTAATACAGGTTGTTCGATTAGACAAGGATAGCGGAACAGTTCCTCGTTCTGGATCGTTACTACCTCACCATTTTCTGTCTTGTCATAACTTTGAATTAGGTGTGCAGGCAACTTTAAATTCCCCCCCATACTTTCTATACGTGGGTCTAGGCCTAATTTGAAATATTCCATCTACGATCCCCCTATCTATTTCTTGCTACTCCCTTCCAACCCATTCAATGCTGTCTTGTTGTACTTGTGTTAGTTTTATTTGGTCTCGGTCTGCAATTAACATCTTGCTCCCACGTAGGTCTGCACCAGTGAGGTCAACTCCAGCTAATTGTGCATACCTAAAATCACCTGCAATACGTGCATATCTAAATGTAGCACCCCTTAAATCCGCATACTTGAAGTTCACACCATGAATACCAAGAAATATTCCATACTTTTCACTTTCTATATGGCTCCCACCCTCGCAGTAATTAAAGGAAGCCCCTTGCAGCTTGCAGTAGCTAAAATTAGCATCAATGATCTTACTTTCTTCCAAATCTGCCTCTATTAGCTGGCATTCTTCGAATTGTGTGTCTAATAATAAACACCCTCGAAGCAGGCTATGAGATAAGTTCACTCTCTCAAAACGAGTATTATTCAGCGATAACTCATTAAACTGTGCACTAGTCAGATCCACATCTGCAATATGTTCGTAAATGTACTCGTCTGGAATCCGACTTTCTAACCACCCTTTACAAGAATCCGAGGAACGAAGCTGCTGTTTGTATCGATATACAGATTCACTAATTTCTTTGTTTCTGTATTCTCCTACTCTGATTTCAAACTCTCTTCCTTGATTCAGGGCTTTAAACGAAGTTTGTTTTCTAATTGTGTCCATAGCATACCGCATGGCGTGAACCATATAGACATGAAATGGATATACCTGTGCGGCAATCAGTTGCTCTAATAACAACTCTGGCATCTTACCCATATAAGCTCTACGGGCTTGCTCACATTGCAAAATCCAGTCATTCCAGTACTTTCTAATCCAAGATGCTTCATAACAAAATGTCGTACTTTGCTCTGCTGACTCTGGTGTCACGTTTAGCTCTATGATGTAGCTCCATGAACCAGACAATAGACTTGTTCTCATAAGTGAAATCCCGATATTGTCCAGTCTTTTTAACTGCTCCTCTTGCTGAAGGTGTAAAATATACTCCCATATAGGCTCACACCATGCTGCAATCTCAAGTGCAAGCTCATCTTTATGCTGAACAAAGTATTCATGTAGTGCATGAAGTTGCCCTTTTCGAAACACTAGCACCTCATTTAAAACAAAATTCTCCCACATTTCTGTACTCAGCAAATTTACCACCTCTACTTATTTACTTGTCTATTTATCCATGAGGACTTCTACCCCATTTACAATGACCTGTCCCTCAGAAATACTCATTCCGCCATAGCCGTCCTTGGTAGACATTTCGATCTTATTACTAACCATCACAATACTATTAGCTGACATCTCTAATTGACTGCCCGCCTGTAATGTAATCTTATTGCTGCTATTCAAGATGATATCCCCTGAATTCGTAAGGATAATCGAGGCTCCATTTTTGGCTCCTAAAATTGTAATCTTATCTTCCTCGAACATAATCCGCTGCCCATGCGGAGTCATAATAAACTTCGTGTTAGGATTGGCCATAAGATCCTCTTTTAAATCCTTATCATAATGGACAATCGGCTGTAGCTGCTCTGTCTTCACCACGGTATTGGTCACCGTTTGGGTATTGGTCACGACCGTGGTATTCCCTCCACTTGTACTGCCGTTTCCACCTGAACCACCCGTTGCTTGCCCTCCACCGGCTCCAGTCGCCTGCGCAGGTAGCTTCTTCCGCACCGTACTTAACGCAATCCCTTCCGCTTCCTGCGGACCTGGGAAATAAATGCGCACATCGTCGCCAAGCTCTGGCATACAATACCAGCCTGTCTGATCCTCAGAGGCATACATGGTGGAATATGGGAACAGATACGCTGTGCTTTTGCTCCACTCCTGGTCATATTCTAGTGAAACCTTGACCTCATCACGTACCACCTGTGCAACCTTCCCTTGAATCGAAGCGCCAATAATACGTTTGTTCACCATTTTTTGTTGGTACGCAGAGGCTTTGGAGCGCAGGGTGTAGGTATGGGTTAGCACCCCTTTTTTCATTTCTGTCACGACATTAAGGACATACAACGCTTTACCTTTAAATTTCACCTTATCCCCTAGCTCAAAAACCTGATCGGTTACAACCTCATAGCAGATGAAGTCTTGCTCATTTAGCTTCGCACCTGTGCCCTCTACTAAGCTTTTATAGGTTAAAATATCCTTGTACACACGATAATGTGTTGCCTTCAGTTCTCCACCATCTTGATGGTGAGGAATCCCCACATACACCCCAATGTGGTTTTGCGTCACTGCTGGCATTAATGGCGCGTTGTAATGTGAAGCCAGTCGTTTGAAAAATTCCCAGTCTGTCTCTTGATACTGTAATGTGAATGCACCAAGCTTCTTCTCCTCAGTAAAGGAATTGAGTACACTCGCCCCTAAATAGGACTTACAAATGTGCTTCATAACCGAGAGAATACTTCTTCCCGCATCTTGGAATGCTCGGTGCTGAGGCTTAATATCTAACGCATACGTATGCGACACTGCCTCCGCCTCTAGCCAATACGCCTCCTTATCCACCTTCACATGTAGCTTCAAAATGATGCCGTGAAATAGCGTATGTGTCGTGCCTTTAGCATCGTAATAATACATTTCAATCGGAAGCTGATTGCTTGCCATTTTCACATACTTCTCTTCTAGCTCTGGTGCAATCCGCCCAGTAAAGTAGAGACGAGCATGGTCTTGAATTTTCTTTTCTAGCTTAAGTTCATGTAAAGTCATTTCAAAAGGGGCAATTTTTAACTTTTCATACGTAACGGTCTGATAAGACATTTCTTCTCATCCTCACTTGTTCGCTGCCCTATACAGCTACAGCTTATTTTGTAAAACTTAATCTACAACCATTCGATTTAATCCCGGTCTTGACCCACTTGGATGAATGCTTCGACCTCCATCCTCAGTGAGAACACGCACCAATAGCTGGTGTAGTTTTGCATGATCCATCTCCCGCACCTGTATTCCAAAGCGAAGGACTAGGTAGCGCTGGATGACTTCATGCTCCATACGTTCCTGGTTCAGGCACAGGAATGCAAAGTTCTGATCTAGTGGATTTTCCACGCCTGAATCTAGCAATTCTCGTGCAAATGCGCGGCATATTTTAGGAGACAACGTTGGCTTCTCTTGACCTGCGTACATCGTATAAATAAAATTGAGCGTATTGTATTCTGTCGCCATATCTGCAAAGTTTAAATAAGCTGAACGGAGAATTGCTCCTGCTTTTAGCTTGAATCTAGCAAGCTCAATTTCTTGGTCTGAACAGATAGATTCGTTTAATATAACCTCACCCATAGCCTGCTCATAATCTGCCGAGGATGCAACAGGTTTAATAGCAACCTTTAGAACAGAAAGACGACCTGTCGCCTCATAGGGCACTTGAACTTGCTCCTTGAGCATGTACAATGTGCCATCATGTTTAATGATGCCTGGATGTACGATGAGGACGTCTTCCTTTACACTGATGTCCACACCTGTAATGATGCCATTGCTATAGCCTTGATACGTAATATTAGCAAGATCACGAGGGAAATCTCGCAAGCTTTCTAGCATGGCAGTTTTGAGAATTCGTCCTCTCTCGAACTTTGGACTTACATTGATAAACATAGTCTCCCTCCCCTATTTCATCCCATCAAAAAAGTCCAACTCCGACATATCGTTCTCAAATGGAAATAATACCTGCTCACCGACATACAGTTGTTCGGCTTGTCTGGCAATCGGGAATACTTGAAAGCCCCAAGCCTCGTGATCTGCGAAGACGAAAAATTTCGTTTCACCATTCATAATGGAATCTGTATCATCCTGAGGAATACGTCCGTCTAGCCGCTTGGCAATCTCCTCATAGAGCATCGCAGTATACTGTTTAGGCTGATTTATATATTTATATTTCTGACGAACCGCTCCATCACTGCCACGTAAAAACAGCTCTACCTCTGCAACCTCAGATGGTCTGGATATGGCACCAGGTGCGCCATCACTACGATTAAGATGCTGAATCAAGCCTACTTCACGTCCATTATGTGTGTATGCTGTAACCGAATACGGGATGACCGCCGCTTGATTTGTAATTTTCGCTTCGATCACACCCGACTTCCGCGCATTTAAATACCTAATTGCCCCACGCAGACAAGCAAGCTTCAGCTCGGGTACACGTCCCTCGATCGGCTTCTGGCGAAATTCAATGCTTCGTCCCGGGACAAACTCCTTCAAGGCTTCACGAAACACATCGATTCTGCACGATTGTCCAGTTAGCTTAATAATCGAGTATTCGCTTAGTCTGCCTGTGTTATAGAAGTCATCGAGAAATTTACGAACGACATCATAAATATCACCTTTGATCAGCTGTGTAATTTCTTTAATATTGAACACGACATCTGGGAACTCATATTCATCCTTCAGCTCCCCATTACGAAATACGGAGAGGAACCAGCGATCCATGGTCGTAATCTGTAAGTCATTATCACGGGTATCATCTACCTCCGAGTAGAAGCGATTCCGGAGTATCCCGGTTTTACGGAAAAACTGCTCCTTCATCTCCTCTGCAATCTCCCACAGAAAATGAAAATTGCCACGAACACGCAAATATTCATCTCGAGGTCGGTTTTCGAATAAAGCAAATGCCGTTGGAATCACCTTTTCAGCTTGTTCATAATAATCATCCAGCTTGACATACACACCTGCTAATCCATGCACATCAATTTCGCGAAATAAATCATTACTAGGAATGTCAATCAAGGTATCAATATCTGTCACACCACGCTTGCCATGGCGATAATAGTCTGCAAATACAATTTTCATAAATTGCATAATCCGATAAGTAATGTTTTGCCCCCCAAAGTGGGTATCTCCATTTTCATACGTCGTTTGAATATCGATTTTATAAGACATGTGTCCATCCTCAACCGTGAAGCTACACGAGGATAAATCGGTGGTTCCACCGCCGCAATCAATGACTAACGCTTTGTATTCCTGTCCCTCCATGAAGCTCCCTTGCTCTAGCCCATCTGCAATCGTGTTGTACAGTACTGCCATCCCTTCATCTAGTGCATCGTCTTGTTCAATCTCATATTGGGGCAAGATCGCGGCGAACATGGTAAGAAAAGGCTTCTTCATCTTCACAGGAGAGGAGAAATGCAGACGCTTAAATCTACACTTGAACTGGTGCTCTGCCATGCTAATAATGTATTTTAAATACGCCCCTAGCAGATCGCTGCGAGATACGTGCGTGGTATTGCCCTCTGCATCCATAACCTCAACTAGGCGGGTATAATCGCTAACCCATCTTTTCATACCTTGAAAAAGACTTGCCCTACTGCTATAGCTGCTACGACGAGCATACAGAAGTGCATCATAACCGAATTTGTACACCATATGCTCTGGGTTGGCGCAGTCCGCTACACAAAGTGCGGTTGGAATAGACTCAATCCACTGAAGCTCCTTATACGTAGGATCTGGAAATTTCACGAACTGGATTTCTTCCGTATCAACCAAAAAAGACCCCACCGTCGTATTGGACGTACCGAAGTCAATCGCCAGAACTGCATCTGTTGGTGCTAGTTCTCTAATTTCCAGCTCTGCCAGCGGAATTTTATAAAATTGAAGGTGAACAGGTGGCATAACATAATCCTGATAATAGGTGTTGTACAGATATTCAGAATCACGCTTACGGAAAAACAACAAGCTATATTGACGATTAGGTGTAATCACCCATTCGCTATCTGAGGATGCTGATAAATAAAATCCAGCCCCAAAGATATGCTTACGAAGGTTAAAAATTCCGCACAACTCCTGCTGTTCATTCACAAGTAGCACATTGGAGTCAACCAGACCTTGACTAGACGCAACAGCATAACCATCCCGTTCATCAATCGCAAGCCCTTGGTAAACGAGCAGGCGAGCAGGCACAGTAATTCCACCATTGCCCTGTAGAGGCACGTTTCCATACCTAGACAATGCATAGCGAAGCCGATCCATGCCCCCCTCACAAGGACGCTCAATAAATAAATGCTCCTCTGCACTCAAATATTTCAAAATGACCGAAATCAAGGCTTCCCGATCCAATCGCTGCATTAGTCCGTCGATCAGACGTTCCTTGTAACAGATGTTTCTCATTTGAAACGTCGTCATTTCCTCTAGCTCACTGCGTGTATACCGCGTAGCACCTGCACGACTACGCTTACGATCCGCTTCCGCTGAGTCTCTGTATATCGTATATCCCTTCATGAACGTACACCTCCTTAATCCATCCTATTTCATTGTAAATACCTTTTTATCCAGCACGATTCATTGTTAATACATCGCGATATGATCCTGAATCATCGTGTTTTCTGCCTCAATAATGCCAAAATGGCAGTCCCAATACACCTGTGTCTGGAACCGAACGGGTAAAAACAAAGTCATGAGTAGCTGCAATTTCCCACTACTGCGTTCGCTTTGTTTACGTCCAATAAAAAATAGCATTTCATCCTTTTCCTCACGATTGACATAGATTGTTGAACGAGGAAAGATAGAGCGGACAACGGACTTAAGTAGCTGTAGACTTTCACCTGTATCGTACATACGAAGGATGCCCTCTGCGATCATCTCTTGTTCCTCTTTGGTGAATAAGCTCATCCAGTTCTTGACCGCCGTCCCATACAGACCAGATTCTATGTCTAGCAGCACAAATGAAATATAGTATTCTCGTTTGTTCATGCCCTGCATTAAATCTAGGTCTGCTAGAAAGTGAATCACAATATCAAATAACGTATATCTTAGCTCCACATCTTCTGTTACATTAATATCAAACAAATCTCGGAAAATATCATAAAATCGATAATAAGGATTGACCTCTACAACATTAGGAATTACCCCACCATTCAAATCCTGTTGACTTAACTCCATATAGGGCGAATACACCTCAGCAGGCTTAAACGTAATTTGACTTGGATCTATTCCCGCTTGCTTCGCCTTAATCACAAGATCCCAAATATAATTCAAGCCCATTCTCCTCTACAGCTATATTCAGGGAAAAAGAGTTGTACCTGTGAGACTAAGAAGCTAAGTAAGTCATCGCCCATATACTGATGTGCCGCAGTCATCCCGACATTTCGGAAAGTTAGCACCATACTTGGCTTGGCATGATCTACTCTGACATCGTCATTGAGAAACAGGTTCAACTCATAGGTCATGCGTGGCCTGTCCCTCATTTTCTCCTGCTCATACACACTAATGTCTGTTAACTCAACAAGATTGGCACCTTCAAAGGAATGGACAATACGTACAATTTCCCCTTTAGAACGGACAATCTGACTTGCCTGAGCTACATAATTGCTTAGAAAATCTGCACGCTGACGATTCGAGACAACCGGATAGGTTGTTCTACTAACACTTGAAGTCCTTGGTTCTACTAGCTTAAGTACATTCCATAAATCGGATTGTGTATCTTTGGACACAATGGTAATTTGCTCTGGTGTGCGTTTAATATAGCGAATACGATCTGGATCACCATCAACCAGATAACCATGCTCTATACCGGTATCTTGTAATAGCAGTACATGCTCGAAATGAACCTTATCTTGCGCAGGTACAGGGAATCCACCTGTTTTGAGCTGTAGGCGTTCAATATTCCATAGCGGTACAAGATGGGTTTGCTTATAGGGCTCAAATTCCTCAAGATGAACTGACATCTCACGAATCTCCTCTTCCACACCAAGCTTACCATCACATTGTGTAAGCAGCACATTTACAAATTTATAAGCATAGGGATGATGTACTGTTTTCCATGGGAGGCCATTATTTAAAAAGATACGATACAGTCTTTCGATCTCGTTAGTATAAGCAAGATTAGCCTCAAGGGACACGGTAATCGAGTAGGTGCGACGATCCGTCACTAGCTTACCAGTAAAGGTGCGCTTACTCTTTAATAGCGCTTGAATCTCCGAATAGCTACAAGATAGAAACACAGTGAACAAACGACTGGATTCACCGCGACTAAGTCCTTCTGCAATGTCTGTAAGGGAAATATAGGTGGGCTCAACGTCTTCGGGGAGCATTGGAAACAGGTACTCATGTAGTGGATCATAGTCCTCCCGTGTACACATAGAGACAAAGATATCGTGCTTGCCATCGTAGCTACCTACCTCTTCAAATACACGTTGCTCTAATTTCTTGTTCAGCTCCTCCTGGTACTCAGTCAGATTCAAGAACACACTTGTCATCAGATTACGTAAAGCTTTACGCTGTGCCAAATCCTCCATTTTTCCTAGGCGATCCATTACAATATCTTTCATGAGTTTCCTCCCGCTGTGGTCTCATCATTTGGTTCTTTAGTTTGACCGTTCTCCTTATCCTTCTCCTCTTTGCTTGAAGATTTCGTATCAGAACTATTACCAGTACCATTTCCACTGTTATCTGTTGATGCTGGAGTAACCGGACTTAGCTTGTCATTGGCCTTGGATATTTTACGCTCCATCGCAAGCACACGCTCTAGCTTCTCAATCTCCTGATAAATTTCTTGTGCAGAGGTATAAGCGGTAATCGCCATGGAATAATCCATTGCACTCATGCTTTTGTCGCCTTTTTTCTCTAAGTTATCGGCTTGAAGTGTTTTGGTCTCCTTGTTAATGCTATCTATTTTATCTTGTGTTTCCTGAATCTTCTTCTCCATTTGCTTTTGCCCACTCTCGTATTCAGCTTCAATGGCAGCCGTTTTTGCCCGCTGATACGTTTTGAGTGCTGTATAGTAATCCTGATCCTGGAACTGCTTATCGCCATTTTTAATCACGTCATTTAAGGTAGCAATTGCGTCTGTTCGTTCAAGCTTGGCTTGAATATGCTCTTGTTTAAACACCTTATACTTAGGCGCTTCCTCAAGTGCCTTATTGTAGCTGTCCTTCGCCATGTCATACTTGCTATCTTTCACATAGCCATCGCCATCCACTACATTTTGTGCCACACGCTGCTTATTGCGTAATAACTGAAAATGAACCTTATCCTTCACCTTGCTTGCTGCATTTTTAGCTTCACTATATGCCTTTAATGCCTTAGCATAGTCTCCTGCCTGTGCATATCCATCTCCATCTTGCTCAGATTCTGTCATCTGCACGACTGCCGTTGCAATCTGCTGCGCCTGTCTGTAATACATGTACCAGATGCCACCGCCCATCAATATGGCAGATATCGCCATGATGGCAATACGCTTCGCCCACTTCTTGATATTTTTGGGCTTCTCCTGAAAAATCTTATTGATATAAATAGCAGCAGCGGTGTAATTATGTACGGTTTGCTCTTGCTTGCTAAGTACAATTTCCTCCAATGTATCTGTAAGCACATCCGGCTCACTCGCCTCTGAGAGCGCGTCGATCATTTCTGATTGCTCCACTTGCTTCCATATCCCAGGTGTACACAATAACAGGACATCGCTATCTTGTAAGGGTATTTTTTTAGAGATATAAGGCTCAAATTGATCAGGTTTACCCATATATTGCAGCAAATTACCACGTTCCTCATGATAGCTGAAGCCTTGCTCTGATATTTTTCCACTATCCAGTAATAACTGAGATAAGCTCTGATCTCGTGACTTCAGATTTAACCTACCACTTCGAAAATGGTATAACCTCGCATTACCGCAGGAAGCCCATATCAATTTGGTATAATTCGTTACAATCACAAGCACACTCGCCTTGAGCCGTACACGTTGACTCTCAAATTTGAGCCATTCATGCGCAGATTGTAGATCTCGATGAAGTTTTCTTGTTGACATAGAAGGCTTCTCCATGAAGCTCTCAAGTATCGCCTTAACTACCATTTCAGCACTCCGTAGCTCACGATCTGTATCTAGTCCATCTGCAATGACATAACAAGCCATATCGTCTAACTCTACAAAAGCAAAATAATCCCTGTTGTCGATAAATGAACCTGCTTCAGAGACAAATGCGGTCTTAAACTCACTATTCTCCTTTCTCATCGCTACCTCTCCTTCTGCCCTGATGCTCTTTCATTCAAGTCTGTACTAGCCTGTAATCATACCTGCATTATAATGACCGTCGCATTATCCTGATGCTTATAGCTTTTCCGCTCAACACATTCAATCATCTGCTCTGCCGTTTCTTGTGGACACAGTTTTTTCATCAGGATCTGCTCCATATCTACCTCAGTTAGCGCATCATAGACTCCGTCACTGCACAAAATAATGACATCATCAGGCAATACCGTGATTGGGTCACCGATCTCCATACTTTTAAAGCCTTCGTAACCAAGATAATTAATTAATTGATTACGCTGAGGATGATTTGTAACCTCCTCACGTGTAATTTCACCAGATAAAAATTTCGCTTCCAGCATCGTCTCTAACGTATGCCGAGAATTAAGTGCCATAAACTCACCATCACGAAACAACAAAATCATACTGTCGCCAACTGCTGCGTAGTGTAATCGATTGGCTGTAACTACCGCGGCTACTAATGTTGTTCCCCCATGCGCGCCTCCTAGCTGCTCTAAAATTCCGCGATTACTCATCGATGCAGCATGGTGGAAATACTCCGTAATATTTCTGGGGTCATCTAGCTTTAAAAATTCCTTGCCAAATAAAGTCACCGCAAGCGTACTTGCCATACGCCCGTGCTTAAGTCCACTAATGCCATCTCCAATGACAGCCATGGTGCCAATTCTTGTGACTAGACTCGAAAAATAATCATCTTGCTCCTGACGTCTACCAATTGTCTGTGCATTTCCAATCAATAGCCCAGTTGGCATACTCATAGCTACTTGATCATCTGATTTATTGATGTAAGAGATGCTTCCTCTTCCGCCTAATAATTTCAGTCGATATCTGATTCCAATCAACAGAAATACGATAAAGAGTGCACCTGTTAGGATCACATAAGGCTCATATGATGAATTCCATGTCAACAAATGCTCATCCCCTTCGAATTAACTGCTACCCCATTCAAAATGAGTGCCACACAGTGGAACAAACACGAACTTACTTTTACCTAATTGAATTAAGTCATAGGCATTTAGCTCTGTAGGAGAATAGACCGCTTCATCATTATGATAAGCAAGCCCTGAGGCATCACCAGGTAATAGATAAAAGCTGCGTTTCTTCGGGTCATACACGATGACAGCATGATTGCGCCTTGATACAGTGTTATCGCCAATAATACGGATTTGCATTTCCTCGGCACGACCGATGAAGTTTTTCTCCGCCATAATGCGATAATCTTGGCCATGCTGTGGCCCTTCTACACATACTAACCAACCTGTTACGGGCTGAATGCCTGTGGTTTCACCAAGATAGGGCATCGTGCGATCATCATATTCGGATGCTGCTTGTGCTTGAACACTACGATTTTCACTGCGGGAAGCAGGCTGTTGCGTAGCCGTATTACAATATGGACAAATCGTGCCGTGCTTTCTTGTGCTAAACATGTGCCCATTTGGGCATCGAGTGAGGCTCATTAAATTCATTCCCCCATATGTATAATGCCAGTTTAATTTATTTCAAAATGTTACTTAATCAAGAGTCTTGTATTTGCAATATAAATCATGTCACCTGGTACGATCGGCTCTGGTTCCTCTGCAGCTAGCTTCTTAACATCACTGCGGTCACACTTACGTATCCCTGTTCCCGTCTGTGAATCTACATCCTCGATATACCACAGATTGCCCACACAGTTCATTACCGCGTGCTCTGGACTAACGAGCGAGGCATATTCAGAGTCCGACAAATCTATGTCAACCTCGAAGGTTTGTCTACTTTTCCCAATGAGGACAGAGGTTTCTCCCTTGACGAACCATTCCTTAATCCGTTCACCGTCATCATCTAGCATGACGATTTTAGAGATTGGATCATTGCTTCTGGATATTGCCGTCTTGGTGCCTCCCCTCCAAATTAAAACCCCAGCAATAAGTGTACATATTCCTACAATCGAAATTTGTACAATATAATTTACAGGGCGGAGCAGGGCATACAGCACCATACTGGCCAATATCCCATAGATCAGCAGATCAATGATTAAGATCCACCGAGATTTCTCCGTCTTCACATCACTTACCCCCGTTAATTAAAATCCTGATTGATGATTTCTTTATTTCTTATTTCTTTATTTCTTACGTACCCCAAAAAACTGATTAAAAATATCTGTTGTATCTATCGGGTTCTTCCCTTTAGATTTTGTCTGTTCATCTTGTTGTTGCTTCTTCCCTGCCATGCCAAAAAACTGAGCATATTGCGCTTTGATTCTTTCATCAAACCCACTCAATACATCCTGCTCCGCCTTAGCTTGGGTCTTGAATTGTGGTGATGTATTTGACAAATTGGCTCTGAGCTTTGCATCATATTGCTCTCGCAGTTGATCATCCATTAAGGTCTCATAAGCTTGATGAATTAATTTGAACTTACTTTCTGCTTGCGGATTACCATGGTTCACATCTGGGTGATACTGTTTTGCTAGCTTACGGTAAGCTTGTTTGATCTCACTCTTCGACACATCCTGCTTTAATCCAAGTTGCCCATAATAGTCTGTCATGACATGCGCCTTCTTTCTATTGCTGTAGCGACACTCAGGTCTATCCTATTTATAGACTCCAAGAGGCCGTTTGATAGGCCCCCTGAAGTTGTGTTGCCTTAGTTTGCAGCGTATCCGCCGTTAAGCTTAGCAAGTTCTGTTTTGTCTTTCTTTTGTTTCACATACAATTCAAATGTTCCGATTCCTTCGGTATCACCAAATTGTTCTTTGTAATCTACAACGAACGCATTTGGGAATACAATCTCACGAACCACTTGATCCGCAGCGATCACTTCCAAAGTCAGTTTGCGATAGCAATCTGATTTTTCAGCAGGGACAAGAGACCATAACGCCAATTTCAAGGTATCATCTGCTTTGTCACCATCTGTCGCTGTAATGATTTTGCCAGAAACCTTCAAAGTTGAGCCTACATCTGTAGATCTTGCATTGGAATCATCCGGTGTATCTGTGTCGTAAACGACTCTTTGAATGTTATCCAAGCCTAGTTCAATTGTTTCAGCGCCTTCCACTTTCAATCTGAATCCCATAAGTAAAATTCCTCCTTAAAAAGTTGTTTGCTCAAAAGCTATGATTCATAGCCAATGAATTTATGTAACAAGATAGCTGCTTATTGCATGGTGCAGCTAATCTTCTACATACGATGTATATATTGATTTTCTAGGGGCCAGCCCTCAGCACATGCCCCCAGCTCGTTATCGTTTAGTAACCGTTAAATCATAGTTAAGTCTTATACCTTTACGCCTTTACAGCACTTGTTCCCTTTGTAATCATAACTTCCAAATTTTTCACATTTCCGTTATAGATCAGGTCGATATGACAAAGGTTGTTCTTCTCATCAATCACATAGCTAATGTCATCCCCATCATGTATGATCGAATTGACATATCCCCGCTTAGACAGCCATTTACTCTTCTGACTGCTCGGATTGTTACTGAAGAACTTCACAATATTTTCATGCTTGAAATCTGCTGTTGAGAAACGCAAGATACGTTCGATATATGTACTAACAAGCGTCTTGTAAATGGAATCGAAACCATCCTCCGAAGCAGCCAGGCTTCTTGCCTTGTATACTGTGATACGACGAACATCTTTTTCTTGGAGCTGTGCATTCTCAGATGAAAATACAAATCCAAAGTTTTTACGATTAATCGTGTCTTTGATTGTATTGGTAAAGCCTGTAATCTCCTTCGCCATCGTTGTTGCAGCACGTAGGCTGTTCTCTCCTGCTTCAATATCGAAGCGTACGCCCGGGAATTCCTTACTTGTGCTCTTGAAGTTTTCCTTCAGGTATTCTGGACATTGATACGCAGCAACAATACCAGCTGCAACATAAGAAGCGCCTACATACACGCCTTCAATCCACAATCTCAAGACATCCTCCTTCTCCTTTGAGAGCTGGACTCCGTATTCGGTCTGGATCATTCGGCTATCAATGACAACCCCAGACTTGTCCTTCGGAATGATGGTAAAGTTCGGGATACAAGGGATGCAGTATTCACTATAGTCTTTGCGAATGAGTGGCGCACACTTATCGATGTATTTATCTACACCAGCTGTTGCCATATTGTTAAAGGTCGTTTCCTCGCCTTGCTCAAAGCTAAAGAAGATTTGAATTTTGAAGTCCTTCACCACATCCATTAGCATAGATAAGGAGGCCATGTTATTGCTGTCTTGCTTCACGATCTTTTCATTTCCTTTGAAGCGCTCGCGTGAAACCTTCACCTTGCCTGCAGTCTCCAGCTCTACAGAAGGAACAATACCAAACCAAATTGTATCGTTGAAATCATTTTTCGAGTTTACAGTATTCAAGTAAGTTTCAAGACGAGGAATATTTGAACTTTTCACAGTCATATCTAACTTAGAGTTTGTAACTAGTAGCGTTGGAACCATACCTTTATTTTTAATTGCATATTGGTCAAAGAACATTTTTACGCCTAGAATCTTCTCAACTAAAGGCTTTACTGTCTTCACAAAATCATCTTTAGCGGTTTTATAAAATTCGAGATACGTGTTGTAGTTCGATACCTCAAGCTCTACGTTTACTTCATTGGTTACGGCTGGTAACGGGCTAAATGTACGAACAACAAGGTCCTTCACATACCCTGATGGTGTGGCAGAAATAGAGTTATAATCCTCTTCAAATACAACAGCCAAACCATTTGAGCTATTCTCATCAAGAAGAACAAGCTCTGTGCTATCACTTTTTGGTGCTTCGATAATCTTAAGCTCACCGCTCTCACCAATCGTTAATAGACCAATCTGTACCGCTTCGCCTTCATTTTCCTCATTCATTCCACCAAGCAATAATCTTGTTTTGATATCTTCAATCGCAAGTGGAAGCATTGCCATTACGTTGTTATAGTTATAGCTTGCCTCTTCAAACATGGCATTCAGCTTGTCGCCCATATCCAGCTTCTTCGGATCTTCATCCTCGAGCTTCTCATATTGCCCATACAAGTAGTGAATTTCCTTCCGCACTTGACGAATATCATCCATCACTTTTTTTGGTGAGATCATATCGAGTAAATGCTCGAATTTGAAGTCCACATTGGTACTTCCTTGGCTACGCTTGGTGTCAATCAAGGTAAATAGCATTTTTAAAAAGTCGTTATTCTGGTCAATACGAATACCCGTAATTGCATCTTCGTCAATGCCTTCTGGCTTTTTCAGGGTATAGACTACTTTTTGATTCGCAGCGTTAAAAAACGAATACACGGTTGGGGAAAACTTGTCTAGAAACTCATCAAAACTACGCACAAGTAATTCTTGGTTAATTTCCTTGATCTTATCATCACTCAAACTGTCGATACCTTTGACATCGCCAACAATCGTAATGAGATCCAACTTCTCTGGATTAATTTCCTCGAACAGCATTGTTCGATTGGTCTGACTGATAATGTCCATAGTTTCTCCTCTCAAATCTCTGGATACTTTTGTAAAACTAGCTAATTGCATAATAATTTGGATTTACATAGGATTAATTTCTTAGTGCACCTGAGTCTTAGGGGTAATATTAACTATCAACTGCGTAAATTGTCAATATATTGTATTACTGATAAAAACAAGGTCCGGAGAACTACAAAACTAACATTTGAGTCATATATATCCAATCAAAGTCCTAATTTTTGGATACGTATACAAAATAAAAGATTCAATTCCGATAAACTGATAAATATACATAAAAATTACTCAAACATACATATTTCAACAAATTCTAGTACATAAGGTGGGTATATAAAAATGAGAAAGAAATACTCAATGCTAATAAATGGTAAAATTAGGGCTTTTGCCCTGATTTTAATATCTACTATATTTTCCTCCCTGTTTTTAGGAGCTTCGCACACACATGCAGCACAATCCCAACCCCCAATTCAGGATGCATTTGATGCCGTCTTTGTATTGGATACGAGTTACTCGATGAATCGTGCCGACCCCAATAAAACAGCTAGTGAAGTTATTCATATGTTCATAGACCTTAGTGAAGCAAGCCGGACTAGGGTAGGGTTTGTTGCGTATAATCATAAGATCGTAGCTTCTCATCCACTAACAGATATTTCGATTGCTTCTAAGAAAAGCGCACTGAAGAAGGCGGTCTCCAATTTAAACCGCGGAGGGTATACTGACCTTGGATTAGGACTTAAAACAGGTGGCAATCTACTTGCAAAAAGTAGCTCAGGTAAAAACGAGGGACAACGCCAGCCTTTTATGATTTTACTCTCTGATGGAGAAACAGATTTTGGGCCCTCCTCTCCTAAAAACCGAACTGCAGCCGATTCTGCCAAGGATGTGGAGTCAACCATTGCACAAGCTAAAAAGCTTGGCTACCCCATCTATACAATTGGTTTAAATCATGATGGGACAGTGAATCCAAATGAGCTCAAGCGAATTGCAGAAAAAACGGGGGGCGCATTTTATAACACGAGTAGTGCAGATGATCTACCTGAAATTTTTAATACAATTTTTGCAATGGAGATGCGCTCAGTATTACTTCCAGTTGCAGGCGTAACAGCGACAGGACGATTACAGGAGATTGAGGTCGATATCCCTAACTCCGATATGGAGGAAGCTAATATTATTTTGCTCTCTGATCACGCTATACAAGAATCACAGTTGTTTTATAGCTCTGAAAATATGCGTATGTTTAAATCTAATAGTTACACCTTAATCAAAATATCTCAGCCCAAAAAGGGAAGTGCTAAATTAAAGTTCCATGGTACAAAGGGGGACTTAGTCAAAATTAATCTGTTAGGCAGCTATGTAATGGAAGCTTCGGCAACATTAGGGGATCAGCCCCCCATTAAAGGTAAGCCAACTAAGATTGAGGCATATTTGTCCTCTGGGTCTGGGGAACGTTTAAAGGATGAACCGTTGTATGACAAAGTAAACGCTACTTTATGGGTCACAGAAACAAGCACAAAGCAATCAACTGAGATCCCTATGAAAAATCAAGGAAATGGATTTATAACCGAATATACATTTCCTAACTCTGGTGACTATACATGGCGCATCAGGTTAGAAGGACCTAGCTTTTTCCGTGAAACCGTGTTAGCTCAACAGAAAATCAGTAATTTACCACCACTTATTCACGGTGACCAGCATATCAAGCTATTAAAAGAAGATGGTTTAACTGAAGTTGATTTACTAGACATTATTAACGATCCAAATGGGGATGTGTTAACCTATAACATTCATAATGCAGATGCACTGTCAGGCTTAGGGGTAACACTCAGCACAGGCAATAAGCTAGAGCTATCACCGAACGGAACAGGTAGCAATCTGCTTACGATTACAGCAACTGATACCGAAGGAGCATCAACAACAGTAGAGCTACAGATTGAAGTGAAGTCAAAATATACGGTATTGATGTGGAGTATTGCAGGTGGAGTGGTATTCCTATTCGTCGGAGTAGGATTATATTTTGTTTTCCGTCCAAAACCAGCATTTGAAGGGAAACTGGAAGGTTACTTCCTTGCCACCGCAAGCGGAAGTGACGTACCAGTAAAATCTTGGGTGCTGACGTCTTTCTCTAAGCGTAAAGTTACTTTGCTGGAGTTATTTCAACTGCTTGATGTGCATGAGCCATTGCCCGAAGCTGCACAAATTGTATTTGTACCTGGTAAAAAGGGCGTATTGCTCGTTAAAAATACATCTCGTTGCTCCATGGTGCGTAACCGAACTCCTCTCGCTCAAAATAAACAAGAAATCCTGAAATATAATGACAAGCTGTACATTACATTTCAGGATGGAATTACTGAAATCGAGTTAAGATACAAAGTCATTAAAACAAACACAAATATTTTTACCCACTCTGACGCCGTGAACGAATAGAAAAACTAGTAAAAAACTCTAATCGAATCGCATGTTTGAACCATATTAATGAAGATAGTCGTTTCTGCGGGGATACCACAAGTCCCCGAGAAACAGCTTTAGATAGCACCTTCCATGAACAACGATGATTTGAGGGTAAAGAGATATGCTCATCATCAAATAATCGTTGTCTTACATCTTTTGGGGCTTGTCCCTGACAGCAATAATAAATAACTGCCGCTAGGCTGTACACATCCGATACGGGACCTTGTTCTGATTTTTCAGAATATAACTCCAGTGGAGAATATCCAGCCGTTGTCATAATGGGATAACCCGTCCCGGGGTAACGTACAGCAGAGCCAAAATCGATTAACTTTAGCTCACCTTGTTCATTAATTAAAATATTTTGTGGTTTTAAATCACGATGGATCACACCTCTCGCATGTATATACTCTAACGCTTGGATGAATGGTAGTAAGCTATGATAGAAAAAAGAAGGAGTAATTATGGTGCCTTCTGCCTGAATATATTGATCCAATGTAATTCCTTCACAAAATTCCATCACGAGATACACGGTATCATTTTGCTCAAACTGATCCACATAACCAGCTACCCCTTGATGCTGACACAACTTCAATAATTCACATTCCTCTAAAAAAGCTTGCCGCAGCATTTCATATTTTTCTGGAGCGTACCTAGCACGATGCTTAGCCTTAGAAGCATTTTTATCCCGATAAAAAAAAGCTTTAGGGAAAAATTCCTTAATAATATATTTCTTCCCCTGCTTATCATCCCTAGCACTATACACGATAGCAAGCTCACTCTCGGAAATAACGTGACGGATACGGTATAATGTAGTTTGCTTATTAGCTTGATTTCCTAATTTTGTATTACGACTTAATGCTGAACTCCCAATCTTAATATTCAACTTAATCCTCCATAAGATGTGATCTAATAGGTTATTAAAATATGTATCGTATATACGTTACTTACTATTAATATCGTATTAGCCCCAATAAAATTTCACATAAAAATAAAAATCTTACATAAAAGCAAAACCTCTACCGATTAACGGTTTATTTATCTAAAAAATAAATTATTCAACTTTTTTATATGATACAGTTTATTTTTTCAACAAAACTGTTATACTCATATTAGCATCAAGCCAATTCACCATTGGTATGTCACCCAAAAAATAGAGTTAATATTTTTATATAACAGTTTATTAAAATTATTTGTATTTACTAGATTATTACAAATCATAAGAATGGGTAAGGTGAGAATAATGAAAAAGTGGACAAAACTATTAACAATCGGAGTGTTAGGGGCGATCTTGCTTAGTGGCTGTAACAGTAATGACAGCTCAGACAAAAGCTTAAGTAAAGTAGAACAGGAGAAGACTTTAACTGTAGCGACTTCTGGAACCTTGTATCCTTCTTCTTATTACAACGATAAAAATGAACTAGTTGGTTATGACGTAGATATAGCCAAAGAGGTTGCTAATCGTTTAGGTGTTAAGATTCAATTTAAAGAATACAATGTGGATGGACAAATTGCTTCCTTGACCAAAGGCGAAGCCGATTTTGCAGCCAATGATTTTGGGATGAACGCAGATCGTGAGAAGAAATTCAGCTTATCCAGTCCCATTAAATATTCCTTTGATAGCATGATCGTACGCAAGAATGATAATTCAGGTATTGCTTCCTTAGAAGATTTAGCTGGGAAAAAGGCAGCGGGTGAGCCAAACACAAGTTATATGCGATTGGCTGAGCAATACGGTGCAACACCTGTGACCTACGATAATGCAACAAATGATCAGTATTTGACAGATGTCGCTAACGGGCGTACAGATGTGATCCTTAATGATTATTATTTACAGAAGATGGCATTAGCAGCACTACCTAATGTCCCTGTAAAAATTTTAGAGGACGTATACTTTAATCCAAATGAAACCGGATTTTTATTTCTGAAAGAGCATATTGCACTTCGTGAGAAGATTAATACAATACTTGAGGATATGCATAAAGACGGCACGTTCAAAAAAATCTCGGAGCAATATTTCCAAACTGATATTTCTGTGAAATCAGATAAACCCGTTCAAATGGTTGAAACGAAAAACTAATGTATATCCCAACACTTGACTTCGACCTAATGAGAGAATCGATTCCTTTTTTACTTTCGGGTTTAGGGTATACATTAGGGATTGCAGTTAGCGCCTTTTTGGCAGGAAATGTTGTGGGCATCTTGCTTGTATTTTTGGGGATGCTCCCTAGCAGATTGGTGAAAGCAGTCGTTGCTCTTTATCTGTCGTTCTTTCGGGGAGTACCGGCACTAGTGCTGCTATTTTTGTTGTACTTTGGGTTGCCCTATCAACTACCTGCATTAACTGCCGCTATTATTTGCTTTACACTAACGAGTAGCGCTTTTATTGGTGAAATCTATCGCGGATCGATTGCAGGTGTAGAGCGTGGACAATGGGACGCTGCTTATGCGCTAGGCTTTAGTTTTACGAAAACATTACGCTTGATCATTTTGCCACAAGCCTTTCGTATCTCCATTCCTGCATTAAGCAATGTTGCCATGGATCTGCTCAAAGGAACATCATTAGTCGCGATGATTTCAATCCCAGATGTGTTTCTTAAAGCAAAGATTGTTGGGGGTAGAACGTTTGATTACATGTCGATGTATGTGCTGGTAGCCATCATTTATTGGTTACTATGTATCGGCATAGGGGTATTACAAAAGTATCTTGAACGCCGCTATGCTCGCCAATTTGAAATAGATCGGCATAAATTAAAAAGCTAAACTTAATTAAAACAACCAAGCGAAGGAGTAGAGAGATGGTGGAAAAGCGAGAGCGACCGCCTTTAAGGTCATAATTTCATCATTACAACACTTTTATCTAAGAAATTGGGACCACTTCCCTCTATTCAATTACACCACATCCTTCTGCTCAATACGATGAATTACGCTATACGCAATAAGTAAACCAACCATTGAAACAAGGGTAGGGATGATAACAATACTACTCAATGTAAAACTCGAACCTGAAACGGACACATTAGAGTACAGCAGGAGTGAAATAATTATAGAAGATACAATCGTTGTACTGACGGAATGTTTTCTCATACCAAAATAGAGTGGAATCAGACTAACACAACTCATCAAAAATGAATTAACAATCAGTTCCACTCCATTTCTCCATATAAAAATACTTGTCAGCTCTTGTTCAAAAAAGTGTGCATACTGATTAAAGAAATACACCCCGGAGAAAATTAAGAGTTTGCTAATAATACCAAAGATAAACGTAAAGGCAGAAATAATAATAAGCTTTGAAATCAGGAATTTTTTCCGCGGGATCGGGTACATAAATAACACCATAATCGTTTTGTCTTTGTATTCATTAATAATATATTTAGTAATTAAGGTTGCTGCAAAGATGATAAATGTACATGAGACTGTAATATTAATAAACCCTATTACATCCTCATAGTTTTTCATAACGGATTCTTCATCGTAATTTATGAGAATAATGAACGCCATCCAAATTAAGGTCGTGATGAATCCACCAATCACACTCCCTCGCATCTTGTATTTCTTCATTTCCAATTTCATAATATTAAGCATGTGGTTGTCCTCCATTCCATATTCCTTAGACAGCATTGTGCTACATAGCCACTTAACTCACCTCAATTACACCAGGTCCTTCTGATCAATCCGATAGATTGCGCTATAAGCAATAAGTAACCCAATAATAGAAACAAGGAAATGAACCATAACAATGTTACTCAACGCAAAATTCGAATCCGAAAAGGACACATTGGAATACAATACGCTTGCAACCAATATAGACGATAAGATTGTGGTAATAATCGAATGTTTTCGCATGCCAAAATAGAGTGGAATAAGACTGACACAGCTCATTAATAAAGTGTCTAGAAGTATCTTCACCCCATATCCCCATAGCAAGGCGCTTGTCATCTCATGTTCAAATAAATGCGCATATTGATTAAATAAATAGAATGCTGTATAAATGATAAGTTTACTAATAACGCCAAAAATAAATGTAAAGGCTAAAATAATTAGTAGCTTGGCAATTATAATTTTTTTGCGTGGGATTGGATAAGTAAATAATATCGTAATCGTTTTATCCTTGTATTCACTAATAATATATTTAGCAATTAATGATGCCGCAAAGATGATAAATATACATGAAACGATATTATTGATTAGGCGCATCGTCTCATCATAGCTCCCCATTCTCGCTTCTACATCAAAATTCAAGAGAATAATGATTGCCATTGAGATAAAGGTTATGATAAATGCACTAATCACACTTCCTCGCATTTTGTATTTCTTCATTTCCAATTTCATAATATTAAGCATGTGGTTGTCCTCCATTTAACAAGGATAAGAAGTAATCCTCTAAAGAACTATTTTTACTATAAATTGATTCAATTTCTACATCATGCATGACAAGTATTTTATTTAGTTCATTTTGTGGAATACGAGTTTCGTATACACGTAATATATGTTCATTTATGACCTTAAAATTTGAAAGGTTCAACTGATTAGACAATACAAATGCTGCAGCCTTGCTATCTCGAACGGTAATTTCAATATAGTCCATATTTTTCTCTTTGACCTCTTCCATGGATACCTCCTGGATCAGCTTCCCATGATTGATGACACCAATCGTATCCACCATTTGCTCCACTTCCCCTAACATATGACTAGATACTAACAAGGTAATCCCGTATTCCTTGGATAACATTTTGAACAAATCACGAATTTCTTTAATTCCTACAGGGTCTAATCCATTAATAGGTTCATCCAATATTAAAATTTCGGGTTTTGTGATGATGGCTCTAGCTATGCCAAGTCTCTGCTTCATTCCTAATGAAAACTCACGAACGGATTGATCCCCAATATGCTGAAGGTTTACGAGCTCCAACGCATCTTGCATCGCTTTCTTGTTATGGTAGCCCATATACTTACAATGAAGGTCTAGATTTTCCCTAGCACTTAGCTTGTCATAAAAAACAGGGACTTCAATAATACTACCCATTCGCCCTAACTGAAGATAGGACTTCGGTGTAAGCTTCTGTCCAAACAGTTCAATCTCGCCGGTTGTTGGTTTGATCAAGCTTGTTATCATTTTCATCACCGTTGTTTTACCCGCTCCATTAGGTCCAAGAAAACCATAAATCTCACCTTGCTTCACATTCATATTTACATTGGAAACAACCTCTTTATTATTAAATACCTTCGTCAACTGAATCGTTCTAATCATGTAACTCATAGGCTCTCGCTCTCTCCTTCACTTCTAAGCTCTTATGTTATCTATTGTAAAAGACAATCCATTCTTAATTATTAATCAATTCTTACTTAATTCTTAAGTTGGGTTGTGGGAGGCTACGTAGCAGAGAGTGGTTTCAACCGCTGTTAAAGTCCCACCTTCTTCTATAACTTGTCTTGAAATGATAAAAGTGGGACTTTAAAGGCGGTCGCTATCGCTTTTCCACCATCTCTCTGCTCCTCCGCTTAGGTTGCCTATTGTCAAGTTCTGATTTTTAAGGTGAGTCGATATTGAGTGTAAAAAAATAGCTCACGACAAGGTAATTTCTTACCTGCCATAAGCTAATAATTTAATCGCTTCAACTTAACAGTAAACACGGTTTTATCGTAAGGTCTACTATATAACGTAATTTCGCCACCCATATTTTGTACAAGGCGTTTTGTGATGGTAAGCCCCAGTCCACTACCTTGGTACGATTTATTACGCGAATCCTCTAGCGTGTACATCCGTTCAAAAACACGACTATGATGGGCTTCATCAATGCCTTTTCCTCGATCCCACACGTCAATAGCTAACCATTGTTCATCTTGTCTGAGCCTAATCCCCAGCATTTTGCCCTCACTACCATAACGTATCGCATTGGAAATTAAATTGTCGAGGATGCGATCTATTGCACCTTCATTCGCATGGGCATATAACGGCTCCTGTGGAATCTCAATCTCCGCCTTAATGCCTTGACTTGTCATTACATCGTAGAAATGAAGAATACTACGACGACAAAGCTCATTGAGATGCACTTTAGTCAACGGTAACGGTTGATCCCCTGACTCTAGCTTAGCTAAGTCAAAAAACTGCTGAATCATATCCATAAGCTCATTTGCTTTCGATTGCACTTTTTGCAATGAAGCGGCTCGCTCTTCTGTAGACATCTCGGTATCCAGATTCATACGTTCAATATAGCCTAATACGACGGTCAGCGGGGTTTTTAAATCATGGGAGATGTTAGATAACATTCTGCGAATGGATTGCTCCGTTCTTTTATGATCCGCTAAAATACGTTGATTGTGCTCTAACACAGCATTAATATCTGAGAGCAATGTGGTCAACTGCTTGTCCGTTGTATAAAGCAGTAGCTTTTCCTGAGGACTATCAGAAATGATAAAGGCAAGCTTATGATGTATCTGCTCAAGCTGCCCATTACGTCTTCGATTAAATTGATATTGCTGGTAAAGTAAAATCAACAACAGGACAATAATGCTACCCAAAAGGAGGATTAACATGATTGTCCATCCCATTTGTAGCCGATCCCCCATAATGTCTTGAGGTGCTTAGGCTCTGATGGATTCTCTTCGATCTTGCTCCGTAAACGCCGAATATGTACATTAATGACATTCTCGTCGCCCATATAATCCTCTTGCCAAATAAATTCATAGATTTGCGCTTTTGTAAAAACACGATTAGGATTTTTCAGAAAAAGCTTGAGAATGTCTGCCTCTTTAGAAGTGAGCTTTATTTCATCATCACCTTTTTTAACTGAATAAAGATCTAAATCAACGATAGCATGGCCTAAATCAAGCACTTGGCTAGCCATGACCTCTGGTTCATTTGGCATGTCATGCTTCGCATATAAGGTAGCTCGACGAATAGCCGCTTTAATCCTTGCTGTAATCTCAATGAGTGAAAAGGGCTTGGCAATATAATCGTCTGCACCAAAGCCAAGTCCAATCGCCTTATCAATATCATTATCCTTAGCGGACATTATAAGAATGGGGATGGGACTGCTTTCTCTAATGATTTTGATCATTTCAATCCCATCCAGCTTCGGCATCATGATGTCGACAATGAGTAAATCAAACTTTTTATTTTGGAATTGGATGATCCCCTCTTCCCCATTACCAGCGGTAGTTACAGCATATCCCTCTTTGATTAAATAGCCTGTCAGCATATCTACAATTGAGCTATCATCATCAACAAGCAGTATATTATGTGCCACTTGGCTTCACCTCACAGCAAGATTATTGCTTACTTATTATTAAAAAGTGAATTTCGAACTTTCCCTGTGGCTCTATCCACTTCAAGCCAATCACCGGTAGCTAAATGCTCATTTCCCTTACTATTTGCAGCCACCTCATAAATATGGATCATCACTTTATTTTCATCCCAATGATCCACCTCTTGAATAAATGTCGATCCGATCCTTTTTTTATCAAGCAAATTAGTTTGTAGCACCGTTTTGCCCTCTACCCCAGTCACAATATAAAAGGCTTGCTCTGCACTAAGTTTGAAGTTGTCATCATCACGTATTGCTGTATTTCCCTCATCAATTAGCCCCATTTTCAACTTAACCCATCGATCTGCATAAGGCTTACAAAGCACCTCATAGATGACATCATCAGTTGCACCCTGCTCTCGTAGTATAGAACTAAGCTGTGAATAATTATAGCGATCTGGCTCGCCAACGAAGTTCACCTTGCCTTGTGCGGGGTCATAGATTGCAACATACTCCTGCATCATTCCTTCAGGAAGTGACATGTCATAGGCCTGAACATACACAATTTTATTAGCATGATCACCCATATTATAAATATATATATCACTTCGCCCTTGGCGATATCTTTCTGGAAGTTTTACAGCATCATAAATCGAATTTAAAAAGGGAACTTGATCTTCTATCGTGTTTTGCAAGTAGTAAGTGCCTTTAGGCTCGGCATTTAGCCCACCATATTTTATAGAGTCGTCATACTCAATACGTAAGCCATCTGAGGTAAAGATCAGTTCTACCCCAGCATACTCTTCATCCTTTAATACAAAACGCTCCCCATTCCATGAAAAGTCAGACGTAATCTCTCCTGTATGATGAGCGTATCCTGATGCCATGGAGGCATCAATATGGTACAAATTATCACCTAGCTTAGATACGATAGCACTCCCATTACTCACAGCCGTATAATCTGGTTTAGCATATGTCCCTTCCACTACAGTAGGTATTAATTTTTTCTTACTATTGATATTTTGTTCTGCTTTACTTGCTGATTCAGACGTAGCCTGAACCACTGTATTGACTGAGCGGTTCTGCGCCATTGAGGTCGCAGCTTCCCCCTGCACTGAACATCCTGATACCATTAAGGCAACAACGATACCTATACAATAGAGGGATCTCATCATTAATCGTCGTAACCTGCTAAACCTTTGTCCATCAAGTAATCCATTTCTGCTTCTAAAATTTCTTCAACCAATAGCTCTGTTAATTTCACATCACGGCGTCCAAGTACATAATCAACGACATCATCAAAATCAACGTCTACTTCCTTCGCTCCACCCTTATGGGCATTATCGAGATAAGCTGCCTCATGCTTCAATACAAGTCGTACTTGATCAGGTGTAGCTTCTGTTTCCTCGACTATATATGCTACTAATTCCTTTTCATTTAACGGCGAACTCATTTAAAAAATCAACTCCAATAGTTATTTATTTGGGTAAGTAATCTGTGTAGTAGTATATCATGTCGCTTTAGGTAAACGTAGTATTGTTATGTCTAAGGCAATCAAAAAGTCTGATTTTGGGTTTTCCTCCTGCTTTTTGGGTCTTTGATCTCATTTTTATTCCTTTATTTTCCGAAATACATACTAAGACTATGTAATGTGAGGTAGGTAATACTATGGCAAAAATCGGTATTGATTTAGGTACATCCAACAGCTTAGCTGCTTATTGGACAGAGGAAGGGCCTGCGTTGATTCCTAATGCCTTTGGACATTTTTTAACCCCTTCGATCGTCAGTGTTGATGAAAATAATGAAATTTTAGTAGGACAGATAGCGAAGGAACGCTTGATCACACATCCCTCTCTCACTGTCTCTACCTTTAAACGTTATATGGGGACGGACAAAATGTATCAGCTTGGCAATTTAACATTATCTCCAGAGGACTTATCTTCTTTTATTTTGCGCTCGTTAAAATCAGATGCGGAAACTTTTCTAGGTGAGGCCATTGATGAAGCGGTCATAAGTGTACCCGCTTATTTTAATGATGCCCAACGTAAAGCGACGAAACGCGCCGCAAATCTAGCAGGATTACATGTGGAACGGCTTATTAGCGAACCCACTGCTGCCGCCGTTTCCTATGGTCTTCATTTGCAGGACGCGGATACGAAGTTTCTTGTGTTTGACCTTGGTGGCGGAACCTTTGACGTATCAGTGTTAGATTACTTCGAGGGCGTTATGCAGGTACAAGCGATTGCGGGTGATAACTATCTTGGTGGTGAAGACTTTACGAATGTGTTGATGTCTCATTTTGTGGAATTCCATAAGCTGAATTTTGATGAAATGCCACATAAAACACAATCTGCGCTTCAAAAGCAAGCTGAATTATGCAAGCTAAGCTTATCCCAAAATGTAACGGGGCAAATGGAATTAAACTACGAGGAGCAAAGCTATACGCTAAGCGTTACAAAGGAGCAATTTGATCAAATATGTAGTTCGCTATTGCTTCGCCTTCGTAATCCCGTGGAGCGTGCCCTAAGAGATGCTTCCTTAATGCCATCTGACATTGATGGAATTATTTTGATTGGTGGCGCAACACGTATGTCCGTCATCAAAACAATTGTGAGTAAAATTTTTGGGCGTCTCCCTAATTTTGATATCAATCCAGATGAAGCCGTTGCATTAGGTGCTGCGATTCAGGTTGCGCTAAAGGAACGTAACGTTAGCTTAAAGGAAATGATTTTAACAGATGTATGTCCATATACACTGGGAACTGATGTGATAAGAAGAAGCAATAATGGATCTGTTGATAGCGGTTATTTCTTACCTATCATTGAGCGCAACACACCTATCCCTGTTAGTCGGGTAGAACGATTATATACTGCCCATGATCAACAAAGCATCATTTCAGTAGAGGTGTATCAAGGTGAAAGTCGGCTCGTCAAAAACAATGTAAAAATTGGTGAGCTTGAGGTTGCAGTCCCTAAAGCTGAGCGTGGCGAGCAATCGATTGATGTGAGATACACTTACGATATCAACGGCGTATTAGAGGTTGAAGTGACTGTGGTAAAAACACAAGAGCGGAAAACGATCGTCATTGAGCAAAATCCAGGGCAATCTACACCTGAAGCCATCCAGGCA
This sequence comes from Paenibacillus turicensis, assembly GCF_017873435.1. GTDB lineage: Bacteria > Bacillota > Bacilli > Paenibacillales > Paenibacillaceae > Fontibacillus > Fontibacillus turicensis. The sequence goes on along the minus strand of NZ_JAGGKG010000008.1, from coordinate 109,962 downwards.
AGGTTAAAGGAGCTGGCACATTTAAAAATCCATCCTCGTGACCGCAGTGAAAACCGTCTATTGTTAGCAAGATGTGAACGACTATATGAGGAATACATTGGACAAGAGCGCGAATATATCGCTCAGCTAACTTATGAATTTGAACGTGTACTCGCTACGCAGGATGATACACTGATTCGCAGTGAAGCGGCAGTATTGAAGCAAAACTTAGACAACTTGGAAAGGTGGAAAATCTAGTCGATGTCACCTTGGAAACGACTTCAGCTTGAACCGACCCACGATGCCAAGGCGATTCGGCGTGCATATGCCCAGCAGCTAAAGCGGTATCATCCAGAAGAAGATCCTGAGGGCTACCAGCAATTACGCCAAGCCTATGAGCAAATTATGACGGAGATTAAGACACAAGCGGTATATTCGCCTCCTTTTTCTGAGCCTCAGGAAGAGGAGGACCTTCAGGATACGGATATTCTGAATAATGCTAAGGGTATAGATGATCGGGATAGTTTTGATCGAGATGAACAAGAGGAAGACCCGATCACAACGCCACCTCGCCTGTGGCTACAGGATGATGGGCATGAACCTCCGCAGTACAGCAATCAAGAGAACGAAGCTGTAGCTTCACCATTAATAACGTCGTCAGGGCGAGCTGACCTCCTCCTATCTAACTTTAAAAAGCAGCTTGTTGAGCTTTATAACGATTTTCCATCCCGTCTTCAGCTTGAAAAATGGCGTACGCTCTTTGATAGCGATATATGCTGGGATTTACAGCATCGCACAGCGCTTATCATAAACCTAATTGAAGTGTTGGATCAACATCGCTATTTACCCCAGCAGGTATGGCACACTATTGAAGAGTTATTTGAGTTCAAGGCGTTTTGGAGTGAGGAACGCAAGCATGGCGCTTATATCCATGAGCATTTCCCTGAATTTCAGGACTATTACTTGTCACAGCTTAACGAACCTGCCTTAAGCTACGATGGCTTATTAACTCTTAACGGACAGCAAGGTGCAGACTTTGTACAATTAAGGGATCAAGGTTATCGAGCGCTACAAAAACAATCATTAATAGAAGCGCGTTATTTTTTGAAGCAAGCCTATGCTATTTATGATCAGGATCAAGACGTTATTCGCTTATTACTAGAATGTGAGCTTCAGTATAAACATAGTGAGCAGGCTCTTGCCTTAGCAGAAAAGCTAATCGAGATTTCCCCCAAGCAAATAGACGGATATATGTATAAGGCGAACCTACTTTTTAGCAATAACAACTACACAGAAGCCGCAGGCGTATATCTCCATATCAAAATGTATTGGCCTCAAAATATGGATGCGAAAATAAAACTAGCAGAATGCTTTATTTATATGAAGCAAGAGAAGTTAGCACGAAAGCAGCTTCTTGCACTTCAACGAGCCATGCCAGATGCTCCAAATGGACATTTGTTTAAAATCAATGAGCTATTATTCCAGTTTGAGCTAATCAAAGAACATAAAACAGTACAGTTTTATAGAAACTATGATCGATTTATGCAATTTGTAGCCATTGTGATGTTGATCGTGTTCTTGTATATATTTTTTAGTAAATAAATAATCACTATATAAAGAGGGGCATGTATGACAATCGAGCAATATGATACCGAGCATTTCATCCAATATTTATCTGATATTTGGTATTTAGCTGAAGGGGTATATCGTGATGGTATGCGTCGGTGGGACGAATTAGAGCTATTTGATAGGGAAACTCTATTGAACTGGCTATATAAATGGGATATTGAGGATTTCTCCTCCTTTTCCCTCCAATCCTCTTGGCTATTAGACCAAGGTTATCGAGCAGAATATGAGCAATACTCGGCCAAGCTTGTTACCTTTCCTTATGCACAACGAATTAGTTATATAGAAAAGGCTGATCTTGGAGAACAGGAGCAGGAGAAGCTACGAATTATTTTGCAATATCAAAATATATTAAGTAGCTCAGGTATTTTAGCCTATGATTACATCACGTATATTGGACTTCAGTATTTTGGAAATATATTAGGTTTCTTATCAAAGAGTGAGTTTCAGTCCAACGTGATTGCTGCGGCTAAGACCTTACAAAGTAAATATACAAACTGGGGTGACTGCATGATCGCTTGTATCGCAGGTGCTTTATTTCAAGGCTCAGCAGATTATTATCCCAATTATCAAATAAGTAAAAAGGAATATATGGAGGTTTTACACACTCTACACGATCTACATGAGTAATACCAAAGATAGGAAATGTTGACGAATGTAATTATGATCCATAATATAGTATTATAAGTTGCTATTTTATGGATTAAATGTAAAAGAGGTGCTTCTCTTGGCTGTGATGCCTACCATTCGAACATACCTACAACAATATATAGATGAAAATGAGATATCGATTAATAAATTTTCAGATGTAGTTGGAATTAATGCGGGAACCATTTGTAATATATTAAGTGGCAATCGCCCGATTGCAGTTCAGCAACTAGACCGTATTACAGCAGGAATGGACTTAGAGGAAGGCCACTATTACGATTTGTATATTCAGGAATGCTTTGATCAGGAAAGCCCTGACTGGAGGCGGCTTGGTCCCCTTTTGCGCCGTTGTGCAGAGTTAAATCGATTAGAAGATGTGGAGTTCATTTTGCGCTACACGTTGGACAACTTAAACTACATCCCATTGCTTTTTGATTTAGCAGAGCAGTTTTTTGAAGAGGGCAAAAAAGAAGCAGCGATTCTCCTCTACGAAAACATCGCAGAAAGCGAACGAACCCAACATTCAGAACGCTTGGCATTGTGCCAATATCGCTTATTTTTATTAAGGTTGAATGACGATCAGGAAAACAACTTGCTTGTAGCCACATACTTCGAGCCTTTTGTGGAGCGATTAGATGAGGATTATCAGTTGGATGCGATAAATGAGTTGTTGAATATAAATATTTCTTTGAGAAGATGGGACAGAGTTGAGCAGAATGCCCAGAAGTTATTAAATAAAGCTTTAAAACAGTACAAGCTTTTTGGCAACAATAATCGTAAAAGGAAAACCATTAACCCCTTAATATTTTATATACTATATGCTTACTTAGAATTTGGTGATGTTTATTTTCATCTAGGACAATATTCCAAGGCACTTGAATACGTTGAAATGTATGCTGAAGCTAATTGGATAGATAATCCGGATAAGGAAGATAAGATAATTTTAAAGCAATTTGAGAGCTGGGCTATTGCTAACCGCTATATGTATCAGATAATGGCTGGTCAAATAGATATATTACCACAATATGTTGAATATATTGCTGTTAGAGAAAATGATATCTTTATAGGGTTATATACAGTAATAACTGCTGCTAATCATTATAAAATTAATATTGATGATATACTCGAGCGGTTTTCAAATTACCTACATTTTAAGAAACAGGAAAACGCCTTTGGCAGAATAAGCGAACAAGTTACGCTAAGTCAATATCCCGACTTCACAAAGCAACTAGCTATCTACTATTTCAGAAATCAAAAAATAGCAGAAGGTATTAATTTCCTTATAGAAAGTTTAGCATCAGCTATTAAAATTAATAATGAAAGTGCTATGGTACAAGCTATGGGGTTATATGAGCAATACCGGCATCAAGCATCCACTCGAGCACAAGACAGATACCAATTACTAATAAAAGAGGTGTTAGAATTATATGAGAAGAAATTGGGCTAAGACTATTTTTATTGTTGGTGCTTCTTCCTTCTTGTTAATTAATTCGCTTAATTTCACTGAAAAGACTGAGGTTAGAGACACAACGAATCAATCAAACATTATTAACATTCTCTTTTCGCATGGAGGAGGAAGTGGCGGAAGCAAATAAACAATTGAAAATATTGTTTTAATTTGTATGTATTATATGCATATAATTATACTTTCCTTAATGTAATAGCCCGAACTAATACGGAATTCATTCCATATAATAGTTCGGGCTGATTTATAGTTGAAGCTGTTTAAATCTCTTTTCTGGATTAATTGCAATAAAAAACGGCTGCATTTATATGATAATAACTATTAAAATATTATATAATAGAAAACATTATTAATAATAAGAATAGATTTAAGAGAGGTGTAACTCTTGAACTCTATACCTACCATTCACACACTAGTACTAGACTTTCTTAAACAAAACCACCTATCCATGAATAAATTTGCAGACTCCATTGGAATGAACGTAGGCGCACTTAGCAATATTATAAGTGGGAAGCGCTCAATTTCAGTAAAGCAGCTAGACCAGATTACAGCAGGTATGGGGTTAGATGAAGGTTACTTCTATAGTTTCTATATTACTGAAATTTTTGACCAAGAAATTATGGATTGGCGAAAAATAAAACCACTCTTAAAAAGATGTGCTGACTTACATAGGTTAGAGGAAATACACCGCATTGTACAGCTCACACTTGATAATCTTACCTACATTCCTTTGCTATTTGATATAGCAGAGCTTTTTTTTAACGAGGGAAAAAATGATGCTGCAATTTTGCTTTATAAAGGCATTGCTGAAAGTGAACGAAGTCAGCATTCAGAGCGATTAGCCCTATGTCAATATAGAATGTTTTGCCTGCAACTTAATGACGATCAGGAACACAATTTGATACTTGCAACTCAGTTTGAGACTTATGTAGAGAGACTAAATGAGGATTATCAATTGGATGCAATTAATAAATTGTTAAATATAAACATCTCTTTGTGCAAGTGGGATAAAGTTGAACTTAATGCACACAAATTATTAAACAAAGCTTTAAAACAGTATAATATGTTTGGCAGTAATAATAGTGATAGAAAAACCAATAATCCCTTAATATTTTATATACTGTATGCTTATCTGGAACTTGGGGATGCTTACTTTCATTTAAAGCAACATTCTAAAGCACTTGAATATGTTCAAATGTATGCTGATGCTACTTGGGTCACTAGTCCAGATGAGGAAGATAAGCATATTATAGAACAATTTGAGAGCTGGGCAGTAGGGAATCGTTACGTATATCAATTAATGGCTGGACAAATTGATGTAATGCCTGAATATATAAACTACATGACTACTAACGAAAATGAAATATCTATGGGAATTTACACTATAATAATAGTTGCTAATGAGTATAAAATTAATATAGATAATATATTAAACAGATTTTCTGATTATTTACAAATTAAAAATTATGAAACACTCTTTAGCAAAACAAATCAGCAAGTAACTTCTAATCAGAATGCTGATTTTTCCAGGCAATTAGCGATCTATTATCTTAACAACGGTCAATTGGATACAGGTATACGCTACATCATAGATAGTCTTGAATATGCCATTAAGATTAACAATAACAACACAAAAATAAAATGTCTCACCGCAATCTTTAAAATTAGTCTACAGCATGAAGAGTATACGACTAATCCAAATTTTAAAAACCTTATGAGTGATTTACTAGAGATAAGTAAAAAGTCATAATTACTTTCTCCATAATTTTTCCATATTAACCTACTTTATGAAATTTTATTTTAAAATATTACATAAAAAGGTGGGGTTATATAGAATACGTTAGACAATAATTACATGACATCCACGTCATTCATCCAAAAGTCATCCAATAATCTATGATGCCTAATAAGCTAATTAATTCTTAGTAATTATAATATATAGAGGTGTTGTCCTTGGATTCCGTATCGTCTATTCCAACCTTGATTCAACATTTTTTAGAAAATAACCACTTATCCATGAATAAATTTGCAGACTCCATTGGAATGAACGTAGGCGCACTTAGCAATATAATAAGTGGGAAGCGCTCAATTTCGTTAAAGCAACTAGACCAAATTACAGCAGGTATGGGGTTAGAAGAAAGTTACTTTTATAGTTTCTATATTACTGCAATTTTTGATCAAGCAGTTATGGATTGGCGAAAGATAAAACCACTCTTAAAAAGATGTGCTAACTTACATAGGTTGGAGGATATACACCGCATTGTACAGCTCACACTTGATAATCTTACCTACATTCCTTTGCTATTTGATATAGCAGAGCTTTTTTTTAACGAGGGAAAAAATGATGCTGCAATTTTGCTTTATGAAGGTATTGCTGAAAGTGAAAAAAATCAACATTCAGAGCGATTAGCTTTATGTCAATATAGATTATTTGTGCTACGTTTAAATGACGATCAGGAAAACAATTTATTGCTTGTTACTCGGTTCGAGCCTTATGCAGAGAGACTAGAGGAAACTTATCAGTTAGAAGCCTTTCATTATTTAATAAACACGAACGGTTCACTCTCTAGATGGAAAGCATTAAAAGACAATGCAAAAAAGTTATTAGAGAAAGCGACTACACAGTATAGGCTATTCCGCAAAACTAACGAAAATAAAAACAATAGTAGACCATTAGTTTTTTATATTTTGTATTCCTATTTATCATTAGGCGATGCTTATTTTCAATTGGAGGAATATGATCAGGCTTTGAATTACATAAAAATGTATACTGATGTAGACTGGGTATCTGAGCCGAACATTGAGGAAAAAGTAATATTACAACAATTCCAAGAATGGGCTAACGCGAATCGACTGTTATATCAACTCATGGCAGGGCATGTTGAGGTCTTATCTAAATATGTAGAATATATAAATCCAAGAGAAAACGAACAGTTCATCGGAATGTATTATATTATCATAGCAGCAAATAAATATAATCTAAATATAGATGATATTCTTTCAACTTTCCAATTAGAATTATCATTTAAAAAGCAAGTAAATCAAATTTCTAAAATAATGGAGCAAGTTGCAATAGAACGATACTCCAACATTTTACGAGAATTAGGTATTTATTATTTAAACAAAGGTCAATTGGATATAGGTATCCAGTACGTTATTCAAAGCCTAGAATCAGCAATCAAAATTAACAATAAAAACACAAAATTAAAGTGCATTACGGCTATCTTTGAAATTAGCCTACAGCATGAAAAATATACGGCTACTCCAACCTTTAAAAACCTCATGAATGAAGTACTAGAGGTAAGCAGAAAGTCTTAATTATTTTATCCTATTGCATTTCTGTATTTAACCCACTTTATGCCAATATATCCTAAAATATTACATAAAGGGAGGTGTTATATATGGATTCTTGCGATTTTCTAAAATATAAAATAGAACAAGCTAGGCAACAATTATATGACATCGAAGTAGAATGTGGTTCGCTCATTCACCCCGAAGTCATTCAACAATCTATGGTGCTCGATGAACTCATTAACCAATATAACCGACAACGCTTTAAGCTTAAACAAACATGTTAGTTCAAATAAATAATCCTCTTTTTCCTTATTTCTAAAAATTAAAAATTTATTTATAGCATTTATAGTAATAGAGGTGGTTCCCTTGAATTCTATATCATCGATTCCTTCTTTTATTCAGCATTTTTTACACAATCATCAGTTAACTATGAATAAGTTTGCGGATTCCATTCAAATGAATGTAGGTGCACTTAGCAACATTATTAATGGTAAGCGATCAATTTCAGTTAAACAACTAGATCAAGTTACAGCAGGTATGGGGTTAGAACAAGGTCACTTTTATAGTTTATATATTACTGAGAATTTCGAACAAGGAACCATGGATTGGCGAAGGCTGCGACCGTTACTATTAAGATGTGCTGAGTTAAACAAGCTCGACGAAATTGAGCAAATATTACAGCTTTCATTGGAAAATCTAAATTATATCCCTCTGCTATTTGATATGGCGGAGCATTTTTTTATTCAAGGAAAAAAGGAAGCAGCGATCAAACTCTATCAAGGAATTGCAGAAACTGAACGGAATCAACATTCAGAGAGACTGGCTTTATGCCAATATAGATTGTTTACGTTGAAGTTAAATGATGATATGGAAAACAACTTATTGCTTGTTACTCAATTTGAGCCTTATGTGGAACGGTTAGAGGAAGGGTATCAATTGGAAGCAATTCATAAGTTAATAAATATAAATATATCTCTTTCAAGATGGACAAACGTAAAGCAGTATGCCCAAACCTTATTAGAAAAGTCATCTAAACAATATACGCTATTTGGTGAAGGTAGCGTCAATTTAAAAAACAATAGACCAATAATATTTTATATCTTGTATGCATATTTGGAATTAGCTCACGTTCAATTTGAATTTCAACAATATAAAGAAGGATTAAAATATATTGATATGTATACCAATACTGAATGGGTGAATAGCCCTACTTCCGAAGAATTAAAAATTATTGAACTATTTCAGGAATGGGCAGAGGCTAATCGCTTATTATATCAGTTAAGGGATGGAAAAATTGAAGTATTACCTGACTATGTAGAATACATCAGTACACTGGAACATGAGAAATTTTTAGGAATATATCATATTATCATAGTTGCTAATAAGTTCAAACTAGACGTAGATAACATTATTGAACGCTTCAAAGAACATCTATCCTTTAAACCTCAGCAAACCAAAATATCAACAATCTCTAATCAAGTCACTTTAGAAAGATACTCCAACCTTCTAAGAGAATTGGGCATTTATTATTTAAATAAAGGGCATTTAGATACAGGCGTTCGTTATATTATAGACAGTCTAGAATCTGCGATTAAGATCAATAGTAAGGATATTAAACTAAAATGTATTATGGCTATTTTTGAAATTAGTCTACAAAATAAGGATTATGTAGGAAATGAAAAGTTTAAAAATCTGATGGGTGATGTGTTGGAAATGAGTAAACAACCCTGAGTTAAACTAAAAAGTATATAAAAAAGTTGAATTTAAAAATGGAGTCAGGAAAGAAGCAACAGTTTTACAAGCAAGTCAAAGCTTGGTGTGGACTGTGGTTATTAAAAAAAGATTTGAACAAAATGAGTTAAAAGTTACTTTAGAGGAAGGTTAGCTTTCCTAAATGGAATTAATGCTTTCCTAACAAGGGGGATTACATTGAAACAGCTCATTTATAAACATTACATTACCCTCATCGCAGGTATTACCATCATTTGTTTACTAGCATATGTTTATTATGAACACCAATCAAAAACACATTACAAAAACTATATTTCCCAACAATTAAGACAAGATTTCAATAGCATTAGAGAAGATCTAATACAAAGTGAAGTCCTTTTTCGCACTATCCTGATTGATAATAAATTCACCAAAAATTATGGCTATGATGGATCTAAAACAGAAGCCTTTGCACTAACTTATCGGAGTGAAAATATCCAATCAATCCTCCCTAGGCTTGAAACATTAAGTTATGAGATGGGTTATATTGATGAATATACACCTAGTAGTTTAAGAAAGTCCCTAACCACAATCAGTGCATATTTTGATAGTAAAATTGATCCTTCCCAACCCATTAGTAATGAGAACCGATATATTATTACTACTTTCCGTCAATATAATTCGCAATTAATTAATGCTTTATTTCATAAAACAAAATTATTTAACGAACTTGGCCATTTTAAAGATCAATATGCAAAAGATGAATATGCACTCCAAGCATCTGATCCTGTGTGGACGGAAGCATTAAAGGTACTTGAGGAAACGAGTTTACAGTTTCTTAAAGATCATAACTTAGATAAACTAAGCGATATACTGGATAAATAAAGATACTGCTCAATTACTGCAATGAAATTTTCTAAGCCAAGGAGTCATACAATGCAAAAAACGATGATGTATTTCATTCTTATCTGCTCAATGATAACCATTTCAGGATGTAACAGTGACGTTGAAACCTCCGAACCTTCTATTTTAATTTACAAACAACAAGTATATATAGGAATGGAAGGCACTGCGCAGATTCAATTTTATGACTTCCCAAAAGTCAGTAGAGTTACAACAAAGATTTTAAATAACAAATTTCCACCTGATCATGAGTATTCTAATGAGGAAATAATAGCAAATGAATTAGCGATCGGGACAGAAATATATCAACTTGATGAAAATAAACTTTTTGCAAAAATAGATGATCGTATTTATAAGGTATTTGAGTTAAATGTAACTGAATAAACAACCAACAAAATTACTTACTTTAGGAGGTTTTAATGGGAATACTCAGTTTTTTTGTTACTGCAATCTGCCTCTTATTTCTTTGTTTAGGTATTGCCGTTAAGAGTAATAACAAATTAAATGATTTTAGTCTTACACTTAGCTTCTTGTCTTTACTTAATGCGATTCTACTCACTTACCTTAGTAGTTCATTTGGTGGAAGTGAAAGCAACTATTTATATAACATGATAGGTGTTAACTATTCCAATATATAGTACAATCATTACATATGTTCATATTTTACAGTTTTAATATTATCTTATGTAGTGAGGCGACAGCATGTTTAAAAATAGCAAATTCATTTTATTATCTGCCCTTTTAGTGATAACTACAGTTGTATGTGGTTATTTCGTAATTCAACGATACCAACATAAAATTCCTATTATTAAGAAATGGACGGCTACATCGCCATATGATGGTTTAAAACCCGAAGCAAACAATCCCAACGGGATTTACTATAAAAATCGTGTCCTAGTGTTGATGTATCACAATATTAGTCCTACACCCGAGGACTCTACGACATTATCTGTCGCTAATTTTGAAAAGCAATTAGAGCTTATGCAAGCTAATAACTTTCACTGGATTTCCATGAGTCAATACAGAGATTTCATATTGCATGGGGCATCTGTCCCTGACAATGCGGTACTGCTTACTTTCGATGACGGTTATGAATCATTTTATAAATATGCTTATCCACTCCTCCAGAAGTATCAGGCTCCTGCCTCTAGCTTCCTTATTGTCAATACACTTGATAATCCAAAGCATATTGGTATGAAGAAATTAACCTGGGAGCAAGTTCAGATCATGCATGAAAATGGGTTTGATTTCTTCAGTCATACCTATGATTCTCACGAGTATGCAAAATCTAATGCTTCAGGCTCTAAAAAAAACTCAATGCTTGCGGGTCCAATGTACCTAAAGGATAAGAATCGGAAAGAAACAGAAGCAGAATACGAGCTACGTATTACTAACGACCTTAAGCAGGCAAATGATATGCTACAACAGAAGCTAGGTGTACAAAACTATGTGCTTGCTTTTCCTTATGGACTGTTTTCTAAACCTCTTCTGAATATAAGTAAAGAGTTGGGAATTGATATCACTTTTACGGTTAAGATGGGGATAAATAAACCGGGACAAACCAACGGTTTTCGAGTTAATGCTGGTGGGAAGTCCAATAATCCTGACTTACAGCTCTCTCTTATGAAACACGCGGAAGAGAAGCTTGACGGTGTTCAATACAACGAGGATTATGATACTTATATAACGAAGTCTTTGCTTGTCTTAGGCGTTGTTTTTATCCTATGGTTAGGGTATGGATGGAGATTACTCAGGAAAAGAAAACATAATATAACTCACATCAACTAAGCGTCTGGAGGAAAATCCACTGATCCAGAGCTTCTGATCTCCCTGATGAAAGATGCTGTTGAGAAGCTTGGTGATGCTCACTTTAATTAAGAGCATATGTGTTATGTGATGCATTAAAAGGAAAAAGAACTAGCACGCTATAGGCATGAGTTACTATCCTACTGACTCATGCCTTTTCATTTGACCATTACGAATTTACTATGACTTAACTGTATCCCTCTTTTACGGAGGTATCCGCTACTACTGTAATTAATAAAAGGTAAAAGGGATAAAGGATCCAAGCAAACAACATTAGTAATCCTGTTACTGGTGCAGGTCTTTCCCCTGCCTCTGTAATCGGAATTAGCCACACATTAAGCCAGAGCAAGCCAATGTAAAATGGAATCCAAGATAGGGTAAGCCAATATTTATAAACTCCCTGCTTGAGGTATTTCTTTACAAGGAAGTATAACGTAGTAGACGAGATTATAATTAATATGAAGCAAAACGCATTAGAAAGAAGAGTAATCTCCCCTCCCGTCCAGCCTGTGATTCTTTCAAGACGATAATAATTCCCCATAGGTAAGAAAAAAAGATAGAGTATAAACGCGTTAAACAAACTAACAATACTTAATTTCAAAACCTTATGCATACATTCACTCCTAAATATAAATATCAGTGGAATATATTAACTATAATACAATCGAGACTTTCCATCCAACAAAGGATAATTATGGTGATATTAAGAATATATTAGTTATAATAATTTAATTGTAGGAGGACTTATGCGAAAATCATTGTTTTGGGGTGGAATAGTAATTTCGATCATGGGTGGATTTATGTATTGTTTTGAACGTTTTTCTGCTTACATCTCTCAGGGCATTATAATAGGAGGCAACGCCATTCATGGTACAACGGTGAGCGGAGTAGAGGGTATAAATATTCAATTAAGTACGAATGAACTTGTCCCTCTATTCCTGGTAGTTGGGGTTGTTTTCATAATTATAAGCTTAGTATCTGGTAATTTGAGCAAAGAAAACACTCAGGTTAAAAAAACAAACAACAAACATTGATTTAGTTTTTAGGATCTAGCTAGTTAGTTGTAAATAAAATAATAAGCTATTAAAAAGGCTGAAATCAGTAATTCTGGTAGTAGCAAGTAAATGGATACGATATGTTGCTTCGTCTCTCTAATATATTTATATTCTAAGATTGAAGTATACACGCCATGGAGTGGCAACAATAGTGCAAATACCAGTTCAAAAACTCGTATATTTAAGATCCAGTTAAGCCAATACATTCCTAATAAAAGAATAATAAAAACAATCGTAAAAAGCATGTATCTTTTTTGGGTAGGTGTATCTCTTAAAGTCCTATCGTCTTCTACAATCAGTAAGGTTAAAATACGTTGCGCACAATATAATAATATGAAGACAATTAAATAAAACCTAAAATTTACCTCAATCATTTTTTCTCCATTCTATATGTTATTTCTGGTATATACTTAATTTTACCTTCCTACCACACCACCCGCCAATTCCTGTCACAAGTAGCCTCAATCGTTTCACGCTGCACGATATAGTCTGCGATTAGTTCTGACATATCCACCATAATTTCTTTAACCGCAAGGCGATTGCGGTACATGTCATAGTCCCCGCCCCCTCCTGCACGATAGCTATTCATGACGACATCTATTTCTTGTTCCATGGTTAAATCATGTCCTTGATACTGTAGCACGGTAACTCGTCCACCAAGTGGTTTCCGAATGTCCAATTCGTACGTAATTCCTTCCCACATGTCATAGTTATAGTGAGTAGGCTTAGGTTCGATATAGCTTGGATTTACCTCAGGTTGTCCCTCTGCATTAAGGATAAAGTAATTTGCCGTCTGCTCTAGTGCATCCTTAATATCTTGTCCCCGTAATCTAAGCACTGTCAACGTGTTAGGATACATGAAATTGGTAAGCACATCGCGTAGCGTAATGTTTGCATTAAAGCCAATTGAATCTTGATTCAATAAAGCCGCATTCGATACGTTTACACCCGCTATCTCCATTTGCACCTTATTTACAAACTCCATAAAAGGGTGATCCTTTAAACGACAGGCAAATGCCGATGTAATCGTCATATCTCCATTGACTTGTCCAATCGGTTGATCAAGCCACACTTGTGTCTGATCTTCTACCGCTTTGGTGAGCGCAATAATCTGCTCATCCGCCCTAACATTTTCATCTATCATTTTCAATTCAGCATGCTTATCTGTTATTTTCCACATACCTGCTTCATCTTTTGTAAACGTAATGTTAACTTCACCTAAAGCTTGCCCTTTACAACCTGGTTGAATGACAGTGACACCGCCAACTTCACTAGCTATATAACGATGCTGATGCCCTGTTACTAAAACATCAATGCCTTCAATTTCCGTACACATGGCAACCCCTTGATTCTCTCCTGTTAAGCGCTCCGTCTCTACTCCAGAAGATAAATCACGCTCAAAACCGCCATGATAACATACTACTAGCAAATCAGGCTCAACCTCAGCACGAATATGTGCCACCCATGCCTTTGTTTGTGTCAAAGCATCCTTAAATTGTAATCCTTCGATATGCTCAGGGCGTTCCCAATTGGGGATGTAATGCGTAGTAATACCAAGAATGGCTACCTTCACGCCTGAATCTAATGTTTTAACAATATAAGGTTTGCCCAAGAAGCTAGCACCAGTAAGCTCGCTGAATTCAGCACCTCTGCCTATAGTTTGTCCCTCATCCTCCCACACAATATTGGCAGCAAGCCATGGAAATTCACTATCCTGTACAATTCCCTGCAACGTATCCAAACCATAATTAAATTCATGATTGCCAAATACCGCTGCGTCATAGCCTAGTTCATTAAGTGCCAAAATCGCAGGATGAGTGCCCGCTGTATGCTTCAAAGCATACGTAGATAAAGGCGTACCTTGAATCAAGTCACCATTATCTATTAGTAACAAGTCAGGGTTCAATGCCCTTTGCTGTTTAATTAACGTAGCTACCTTTGCTAAACCTAGGTTCAAATCCTCATCTCCACAATAATCTGTGGGGAAAATATGCCCATGAATATCACTCGTAATCAGCAATTTACAGGATGCTATTTCCTTGTTCGCTTCCATTTCCATTTCTTTCTCCTTCTCCACCGCAGTTCACCCTTATCCTTTATACATTTTAAATTATTTATCTATTTGCTTTCACCCACATTAGACTTGGTTAAATTTTTATACCGATGTGAGCCCTATTCTAGCAGGTTCCTTTGTATTTTTCATGGGTATTTCAAATTTTTACAAAAGTTTTTCATTCTGCTTACATTCCGCAAATACAACAAGCCTATAGTTAGAAATGTTAAAACACTATTATATTTGTGGAGGTCATTTTGCTTTGAAAAAAATAATGAAATTTATTGCCCCTTTACTTATCACCGCTGCTGTGGTGAGTGGATGTAACTCAGGAAGTGCAAGTGATGCATCAAAAAACAATTCAGGTTCAAAGCCAGCAGCGAGTACCAACACCAGTACCACAGATACAGGGTATACACCTGAGAAGACATTAACTGTGCAATTTGTACCTTCTCAAAATGCCGATACACTTGAGGCAAAAGCAAAACCACTAGAAAAATTGTTGTCCGACGAGCTAGGTATTCCAGTTAGTGTGAGTGTATCTACAGACTACAATACGATCATTGAAGCGATGGCTTCAAAAAAGGTGGACGTAGGTTTCTTACCACCAACAGCTTATGTGCTAGCTAAAGAAAAAGGGGCAGCAGACGTTATTTTACAAGCACAACGTTATGGTGTAGACGATACAACAGGCGCGCCAACAACGGATCTTGTGGACTTTTATAAATCGATGATTATTGTGAAAAAAGACTCTCCAATCAAAACGATTGAGGACTTAAAGGGCAAAAAAATTGCCTACCAAAATGTAACCTCTTCTGCTGGGTTTGTATGGCCGGCTGCCAAGCTAATGGATGCGGGAATCGATCCTTTAAAGGACATTCAAGCACTGACTGTCAAAGGACATGACCAAGGTGTCATTGCTGTACTCAATGGGGACGTAGATGCAGCAGCCATTTTCCAAGATGCTCGTAACGTCGTTAAGAAGGACTACCCAACTGTATTTGAAGATACACGTGTACTTGCATTTACAGAGCCAATTCCAAATGACACGGTTTCTGTACGTAGCGACATGAACGCAGATTGGAAGACTAAAATCCAAGAAGCCTTCATCAACATTGGGAAAAATGAAGAAGGGCACAAAATCATTAAAGAAATTTATTCCCACGAAGGTTATGTGAAATCCGATGATAAAGTGTTTGATATTGTGCGTGAATACGGGAAAAAGGTAAAAACCGAATAAGTGAGTTGAACTAAAAGCAGCTTGAGTCTGTATACTGTAAGCTTGTTAAGCTGTTCTAGCAACAAAAAGGAGCCTAAGCAATGATAGAGTTAAAAAACGTAACAAAGCTATATTCAAATGGAACCAAAGGGTTAAACAACATTAATTTAACCCTAAAGCAAGGTGAATTCATTGCTGTCGTTGGGCTATCCGGAGCAGGGAAATCCACCCTGCTTCGCTCCATTAATCGCCTTCATGATATTTCCGAAGGGGATATTCTAATAGATGGCAAGTCGATTACGAAGGCGTCGGGTCGTGATTTACGCTTACTTCGTAGAGATATTGGCATGATTTTTCAAGGCTTTAACCTTGTGAAGCGGAGTACGGTTTTGCGTAATGTGCTGGCAGGCAGGGTAGGTCACCATTCAACATTACGTACCTTGATTGGCAACTTTCCGAAGCAGGATATCGAGTTAGCATTTGAAGCCTTAGAACGTGTCAACATTCCAGAAAAAGCGTATATTCGTGCAGATCAGCTCTCTGGTGGACAACAGCAGCGTGTAGCGATTGCACGTGTGCTTGCTCAAGAAGCAAAAGTAATCCTTGCTGATGAGCCTGTGGCATCACTTGATCCGTTAACAACGAAGCAAGTTATGGATGATCTCAAAGCTGTAAACCGTGAGCTTGGCATTACGACGGTTATCAACCTGCATTTTATAGATTTAGCTCGAGAATATGCTACACGTATTATAGGACTCCGTGCGGGTGAGGTCGTATTTGATGGCCCTGTTCATGAGGCGACTGATGAAGTATTTGCAGAAATCTATGGTCGTCCGATCCAGAAGGATGAATTGCTGCAAGAGCACAGGCAAGAGCAAGAGAAGGAACAGGTGGTGGTATGAGTTCACCAACAGAGATGCAGGCTGATTCCTTTCGCACTAGATCCAGCGATAACTATAACTCTAACTCTGATCCTAATCTTAGCCCAAATCCTAGCCCGATCCGCCCTACTCGCCCAAGCAGAACAAAGCACTACTTTACCTTTGCCCTCCTCGTTGTTTTGTTATGGGGCAGTGGCATTCAAACGAAGGTTTCCTTTAGTGAGTTATGGTTAGGCTTACCAAACATGTTCGATTTGCTCAAACAAATGGTTCCACCAAATTGGGGTTATTTTGTCCGTATTTCTAGCGCGATGTTAGACACATTACGAATGGCAGTAGTCGGAACAACCTTAGGAGCAATCATGGCGATTCCTGTTGCTTTGCTAAGTGCAAGTAATGTTGTCACACGCAAATATATTTATTATCCGATCCGTTTCATGCTGAACCTCATTCGTACGATTCCTGATTTACTGCTTGCGGCTATTTTTGTTGCTATTTTTGGACTTGGGGCATTACCAGGTATTTTTGCGCTCGCTGTATTTTCATTAGGCCTGATTGCGAAGTTAACTTATGAGGCACTAGAGACGATTGATGCAGGTCCACTTGAAGCAATGACAGCCGTAGGTGCAAATAAACTACAATTGATCTTGTATGGGGTTGTTCCACAAATTCAAGCACACTTTGTTTCCTATGTACTATATACCTTTGAAATTAACGTCCGCGCTGCCGCTATTTTAGGGTTTGTGGGTGCAGGTGGAATTGGACACTATTATGAAGTGACATTAGGGTTCCTTGAATACGATAAAACAAGCAGTATTATTGTGTTCACATTAGTCATTGTGCTGATCATTGATTATATCAGTGCGAAGCTACGGGAGAAATTATTATGAATCATATTAAAAGTGGGCTTATTCCGAAGCCTAAAAAAAATCCATATCGCTATCTAGTGTATCTCACACTTGCCATTATCTATATTTGGGCGTTTGCTGGAATTTCATTTAGCGGGATTAAAGAAACAGCGGGCAAAATTACGAAGGCCATCTTTGCTGGTATTTTATCGCCTGACTGGGGTTATGTTTATTTACCTGATGGTGAGGATCTATTGCGTGGCTTATTAGATACACTTGCTATCTCTGTGCTAGGTACCTTTATTTCGGCGGTTGTATGTATTCCTTTTGCCTTTTGGGCAGCAGTCAACATGAGTAAAACTAAAGCGATATCTGGCTCAGGTAAAATGCTACTTAGCTTCATCCGGACGTTTCCCGAAATTATTATGGCGATTTTATTTGTAAAAACAGTCGGACCTACCTCCTTTGCTGGTGTACTCGCCTTAGGCGTGCACTCGATTGGCATGATGGGTAAGCTGTTTGCAGATGAAATTGAAAATATTGATCGTGGGCCGATTGAAGCACTGACGTCTACAGGTGCAAGTAAGCTGCAAATTTTATGGTACGCTGTCATTCCACAGGTTTTACCTGGATTTCTCTCCTACACCTTGTATCGCTTTGAGATCAATGTGCGCTCTGCCACAATTCTTGGACTCATAGGGGCTGGTGGAATTGGAACTCCATTAAGCTTCGCCCTTACAGCGCGGAATTGGGATCGAGTAGGGATCATTTTGCTCGGAATTATTGTCATGATTACGATGATTGATTATATTTCTGGTACGTTACGTAAAAAAATCGTATAACTTCTTAAGTATAGATTGTTTCTCACCCGTCAATTTTACTGGTTAGCTCCAGTTGCACGAAGGACAATAAATGAAAAAAGCTGTTCCCCAGTCTGAGGAACTGATCCCGTTTGAAAGACAGGGTCAATTCCTAGACGTGTGGAACAGCCTTTTTTAATTTTAAATCTTAAACGCTCCAATCGTTTTCTTCAATTGTGCTGCCATGTCGGACAACGTTTGCGCCGAAGCTGAAATTTCCTCCATTGAAGCGAGCTGCTCCTCCGCAGAAGCCGCAACCTCCTCAGATGTAGCTGCATTCCCAACTGCAATTGAAGCAAGCTCATTTGCTGTAGATGTAATTTGCTGGACACTTGCTGAGATTTGCTGTGCCGTAGCCGCAATTTCTTCAATTTGCGGGGTGGTTTCCTTGATGTTAGCCAAAGTCCCTTCTAGCTTTTCTGTGGTAACGCCAGTTATAGTAAGGCCTTCTTGCACCTCGTCAGTAACCTTGTTCATCATTTGGACTGCGCTACCTGTATCATGCTGAACCAAAGAAATTAAAGCTGAGATTTGTTTCGTAGATGACGCTGACTGTTCTGCGAGCTTACGCACCTCATCCGCAACCACAGCAAAACCACTGCCATGCTCTCCCGCTCTCGCGGCTTCAATTGCCGCATTTAAGGCTAATAGATTGGTCTGGTTGGCAATTTCACTAATAGCTTGTGTAATATCCCCAATTTCCTGTGAACGTTTATACAAGATTTGCAACGTTTCGTTAGAAGTCGCAACCGATTCATAAATGGATTGCATCTGATCTCCAGCTTGCTGAAGAGATTTTCCGCCCTCCTCCGCTTGCGCCGATGATAATCTTGCCAAATCTGCAACAGCGCTAGAACGCTCCGCAATTAGAGTGACGCCATTTGCAATTTCCTCTAATGCATTGGAGTTTTGCTCTAAGCCAATTGTTTGCTTCTCTGCACCACTCGCAATTTCTTGTACCGCTTCAGATACTTGTTCACTTGCACGGCTTGTCTGCTCCGCACTCATTGTAAGCTCCCCTGAAGATGTGGCAACATGCTCTGCACTCGTGTTAACATCCTGAATTAATAATCGTAGCTTTCCTTGCATGCTTTGGAATGCCATGCCCAATTGACCAATCTCATCTTCGGATTTCACTACAATTTCTTGCGTTAAGTCCCCTTCACTTACATACCCCGCTTGCTTTACAAGTAAAGCAATAGGCTTCACAATGGATCGGATCATGAAAAATATAAATAAGCCACCGATCACAAGGCAGATACCCGCTGCCATCATCGTTGTAAAGGTAATCGTGTTCATAATGCTATCTGTTTCTGAATAATACAACGTTCCTGCTATTTTCCAGCCTGTCAGTTCATTCGTAGTATATTGAAGATATTTTGCTTCTCCTTGAAATGGAAAATCATATGCATTTTTATCAGCTTCATACATCTTTAAATTAAACTCTTCTTTTACTTCTCGACCTGCCTCAAATGTAGGATGCAATATGTAATGTTTATTTTTATCTAAAAGTATTGCATACCCTTCCTCACCTATTTTAATTGTTTCCACTTGACTCTTAAAGTTAGATAAGTCTAAATCTATTCCTATTACACCAGATCCATCCGCGGCCTCTGCCGTGATTGAGGTGACCATTTGCTCTGTTCCTATGGATAGATAAGGCTGATTAATTACTGCCTTTCCTTTTGCATTTATTGCAGGCTCGTACCAAGGACGTGTTCTTGGATCATAATCTGAAGGCATTTCCTTTATAGGAAAGTTAATATACTCCCCTTCTTTTGTTGCAAAGTAAATCTCGCTTACCTCAGGATGCAGTGTTAAGTATTCATTAAATGATTTTAATACATCCTCGCGCTCATTCATTATTTTTTCATAGTTTATTCCTTTAGCAAAATACTCAGCATCGTGTACCTTAGGCCTCATCATCGTATTGATCAACTCGTTAATTGAAGTAACAGATTGACTTGTACTCTGTTTAAGCTGAGTCTCAATTCCAGTTTTTGCACTGTTAGAAGCTAAAAAACCAATTGTCAGCGATGGAATTAAAAGAATGGCCGCTGTAACCATAACCATCTTCACCTTAAAATCATTAAATCGAATATTTAGGCGTTTTCTTTTGTGATTCTTTGTTTTAAACTCCCTTCTTTTCTGTTCCTTTTTTATTTTTGTCATTATTGTCTCCCCTTTTTGTTTATAATGCACATCGTCTTATTATATATATCTGCCTATGTACTCGTGAAGTTAAATAAAGGATATCAAGGAATAATTAGTTAAATTAAAAAAACGATGCTCTGCTTGTAAGCAAAACACCGTTTTCATCATTAAAAATAACAATTATACTTTAAATACCTCAATCGTTTTCCTTAATTGTGACGCCATCTCAGACAACATCTGTACCGATGCTGATATTTCCTCCATCGAAGCAAGCTGCTCCTCCGCGGAAGCCGCGACCTCCTCACAAATCGTGGCATTCCCAACCGCAATCGAGGCTAGCTCATTTGCTGTAGATGTAATCTGCTGAACACTTGCCGAGATTTCTTCGGCTGTAGCTGCAATTTCCTCAATCTGTGGTGTTGTTTCTTGAATGCCAGATAACGTGCCCTCTAGCTTTTGTAGTGTAACCCCAGATATATTTAATCCCTCCTCGACTTCGGACGTCACCTTGTTCATCGTTTTCACCGCACTATCGGTATCCTGCTGAACCAAAGTAATCAAATCCGAAATCTGCTTCGCCGATAATTCAGATTGCTCAGCTAGCTTACGCACCTCATCCGCAACCACGGCAAAACCACTACCATGTTCCCCCGCTCTTGCAGCTTCAATAGCAGCATTTAGAGCTAATAGATTAGTTTGGCTCGCAATACTACGAATTGCACCTGTAATTTCTCCAATTTCTTGAGAGCGTTGATATAAAATTTGTAGTGTTTCATTCGAAACAGATACAGATTGATAGATTGAATACATCTGATCCCCTGCTTGTCGAAGTGATTTCCCACCATCCTCTGCCTGAGTGGAGGATAATCGCGCTAAATCCGCCACAGCACTAGAGCGCTCCGCAATTAAAGTGACTCCATTTGAAATTTCAGCAAGTGCATTTGAATTCAGCTCTAAACCTACCGTCTGCTTCTCCGCACCACCTGCGATTTCCTGTACAGCTACAGATACCTGCTCACTCGCGCGGCTTGTCTGCTCTGCACTCAGTTTTAACTCATTGGAAGAAGAGGCAACATGCTCCGCATTTGTTCTTACTTCCTGAATTAAATCATGTAGCTTAGTTTGCATGCCCTGAAATGCCTTACCAAGTTGACCTATCTCATCCTCCGACTGAATATGAACCTCTTGCGTTAAATCACCTTCACTAATATATGAGGCTTGCTTTACAAGAGTTTTAATTGGTTTTACAATTGATCTCACCATAAAGGTAATCAAGATTCCCCCAAGCACAAGGCAGATCAATGCTGTAAAGCCTGTAGTTCTATTAATCGAATTAGTAATCTCATCCGTTTCTGAATAATAAAGCGTCCCTGCTAACCTCCATCCTGACAATTTATTGGTTGTATACTGAAGGTATTTGTTATCTCCGTCAATCTCATAATCAAACTCTCCTGACTCACCCTCAAACATTTTTAATGCAAAAAACTCCTTGGCAACTTGACCCGCCTTAATCGTAGGATGAAGAATATATTTTTTATTTTGATCTAACAAAATAGAATAGCCTTGTTTCCCAATCTGTACTGTTTCAACCTCACGCTTAAACTCTGCTAAATCAAGATCAACCCCAATAACACCAGCCCCGTCTTTCGTTTCGATCGAAACAGAGGCGACCATCTCATTTCCGCCAACCGAAAGATGTGGAGGATTGATCATCGCTTTCCCGTTGCCCTGTATTGCAGTCTGATACCATTCTCGCTTTCTAGGATCAAAATCACTAGGTAACTCACTATCAGGATATTGAATAAACTCCCCTTTTTTTGACCCGTAATAAATTTGAGTTACTTCAGGATGTAATGCGATATATTGCTTAAAAGAATTCAAAAGCGATTCCCGCTCATTTTCAGCACTGGCATCTTCACCTTTAACTTGGTTAGCAAAATGCTCGACATCATGGATTTTAGGTTGAATCATACGATCAATTAAAATATTAACGGAAGCTACCGATTGTTTTGCACTATCTTTAAGCTGTTGGACAACCCCATCTTGGGCACTAGTAGCAGCTAAATAACCTATAACGAGAGATGGCACTAATAAAATAAATACCGTAATAAAAATAAGCTTCACTTTAAAATTGTTCATTCTACTTTTAAATCCTGTTCTACTATGTACCTTTTTAGAATTAATGAACTTATTAGATTGATTTAACTTATCTAACTTTTTTGTCTTTTTCACTTTTAAATTCAAAATAGAACCCTCCTTGTATGTAATTGTAATTTAATCATATATATCGGCTAAACCTGCGTAAATGTAAATAAAGGTTAAATAGTATTATATTTCTATAAAAAGAGAAAAAGAGATGATTTCCCATATGGAAAACACCTCTTAACTGTAATAATGACTTTATTTGATTATAAAATTGAACTCACTTTTTACTGTTGAAGTAACTCACGAATATAAGAATCTACTTCTTTGGGATCATCTTTAGGTGCAAAACGCTTCACAACTTTGCCTTCTTGATCAATCAGGAATTTAGTAAAATTCCATTTAATCGATTTGGAGCCCAATAAACCTGGTGCTTCTGTTGTAAGATGTTGAAATAGTGGATGTGCATTTTTTCCATTTACATCTATTTTGGCATACAGCGGGAAGTTAACACCAAAGTTAAGCTCACAAGCTTGTGCGACTTGATCATTATCCCCCGGTTCTTGGTTAGCAAACTGTCCGCATGGGAACCCAAGTACAACAAAGCCTTGCTCCTTGTAATCGTCATATAACTTTTGTAGTCCCTTAAATTGAGGTGCAAGCCCACATTTTGTTGCCGTATTTACAATTAACATTACTTTACCCTTATAATTCGCAAGTGTTTCCGATTGTCCCTTAATCGTTGTAACTGGAATATCATAAATAGACATGACTCACTCATCTCCTATTTGCTAATTGTGTTTCCCTTAATTAAATTGTATTCAATTTATATCTCGAAGTCAATTTTGTTTAACAACGCTTTACTTTGACGCTGTATAAAAGCAATGCTATAATAAAAAAAATTGCATACAATTAAATGGCAGGTGATAACAATATGGAAATTAAAAATACTTTGAAGCTAGATGATCAGCTATGTTTTGCCTTTTACGCATGCTCTAGAGAGATTATGAAGCTGTACCGCCCTATTTTACAGGATCTTAATTTAACGTATACCCAATATATCACGATGATCGCATTGTGGGAGCAGGATAATACCACGGTAAAGGATCTTGGACAACGATTATATCTTGACTCAGGTACATTAACCCCACTATTAAAAAAGCTTGAAGCGATGGGCTTAATTAAACGTACCCGGGATCAGCATGATGAACGTAACGTATTAATTACAGTGACACCTGAAGGTAGAGAGATGGAGCAGGCTGCCAACGAAATTCCTTGCAAGCTATTCCAAGATACCGAAGTAGAGCTAGAGGACGCGAAGCAATTACATGCTCAGGTTCAAAACCTACTAAGCAAAATTGGGTCTAAAAAATCTTGATAAAATTCATTGGTATGATTGGAATCGCCGCAAATAGCCTTACACTAGCCTTTGGCTTGAGTGCATTTGTGATGGGGATTGTCTTTTTTCTAATTGGTTTACCTCAGATGAAGAAAAAAGCTGTCTCCGCCTTTTTTAATAAAGACGTGGCCTATATTATGGCAACGATGGCGATCTTGCTTACCTTTCTTATTTTGATGGGCTTCTCCATTTATTTAAGTAAAGAGCTACTATTTTCAAGTGTTTTATCGTCTGCAGAGACGTTGAGGCTTGGGAAACGATTGCTTTTTGTGATGGGTGTTGTAGTCTTGTGGGGCTTCGTCTGCACTAAATGGCTGCTTCCGATCGTCTTCGATTCGATTAAGCTTAGCAAGAAGCAATTAACGGTTGTATTCACAGGTATTATAAGTATGATCGTTGTAGGTGTAGATGCGGTCATGCAAAATTAATATTAAACCCAAATGATCTAGCAAAATTCTAATTTAGAGTTAAGCAGATGATCGTTTGGGTTTTTTACATAGATTTAATACAGCTATGATGTCACCCTAATGCAGAGGGATTACACTGACTATAATCTATTACCTTTAGACGATAGGAGGTAGCATGATGCTTCAACATGAATCTGAGGAAAAGAAACCACAGCTGCCCCTGCTCTCCTTTCAGGTTATTACAGACACTCATCTTACTCCGAGTCCTTCCCACGCTTACAACGTTAATTTTGAACGTGCCCTACAGGATATTTACGCACAAGCTCCATCCAGTCATGGTATTATGCATGTTGGTGATATTACTGAGCATGGCTACAGGGAGGAATACAGGGAACTCCTGCGCATCATTAACAAATATCATGCCTACCTTCCTAATATTCATTATACTTTAGGCAACCATGATGTCGGAGTTGGCGACTTCCATGTTAGTTTGAAGCAATTTTTGTCTTATACTCACTCTCCTGCTCCTTATTACGATTTTTGGCTGAAAGGTTATCATTTTCTCTTTCTTGGTACAGAGGAAGGATTAGAATCGTTTTGTACACTAAGTGATACCCAACTCCAATGGCTTGAGGAAAAGCTGCAGGAGCAAGGGGATAACGATCAACATTGTGATCGCCATACGTTTATATTTCTTCACCAACCACTAATAAACACCGTTGCAGGCTCATCGGAAGATCAAAGCTTTTACGGCGTACAGGAAGATGAACAGCTAAGGGAGATTTTAAGTAAATACCCCAATCTAATTTTATTTACAGGGCATACCCATTGGGAAATGGAATCAAAAAATACGATCTATACCGATCTCTGCTCACCACAAGGTCCCGTTATGCTAAATGTAGCGTCCACCGCCTATTTATGGAATGATGAGCATGAGCCGATTGTGGGTAGTCAAGGTTATTATGTAGAGGTATATGAGGATCACATTGGGATAAAAGGAAGAGATTTTTTACGTAGAAAGTGGATTCCTTCTGCACAATTTACGATTGAGATCGCAAGTGGTGACCAATTCATAGCATCTTATAACGTTTTATAGAGTTCTCATAGTGGATTTATATCGCTTAGGTTATATATTTTTCGACAATGTTCCACATGAAACTTTTTTTATCGAGCAAAAATGACAAACAAAAAGCCTAACTTCTCAACGTCAGACTAGGGATGTGTGTAACTGTCCCTTATTCGTTGAAGATAGGCTTTTTAAGTTGTTTTATTGTTGTTTTATTATTACAATTGTTATTATTCTTTTATAGTAAAACAGCGATAATCGCTAAAAATGCAGGAATTCCTTGCTTCACTAATATCGATTTGCTAGATGTTAATGCGCCATAGATCGCTGCAATCGCAACACAAATTAAGAAAAATAAAGTAAGCTGATGACCAAAAGTAGCGTTAGGATGTACAAGTCCCCACACTAAGCCAGCCGCAAGAAATCCGTTATATAAGCCTTGGTTAGCTGCTAATCCTTTCGTTTGCTTCGCAAAGCTAGGCTCTAAACCAAACACCGTTGGCCCTTTCGTTTCCCACATAAACATTTCCATAATCATAATATACACATGTTCAAGCGCAACAATTGAAACTAAAACAATTGCAAGTATTTCCATCATAAATTCCTCTTTCCATAGGTTTTATCGAATTTCAGATATGTAAAGGAGTGTCAGCTACTATATATATTAACGCACAATTTCATTGTATGCAATTAAATATTTAAAAAAATAAATCGAACGATATTAAAAGATTGAACCAATATAGTATGAAAGGTGCAGCAAAACACCGCGCGGTGTGAAAAGAGAAGGTAGGGAGCAGATCATGGATACTGAAAAAGAGCTAATTAAGTCCACGCTAGCCGGCAGTGTGGAAGCTTATCGAACACTTTATGAAATCACGGTTCAGGATGTATATCGAACGGTTCGATTTCTTGTAGTAAACATCGCAGATAGCGATGATATTGTGCAAGAAATATATATTTCTGTGTACCGCTCATTGCAACACTATGATCTGGCACGCCCCTTCCGCCCTTGGCTTATGACAATTGCTATCCGTCAAATCCAAACCTATCGGAGACAAAGATGGCGTCAATTTCGTTTGCTACAGAAAGCCGGAGTGAGAGAAGAAGTTCAGCAGGATTTCTCACCTGAGTTGACGGATAAAATGTCTCAGCAAGCGCTAATTTATGCAGTAAACAAGCTTCCTTTCAAGCTCAAGCAGGTCGTTATTTTACATTACTTGAACCAATACACCCAAGAAGAGATCGCTGAAATATTAAGCATTCCACTTGGAACTGTTAAATCACGTATACACGCAGCATTACAAAAATTAAGAAAAAAGCAAACATTGCTTCCTTTAATCAATGGAAAGGTGGAGAACTGGCATGAGTCATAATGACCTTGATCAACAATTGCAAAAGGCTCTACAGGAGCATACGAAGCATTGGACAGCTCCCTCCCACCTCCAGTACCAAATTATAAAGGAAATCTCAGCTACACAAGGAGGAAAAACAATGAAAAAGTGGCTTGTTTCCGTCATCGTTACCGCTTTACTACTTATTCCTGTAGGTGCTTATGCAGGTTATCATTACTTAGCAGATGCCATTTATGGCTCCAAAGAAGCGGTGTTGCAATTGGGAGGGACTGAGCAACAATACGAACGGCTTGAAAAAAAGCTAATACAAGCTAAAAATCAACTTAGCGAAGAAGAGTATACAAAGTTTATGACCACGCTAAAGGAGTATGGTCAATTTTACTTAAAATATGCCGACGCTAATGGGAATATTGATCCCAAGACGTGGAGCAAGCAAGAGAAAGCTCATTATGAAGCCTTAACTGAGCAACTGACACCTTTATTTGAACGATTAGAACAGTTAGATAAGCAAGCGACAGCTAAGTCCTCTATGGATGAACCAGCCTTTTGGGAGAACGCGTTAAAGAAAGCCAAGACGCAATTTACGGAAGCAGAGTATCAAGAATTCAAACATACTTATGAGACCATGTGGAATTACAAATCCATCGTGACGAATGAAGTGGATTGGGATCGGTTATCAAAGGAACAACAAGCTGAGGTGAATGAACTGAGACCCAAGCTGCTACAATATTTAGAGCGATTAGGGTACAAAGCAAAATAATGATGTAACACAAAAGAAAAACCTAATATTAGCTAGTATAAAAGGGACAGTATGTCTCCTCGAAAACGGGGCAACTGTCTCTTCTCTTTTTATTGCTCTATTTTCGCTCATTTTTCTGCCCTTTTTCTTGCTATTCTTCCCTCACATTCTCCGATCTTTAATCATCTCTCTCTTTAAGTCGTCTCCCTCTCCACTAACTTATAGCTTAACTTATGAAGTGGAATTGGCTCCTTCAGCAACCGCTGTGACAAAATAAAAAAGGCATTTTCTCCTTGTAGCTTGACCGGATTATCGATCGTAGTAATGCCAAGCGTTTTTGAAATCGCGGTGTTATCAAAGCCTACAATGGCTATCTCATTTGGTATAGAAATCCCTTCTCGATGTGCCTGTGTGAACATGCCTGCGGCTACATAATCATTGGCACATAAAATCGCATCTACGTGTTCAATTTTACCTGTCGACACTAAATCCACCATAACCTGCTCACCATCTGGAATATTGTGAATATCAGAATAATAAAAATCCGACATAACGGGCAAATTATACTGTTTCATCCAAGCTTCATACGCTCTACGTCTATTTAGTGTGTTGATACTGGCACTTCTACCAAAGGCGTTGGCGATCACTCGATAACCTTTTTGAAGCAGATGCTCCAAAGCAAGTGAATAACCTTCATATTGATCCATCGACACCCATTGAAGCTCAGGGTGATTCATGCGTTGCCATGACACGATGGGTCCAAATTTCAAATAAGTAGCGATTAGATCTGGGTTAATAGATGAATTAACAATGGCTAGTCCATCCACCCTTTTTTGTTTCAAATCATTAAAGGCCTGCAGCTCTTTTTTTTCGTCACCATATGTAATATAAATAATACTCTGAAACCCATATCGTTCTGCCGTCTTCACAAAGCTATTTAGGAATGGTAGCATGACCTCATTGATAACAGCGGTAATGACACCAATTTGCATCGTCCTACCTTTAGCTAAGGAGATCGCATTCCGATTTGGCACATAATCTAATTGCTTCATAATCTCTAAAATTTTATCTCTCGTTTGGGGATTAACATGGGGAGAGTTGTTCAGAACTCTAGATACAGTGGCTTTCGAATAACCGGATATTTTCGCAATTTGATCTAGACTCGCCATCCTGATCCTCCTTCTGGAATAAAAACTTGACATGTAACGCGTTACATCTATTACGATGCCATTAAAGGCTTATATTCATTAGTTTACCACATTTAAAAAATATAAAGGCGGGATAACATGAGCTTACAATTTCCAAAAAACTTTCTATGGGGCGGAGCTGTAGCGGCTAACCAATGTGAAGGGGCTTATCAAGAGGATGGTAAAGGCTGGTCTACACAAGATATTTCTCCACAAGGGATCGCCGGCCCCATTACAGACGTGCCTACCGAAGACAACATGAAATTAATTGGAATTGACTTTTATCATCGCTATAAAGAAGATGTGAAGTTGTTTGCAGAAATGGGCTTCAAAACATTCAGAACCTCAATCGCTTGGTCGCGTATTTTCCCTAAAGGGGACGAGCTAGAGCCAAACGAAAAGGGACTACAATTTTATGATGACCTTTTTGACGAATGTTTAAAATATGGCATTGAGCCACTTGTAACGATTTCTCACTATGAGACACCATTACATTTATCCAAAGAATATAACGGTTGGGTTAACCGTGATCTTGTTGGCTTCTATGAGCGGTATGTACGTACATTGTTTACGCGCTACAAAGGTAAAGTGAAATATTGGCTTACTTTCAATGAAATCAACTCCATTCTTGAGGCGCCATTTATGAGTGGTGGGATCTGGACTCCAAAAGAGGAATTAAGCAAACAAGACTTGTACCAAGCTTGTCACCATGAATTTGTAGCTAGTGCATTAGCGGTCAAAATCGGCCATGAAATTGATCCAGATGCTCAAATCGGTTGTATGGTGCTTAGCTTGCCTACGTATCCAATTACACCAAACCCAGATGACGTTATTGCAACAATGGAATATAACCATAAAAATGACTTCTTTGCCGATGTGCACGTTAGAGGCGAATATCCTGGATACATGAAGCGTTATTTCAAGGAAAATAACATCAGCATTCATTTTGAGCCAGGCGATGAGGAAATTTTGAAAAATACCGTTGATTTCATCTCATTTAGCTATTATGTAAGTATTTGTCAGGCTGCGGACTTAAGTAAATACAACAAAGGTGGCGGAAATATTTTTGCTGGCGTACCTAACCCGTACCTCGAAGCAAGTGAGTGGGGCTGGCAAATTGACCCGAAAGGTCTACGTTATGTGCTTAACTCCTTCTACGATCGTTACCAAAAACCATTGTTTATCGTTGAAAATGGACTTGGTGCAGTCGATGAGCTGATTACGAATGAAAAAGGCGAAAAAACGGTAGAGGATGACTATCGCATTCAGTATTTAAACGATCACCTTGTTCAGGTTGGTGAAGCGATTGCGGATGGTGTAGAAGTCATGGGTTACACGCCTTGGGGTTGTATCGACCTTGTTAGTGCTTCCACTGCACAGCTTAAGAAGCGTTATGGCTTCATCTACGTAGATCGTCATGATGACGGCTCAGGTACATTGGAAAGATACCGTAAAAAGTCATTCCACTGGTACAAAGAAGTAATTAGCACCAATGGAGGAAGCCTGAAGCGTTAAGACATGCTCGCAATGCACAAATTCTTTATATAAAAACAACTCGACCCAAGAAATTAACGTGTATCGTAGTTTCGAGGTCGAGTTGTTTTAATTTGTGCTGAATAAAGTTTCCTTATTTACATGTTCATTCTCTGCTTCATAAATTTATTTACCTGCCGAATTGCTCGTGTCTGTCTTGCTTGTTGTCCCTTGAGATGTGCCTGACTGCCGGCGATTGCGAGCACCATCGGCTCCACCTTGCCAACCACCACCAGGGCCACCCATACCAGATCGTGCTGTCGTTACACCTGACTCATTTACCCAAGTCACATTGCTTGTAGACTGGAAGGCAATGAATTGAGTCCCACCACTATACGTTCCGCCTGTATACAGTCCATTCACTTCTTCTCCTGTAGATGTCCCACCTGTATAAATAACATAAGAGCCATCCTTCGTAAGATTCGGGGAGCTAATAACTACATTTTGATAATTTTTAGCTGGTGCAAATGTCAAAATGTTATTCCCCTTGCTGTCTTGAACGTGAACCATTGTTCCTGCTTTTTGTATTTCAGGGAATGTCATAACAAGCGTATTTTGTGTTGAAGCATCTGATGTGCCCTGTGCCATGCCGGAGCTACCTGCTGCCACCAAATATCCGCCACTAATGACAAATGTCCCATCATAATCTAATGCACCGTTACCATTGCTTGTTGGGCCATTTACAATAACGGTTCCACCTGTCATCGTAATTGAGCCATTAGCATCTAGACCATCTCCGCCCGCATTCACGGTGAGAGACCCTCCATTAATGTGAAGCTCACTGTTGCTATCAGAATTACCAGGAAATCCGCCTGGGCCACGGTTTTGCTGTGTAGCATCTTCTTCACCTTTGGTAGCAGTGCTCGTTGTTGAAGTGGAGGCATTTACACCATCATCTGAGGAAGTCACATCAATTTCTCCGTCATTCAAGGTGATGAGTGCTCCTTCAAGTCCTTCATAACTTTTGGTGATTTTAATACTTCCACCATTAATAGTTAACGCTTGATCAGCATGTATCGCATCATCTCCAGACTGAATTGTGAAGGTCCCTCCATTCACTGTCACATCGCTGTTGCTATGCAAGGAATCGTCCATTGAATCAATCGTATATTTTCCACCATTTACAGTTAGGTTAGTTCCTGCTTTAAGTGCCTTTGCACTGATAGATTCTTCTTCTGTTGTTGCCCCTGCATTGTCTGCATCGACGTTCGAATCAGTCCCTACCATTGGGCTATTGTTAGAACTGTCACCATTAGGCATTTCCGGCTTATCGGCTGGGGGTTCTCCATCAGGTGGTGTACCCATATTGGATGGAGGTGTAGCACCATCCACTCGATTTCGAGGGCCGTCACCTCGACCTCCACCAAAGCCCATGCCTCCACCAGGGCCTTCCTCAACCTTTGCTGGTGCGTTTGCACTTCCGCCTGCGGTCACGATATTATATGTCCCCCCATCCATCACTAATGTAGTCTCTGCCTGAATACCATCGCTACCACTAACAATGTTGAAGGTTCCGTCTGCAATGGCAACAAAGCCTTTAGTTATATCCTTATCATTGCTAGATTTAATGCCGTCACCTACCGCATCAATGCTAATCGTTGCTCCCTGAATCGCAACCATGTCCTTACCTTTAATGCCGTCATCAGCTGCCTTGACAGTAATTGCACTACTTAAGATTTTCAGATCATCCTTGCTAGTAATCCCTTCATTATAGTTACCCGTAACGGTCAGCTGCCCTGCACCATTAAACGTAAGATCAGCCTTGCTGAAAATAGCCGCATCTGGCTCATCGGTGCTTTTATCTTCATATACATAGGTTTTTCCATCAGAAACGAAGTTCTTCGTTCCCTTTTCAAGGGTAATTACTGTCTTGCCTGCCTTTTGAATATAAATGCCTGCACTGTCATTATCATGAATACTTGCTCCATTTAACACGAGATGCACCAGACCTTTATCAGCAACGTTGACCACGATCTGACCATCTGTTAACTCGCCACTGAGCACATAAGTACCTGCTTTTGAGATCGTGACTGAACCATTATTAGTCTTCACGCCGGCAGTATCAGAGCCTGTAACGGCTGCTGTGCCGCCATTCAATTTGATCAGGGTTGAATCTGCTTCAGTCCAGCTTACGTTGGTATCATCTGCATCCAAAGAAACCAAATCTGCATATTTCACTAACGTTGACTGACTGTCAGATACTGTTTTAGATGAACCTGTTGTGGATACCGCAGCATTAGCGGCAGTGCTGGTGGCTGCTGGAGCATTGCATGCTGCGAGCAAGCTGGTAATCATGGTAATGGACCAAATCTTACTACTTGTAATCATATTTTTGCGCTTCGTTATATTTTTCTTCATTCCTATCATTCCTCTCCATTCATAATGGGTTAATCAAGCTATTAAGTCATCAATCAAGTCAAGCTTCGAGACTTAATATTCTGTAGATGGGCTCATGGTTAACGAAATATCGAGATTACCATTACGGGTACGAATCGTATCTAAAAATTGCTTCTGATTCACATTTTCATTAATTGTCACAATATAAACTAGTTCATACAAACTCCCAAGCTCCGTGGTTCTAATCTTTTTGAGCTCAAACGGGACATTAAATTTATAAAACACTTCGTTTAGCGCTTCTTCATAGCTTAAATTTTCAGGAATTGTTACTTTTAATGTCTTTTGTAGACTCTTTTTTGCACCAAAATTAAAACGGCTTAATAAAAACATCATAATACACAGGATAAGCGTGAACATAACCGAATAACCAAAGGCACCTACACCACATGCCAAGCCAGATGCCATCGTGAACAAAACGTAAGCAATATCCTTCGGATCACCAGGTGCACTGCGGAAACGAATGATAGAGAAAGCTCCGGCCAAGCTGAATGCCCTAGCAATATTACTTCCAATTAGTAGAATGATGATGGCAACAATAACTGGTAGTACAACCATCGTTAAAGTGAAGCTTTGAGAATATGTGGTCTGATTGGTTCTCATATAGGTAAAACTAATAATAAGTCCAAGCAAAATGGCGATTCCGATAGTAATCACTGCACTACTAAAATTTAATGTTGTTCCGTCTAGTGCGGAGCTAAAAATTGAATCAAGCATAAAGTACACGCTCTCTTTCTTTGATTGTTTTTTCTTGTTCCAAAACTGGATTGAAATCTGTAGCTGACTCTGACTCCAGCTCCGTTCCGTTCTGGTAGTTAAGATTATTTCTTTTGACTAAATATCTGAACTCATTTCCATATTTGGAGAAGCCTATTCGATAAAGCCCGTGTTTACTAAGCAGTTGGGACAACCAGAAGGGAACCGTTTTCTCAGCTTTGACTTCCATGAGCCAGCGACCATCCTTCACCAATGGCTCGCCATAATCGCCTTGCTCTAGCTTCAGATCATACCTGCGACTACGGATATTGGTATCAAAGGTAATACGGAGATCACGACTGTTCTTATCAAACAATGCCTTGCGTTCATAGGCTAGATACACCTTAGGTTCTAAATCATAAATTTGAAGAAAGTATTTAATCTCTTCCAGAACCTGTTTATTCATATAATTTGCAAAGTCCGGCATCTCTCCAGAAGAAACAAATTCATAAGCTTCGTCTAGCTTCAAGGCTGTCCTACGTTTATTTACGAGACCAAAAACCTTCTTTTTTATCTCCAGGTACACTTTGGCATTTTCTTCAGGTACGCCATAGGCTCTTAATCTGAGCTTTTCTTTGTATTTCGGTTTGGAGAGGCTGGCTCGAATCAGTGAATCATGTGGTGTGTCAAAGTATAGGTTACTGATGGAGTAGTATTCATGTGTTTTGTTGTACGCATCTAGCTCCATGTATTTTAGTAGGTCATTATAGAAGTAGGCGTATTGCTCATCCGTCAGCAGGTATTTGCTCTCATACCGGTTAAATACTTCAATTGCCATAATGGTTCATCCTTTCGGGTAAGATTTGTATGTTTTCATTCATCGTGTAGTGCCTTCATGTATGTATCTTAGAGGAACAACCTTGAATGAACCTTAAATCGTTTTACATTGCGTTAACAATTCCTTACCTTCATCTAATAATCTGCATTTGCAAGTTGTTAAGGTTGATTCAAGGTTTTATTGGTAAAATAAAAACATCCAAACCAACTGAATGTAACAAGCGTGTAGTTTTAAAGATATAAATAAATCAAGCAGAGGAATGGTTGAATCATGAGAATATTAATTGCAGAAGATGAGGTTCATTTAGCTGAGGCGGTATCGCAGATTTTGAAAAAAAACAACTATTCTGTGGACGTAGTCCACGATGGCAGATCAGGGCTTGATTATGCACTGAGCGGCATCTATGATCTGTTATTATTGGATATTATGATGCCAGAAATGGATGGCATTAACGTGCTAAAGACATTACGCAGTGAAGGAAACCATACACCAGTCATTCTGCTTACAGCCAAAGGGGATTTGTCAGACAAGGTATCCGGCCTGGATTATGGAGCCGATGATTATATTGCAAAGCCATTTGCTACAGAAGAACTGCTTGCCCGCATTCGGGCAGCTTTGAGACGTAAAGGAGAGGTTATCCCCGAGGATAGCTTGAGGTATGGAGATATTGAACTAAATACGACCCAGTTAAAGCTGAGTGTGCAGGATAAGGAGATTAAACTCAATTTGAAGGAGAATGAGCTGCTAGAGCTACTGATTATGCGTAAACAGGCGATCACTTCTAAAGAGCAGATTATTGAGAAGCTGTGGGGATTCGACTCGGAAGTGGAATATAACAACGTCGAGGTCTATATTTCCTTTTTGCGAAAAAAACTAACCTTCCTGAATTCATCTGTTCGCATCAACACAATTCGAGGCGTGGGGTATGTACTTGAGGTGATGAGTTAATGTTTAAAAAACTTCGTAATCGGTTTCTGATTGTTAATTTGATGTCAATCTCATTTATGATGATCGTTGCTTTTATAACGATTTACGTCATTACGTATCAGAATGTGCAACGTGAAACGAACTTGGAGCTTTATAAAGCGTCGGATTTCTATCATGGTCCATACCAATCTCTACCTTCTACAACAGGTAAAAGTGAGAGCAGTGGTAATGGCGGTAATGATTTCAAACAAAATCGGGGGCCAGGGGGAGATCTCGGTTCTCCACCAGCCCGCTCTGTTTCTTTTATGATTCAAACGGATAATCAAGGGAATATCACGGACACCCATTCGCGGTTTAACATGGAAAACACCTTTTATAACGAAGCATTACAAAAAGTAGATCGTAGTAATCTTGCCAAAGGAGAGCGGCAGAGAGGCCAGTTTTCTTTGGATGGCACGGACTGGGCGTATATTATTGATGCAAGCACTGAGGGACCCATGATTGTATTTATGGATGTGACGGCACAACAGGGTATTTTGACGAATTTAATCTACACCTTTGCGGTCGTTGGGCTCATTATGCTTATTGTGATCTATTTCCTAAGTCGCTATTTCGCCAATCGCTCAATTGCGCCTGTTCGGGAAGCATTTGAGAAGCAGAAGCAATTTATTGCAGATGCGTCACATGAACTCAAAACGCCGTTGACTATCATTAATACCAATACAGATGTTCTTCTGGCGAATCAGGAGGATACCATTGAAAATCAAGCTAAATGGCTACACTATATCAAATCGGAAGCCGAGCGAATGTCTAGACTAACCAATGATTTATTGTATCTAACTCAGATGGATGACTCCCATTCCATGCCAATGCATACCAAATTTAATATGAGTGATGCAGTAGAAAGCATTATTTTGCCGATGGAGGCTGTTATTTTTGAGAAAGACATTTCTCTCGATTACAATATTGAACCTGATTTAAGCGTTCATGGAAACCGTGAGCAAATTCAACAGGTTATTTTAATCCTACTAGATAATGCTGTAAAATACTCTGGAACGAAGGGAGCTGTAACCGTTACGCTTCAGAAGCTAAATTACGATGTAATACTAACCATCTCCAATACGGGGGAAGGCATTGCACCGGAGCATCTGGATCGTGTTTTTGACCGGTTTTATCGGACTGATTCCTCCAGAGCACGCATAAATGGCGGGCACGGTCTGGGCCTAGCAATTGCACGTTCAATCGTGGAGCAACATAAAGGAGAAATTTATGCGAAAAGTTCAGTGGGTGAAGGCGCTTCATTTTATGTGCGGTTATTAGGAGCAAGGTAACCTCATATATTGTATAAATTCCTACACATAAGCTAACTTCTCATAAAGAACCTATGCAGAATCTATCAAACAACCTGCATAGGTTTTTTTATAATCTATTTATGGAATTATATTGAAATAAAGCGTATTTAATGTATAATATAGTAAAAATTATTTTTTTTATTTTATGAATTGATTCACTAGAAAGGATATAAAAAAACTTTGAAGGAAGTGATGATTTTGAGAAAGGTCCATCCAACCAAATTGATCTCTCTAACCATCGTATTCATCATGTTAATCTTATCTACTCCATATGCGCAAGGAGCAGCTAATTTCCCAAACACATCCTCGACAGGACTTACTGGGTTTGCTGGGAATGCTAAAAATGAATTCGGAGTTTCCAAAGGAGCCGTAACAGGAGGAAAAAATGGTTCTATCATTTATATTTCAACACTAGATAAATTAAAACAACATTTACCAGACTCTAGCCCCAAAATTTTAGTCATTGAGAAAAATATCAGCTCTAATTCTCTAGTTAAAATAAATATTGGAGCAAATAAAACCCTAGTAGGCTCTTATGCCAATCATACTTTAAAAAATATTAACCTCAGAACAACGGGCGCCTCAAACAATGTTATTTTCCAAAACTTAACGTTCGAGCATAGTCCAAACATAAACCAAAACGATGATATACAGTTATATCTTACTTCTGGCTCTAACTATTGGATTGACCACGTTACCTTTGCAGGACATAGTTATAATCCGAATGGAGGCGATCTGGACAAACTGTTGTACATTGGACAAAGTGCGGACTACATCACTATAAGCAACTCTAAATTTATGAATCATCGTTATGGACTTATTCTTGGATATCCTGATGACTCACAACAACAATACAATGGACTCCCACATATTACACTGGCAAATAATTATTTCGAGAATGTATATACTCGTGCTCCTGGGCTAATGAGATATGGTTATTTCCACATTAAAAACAATTATATTAATAACTTCAACTTAGGATTTACAATTGCAACCCAAGCGAAAATCTATTCTGAAAACAACTATTTTGGTGCAGGTAGTGAAAAGGGCGGTATACTTGATGATAAAGGCACTGGCTTCTTCAAGGATGTTGGTAGCTTCCCGCAGATTAAAAATAAAACTTCACCATCTACAAATTGGAATCCAAAAAATAATTACTCCTATGAGGTAAGAACTCCTGAATATATCAAGGAATTCGTCACTAAATATGCAGGCTCATCCAATACCACGCTTGTTTTTGGTAAATAAAAACGATAATAGCCCATGCATGGCGATATCTCTATCCATGCATGGGCTATTTATAGTTCATACAGACAAGAAGTAATTATAAAACTCATCATCCCGCACATAACCCAACTTCTCATAAAGAGCTTGTGCCTGCTTATTAGTTGGCGCTGTAGACAACGCAATGCCTTTAGCATTTGTCATCATGGCAAAGCGTTTAGCTTGCTCTAACAACTGCTCGGCAATCCCTTGCTTTCTGTGTTCCTCAGCTACATACAGATCATTTAAAATCCATGAACGTTGCATAGAAATTGAGGAAAAGGTCGGGTAAAGCTGTGTAAAGCCTACAATGTTCGCGTTCATGCTCACATTTATATTTGCATCTGTATTGGCATCTTCATTTTCATTCTCTTTAGCAACTAAAATGACAGACTCCGCATGATTAAAGCGATCCAGCAAAAATTGCTTCGCTCCTTCTACATTGGAAGGTTGTCCATAAAATACACGATATTGATCAAATAGAACTGCTAGTTGTGGAACATCATGAATCGTTGCTTGCTCTAATGAATAGGTTGCCTTCATATCCTCGTTGCCTCCCTGTCCCTCACATTCTTTACTTCTCGTATCCTCCTACTTCTATGGAGACTACACGATTTTTTCCTGAACCTTACCTTCCCGCTTCATCTGCTTACTTCGAAGCTGACCACAAGCGGCATCGATATCTGTACCATGCTCCTGACGGATGGTGCAGTTAATGCCATGCTTTTTCAAAATATCATAAAAGCCAAGCACATCATTTTTAAGACTACGACCATATTGAATATGTTCATCTACTGGATTATACGGTATCAGATTGACGCTAGAAACATCCTTACGGCTCATCATAAGCTCCGCTAGCTCCTTGGCATGCTCAGGCTGATCATTTACACCTTGTAGCAAAATATATTCAAAAGCAACTCGCTGATTCGTAACCTCACAGAAATAATCCACTGACTCCATTAGCTTCTCTAATGGGAACGCAGCATTAATTTTCATGATCGAGGTACGAAGCTCATTGTTGGGTGCATGTAATGAAATCGCTAAATTAACCCTTAAATTTTCATCGGCAAATGCCTTAATTTTAGGGGCAAGCCCACTCGTAGACACCGTAATCCGACGTGAACCAATGGCAAGGCCTTTGTGATCCTTAATTATGTTGAGGAAATTAATTAGATGTTCATAGTTATCAAATGGCTCACCGATACCCATCACTACAAGATGAGTTACCTTCTCCCCTTGGCCACGGTCATCTAAAAATTGCTGCACACGAATGACTTGCTCTACAATTTCACCACTCGTTAAATTACGGATTTTGCTTAATAGTCCACTCGCACAAAAGCTACAGCCGATGTTACAGCCCACCTGAGTCGTAACGCAGACAGATAACCCATATTTTTGACGCATAAGCACCGTTTCGATTAAGTGCCCGTCATGTAAACGGAATAAAAACTTAACCGTACCATCAGCCGACTCCTGTTTCACATGCTCTTCGAGCGTGGTCATTTCAAATTGCTCCTGTAACAAAGAAACATACGCTACCGCAGCTTTGCTCTCTTGCTCCATATCACTAAATTGATGCACACGATCACGATATAATTGAGTCCATAATGTATTTGCACGAGATGGCTTGAAGTTTTGCTTCAACGTCCATTCTTTCATTTGCTCTAATGTTAATCCATAGATGGATTGCTTGTTCATGGTTGGTCTCCTTTATTCCTAACTTCTTACTTCACTCGGCTATAAAAAGGGGGATTGCTCTAATAATTAGTGCTTGTACGTCTAACAGAATTAGCGGAGGGGCAGAGAGATTCTGGAGAAGTGATAGCGTTCGTATTTAAAACTTGATTCCTACAGCTATCTTTATTTAAATAAAGGAATATGGTTTTAACAACGATCGTAAGAACTCTCTGCACCGTAGCCAACTTCGCTAGCTAACAAGTGCGAATTATTTAATTTCCCTTTTAATTAAAATCTAATATTTTAAGTATACCCTAACTAAAGTCAGATGCGAATACGGATAAAATGAATACATAATATGGTATAATTATCCTTACACAATAGAATAGGCATGATAGGGCGGTCAGCTAAATCCTCCAGGAAAGGGGGACGATGCCATGGAAGTATACCAAGCTTTGACGCTAATGATTTCATTTGCGACATTAGTTGTACTTATACTTTCTTTCCATAATAAAAAATAGACCGCCCCTCACAAGGTAATGGTCTATTTTTTATTAGATTCAACCTTTATAGCCCCGCCCTTAAAAGCGGCTATTATGCAAGGGTGCCGTGTTAGAGCACGGCCCCTTATTTCTATCTTTATTATATTTCTTTTGAAATATACGTGCAACCTGTGTGTTATAAATAGGACTCTTATTGATATTGGATCACAGATCACTGATAGCTCTAAAAATGAAAGAAATTAGAAAGCAGGCGAACTCCATGCCCGATCTTATTTTAATAGGTGAAAAAGTAAAGCTACGACCCCCACTCGCAACTGACCTCCCTCAACTTTACAGTTACATCTACGGTACCGCACATCCCGAATGGCGCCAATTTGATGCTCCTTATTTTCCATTAGAAATTATTACAGAGTCCCAATTTGCCGAAAAAATGCAAAAGCATATTGATCTTAAGGACGTTAAGGACATAGCTCAGGTGCTCGTTATTGAAGCTGATAACAAGGTGATTGGTGAGGTTTCTTTTTATTGGGAGGAAAAATCGACACGTTGGCTGGAAATGGGGATTGATATTTATGATACTCAATATTGGAATGGCGGATATGGAACAGAAGCCTTAAAGCTATGGATTAGCTACTTGTTCCAGCATCTAGACATCGCTCGTGTAGGCTTAACCACATGGTCAGGCAACCCAAGAATGATCCACTGTGCGGAAAAGCTAGGCATGCAGATGGAGGGACGGATGCGTAAATGCCGTTATTATAAAGGGGTATATTATGATTCCATTCGTATGGGGTTGTTGCGTGAGGAATGGGAGTAATTACCTCCACGAGAAATAAGACTAAGATATTTTTAACCAACTGCACAAAATTAAACCTACATGTGATTCAGGGTTCTGATGATTGTATTTATGTAATCAGAACCCCAATCCTAGTAAAATACAGTGAGTAAAAAAAGTCTAGAAAAGATGATAACTGCAACTTTCTATTGATCTTTTTTCTTAATAAATTTCATTACTGTATTCACTAAGAGCAAACAAGCAATAACTCCTAATAAAAGGTTCGTCATGTTCAAGGCACTAACTAAATTACTAACTTCCACCTTTACGTCATAAACTGCATTCCCAGTTTTGTCTGCAATTTTTCTAATAGCTGAAGAAAAATCATTAAAATACTGATGTAATTCTGAAAAATCCATTTGTAAGATACCTCGCTTTTAAATAAAATTTTTATATTATTCCTATATTTGACATTTTAGAGATGTTAATCTACTATAGATTATAGTATCATAATTTACTAAATATTAGGAGGTATTTCGAAGTGAATTTTAAAAAATCTTTTATGTTACTGCTAACTTTTTGTCTCTCTATTATTCTAGTTGCACCTTTGGCGTCTGCAAATAATCTTGATTCCTCTGATTCTCAAAATGTTAAGTTAAAAATGACTTATATCAAAGTTCCAAATTCCAAAAATGTTGATATAAAGAGGACAGAGGACAGCAATTCTACTAAAGTTGAGATTTTTGATAAAGAGACTGGTGTACTTCTAGATACGTATGGTGAAACTGTTGAGCCTGTAATTCAAAAGGGTTTTAATTTACAAGCAGGCAATTATAGAATAGTAACCACTACCAAAGATACGAAAATAGGTCCTGGTACTGTGAGAATGACAGTTAAAATGAATGTTTACAGTTCTGGTTCATTCAGACAAATAAATTCAGTTGAAAGTAAGACTATGGCCGCGATTACCTCAGGAGCATTTACGCTTGAAGACGATGATGTTGTTGCAATCTCTACTACAGGTTCCTTCCCAACTCATGAAATTACAGCAAATGGATCCGGAGTACTAACATTTAAAGGTACAAAATCTTCTTCTGCAGGATTTTCATTTGAAATTTTTAAAGGTTTTGGTTTTGATATGAGTGGAAGTTCATCATCTGATTGGTATGCTCGCAAGTACTTTGAAATGGGACTTACTTATAACTTATACCCATACTAAAATATTTTCATAACTATTATAAGTAGAACTCTAGTAAAAAATTTAGAGGATTTTCGTCATTGTAATAACCTTTTTGACGTATCCTCTTTTTTCTTTAAAAATTTGAGCACAACTCAAGTTCTATTGTCTGAATATTTTTTTTAAATAATATACTTATTCATTCCTTAAAAGTTCTAATTACATTCATGTATATAAAAATTTCCAGCATAATATTACTTTAATCCTTACTCTTATTTAAATTCTTCTATCCCTTCACCCCCGCAAAATACCGCTGCACCTTCTCCAGCTTCTGCGCCTGTTTCCCTTTTCGACTTTCCATATTACCAAGCTCAAAAAACTTCACTTTTTTTATTCCAACGAAATTAAATAACGCCGTTTTCATTAATTTTTTATGAGCATTGTTATGCAAGAGTAACGGGTAATGCGTAGGTCCCTTCATGGTAGATACACAAACCACGGATTTGCCCTTTAGCAAGCCCTCTGTCAACCAACCACCTTTATCTCGATAAGCGAAATTGGATGCAAACATACGATCAATATAACCCATCAGCATCGCAGGCGGACGCCCCCACCAGATTGGATAAATAAATACGATTTGATCTGCCCACAGCAGCTGTTCTCTATATTTTGCTAACTCAGGTACAAGATGCATATCCCGTCTACGTAATTCCTTATTATGCACAAGGACAGGATCAAAGCCCTCTTCATATAAATCTAATACTTGTGTTTCCTTTACCTGTGGATTTTGCTTATAACCCTCTAGTACCTTCTGCAAAAAAGCGTAATTCAGGCTCTCGTGATTGGGATGTGTATATACAATTAATGTGTTCATGCTCCACCTCTTTTAAGTTTGCTTATATATAGTTATCTTTTGATAACAAAATCCTATCATGTTACTATTTATATGTCAAATGATAATTGTTTTATGACAATTGTATTATGATAATTAATTTGTTATCGTACTTGAAAGAGGTGAATATTTTGGACAAAAGTGTATTATTTCAAAAGCTACTACTGTTTACATCTGATGTAATTAAAACTTCACAAAATCTAAGTAAAAATGTAAAGTCAGACGACGTTACTCCTGTGCAATACCGCATTTTGGAGCAGCTTGCTGTGAGTAAACCCCTTACACTAAGCCAAATTAGTGAATGTCAACATATATCAATGCCCAATACGAGTCGGGAAATAAAAAAACTCATGGAGAAGCAGCTATGCCTAAAGCATGACTCTCCCGATGATCGTCGTAAACAGTATATAAGCCTCTCCCCTGAGGGAGAAGCCATGATGAAGCATACCTTTTCAATTGTTGAAACTCGCTTTAACGAGCTAATTAAGGATATTCCTATAACCGATCTACTGCAGATCGAAGCTGCGATCGATATATTACAACAGAAGGTTTTTAATATAGGTGCACAGCAGGAAGTGAAGTGAATAGCAGCCAAGTGAATTAGCTTCGCTTGGTCGTTATTGCAAATTATTTCTTTTCAAAAGCTGTCGACGTCACATATTGCCAAGGGACATGATCACACAACCATACACCATTAGCTGAGCGATAAAATACAAAACCTTGCTCATGCATAGCTAACGCATTAATCGTCAAAATTGCCGGCTTCCCATGCCGACTGCCAACGCGATGTGCTGTATCTACATCTGCACTTAGATGAACGTGTTGTCTCGTTCCCTTTACAATTCCCTTTGCTTTGATGCTATCTACAGCATGGGATGCTGTGCCATGGTACAAGACGTTAGGAGGTACCTGCTGCTCCAGCTCCATGTCTACAGACAAGGAATGACCTTGATTGGCACGTATTTTTGTCCCATCTTCATTAAAGCTATATCGTTGTTTGTTGTTTTCCCTTACAATGCGCTCTAATCTATCTCTGTCTATTTTCCAGCCAGCTCGATTCACACCTGAGAGCAATTGCTCTATATCTGCATATCCCTGCTGATCTAGTTTAATTTTTGCTGCAGCAGGATTATGACGTAATACTAGACTTAGAAAACGGCCTAGCTTTACATCCTCCTTGCTTTGTTGGGGTTCATTTCGTTCATTCCCCTGTAATCCGTAATTAAAATGATTCATGTCTACCTCCTCTTACAACGATCCTATTACAGCGAAAATACAACAATTTCAATTTCAGTATTTTCAAAGGTTTGCGCAATAATCGCCTTCACCTTATCCCACTTCAGCCGATCTAACCCACAGCCGATTTGTGGCATCCCTATTTTGCTAATCCCCTGCTCTAAGCAAACGTCCCGCAGTGAAGCCACTGCCGCAGTTAAAGTCCCATAAGTTGGTTTATGCCAATACTTCGCTTTGGTTACGAGATTTAGTGTTCTCCCGACGGGGTAACATACCCCAATTTCTAAAGGGTGGCTCGCCGCTTGTGCCTGTAAGGCACTTAGGTCAAAACGTTTCGTAAATTGTACTGCAATCCCCGCCCCCATCTTGGCATCTGCGGAGATACTATGTGCAAGCTTGTACTCATCACCAATTTCAAATAAATCTCCTTGAAGCTCTGTAAAAATCATAATGTCCTCCCCTAGTCGTTCCACAAATCTTTAGGTCTTCATAAAAAGACTAACCATTCAAATGGATAAGGCTACAGATAAGACCACAACTAGCCTTTATAGCAAAGGTTATTGAGTTGGAAACGTATTTTCAAACGCCTCAATACAAGCTTGATCCTTGGAGCGATCTAACACGGCATAAATAATTTCATCAAAGAAGCATCCATAACCTTCGTCTTCAATTAGCTCCTTCCACCACTGAGCCACTTTAACTGGATCGTTACGGAATACTCCACAGCCATACGCACCAAGCACTAAAGTCCGATGTCCATGCTTCGCAAATAGAGCAAGGGATAAAGCCATTCGTTCCTTCATGACAATCTCCGCTTGGTCCTTATCCTCCCCTTTGAGAATAA
This sequence comes from Paenibacillus turicensis, assembly GCF_017873435.1. Lineage (GTDB taxonomy): Bacteria > Bacillota > Bacilli > Paenibacillales > Paenibacillaceae > Fontibacillus > Fontibacillus turicensis. The sequence continues at coordinate 65,062 of NZ_JAGGKG010000008.1, read as the reverse complement.
CTTGACCATAGTTAACCGCAGGTAATGTTAAGACCGAAGCAAATACAGGATTAGCCAACAGCTCGAATTTACCATCTCTAAAAAAAACAACATCAGGGGAATAGATCGCATGATGGGTATACATCATCGATTTACAGGCACGATTCGCCTCATAATATCTAGGCTGGCGTAGCTGTGTTCCATACAGTCCACTAGAGGCGGAAAGACTTTCCTCTTGTGCCATTGCCCCATTAAGGAAGCCACCACCTGGGTTTTTTGCACTAGCAAAATTAAGCACGCCGATGTTCTCAATTCCTGCTTGATACAGCTCCTTAATAACCTCCACAGCCGCCTGATTCACGACATGCTGTTTGGGTGCATGATTTGCTTTATTTGCTTGATTCGCTTGCGCCTTAGCTTCATATATTTCTAATACCTGATGTGCTTCATCGGGTGTTATTAGTATGCAATGATCTTCTGCCTGTTGCTGAACCTCCGCAATACTAATTTTGCGGTCTCCATATAGATAATACCCTTGTTCAATAATATTAACGGTGTCCTTCGCAATCCCTTTGCGTTTCATATTAAATCCACTCCTTATCGTTTAAGCAACTGATCTCGTACCTCTGTTAAAGCGAAGCCAAGTAAGTTTTTACCACGCCATTTCATTGGGTTTTCTGCATCTGGGTTAGACTTGCCCATCCCAATTCCCCATATCCGGTCACGTGGACTAGCTTCAACTAAAATGCGATTTTTAGTTGTTTTCATAAAATTCCATAGCGATTCATTTTGCGAAAATTTCGCCAGATTTCCTTCCCTTACAATGTCATAACATTTGCTACTCCAAACCTCCGGATCAAATCCTCTTACCGCTCGGCCAAACGCCTTCATTTCCTTCGGGTGCTTCGATTTCATAATCGCCGCTAACATCTCTTCATCACCAAATAAACGCGCCTTTTCTGCCATCATATATTGCTCTGTGCACGTGTACACCACCCCATTTACTTCAAAAGAGCAGTGCCACCACTGACTAAAACAGCTCTGATTAACCACACCATCCGCAGGTGGCGTATGACCCCAAAAAAACAAATATTTAAACTTTTCCCCAGCCTGATGGGCTTGACGTAAAGCCTCTAAACTATAAATCATGTCATCATCTCCCAATTTCTCCGATATAGGCGAGAAGGTCTATGCCCTGCATTTTCCGTATAATGATCGCTTTCCATTACTAGATGCGCCACCTTACGGCGAAATGCCGCCTTTAACAATTCCTTACCTAAAATGACTTCATACACCTGCTGGAGTGCAGTAAGCGTAAATAGCTGTGGCATTAAATGAAGGGCTATCCCTGTATACTCCACCTTACCTCTTAAGCGTTCCATCGCCGCACCTATAATTTTTGCATGATCAAAAGCTAAGCCGTTATTGGAAAGGATATTGTACTCTGTATGTGTCGCTGATTCTGTGAGCGTCATTTTGCGTTCCACTAGGGCTGTAAGGGTATCCCTCTCTGAAGTTAATATCAGCTCGTAATGCCATGAACGAATAACACCACTTTCCAATATCTCCTTCTGCTCTCTGATTAGGCGATAAGATAGTGTAAACCATGCTGCATGATCCGCATCATCTCCCGCCTGAAGCTCAACTTGACTGCTATCAATTAAAGCCATATACGAACAACTCATCACCCATGTTCGAGGATCACGATGAGGTTCACTAAACGTATAAAGCTGTTCTAAATAAACATGGTCTACCCCTGTTTCCTCTCGTAGTTCACGCACCGCCGCCTGCTCTGTTGTCTCGTTGGGACGGACAAACCCACCTGGTAACGCCCATTTCCCTAAGTATGGGTGTCCTCCCCGCTGGATCAATAACACACGTAGTGCCTTCTCAGGCAACTTCCGATAATTGTCCTTCTCGGTATCCATCACCGTAAAAATAACCATATCTGTAGCTACGGAAGGCCGTTCATAATCTCCGACATCATATTGTGCCAGAAATTGTGATTCGGTTAATCCATTACGATCTCGAATCATTCCTTCTTCATTTTGGAGCATCGCTTCTTCATCTGGGAGCATTCCCTTTTGATCTCGGATCTCCCTTTCCTCATCGCGTTTCATACCCTCACTCACCACTTTACTTATATTTAATCGATATTTGCCTATCTGTTAGTATTTATTTGTTAGCAAAATTGTCTTAGTATCCATTTGTTAATATCTAATTGTTACTAACAAAATAAATGTTTTGATAAATGATGTCAAGGGACTTTAGACCCTGCATATTCAATAATATAAAATGAGCCTTAAAATATGATAATATAGACAGGTGATCACCTAAGAGAGATTACTCAGTTTGATCAAGAGATTACTCAGATTACTAAAGGGTTGTTGGGGGATTTTATGAATAATACAATTGCAGATATCGCCAAATTAGCAGGTGTAGCTAAAAGCACAGTTTCACGCTATTTAAATGGTGGCTCTGTTAGTAAAAATACAAGTGAACAAATTGAACAGGTCATAAAAGCAACAGGTTATGTGCCAAATATGTTTGCGCAAAGCTTAAAGGCCAAAGTGACCAACATTATCGGCACGGTTGTACCCAGATTGGATTCCTTTGCAACATCCCAGACCTTAATTGGCATCGATGATACGTTAAGAGCATTGCGTTACCAGATGCTTATTTCAAATACAAGCCAAGACGCTTCACGCGAAATTGAAGCGATGTATGCCTTCTCACGCCAGAAGGTGGCTGGCATTATTTTACTCGCAGCGGTCATTACGAAGAAGCATTTACAAGCTATTGATGATATTGGCATTCCAGTTCTTTTGGTTGGTCAGCAGCACCCTCAGCTTTACAGCTTAATTCATGATGATTACCATGCTGCCTATGAGCTTGGTAAATATGTACTTTCACAAGGACATCATCGCATTGCTTATCTTGGTGTGACTGAGCAGGATATCGCCGTTGGGGTGCAGCGTAAAAGTGGATTCCATCAAGCTGTGCAAGAGGCAATGAATGAGGAGCTTGAAACCTCCAAATATGATGTTAGATACTTTGAAACAAGCTTTAAAATGAGCGATGCACGTCTGGCCGCTGAAAATATTTTAGAACAGTTTTCCCCCTCCATTATCGTCTGCGCAACAGACAATATCGCACTTGGCGTCATTAACACGGCCTACGCACAGGGAAGATCTATTCCTCATGATTTATCTGTCACTGGATTTGGCAATTACGACATCACCGCAGTTGTCCATCCTCCATTAACGACAGTGGAATATGCATATCGAGAGGCAGGAAAAACTGCGGCTGAAAGCATAGTACGGCTTGTAGAGCAACAATCTGTCCCCAAAATTACAACATCAAAATGTAAATTAGTTCCGCGAGAAAGCGTTGACAAAATTTAAACAAATGCATTATAATCAGTTTGAAACCGGTTCCAAGTATGGAACCGGTAGATTTAATCAATAGCTTTAATTTTTATATATTTCACTTGGAACCGGTTCTATTTTTTTGTTATCCTTGTTTGTTTTTCATTTTTACAGTCTTGTATGAACAACTTGGAACCGGTTCCTAATCTTAATACGGATAGGGGCTTATGACATGACACAACAACACAAATATCGGTTGCTTGAGCAAGCAGAGCCAGGCGAGCTCGCTAGACTACAAGAACTGGTAAGGAACTGCAACTGGCGTCAAGTCTTTCATATTCAACCCTCCACAGGCTTGCTAAATGATCCAAACGGGCTATCTTATTTTAACGGTGAATATCATGTGTTTTATCAGTGGTATCCATTAGGTACGGAGCATGGGATGAAGTATTGGTATCACCTTAAATCCCAAGATGGTGTGAACTGGCAAGATGTTGGCATCGGGATTAAGCCTGGTGACCCCTTTGATTCACATGGTGCCTATTCAGGCAGTGCCATTGAACACGAGGGTAAGCTACACCTGATGTATACGGGAAATACACGCGATGCTGGGTGGGTTCGCCACCCTTATCAGTGCATGGCAGTGATGGATGCAGACAATCACATTACAAAATGGGAGCAGCCTGTAATTCCTGAAGTACCCGAAGGCTATACTGACCATTTCCGTGATCCGAAGCTATGGAAGCAAGATGAGTACTTTTATTGTGTCATCGGGGCTCAACGAACAAATTTAACAGGATGTACTGTATTGTATCGTTCAATCGATTTGAAGCGATGGGAGTTTATTGGAGAGTTAAAAACGGATTTAAAAGAGTTTGGCTATATGTGGGAGTGCCCAGACTATTTCCAACTGGATGGCGCGGGTGTATTGCTCTTTTGTCCACAAGGAATAGCTCATCAAGGGGATCACTACCATAATATTTATCAATCTGGGTATATAATTGGTAAGCCCTTAGATGTGGATGCCTTACAGCTAACGCATAGCCAATTTCAAGAGCTAGATCGTGGCTTTGATTTCTATGCCCCTCAGACGTTGCTTGATGGTCAGGGTCGGCGCATATTGATTGGATGGATGGGATTACCTGACATTAGCTATCCAACTGATACCCATGGATGGGCACATTGTCTAACCTTACCAAGAGTATTGTCTGTGCAAGATGGCAAGCTCATTCAACAGCCGCTTCCTGAACTAGCAAGCTTACGTCAAGGAGAAGCGCAGCACGTAAATGATACACTAACTTCGCACACTAGAAGCTATGATCATTTTTCAGGAACAACGTATGAATTAAAATGCACATTTGATGTTTTAGATGCAGAGCAAGTTGGGATTATATTCCGAGCAAAGGACAACGAGTATAGCGTAATTCGTTATGACGTAGAGCATCATAAGCTCGTTTTAGATCGTTCATCCTCTGGCGTACCACTTGCAATCGAATATGAAGAAACAAGGCAATGCAACATGACAGGGAAGCAAATTACTTTGCATTTATTTGTGGATGTATCTTCCGTTGAAATATTTGTAAATGAGGGTGAGGAAGTATTTACAAGCCGTGTTTTTCCTAGCTCACAAAGCGAAGGTATCCAGTTTTTTTCCCAAGAGGGCTCCGCAAGGCTTGAAGCTACGATATGGCAGCTACACCCGCAGGGAAACACAGAGAAGTAAGAAACAAGGTAACAAGGACCGTGGTCAGTCTGCAGAGTTCAGTAGAGTTCAGTAGAGATCATCACAGTTCAGAACTAAAACAGGGGAGGTTTTCATATGTCTGAAAATCAAAAAATCGCAAAAGCAGTAGTTGAAGCGGTCGGGGGCAGTGAAAATATTGCTTCATTTGCACACTGTGCAACACGCCTGCGGATTATGGTTCATGATGAAGCAAAAATTGATAAGGCTCAGGTTGATAAGATTGACAAGGTAAAGGGTGCCTTCTTCAACTCGGGACAATTTCAAATTATTTTTGGTACGGGGACCGTTAATCGTATTTATGAAGAGGTTGAAAAGCTAGGCATTACAGGCTCTACAAAGGAAGAAATTAAAAGCCAAGCTAAAAAGCAAGGTAATGCCTTCCAACGTGCGATTCGTACCTTTGGTGATGTGTTTGTACCCATTATTCCTGTTCTTGTGGCAACTGGACTATTTATGGGGTTACGTGGCTTGCTAACGCAGGAGCAAATGCTTGCTTTCTTTGGCTTAACGGCGCAGGACATTTCACCTAACTTTATATTGTTCACCCAAGTTTTAACGGATACTGCTTTTGCCTTTTTACCTGCATTAGTTGCTTGGTCTACTTTCCGCGTCTTTGGCGGTAGTCCCGTACTTGGGATCGTTTTAGGTTTAATGCTCGTAAATCCAGCGTTACCAAATGCTTATGATGTGGCAAATGGTTCCGCAAGTGCACTGACGATGTTTGGCTTTATTCCCGTGGTAGGTTATCAAGGTTCCGTACTTCCTGCCTTTTTTGTAGGCTTACTTGGTGCCAAATTCGAACGATTCCTACGCAAGCGTGTACCAGAGGCACTTGATCTTATTGTGACTCCATTTGTTACACTACTAGTTATGATTTTATTAGGACTCTTTGCTATTGGACCTATTTTCCACAGCTTAGAAGTTTGGATCTTGCAAGGTACAACTTATCTTCTAAATCTTCCATTTGGGATTGCAGGTCTTTTAATTGGTTTTTTAAATCAGCTTATTGTAGTTACAGGTGTTCATCATATTTTCAACTTCTTAGAAATTCAGTTACTTGAGCAATATGGGAAAAATACATTTAATGCGATTATTACGTGTGCGATTGCAGCACAAGGTGCCGCTTGCCTCGCGGTTGGCTTGAAGACAAAAGACAAGAAGCTTAAAGCACTTGCTCTACCTTCTTCCTTCTCCGCTTTCCTTGGGATTACCGAGCCAGCCATTTTTGGTGTGAATCTTAGATATATGAAGCCATTTATTATGGGATTAGTTGGTGGTGCAGTGGGTGGATTCCTAGCATCCATTTTCCAACTAGCTGCAACAGGCATGTCCGTCACCGTTATTCCTGGGACGTTGCTGTACTTGAACTCACAGCTTCCACTTTATATTGTGGCTAACCTAGCTGCGATGGCGACTGCGTTCGTATTAACATGGCTATTTGGCTATAACGATAAAATGCTGGATGCTCAAAACCAGCAGAAGCAAGTGGCGTAAGCCTAATATGTAAAAATATGAGAAAAACCTTCAAACTGCACCTTAGAGCAGGGTTTAATCCCCGTTCGAAAGTGAGCTTGAAGGTTTTATTTTTTGAGCAAATATTTTTTACGAAAATTAGTCCTGCTGTCCTCTAGCCTCCCAAGCCGCAATTTCCTCACGTACAAGCGGAGCTACCTCTGTACCTAACAGACGGACTGCATTCATCACGTCCTCATGTGGCATCGTGCCTAATGGAAGGTGAAGCATAAAGCGAGTAATCCCTACATGCTTGCGTAATGCAATAATTTTGTCTGCTACCGTTTTTGGATCACCGACATATAAAGCACCATCTGGCCCTCTTGCCGCATCATAACTGGCACGACTATAGTGTCCCCAACCACGTTCACGACCAAGCACGTTCATCACTGCTTGAGTTGGCGGGAAAAACTTCTCCGCAGCTTCCTCGTTGCTTACGCCAACAAAGCCATGAGAATGTGAAGCTACAGGTAGCTTAGAGGCATCATGTCCTGCTTTTGTTGCGGCACGTTTATACAACTCCACCAATGGTGCAAATTGCTGAGGATTACCACCAATAATCGCTAATACAAGCGGTAAACCAAGTATTCCTGCACGAACAACCGATTCCGCTGTACCCCCACTTCCAATCCAAACTGGAAGCAAATCCTGCACAGGACGAGGGTATACCCCAAGATTGTTGATCGATGGGCGATGTGTGCCTTCCCAGGTTACTTTTTCAGACTCACGTAGTTTCAGTAATAATTGTAGTTTTTCATCAAATAATTCATTATAATCGTTCAAATCATAACCAAACAATGGGAATGATTCGATAAAGGAACCACGACCTGCCATAATTTCCGCACGACCATTTGATAGTGCATCTAACGTAGAGAAATCCTGAAATACACGTACTGGATCATCAGAAGACAATACTGTAACAGCACTCGTCAACCGAATATTTTTAGTTTGAGGTGCTGCCGCAGCTAAAATCATCGCAGGTGCTGAAGCCGCGTAATCCTTACGATGGTGTTCACCAACCCCATATACATCCAAGCCTACTTGATCTGCTAAAATAATTTCCTCAACCACCTCACGAATTCGCTCGGCATGGCTAATTAATTTCCCTGTATTTACGTCTGGTGTTGTTTCAACAAAGGTACTAATTCCGATTTCCACTATAAATATCCTCCCTCAAATGTGTATAAATTTACTTATTTTCTAGTTGATGTTCGCTTCATGGTATTTTCTATATTATTTTTAGATACTTACTTAATTTCATATACTTATGGTTATATTATGCCTGCTTCTTCGATATTTTGCAAGTATATTAACTCAAATGCTTTTATTCCGTACCTTCACCATCTAATTAGCTTGTATTATTCCCTTTATTTCTTCATTCATTTGCACAATAATAATAAATAAACAAAAATATGCACTTAAGATTACGAACTAAGATGATCCATTTGGGAGGAAAGATAATGTTCAAGCTCTCACAGAGACAAGCGCAAGAAATTGTAGATAAAATGATGCTGGATATCCCTTATAACATAAATATTATGAATGAGCATGGCGTTATTATCGGAAGTGGGAAGCAGGAGCGGATCGGGACAGTGCATCAAGGTGCAGTACAAGCTTTGGAAACTGGGAAAATGGTCGAGGTGTGGACGGAGGGGAAATATGAACGTCAAGGCACCAATGAGCCGATCATTATCGATCAGGAGCGCATTGGCATCATTGGGATTACAGGCAATCCCGATGAGGTACGGCCTTTCTGTAACCTAGTACGGACTACGGTAACCTTACTCATTGAGCAACGGAATCGTCTAGAAAGCTTAGCCAATGAAAGCAAACGCCGCAATGCCTTTTTAGAGCAGCTGCTCCAGCATTACGGTGTTTATTCACAACGACTAAAAAAGGAAGCCCTCCCCTATAACATTGATTTATTGCTCAAAACGATGGTCATATATGTGAAGTATCCCGTACCTCACACAAAAATAAACAACACGATTTTGAAATATCCATGGTTCCAGCTGGAGGAGGATAGCTGTATTATTTTACTGCAAAATGAGGCAATGATAACAAAGCTAGTTACCGCTATTCACCATGATTATCCTGATGCGATCATTACGACTGGACGACTTGAAGCCTCCATTGCTAACAGCTACAACCAAGCTAGAGCATGTATGCAGGTTATGCTTGCGCTAAAACCTAAGGCGAACTTTATGACCTACGATGAGGTGGAATTTCTTGTTCATCTCACACATTTACACTTGTCTGAAACCACCAATCCAATCAGTAGACTTGAAGACAATACCGAATTAATGGAAACATTACGTAGCTTTATTGAGCATAATGGCAGTGTATCCCTGACCGCAGAGGCGTTAAATATTCATCGAAACACACTTCAATATCGATTGAAGCGAATCCATACCATTACAGGGAAAGATCCAAGGAATGTACTGGAGTTGTTTCAGCTTGTCCATGCGTTAATTACTTTATGATGTTGTACCCTTACCACGATAAATATGACAACTGCCAGCATTGCACCAAGCATAAAGGGGTTATGACCCGGCACGATTGGGAGTAAGCCATCAATCAAAAAAGGAGAGATAAATTGGCCAATAAAAATCATAGATGTCCCTAATGCCAAGGCTTGATTTTGCTTCTCTCGTGGTGACTTAGCAATAAGTTGACTATTAAAATAAGGAAGAGCAAGTCCTAATGCCAAGCCACTAATGACTAATCCTACAACATAAAGTAAAAGGGTAGAGGAAATACTCATCAAGCCCATAGAGATTACAAAAAGAATGAAAATAAACTCACCCATAATCGACTCTAAATGTTGATTGATTTTCCGATATAGTAGACCAGTCAATACACCTGCAAGCGAAACAACCGCCATTAAAATGCCGGAAATAGAGGAATGCGTATAGCCATATTTCTCGGAAATATAAATAGATAAATTAGTTGGAATGATAAAGTAAATGACCGTGGCAAGTAACATCTGAGCATAAATAAGTAGCGGAAGCTTGAGATAAGGCTTTCCTGTATTGGCTATTGTGGCAGCTGTAGCAGTTGTGGTAGCTGTGGATACAATGCTAGTTGTAGTCGCTTTACTCGTGGCTGACCCAAGCTTCTTCTTTTCACTCTTTTTCACAGTGTGGTTAGGTAAATAGCACAAAATAAGTACAAACGATAAAACAGCCAAACTATAAATATAAAAGGTGTAATGCCAATCATATATAGAGACAAAACCAGCAAACAAAACGGCAATGACCGTCCCTAAATTGTTCATCGCTCCAGCCAAACCAAGCATCGTTTGTTTTTGTTCCCCTTCAAAAAATTCATTGATGACTCCAATCGCAGGCGTTGCAATTAGACCTAACCCCAGCCCTAAAATCACTCTACTAGACAGCAATACCGTAAAGGAGGAAGTGGACACTAAGGGCAACATCCCACCCAGAGCATAAATGATTAGTCCAACTAATAACTGTTGCTTTTGACTAGTGAATTTATTTTTAGTATTAAGCAACAGGTTAACAATAATGACGCAGATGGAAGGAATGGTGACTAACGATTTAATTAATACTGGGGATATCGCAGGATAGCTATGCATGATTGAAAATAGTGCTGGCGACAACGCCGCTCCTGCAAGCAGCAGCAGGAGAGAAACAGATAAAATGGCTATGCGCTTCATTTTCTCGCCTCCCATGAATTAATAATATGATCTAAATTCACAATCATTTGGTCATAAACATTTTCGGGAAATAGCTGTTGAATACTCTCATTTATTTGCGCAATACAATGACGAATTTCTGTTACAACCTTATTCCCTTGCACAGTTAAATGAAGAGAATATGCACTTTTATTTTGGGCGCTAATCTCTCGCACGATATACCCTTTATCGATATATCGTTTAATCACCCTAGTGAGTAAGCTACGCTCCACATTCCGTTTATTTGCTATAAAAAGCTGCGTACAGCCTGGATATTCATCAATTGTCAGAAATACATTATAATCGGCGGGATTTACACCTAATTCATCTAACATTCCCGTTTGCTTAGCCAACATGAGCTCATAAATTTTAGCGATTCTCTTTCCGAATTCTTCTTTGTGCATACTTAAGCACCTCCTGAAAGAAGATTACACCTAAAGCGTTAACACTGTCAACACTTTTCTTCCTTCAAAAGAGCAAATAAAAAACACCTCATCTCACCACAATAGGATTTAATTAAAAACCCTAATGGTAGATAAGGTGTTGGAACTAGAGCTAATCAGCTAGTCCACTTCAAAACTCTCGCTACATTTTCACAGGTACGCTCTACATTTTGAGGTCCCTCAGCAAGTAGCTTTTCTAGCTCCGATGCACCGGGGACGATCCCAAAAATCGCATCAAAGCCAGCTTCATATAACGTCTCAATGCCTTCGCCAATGTAGCCTGCGATCGCGATCACCTTTTTACCAGAGAGCTTCGCAGCTTGCGCCACGCCAAACGGGGTTTTTCCAAACTTGGTCTGGAAGTCGATACCGCCCTCACCCGTGAAAACAAAGTCTGCATCTTGTAGCTTATCTTTAAGCTTCGTATAATCAATTACAATTTCAATGCCTTTTTGCAGGGTTGCTTGGGTGAAAATTAATAAGCCTGCACCTAAGCCGCCTGCCGCACCTGCACCTGGAACGTCACGAATATCTTTGTTTAGTTGTGTCTTTACCACATCTGCATAATGTGCCAAGCTTTGATCTAGCTGCGCCACCATCTCAGGAGTTGCCCCTTTTTGTGGGCCAAATACATGCGAAGCTCCATGCTCACCACATAATGGGTTGGTTACATCGCAAGCTACAATAATCCGCACATCATTTAAACGTTGATCTAGTCCAGAAACATCTATCGTTGCAAGCTGATCCAGATTGCCGCCACCTCTTGGTAAAGTATCTCCGTTTTTGTCTAGAAATCTTGCCCCTAAAGCTTCCGCCATCCCCGTACCACCATCATTAGTTGCACTACCACCGATCCCAATAATAATCTGCTTCATGCCACGATCTAAGCATTCCGAAATTAATTGTCCCGTTCCATAAGTCGTTGTGATGAGTGGGTTTTTAGTTTCCTTAGTAACAAGATGGATGCCACTTGCTGAGGCCATCTCGATTGCCCCTGTAAAGCCATCTCCTAAAATGCCAAACCTCGCTTCTACAGGTTGTCCTAAAGGACCCATCACTTCTTTGGTAAAAAGTGTACCATTAGATGCATCCACTAACGATTGCACAGTACCCTCCCCACCATCAGACATCGGTACATGGACATAATTTGCCTCAGGATACACTTTGCGTAAACCTTTTTCCATGGCGATACAAACTTCTTTTGCGGTCATACTTTCTTTAAATGAATCTGGTGCTAAAACAAAGGTTGGTTGTTTCATCTTCTCACCCCATCTATCTATTAAGAAACCGTTTATTCAAATTCTCATATTCACAAATTTCTATAAAATAAATCCGTATAAAATTGTCGCCACAATGGTCATCGTTCCCCCAACCATCGCTTCATAAGGAATTAAGCCCATCCGCTGTTTAATGCTCATCTTCATGCTATCTGCGGTCACGTGGAAGTAGTTTCCTTGTGGTAAGGAGTCAATGACGGTTGCCCCAGTGTGTACCATTACCGCAGCAGACAATGGCGCTGTTCCCATATTTAAAATTGCGGGTCCAAATGAACCTGTCGTCAAAATAACTCCTGTTGAGGTCGAAGCTGTTGCAGCTGCCATCAAAATACCAGCAATGGGTGCAAGGAATGTGCCGGAAATACCCGATGCTTCAATCAAGCTTACCACCTGAGTTGATAAATTAGATGCAGAGATCAAGCCTGCAATTCCACCTGCCCCAATCAAAATCAAAACCGTGGCCGTCATTTTATTTAAACCTGAGGTTGTGTACTGCAAAATTTTGTTGCCTTGTCCCATCGCAAGCATCCCTACAATCCCTGCAATCGGTAAAATATATAACGCATCTACTTTAAAATTTGCCAAAGCTTCAATTCCAGATATAGATCCAATAGGGTTGATCATAAGTAGAATAACGGCAACCAGTGGTGCCACAATCGCTTTGCTAAGTGGTGGATACTTTGATGTATCAACATTGCTGTCCACCGCTTCTTGATCTGAAACTTTGACGCCTTTATTTTTGATTAAAGATGCCACTACAACCGTAACAATCAGACCACAAATCGCAGGAATTACACCCGCAAGCATCACGTGACTTAAATCTAAACCAAAACCACGCGCAGCTGCAATCGTATTTGGGTTAGGCGAAATAATATTTCCTGCCTTCCCACCGCCAGACAAAGCAAGCAATAACGCTAGCTTAGAAATGCCCATCTTATTTCCTACAGATAAGGCAATGGGTGCTACAATAAGCACTGCAACAGGAATAAATACGCCAACTGCCGTAATAATCATCGTTGCTAACGCTAACGCAAGAATCGCTTTGCTACCACCAAATTTTTTCACAATCGCTTGAGCAATCGTCTCTGCGGCGCCCGACTCCATCATGACTCCCGCCAGCACACCTGCCGCTAATACACGAATGACTGTACCCATGACACTTTGTGTTCCACTTACGAGTACAGCAACGGTCTGCTCTAAATTAGCTCCGCCAATTAATGCTCCTAAAATCGCACCTAAAAACAACGCATAAACTGGATTTAATTTTCTCAAAATCAGAATGATTGCGATCGCCAGACCAGCAAGCGCACCAATCCAACTGATTGTTAGTCCTTCCATTTCATGTAGCCTCCTGTATGTCAATTGTTGAATACGCTTACAGTATAGCGCTTTCTTGTTCTAAAAAATATTGATGAAAAGACGAAATATATTGTGCATTTGCACAAAAATGGTTAACCACGAATCCAGCGTACGATGATTGCCTCCTGACATACAGGGGGCATTTTTTTGTCGAGCGGCAACCAAGTCAGCAGGAGCGGGGTAATCTTGTCGAATTTATGGAAATACCGCCAAAACGCAGGAATCCGCAGGGAATAGAGCGAAAAGAACAAGGGTAGGGAAACGGAAAACCGAGCCAAGAGACAGAGGGTAATGTGCAAAAGTATCACCTTTGTGAAGAAATCGGATCATTACGGGAGAAAACAGGGGGTTGTGATGAAAAAGTGTAATTTGGCGCTGATTGCGCTTATTCTCGTGGTGCTGACTTTGGCGCCTGCGGGAAATTTACGTGCGGCAGAGGCGAATATCGTTGATCCATCCGTCACGTATACATACGAGGTACTGACGCAGGATATTCTGGAATTAGCTGAAAAGTACCCCGATTTGATCGAATACAAATCCATCGGCCAGACGTTGTACGGACGTGAGATCTGGGCTGTCGGTCTGGGCTGGGGACGTTCGACCGTATTCTTCAACGGTTCGCACCATGCACGGGAATGGCTGACGACAACGTTGAACATGTACATGATTGAACAATACGCGAAAGCGTATACGGAAGGACGCAAGTTCGAAGGGTATGACGTAAGCGACATTTTGGGCAAAACAAAAATCTGGTTTGTCCCTATGGTCAATCCTGACGGCGTGACGCTTCAGCAAACGGGCCTGCAATCGTTCCCAGCCAGCGTACACAAAGCGCTAACCGCCATGAACGACGGCAGCAGCAACTTCAAACGCTGGAAAGCGAATGCGCAAGGCGTTGATCTCAACCGTCAATACAACGTAAATTGGAAAGAGATACTCAATAATTATGCTTATCCGCATTGGATGGGGCATAAAGGTACGGCGCCAATGACGGCTAAAGAAAATCAGGCAATGATCGGATTTACCTACGAAATCGATCCAGAAATCGCGGTGTCCTATCATTCGGCGGGGCGCATCCTGTATTGGAATTTCCGTACGCCAGCCGCGAACTATGGGCGCGACAAGCGTTTGGCGGACATTTTCCGATCTTTTACGGGCTATACGCTGGTGAGCCCAAGCCATAACTCCAGCGGCGGAGGCGGTTACACCGACTGGTTTATCCAGAAGCTCGGCCGTCCGGCATTCACACCAGAGATCGGGATCAAGAACGGGGAGACCCATCTGCCCGTATCCGTGTTCTCCGAAGAATGGCGCCGGAACAAGAAGGTAGGCTTGTGGATCGCACAGGAAGGCTATAAGCTTTGGGCTGCCAAGAACCCGACGACAGTCAACCCAGTGCCTCTTTTCCTAGACGGCAAACAGATCGAAGGTGATCCAGCCGCTTTCAACGAGAAAGGCGTAACCTACATTGCCTATAAACCGCTGATGACTGGGCTCGGCTACGAGTCAGTCTGGGACGGCACGGCAAAATCCGTCACCGCATCGGGAACGCGTGGGACGCTAAAAGTTGTGCTTGGCAGGACTCAAGCTTGGGTCGACGACAAACCAATTGAGCTGACTGCCGCTCCGCGGCTCCATACAGGCACGATGTACGTGCCTGTACGCTTCGTAAGCGAAACGACCGGTGCAGCGCTAAATGTGCAGGCAAATACCGGAGCGGTATTGTTAGAAAGTCCGGCGATAATCACCGTTGAGCCTGAAACTCCAACCGTGACGCCGCAACCTGCGGAGCCGACTGTGCCAGAGAATCCAGCCAATCTGCAAGTGCCTGCAACACAACCGCACGAGCCAGTGAAACCTTCCACACCTGAAACGGTTGTGCCTGAACCAGTGCAGCAAGATATGCCGAGTACGGCCGTGCCAAACTCGTAACTGTTGGGCTTGGTAGAGCCGCTGGTTCGCCCGCATGGCACTTGCACAAAAAGGGATAATGGCAACTAATAGCGCAAGTGGAAGCAAGACAGCAAAAAGGCTCGTATAGAGAAGGGTTTAAAAGGATTGAAAACACCTTATCTATACGAGCCTAGGTTACGTTATTAGAAAGTTATTTATTAGGAAATATCCTTACAGGTATTAATTCGATTCGCTTGGAAAATTTCATTCACGTTATGTTCCTCAAATTTATCAAGCAAGGGGTCTAAACCATACTCTAGCTTGTACTCCATTTCCTCCAAATAAATAGGAAGAATAGCATAAAAGTGAACCGTTTTTCCGTTCGGCATCTCTAATGTTAGGAAATCCTCATCAACCTCAATTGGAGGCAACACAATAAAGGCACACATGTCTGTATGGTCTGCAATCGCGATTGCTGGATCACCATTTGGTATAGTATGTCCCCAACTAAGCCAAGTATCATAGTCATGTGGGAGACGTGCGAGCCGTTTCAGCCATTCAATTGGCCAAAAGTAATCGGATTCTTGTAGCTTCTCCTCAAACAACGGCCAATCTGGGGGCAAGGAGATCATTAGCTCCGCATACTCATAGTCCTGTGCATCTTCAGGAGTATTCATTGGCAAGGCACTCATCCCTGTAGTGTACAACCTATAATAGTTGCGTTCCGTCGTTGGAGCGATAATATGAACATCGATATGGACCGTATCTGACAAAAGCTCATGGAAGACCGACTGACTTTCGCCAAGATAACGATCAGTGTGTTGCTCTATTGCTTCTAACCATTCATCTTCTAAGTATGTGGCAGGTTGCCACTCACGCTCAGGATCTGTGTGTCGTAGAATCGGCGCTCCAGATGGAGAATAATCTGATGGGTTGGACATGCTTACCGCTCCCTTGCTAAATAGGATAGACTTGCCTTTTTATCATATCATAACGCTAGAATAGGAGCGACGAGCAACCAGACTGGGTATATAAAAAGAAAAATCCGAACTGTTTTACAAACTCTATTTTTGAAATGCTCCCATCATAGTAGACAGTAGAAAAAACAAAACATCTACTATTCCTTTGATGGGAGCATTTCATTTTAGAGATTCGTAATCGTTTGGATTCATATTGAATTCATAGTTATTAGAGCTTCTTCACAAACTCCGATTTAAGCTTCATCGCACCAAAACCATCAATTTTGCAATCTATATTGTGATCGCCTTCAATTAAGCGGATATTTTTGACCTTTGTACCGATCTTTAGTGTAGATGAGCTTCCTTTAACCTTAAGGTCTTTAATGATCGTAATTGAATCTCCATCCTGTAGCAGGTTACCATTGGCATCCTTTACAACAAGGCCTTCCTCTACCTGTGCCTGATCCTCAGTATTCCACTCATGTCCACATTCTGGACATACAAAGTTAAAGCCATCTTCATACGTATATGAAGAATTGCATGATGGACAATTTGGTAAGTTAGACATAATATGTACCCTCCAATTTATCTAAGTATTTTTGCATGACTATGTATTTTTGTACATATCCATGCTTTATGTATATATTATGTTAACATATGCAACACATAAAGCCCACCTTAGGGTGCACTACCACAAATAAATCACCCAATCTGGAGGGCCCACTTCTTTCCTTTATTTCTAGGCTTACTTCGCTCAAATGCATTAATAAGCAGATCTAATTCTTGAGATTTAGCAAGTACTTGTTCATCTAGGAGACCGTATTCCTCAGCTAACTGAATCATCTCTGCCCGTCTTAGTTCAATTTGCTCACGTAAATCAAACATGATATTCTACTCCCATATTTTAGTTGTTAAACCTATTTTATATGGGGTTAGTCAACTCTAAAAAATTTCATTAAAAACTTTGATAGGATTTTTTTATTTGTTACCCACCAAATCCATTAAAAATTGAAAGGTTACAGCTTGATCATTAGATTGAACTGAATATTTAGTAGCTCGTAAAAACCACATTGTACACTCTTCTATTTGATCTTTGCTAAAATAGTATATCGCCATTTGATAACATAGCTTTGCTGCTCTTTGTATGCTAAAGGTTTCAGCATAGTATCCATGGTTAATACTTCTATAGTCAATTAATACCACTTTTAAATTTTGCTCATAATGCTCAATTACCCAATCAATATTTTGTCCATGCTGATTCGCTGCTATTAATATAGTTAAAAACGTGGGTAGCCATTCATTAGAATGTCGGTCTAAGAATGCAATATATCGTTCTAATACATCAAAGTTTCCCGTTAAAATATTTAAATTCAACCTATTTCCTTCAGCGAAGCTACGAAATTTATCAACTTCAATCTGACCAATATAACCTAAATTATCAAACCAGCTTAAATCCTCATAATAAGGTATAAATTGCATTGATTTCTCATACTGTCCCATCCACTCATACGCGTTACCCTGCAGCAGATAGGCTTGTCCATAGTAGACAACCAAATGTCGATCCGTAATAAAAGGTTCAGTATTTTTACTTTTACGAACGCTTTTATTTTTCTGTTTTAAAATAACTTCTACTAAATTTTGTAGCTCATTGGCATAACTTATCACTTCCTCCCAGTTTTGCAAAGTGAAATGCACGTTAGCTAGTTGCAATAGAGCATCAAGCTGAACATTTTCAGGAAGACGTTGACGATAAGGAGCAAATTGAATGGCTGCCTCATGATTTTCTTTCAAATCACTACCAAGGCGAGTTCGGAACAAGCGATATTGGCTTATAGCGATTCGAATTGAATGTTGCTTAATTTCATTTTCACAAACACAGCGATAAAATGGAGCAGATTCCCTCCACTTTCCTTCACTATATAATGATTCAGCTAATGAAAATACATCTGGAACATATACAAGCGATTCCATTAATAAACTTAAACAAGTGTCAATGATATCAACTCTCTGTAAATCCACACATCGCAAAAGGAACGTTTTAAGCTGCTTCCAATGTACTTTTTCAGTAAAGCACTCTTTTGCATACAAATCATATAACCAGCCTTCTTCCTTATGAAGACCTCTAGTAATAATATCTAACTGTTTAATAGATAAAGCTTTGGGAGGGTTTCTTGTAAAACAAGCACTTAAAATGCCACGATTAATGCCTGTCCTATGAGCTAATTCTTGAAGGGATAATTGTTGGAGTTCTAGCTCTTTTTCAATACACGATTGTACAGATAGACTTAGACCAAATTGATCCCCCATTAATCAACTCCAATATTAAGCGTAATTAAAACCTTCAACGTTAAAAAAATTGGATAATTATATGTAACATAATACCATGTATACAATTATAGGAACAATCAACTAATTATTATGAACTATATTAATAGATGTAAAAATGAAAAAGGAGTCTATTCATCCATTACACAAATGTAATGATACGAAGTCGACCCCTTATCTATTATTTATTTCACCTTACCCACGCCATTCCTTCGCTAACGCCTCAATATGTGAAGGTGATGTGCGGCAACAACCGCCAATGATGTTAGCCCCTGCTTCATACCAGGCTTGGGCATCTAAATGCCCTAATCCACTACACTCTTGCCCAGCTTGATGCCATGTTTTTGTCGTCGCATCATACGTTTCGCCTGAATTCGGATACACAATAATGGGTTTATACGTACTGCTACTTAATGCTTGAACCGCTGGCAAGACAAGCGGATGCGGTACACAATTCATACCAATCGCTGCAATTTGGGGATGCTCCTCAAACACTTTTGCACATTCCACGAGTGGAGTTCCTTCACTAATACTTAACTCATCCTTCATTGAAAATGAAAGCCAAGCACTCATTTCAGGAAATTCCTCTAATAGTGAAACCAATACCTGTGCCTCCTGTAAGGAAGGAATCGTTTCGATGGCTAAAATATCTGCACCTGCTTCGATTAACGCCTTCATTCTAGGACGATGGAAATCTACCAACTGTTGATCCGTTATCCCATAATGACCAATGTATTCAGACCCATCTGCCAAATAAGCACCATAAGGCCCGATGGAGCCCGCTACAATTGGTTTTGGTCTAATATCTTGCTGGTTTTGTTCCTGCTCCTGCTTCTGCTGCCATTCCTGCCAAAAATCATCCCGAGCTTGCTTTGCTATCTCTACTGTTTTTTTAATTATTTTTAGCGCTTGCTCTTCTGAGATGCCTCTACGCTTAAAGCCTTCTACTGTCGCCTGATAGCTGGACGTGATGGCACAATCGGCACCTGCCCGAAAATATTGTAAATGCACGTCATAAATCACTTCTGGCTTGTCCAATAGCACACTCGCTGACCAAAGAGGATCATCTAAATTACAGCCATGCTGCTCCAGTTCTGTCGCTAAGGCGCCATCTAAAATCATAATCGGATATTTTTGCAAAATATCGTCAATCACATTACTCATAACGTACTACTCCTTACTTCGAATTTGTAACCTGCCGCGATTTTATATACATCGTTAAGTAATAGCTTATATAACATATAATAATGAAGGGAATCCCACAATATAATGCTATCCGCTGTGTTGGGTCAAATGCAATTCCAATACATGACGCCAAGCTCAGCACAAAGGAAGCAATCGGGGCAAAGGGATACAGTGGTGTACGATATTTTAAATCCTGTACGGCATGTCCCTCCTGAATATATCTCCGCCTAAATAAAAGCTGTGATAAGCTAATGCTCATCCATACAACAACGACCGCTAAACCAGAAATTGAAACTAATATAATATACACCTGATCAGGTGAGACGAGCATGGACAATAAAGACAAGCCCCCACCTAACATACTTAAAATTAGCGCATTAAGTGGAATCCCTTTCCCAGTTAGCTTCGCAAATTTAGGAGATATCGTTTTCTTATCTGCCAGTGACCATAACATACGTGAGGATGCATACAATCCTGAATTTGCTGCAGACAAAATGGCTGTTAACACCACAAAGTTCATCACATCTGCGGCATAAGGTACACCAATACGCTCTAACACCACTACAAAGGGGCTATCTGTCACGCCTGCCTCAGACATCGGAAGTAATGCCGATAACACGACGATCGTACCAATAAAAAAGATGATCAAACGCCAAAGTGTCGTATGAATGGCTTTCGGAATTGTTTTCTCAGGTTCTTCCGCTTCACCCGCGGCAATCCCAATTAACTCTGTGCCTGAAAAGGCAAAGTTCACCGCCAGCATTGTCATTAAAATACCAAATACCCCGTTTGGAAACCAGCCCGAAGCTGTAAAATTACTGAAAAATGGCGTAGTCCCACCATCTGCCATCGGAATAATTCCAAAGATCGCACCTGCACCGATCACTATAAATAATAAAATCGTGATGACCTTGACAGAAGCAAACCAAAACTCAGATTCTGCAAAAAACTTTACTGTTAACGCGTTTAGTAAAAAAATTAATATGGCAAATAGGCCACTCCAGATCCATACATTTATCGAAGGAAACCATCGCTGCATCAATAGCCCTGCGGCTGTAAACTCTGAGCCAAGTGCAACTGTCCACGTTAACCAATACAACCATGCGACAGTGTAACCTGTCCCTGGACCGATATATTTTGCAGCATAGCTATGAAATGAGCCCGTCTCAGGCATATGCACAGACAACTCACCTAAACACAGCATCACAAGATACACCGCAACAGCACCAACCAAATAGGACAAAATCGTACCCATTGGCCCAGCCTGCTGAATCGTATAACCAGAACTTACAAATAGGCCTGTACCGATAACTCCACCTAACGAGAGCATAACAATATGTCTGGTCTGCATTTTACGCTGAAATTGCCCATTATGATTCTGATCTTCCATAAGCCTGCAAGCACCTCATTTTCTTGTTCATAACGTCTTTTATCATTCAACTGTATATTTATACATCCTAATTTTATTGAGTTTTATCAAACTAGTATTTACTATATCAGCATTTATTGTAATTGGACAATGAATTTATTGTTAATAAGCATCCAACGCTATGAATAACACGAATAATTTGAATCACTAAATGAAACAAAAAAAGGCCGCTCTAGCAGCATTTAAAAATGTGCCTTCACGACCCCGATATAATTATAAATCACTTGCTACACTTTTGTTATTTCCTCGTTGTTGTTTCCTTTTATTTTTGTAATTCCTGAACCACCCCAAGTGCCTTGTCAAGCTGATAAGACAAACTTAAAGAATTGTAGCCAAACCAATGATCCATGTCTAAGCGAACGAATTTCCCTTTTTGAACCGCAGGGATGTTTTTCCATAGCTTACTTTCCATAAGCTGATTATAGGATGCAATACTATCTGCGTCTGTATCATACACCACGATAATAATATTATCCCCTGCTAGCTGAGGAAGGGCTTCCTGCGAAATAGTTTCAAATACAAATTCATCTTCTTTGCCTTTGAACAGTTTTTCGACATCAGCAGGTGCATGCAAGCCTAAAGAACGATAAAATACATGTCCGATATTACGTCCGCCATAAACACGGAACTGGTCTTTTCCCATAATTGCAAAAATTGAATATGTTTCGTTAGCTCCTGGCATTTTTGCAACTTGTGCTTTAGCTTCAGCTTCTTTTTTATGAAAATCTTCAATCCAAGCCTTCGCTTCCTTTTCTTTGCCTAACAAAATCCCAATTTGCTCCACCTGACCAAATGCATCATAACTTGTCCAAGGTAATAACACTGTAGGTGCTATTTGCTCATATTGTGCAACAGAATCCTCATTTGCTGTAATAATTAGGTCTGGTTGCAAAGCTAACACCATTTCCATATTTACAGGACTTCCTACATTTGTTACATTGCTTATTTTATTTGTTTCAATCGCCATAATATCTTCAACCTGATAGCTAACTGCTCCAATCGGTACACTATCTAAGGACAACATTTGGAATAAATATTGATCCGTGAATACTGCCTTTGGATGTGCAGGAATTTTCTTCTCCCCTAATTTATCCTTATACACCACTGTTTCTGCATTAGAATCAGAACCAGCATCAGTATTAGGAGCTGCATTGCTTGCCCCTTTATTTCCTGCTTTATTGACATCCTGGCCTGTAGACGAATTTGAGTTTGTAGCAGAATTTGTTTTGGTACCACACGCAGTTAAAGCTATAGCAAAAATGGCAACCAACATTAAATAGATTAAACGACGTTGAAACTGGTTTTTTAGCATGTAAAACTCCCCTTATATATTTAATAATGATTTTCATTCTCATTTAAACATAAAGTAATTATAACGAGGTCGCTTCACACTAGCAATACTTTTTTAGTCGTAATTGGTTTATACACAAAAAAATAAGGAGGAACTACATTCCCCCTACTACTTAAATATAATGAGTTTATTTATAAAAAACCTTCTCATCATTGTATTTAGCTCTAAACTTATTCACGACATACGTCTCATAAATATCACGCTCTACGGCATCTTCTACAATATACACTTCAATTTTGAAAACCTCATTACGATGATTTTTCATTGGAGATACCGTATCTTCGAAATGCTTTTTAATGCGTTGTCTTATTTTACGCGCTTTACCCGCAAACAACAGCTCGTTTTGCTCATTATAGAACATAAAAAAGCCGGCTTTTTCACGTGTAATCAAATGAAAGTCAGTAAAGCCATAAATATGGCTAAGCTGCGGATTTTCCTGTTTATAAATCGTTACCTCAGGATCAGGCAATGTAATGTTAATCAACTTAATTTCCACTTCCTCGTCATCTATATAGAAGTAAATCGTATCATAGATTGGTGAGGAATACTAATGCTAGATAACAAAATCTATATAAATTATTATTCAGCAATGTTTCATAAAATAGTAGTTGGAAAGTCTAAGAAATATATATCAACTTAGGAGGAACCAGCATGTTCATTGGTAAAAATCTTACTAACCTACGAACAATGCATGGATATTCAAGAAAGCAGCTCGCGGACTTATTGTCTGTAACCGAACAAGCAGTTTGGCAATATGAGAATGGGTATACCTCACCAAAAATGCAAATTGTAAATGAGCTTAAACGAATTTTTCATGTAAAGAGTAAGTACTTTTATAACGAAGATATGATAGCAAAGAGCGCTACGCCTATAAATATTAACATTACAAATATTGCTTACCGCTCCAAGGTATTAAATGCAATCTCTAAAACACAAACCGAAGCTAAACATGTGGAGTTTTTAGATGCTTTTATTAACTACATTACAACAAAACTTACAATTCCAACGCTTAAAATTGTTCAGATCAGAGATGCAGTAATTAAATATTTAAATCAAACAAGTGACGACCGAACGACACAAATCTATACTGTAGCTGATTTAGCACGTAAGCAACTTGAATTAAATGCCGACTCTAATGATGATCTGATGTTTCTAATTGAAAAAAGTGGCGTATTCTTATTTGAAAAAGCAATTGGCGAGGACATTGATGCCTACAGTTTATGGAGTAACAACCATCGAGCCTTTATAATTTTAGGTAATTTAAAACGCTCCGCTGTACGTAGAAACTTTGATATTGCACATGAATTAGGTCATTTATTGCTACATTACCAACTTGAGTTCACAAGCTTAGATCGTAAAGAACATAAAGTCATTGAAAATGAAGCCAATTTATTTGCAGGTGCATTTTTATTGCCAGAATCCCAGTTTCGTAAAGATATGGAGCAAGTTACACGTCCCACACTACCTGACAGCTATTTAGATCTTAAAAAGAAGTGGAAAACATCTTTGCAAGTATTGGGGTATAGAGCTGCACATCTAAATTTATTGGAGCCTAAAGAGCATCGGAATTTTTATGCTGCTTTACATCGTAAAGGTTACTTAGAGCGAGAACCACTAGATGCTGAATTAACAATACAAAAACCAATGAAGATTAAAACTTTAATCGATTTTGCAATCACTAAAGGAATCCTAACGATTCCTCAAATGACGGACACAGATTGGAAGGTTGATATTCCCTTCTTTTATCAACTAACAGGGATACCTGCTGAATTTTTTGAGAAGTATGTAACAAAAAAATTAGACTTTGAAATTAACAACGTTATGAGCATGGCTGAAAAAGGTAAAGGATTAGCATATTAGTGCCAAGAAACCAAAAAAATATGTTTAATCAAAAAACAGCGACACAGATAAAGTAGCTAACTTACATCAGCTGTAATGCGACTCCTATCTCTGATCGCTGTTTTGTTTTTACTCTGTCAAAACTTTCGCCCCTCTAGCGCCGCCAATCGCTGCAAAATCACTCTTTTGCGATAAAGCATATGCGCCGCCTCAGTAACATCTCCTATCGACTTGCGATTACTACGCGCCCCAAACAACATCCCTGCAATCGGCACCATCTGGAATAGCTTTTTCCAGCCCCAGCTGTCTCGATATACAGTCATAACCTCTTTCCAGCCTTGAATTTTAGAAATCGCTGCATCTACATGATTGTCTGGGCTAATGTCACCATTACCCCCGGTTTGTAAGCTTAACTCCTCTAATACTTCCTTTTTCCCAACAATGTCGGATAAGGCAAATTGCATGACCTTCACTGTAAAGATGCGTTCGTTTTTTTCCTCAGGGTTAAAGCCATACCCTAACCCGATTTCCTGAATCGTCTTGAGTGACAGTCCTAACATAGCAGGAATATCTGCTGCCAAAGTAAATATGCCACCAATGCCCACCGTGGCACCTTGGGCAGTCGCAACCTTCTGCGCGCTTTCAGACAGCTGCTTTGTCACTTGATCCATCACCGCAAGTGGATAAGGTGGCTCCTCACTTCCCCCTGCCTCATGACTTGCTTTTGCAAGCATACGATTGACTTTGCCTCCTGCAACTAGATAGTTGCCGCCATTTTGTATATAATTTCCGAGCTCATCGAGCAATTGACCAATCTTTTGATGAATAATTTTAGGTGTAAGCTTATCCAACAGCTTGAACGGCAAACGAGACATACGATCCCAGATCATAAGTCTGTTTTGCTCCTTTTCCCACTTTAGCACTTCGTTTAAAGCGGTTTGTAATTGCTCCGTTGTCTCTAACTGCACGTAATTTAGGTTCTTTTCAGTCATCAGAGGTATCTCATCCTTCAGTTCAATATTACGTTAAGTATCTACTACTGAACTAAAGAAATCAACAATGCCAAAAAGCCCTTCTTTACGAAGGACTTAACGACTATTTAATTAGGCATTCGTATTCAATTGTACATAGAGATAAAAGGATGAATTTATTTTGTTCCGGTGAGCCATTTAGCTAATTCCTCTGTCTGGTTCAATACAGCTAGCGGATCATAATACCAAGAGCGTGCTTCAGGCCAAATATAGACATGCCCTTTTTTTAACGCAGGTAAGCTGCTCCAGATAGGGTCCTGTTGTAATTGTTCTAATGTGTACTCATTTGATGTTAAAATGATATAATCCCCCGCATATTCCTGTAGCACTTCCTTAGATAATTCCTTCCACTGCTTCTCCATAATTTCATCTGCTACGGCAGTAGGTGGCTTACGTCCTAACGCCTGATACACAGGCTGACCACCACGGCCAAAATTATCGCCATACACCCAAATTTGTTTTTCAGAAGTTTCTATTATTGAAAATGTGGACTCTGCTGGGATCGCAGCGTCTACCTTCGCTTTAGCTGCTGCTACACGTTGATCATAATCCTGCAACCATGCCTCTGCTTCCTTTTCCACTCCTAATAGCTGACCGAAATAGGTTAATTCCTCATGTACATTTTTTAAATCGCCATAAGGAACAACGATCGTCGGGGCAATTTTACTTAACTGTTCGTAGGTTTTCTCATTTCCAGTTATAATCAAATCTGGCTCCAACGCCACAATACGTTCGATCTCCGGATTTCCATAATCACCAATGTCTGATACACCACTCAGCGCTTCCTTGAAATAATAATTTTGTAAGCTTAGTCCTGGCGCACCTACTGGAATAACATTCAGTGCAATGAGGCTCCCAAAGTATTCCTCAGCGACAATACGCTGGGGCTTCGTAGGAACTTCAATATCTCCTTTAACCGTAGTTACCTTCTTTATGGTGGGAGCTACGGAATCCTTACTTTCCTCTACTTGTGAAGCAGTATTATTAGCAGGAGTTGCTACATTGCCACAGGCAGAGACAACAATGCTAGCAATAAGCAATAGGGCTAGACCCCATAAATTCTTTTTAACCCATGTATGCTGTGAAGACAAGACGACAGCCCCTTTTCTATAAAAATGATAATCATTCTCATATGAATTTTATAGAGTGTATACGGTCATGTCCATGCACAGTTGTGATGTTACTTTATGCAAAATTATGATGTTGAGAGAAATGCTTGCAATAGCACCTTCAATTGTGCCTTCGTGGATAACGGATCATAACCATAAAACAATTCGGACTCGTTCAAAATGTATACACGTTGCCCCTGTACAGCTTCAAGCTGCTGCCACTGCTTGGACTGAAACAATTGTTCTATACTGCGACATGAGCCTTCATCTGTAGGAAGAGATGTAATAAAAATATAATCGGCTGGATATGCCACCATATTTTCAATCGTCGTCTCTACGAATCCTTTTACATCTAAGCCTTGCTCAACTACCGTATTAGGTGGGTAGAACCCCAGATCCTGATATAAAATATGACAACCTCTTCCGAAGCTAGCACTCAAACAATAAGCTTGCCCATCGCCAATCTCCCATACAATAGCACTACCTCTAGTCCCATACCTGTGATCTAATAGTTGGTTAGCTACCTCGATCTCTTGGTCATAATGGTGGAGCCATTCTGCTGCTGTTTCCTTTTTACCTGCTGCATCTGCAATAAGCTGAAACTGCTCACGCCAAGATTGCTTCATTACAGACAACCCGATTACTGGCGCAATGAAAAGTAAGCTTTTATTTTCAGGGGCAGTATCATAGCCAACAATAACGTCAGGATGAGTCTCTTCTATCTTTTTGTAAAATAAATCCGCACTGTATGCATAAGGGTCGAACTTTTCAGCGATGGCTCCTGCGATTGGTGATGTTTTGTATTCAGATTCTAGCCCTGAGAAATACACACCCAGGACAGGCATCACCCCAAGAGCAAGTAAACATCCTGTATGATTCGGATTTAACGTAGCAAATCGTTTCTTTTTTCGGCGATACGCCGTTGGAGGTACACCAACAAATTGCTTGAATTTCCTACTGAAATAAAAGCTATCCTTATACCCAACCTCTTGTGCAATATCTAGTAAGCTCCGCTTCCTACTATTAAGCAAAAGCTGTTGCGCCTTCCTTATCCGAAGTAAGGTTAAGTGATCCTGAAACGTTCTCCCATTCATATCGCGAAACACTCTTGAGAAATGTTCAGGAGATACGCCTACCCGACTCGCTATCTGCTCCCTTGTAATATCCTGCATATAGAATAGATCCATGTCCTCCATCACCTTCTGTATCCAGTGACCAGCTAATTGCTGACGAGTTTTATTTTCTCTATAAATATCTATAATAAGACTGGTAAATAACTGCTGAATGCTAAGTTCATCACCAAGTCTCGGTTCCTTCCATAAGTGGTATAGTTGATCGCTAAGTCTTAATAAATGGGATGAACAACGCTGTAGAGGGGCTTGCTGCTGTAGCCCACCCATTTCTTTGCCAGTGATAACGTTAAACCCACGATATAGAATCACAATTCCTTCTAATTGCATATTCCTTACTAACCGCAAACCAGACTTCGCATTGCCACTACTCAGCACAATACTTCCACGCCCAAGCTCATGAAGCTTCCCCTCTATTCGGATTGTTCCAATCCCCCCTGCAACAATAAGGGCAAGTCCAATCTCATCTCCACTAAGCATGAATAATGCACGTTCACTTAGCTCTGTAACATGAACGGGGATATAAAATGAACCCGACACAGGTGAGTCTTGTATATCATTAGGCAGAGAGTTCATCTATCCTTCTACTCCTTTACTCATAAGGTGCAGTTATCTATTCGTTACGATAATACCACCGATGTTATCTCCAGAAATGTCATACTCATTACCCACTTTAATGACAATACTTTTGTTGGAAGCAGAGTAATAGCTTACATTGTATTTGACTTGCCCCACTTCTACAGCAATATGTCCCTCTGATTTTAAATAATCTAAGTATTCCTCTAGCACCCAATCATTTTTATACATAATTGCACTATGTGGAAGTCCAACATAGCGAAAATGCCAAGGTTCATATAATATACCTGTTACCCCTGTTTTATTACTAGGATAACGCAAAATAAAGCCGTATTTCCACGCATTCTCCTGTAGCCATTTTCCTTCATCTGCCTCTTTCATTTCCTTTTGCGTTGATCCAATATCCAGAGAAAGTCCTAAATTATGCTCACTATAGCCTGCTGGCAATGCGTAATCTGCCCCATGCTCCTTATAAAGCTGTTCTTGCTTGTCCAAATCACGATACCCACTGCTGATAACAAAACGGTTCACGCCATCTTTAGCAGCATCCTTAATCATGGCTTTAAACTTTTTGGCGACGCTTTTGGATAAATACGTATTACGATCAAGCAATACAAACCCATCCACAAGATCATCCTGCGCTCCTAAATTTACAATATCCTTCTTAACTCCATCTTCATGCACAGCGTAATCTCTATTAACGAGTAATAAGTCGCCTTTATGTACCTCTTTACTCGGCACTACCTTAATGGTTTTTACCTTTTTCGTTTCAAATTGTCTTTCATCCGAATAGCTAATATCAAATTGACCTTGTTCAAACAAAATGATTGCCCCATTTACCCCTGCAACTAGCAGCAACAACACAATACTAAAAAATAAAAATTTTTTCAAAACAATCTTCCCCTTCCTATCCTAAAGAATAGAAAAGAGTGTTTAAATATATCGGAGATAAAAATAAAGTTTTTCTTAAATTTTGACGGAGCTTCATTTACTACTAGCTAATTAGCTATGCCTAGCGGTAAAATAACCTCAAAGCAGGTTGAAATTGCATCACTCGTTACAGCGATCGTCCCCCCATGCTGCTCTACGATATTTTTAGCAATAAATAACCCAAGTCCCGTTCCCCCACCTTGACTTGAACGCACCCGATCTCCCCGAAAATACATATCAAAAATATGAGGAATATCCTCTTGCTTTATTGAACTGCCGTAGTTGATGACTTGAATCGCAATAGAACGCTCATCCTTAAGCCTTCCATTAATATCAACATAGATGCCATCACTTCCATAACGACAGGCATTCGTTAGCAAATTTTCAAATACACGAGCCAATAGCTCCCCATCCCCCAGGGTCAACAGCTGAGGTGCAACCTCTAGCCTAGCAGTTAAATGATGCTTTTCGAGCACTGGATACAATTCCTCATGTAATTGATACAATAATTCACTTAAATTAACCTGCTCCTGTTTAATTGTTAGCTTCCCATAGTTCATTCTTGTAATTTCAAACAAGCCCTCAATCAGTCGTTCTAAGTGCTGTGACTTCGTATAAGCGATCGAAATAAAATGCTGAACCTGCTCCTCTGTCAACTTTTTATCCTTGATCACTAAATCCAAATACCCTAATACAGAGGTCAACGGCGTTCGTAAATCATGCGCCAAGTTCACTACAAGCTGGTCCTTACTGCTTTCTGCAAAGTCACCCCGTGACACCGCCTCTTCTAACCTCAGCCCTGCCAAATTAAGGTCCTCTGCAATAACTGCAAATTCATCCCCTGATTTAATATAAACCCGATGGTTAAAATCCCCATCAGCTAGTGCACGTATCCCCGTAGAAATTTGTTTGAAATAATCAGAGTAAGGCTTGGAAAACCAAAAGAAAAATAAAATAACAAGTGGAATAAAGATGATGAGGAAGCAATAGATATCGCCAATTTGAAACATAATACGGCGAACTTGAGCCAAAAAGTCCTCCCTACGAACATCTTTATAAAAAAACTGCAATAATCTATAGAGCCCATATGTAATTGTTCCAGAGCAAAGCATACTTAATCCGAGCAGCAGGATCATTTTAGAACGAAAGCCACGAAAAGATGCCCCACTACCTTGATATTTATCCATTGAAGGTGTACCCCACACCCCATACCGTCTTAATGAGCTTAGCTTGATGGATGTCCTCCCCTAGCTTTTTACGTAAAGTACGAATATGCACCATCACTGTATTGTTGCTCTCAAAATACGCCTCGCCCCAAACATGCTGAAAAATACTTTCGACGCTAAAAATTTGCTTTGGATGACCCGCCAATAAGGAGAGAATATCAAACTCCTTTGGAGTGAGTTCTATCTCCTCGCCATACAATGTAACTCTATGTTGATCATGAAAAATCATGAGCCCACTGATCTCGATCGTTGCCTTACTTTCCTTGGTATCTTGACTGAACATCGCTGCACGTCTGAGCTGAGAATTTACACGAGCTACTAATTCCATAGGATTAAAGGGCTTAATCATATAATCATCTGCCCCCATTACGAGCCCTGTAATTTTATCTAAGTCGGATGTTTTTGCACTTAAAAAAATGATTGGCAATACGTATTTCTTATCGCGAATTTGTCTTGTTACCTCATATCCATCTAGTTCAGGCATCATAATATCTAATACAGCTAAATCAATAGCTTGGGATTGAATAACCTGTAACGCAGCTTTACCATCATGCGCTTGGACCGTCTGGTACCCTTCCTTTTCCAAATGATACGCAACAAGGTTAGCGATTTCTACTTCATCATCTGCAATTAGAATCGTGATTGGCTTCACTTTGTTTTCACCTCAACAACCGAATTTTCAATAACAATATCTATCTCCATCCACACTTATGTTAAATATTTTATCATTAGTTCGGATAAATCAAACCACTTAAAGCTTAAGTTTCAAGGATTTTGACTCTAGCATCAATTTCGTCTACAATCTTTATTATTATCTTCGCATAAAATGCAGAAAGGAGTACAGTAACTATGAAAAAGAAGGTTCTAGCTTGTATTGGTTGTGGTTATGGGTACTCTACTGCGGTTTTTTTCTAAAATCAAAACTATAGGGTGGAGTCTGCCCAAAATCTAGTTTTTGATTATAAAAAGACGATAAAAGCGAGGAATTTAAAATGAATAAACCCCAAATTACAAGAAAAAACCCATCAAATATGAGTGCTCCTGTCGGAAACTATAGCCATATTACAAAAATCCCCAGAAATGCGGAGCTATTCGTAACTTCTGGACAGATTGGCGTAGACCCAGAGGGCCGTTTCCCCGAACAAATGAACGATCAAATTTATTATACATTTCAAAATATTCAAACCGTTTTACATTCCGAAGCACTTGATGCAACCAACATTATTAAAGTAAACATATGGGCAACACAAAAAATAGATTGGGATTATCTTTATGCTGAGTGGGAGAAGCTATTTGGAAATGACTATCCTGCGATGACGGTAGGGTACATTACTGAGCTTGGTTTGCCTGAAATTAAAATTGAAATCGAAGTATGGGCGGCGAAGGTCTAAATCGACAAATCCCTATCATTAATTATCCCTATAAATGAGGCGATCCCACGATGAGCAAAATGAGCAAAATACTTGTTGTAGACGATGAAAGTAGCATATCTACCGCCATTGCTTACGCCCTACGTAGGGAAGGTTATGAGGTAGATACCGCGGCAGATGGAGAGGAAGCTTTAAAAAAGGTTGCCCTTTTCCAGCCAGAGGTAATGGTGCTTGATGTGATGATGCCCCATTTAAATGGCTATGAAGTTTGTCGTAGACTGGAGGGCAAAAACCGTCCAGGTATCATTTTGCTCACCGTGAAGGATGATATTGTTGATAAAGTGCTTGGTTTAGAGCTAGGTGCAGACGATTATATGACCAAACCTTTTGATATGCGTGAGCTATTAGCTAGGGTGAAGGCATTGGTGCGCCGTGGTGGGCAGATTCGTGTCCAAGAAGTACCCAAAGATCAAGATGTCATTGAGCTCTCTGCACTTACCGCACAATTATATAGTCGAACGATTTCTTTGGAGGGTAAGTCCTTGGATTTAACGCCAAAGGAATTTGATCTCCTTGTCTTGTTGATGCGTAATCCTGAACGTGTATTTTCGCGTGAAATGCTATTAGAGCAAGTATGGAGCATAGATTTTGATGGTGGGACAAGAACCGTAGATATTCATATTCAGCGTTTACGTAAAAAACTTGGTGACTTTCATGGACTAATCGCAACCGTATACGGAATTGGCTATAAAAGCACGGAGAAAAGCTAATGCGTACCACATTCAAATTAGGACTTAAAGCTAAGCTTTCCCTCTTACTCGCCCTATTACTTGTCTTTATCGTAACTTGTTTAAGTGTACTAGTGCTTAATGGGATTAAGGACGATCAGAAGACGAGATTGGAGCAGTCGTTTTCCAGACAAGCGGCTGCTGCCAATCTGAAGGTGCGTGAAGAGTATCTAAGTCAGGATCAAGCTACACCAGCTCAGTTTATGGAGCAAAGTGGTCAACGGCTGGCGGTGGACTTAGGGGGACAAAGTGGGCTGGCAGTTACGATCTATGACGTAAATGGTCAGTTTGTGGGCACCTCTTTGCCCTTCCAACCTCAAGCGAATATAGCGGATGCGCTGGAAGCCACGGCTCAAGGCCATGCTGCTTATATTACGGAGGGAGATCAGCTATTGTATCTTGCTCCCTTGTATTATACAGAGGAACGGCTTGGCACTGTCCAATTTCATGCCTCCTTAGCAGAGCAAAATGCATTTTATAACCGAATTTATGATCTGTTTATTTTTGCAGGTGCAGGTGTGTTAGTGATCGGCTTTCTAATAGGCTATATTTATTTATGGCGTCAAATTAATGTCATCAAGCAGTTAAATCAAGATACGGTACAGATCGGGAAGGGGAATTATTTAGCTTCTCCATCCGTACAACGACAAGACGAGTTAGGTGAGCTGGCGCAAGGCATATTTAATATGAGCGGCAGTATCGCAAGTAATGTCAGTGAATTACATGAGGAAAGACAAAAGCTAATGGAAGCGATTGGGCAATTGACGGAGCTAGAGCAACAGCAAAAGCAATTTATCGGTAATATTAGTCATGAGCTGAAAACACCTTTAACCTCAATTATGGCATACGCTGACCTGTTAACGATGTACCGTGATGACCCTGCATTATTAGAGGATGCCAGTGGACGTATTCATGTAGAGGCACAACGATTATTTGCACTTGTGGAAAAGGCGCTCCAACTCTCTGCTATGGATATTTATGAGCTACAAACAAAGGTAGAAGTGATCTCAATTGTGCCACTTTTAGAGGAAACGGTAGCAAGACTGCAAGCCAAAGCAGAACAACGTAATATTAGACTAACTTCTTCCTTTGATGCTGGAGAAGTGTGGGCAGATGCCGATAATGTGCGCCATATTATGCTTAATTTATTAGATAATGCGATCAAATATAATCAAGAGGGTGGGCATGTACACCTACGCAACTATAGAGCGCAACACACCGATGGCACAACCTATATGGCAGTGGAGGTCAAGGATACAGGCATAGGTATCCCCCCAGACGCTGTAAAGCGGATTTTTGATCCCTTTTTTACAGTAAGTAAGGACCGCGCCAGAGCAACGGGAGGCACAGGGCTTGGATTAGCGATTGCGAGTAACCTTGCACAAAAGCAAGGCGGTAAAGTGACCTTGGAGCACACCACCCCTGAGGGTTCGTTATTTAGATTAGAGCTTCCATTGTATACAAGTGGTTGAGGCTCAAAATTAAAATTAGGTATTACAGAGGAGGTAAGCCGCTTCGTGTTAGGGAGTGGCTTCAACCGCTGTTAAATCCTGATTTTTTTTGAATATAATTTTAGATGATTGTTTACAAGTTAGATACAAGCTGGATATTCTCATGCAACATTGTCTTTCTATACTAAGAGCCATAGGGGAGCTAAACACGGTTAGAACGAAGGAGACCCTGAAAATGAAGCAAAGTAACTTTAGCTTAAGCCTTTATCGTAGGAAAAACAGATTTCTAGTAGCATTACTGTGCGTTTCCGTACTCACTGGCTTAACTGGCTGTAACATACACGCTGGCAAAGACTCAACGGGAAAGCGAAACACAGAAAAACGCGAGCTGACCATTGTAACCGACGATCAACCCACTAAGGCAAAGCAGGAAATTGCAGTGAATCGTATTCATCGTTTAGATGGCGCAAACATAGAGAAATGGCTATCTATGGATGAGGTGCAAATTATGGTCACCACGTTAAAAAGTAAAGCGACCCCAACCAAGGAGGCAACGTACAGTTATAACTGGTTTAAGGTGGATTTGAAAACAGGGGAACGTGAACCTATTCCAGCCTCAGAGGGACTACAAAACCAAACGGAGGGAACAGTTGCGAAGGCAAGCGAATCACCAGACGGAAAATATAGCTTCATTCAGACTTGGAGGGATAAATACACCGCAGCTAATGCAATCAAAAATCTCGCTACAGGTGAAATCACCCCCATTTCGGTAAGCAATTATTTAGAAATGGGTGGGTGGCTAAACGAAAATACCTACATCCTTGCCACAGGCGCTATGGAAAATAAGGGTGACATCTGGAAAATCTCAACTGATGGAACGAAGCAAAAAGTGAAGCTAGAGGATAACGAGGTAGAAAGCTTTAATGAATTTGCAGTAGGTGGAGGCTTTATTTATTACAAGGATAAAGAACAACGGTTAAAGCGATTCTCCCCTACAGTACCAAAACCAACCGTGCTTGCACCCAAAGTATATGAGTTCAGTCTATCACCAAATGCCA
Organism: Paenibacillus turicensis; assembly: GCF_017873435.1. Classification (GTDB taxonomy): domain Bacteria; phylum Bacillota; class Bacilli; order Paenibacillales; family Paenibacillaceae; genus Fontibacillus; species Fontibacillus turicensis. Next base: position 30,033 of record NZ_JAGGKG010000008.1, on the reverse strand, counting down.
AGCAGATCGCGGCGAGTATAACTGAAAGGGGTAAAGCACAATCGGACCTGATATTATACGACACAAAAGGAAATGCACAGGGCTTATTTTTAGGCAAAGGTGACTTATTATCGTATTTCTCATGGTCGCCTGATTCAAGTAAGCTAGCGTTCGCAGCTTATAGTGAAAACAAAAGTGGAATGAACGGGGTTTATATTTTTGACTCAAATACTGGAAAAGTATCACCACTTGGACTCTCTTATTATCCAACCTATCCACTCAGCTGGAGTCCTGACGGAACAAAGCTTGGAATTACAGCAGACGATCCAAATAGCCTGACAGTTACACAAATAGTTGATTTTAAATAAGGACGATAAATTAGCAAGATAAACCAAAACTACAAGTCAATTTTTAAAAAAGGAGATTATCATCATGAAAAAAACATTATTAGCTACCCTTATCGTAGGTATGACTTTAACTGGCGCGGCTGGCGTTTATGCAGGAACGAAATTAGAAAAAATCAGTGCTTACCTAAATCATGAAATTGCATTTCAAGTAGACGGAGAAGCACGTAATGTAACAGATGGCAATGGCAAGCAATTAGCTCCTATTACGTATCAAAACACTACTTACGTCCCTCTACGTGCAGTCTCCCAAATGATTGGCGCTGACGTATCCTTTGATTCCGCTCGTCATACTGTAGTTATTGGGACTGGCAAAAAAGGAAACAGCGAAGTACACGCTTTAACCAAGGTGAATTACAGCGCAGCACAAATTAAAGAAATCAAAGCGGCTTATGCCCAGTTTGAATCATTTGAAACGCCTTATGCGCCTGAGCAAATGACTCAAAACGATAGCTATGTAAAGACGGCGGCTACAGGTGATGGGGTTAACCACATTTTCAAGCATATGATTGTCAATGTATCACCACGCGATTATTCTAATGGCTACGATGCCAAAGAAGTCACGCTCGCAAATGGTGTGAAAGCAAAATGGTATACGCCTTCGGATACTCCAATGCTGAGCTACCAGTTAGATGATCGAACAGTAACGATCAGCTCTCCTGACCACACGTTAAGCAAAGCACAAATTGAACAGGTTGCTGTACATGTAGCGAAGTTGAAATAATTTGAACTGCCTCTTCCTTGGCAAATTAACTTGTAGCTTGGCTGCTAGAAAGCGATGCGCTTTTTAGTAGCCGAGCTTTTTAGTATGTAGTAATTCTGTACAAAGTTACCATTGACAACTCTACGTTTACAAGTGTAATCTTTAACTATTATATCGTTTACACATGTAAACAAAATGTTGAAGAGGTGACTACGATGAGTGACATGAGTAACAATAGGGATAATAAGGACATTCCACATATTACTGAAGCGGAAAGTGAAGTTATGAAGCTACTATGGGAGAACTCTCCTTTAGCAGCTAATGAAATTATTACGAAGCTAACAGCTCAGATGGAGTGGTCAGATCAGACAATTAAAACATTTTTGAATCGACTACATAAAAAACAAGCCATCCAGTTTGAAAAAAAGGGGCGCACTTATTTGTATAGTCCATTAGTTTCCTATGATGAGTATTTAAACTCAGAAAATAAATCCTTTCTTAACCGAGTGTATAACGGCGCGGCAGGTATGTTGTGTGCGAAGTTTATTGAAGAGGAAACGTTGTCAGATCAAGACATTGATGAGCTTCAACAATTATTGGAGCGTAAACGGAAATGATGAGTTTTCTTGAATCAGCTTTTGCTACTGTACTTACTCATTCCTATGTCTCCATCATCATATTGATTGTCATCCTTATACTTCGTAAAGTTTTGCATCGTTATTTAAGCCCTGTGGCTATTTATGCTATGTGGTTTTTGTTGCTAGTCAAGCTGATAGTACCAATTGCACCTCAAAGTATGCTCAGTATGTTCAATTTATTACCTCAAACCGCACCTAACAATATAAATTGGCAGCAGACATATGAAGCAACTACGGTTAAGCCATTAGAAGACATAAAAAAGGAGGGAGAGGTTACCGTGACCTCCCTTCCCCAAACACAAAAAGATGGCGCCCAGCTAACAAACAGGCTTCAAAAGTCCCCATCTCAGTTTGAGTCTATAACTAGAATGCCTACTGCGAACAATTCAAACTCAGAATCAAATCAGCCATTACATGCACTATCGTTATTTTCCCTCATCTGGTTGAGTGGGGTCATACTTCTGAGTGCTTATTACTGCATAAGTAATTGGCGTTTTAGACACCTCATAATAAAAACACGTAGGTCTGGTGATACACGGCTAAATGATATTTTAGTTCAATCCAAACAACAGCTTGGAATTCACTCAAACATTACAATCTATGAGACTAGTTATGTGCGAAGCCCTTGTTTATATGGGGTATTCAAACCTAGCATCTATTTACCAGAAGATATTATAGCCATCGCCACTAACCATCAACTAGACCATATCGTAAAACATGAACTCATGCATTTTAAGCGTAAAGATTTATGGATCAACTTATTATGGACAATCTCATTATGTATTCATTGGTTTAATCCTATCGTGTGGTGGGCGGTTCATAAAATGCGACTAGATCAAGAAATCGCTTGCGATACAGGAGTGCTATCCCATTTAGATGGCCAAGAAGTGTCGGAATATGGATTAACATTACTTATGATGACCCGTTTATTTAAGTCAAGCTCTGTACCACAGGTTCATTTATCTTCATTTTATAATCGGAAATCGGATACGAAACGGAGGATTATCATGGTGGCTAACTTTAAAAAAGGCTCATATAAAATGACAGCTTTAGCTATTTTATTGCTATTTGTATTGGGTGCCGTACTACTAACTAATTCACCAAGTTCACAAAATAATAATGCATCAGGAAATGAACCTCAAGCAACGAATACATCAGCAGCGCTAGAAAAAAATATATTACTGAGCAGTTCATCATCATCTATGCCATATGCAAGAAACGCTGAATCATTTAAATGGTTTCATTCATTAGATCGAGCACTTCAATTTAAGGAGTTCGATTTTAAAGTTCCAGATTTTATTCCTAATGGTTATATGCTTGATAATATCTGGTCTACTAAATCATTTGTGCATCCAGAACGGGCAGATCAAACTGCCGCAGTAACGATATTTTACTCTAATAATAAGAAACAAGAACAATATCGCTCCTTTGAGGTTATAGCTGGCCTTGAGGTACAGTCATTAATTGATCAAAATATGCTATGGGGTGTTTCTAATCATTCAGTTACAGAGTCTGGACAAGCCTCCCTTACAATAGATAATATTACAGGTACTTTATATACAGAAGCACCACCTGAGGGACAAAAAAATAATACAAAAGCTATCCTTGGACATAGCTTCGTATGGGAAGATCAAGGTATAACTTATGTCATTAATTTTAAAAATACTAAGTCTAACACAGCCAAAACCAATCTTGATGGAGTAATATCTAGAGCTGACCTAGCTCAAATTGTTGCTTCTTTTGTAGAGCCGCTGCAAGTACAGCATGTCAATTATAGTGGAGAAGGTAACTCATTTCCGATTTATACTAAGGATGATTTAACTACAGTACAAAACATTCTTGGCTTTAAGCCAAAATTGCCAGTAGTCATTCAAGATACTGGGTTTGAAATACTTAATACACTTTTGCTTAGAAAGCATGATACCAATACAAATCTTACCTACAGCCGAACTGAAGATGCACTAGAGAGTAGCTACCGCATTAAATCATTTGCTAAAACAAAGGAATATGATCTGAACGATGACATTACACTTCTCCAAAGTAAAAAACCTTTACTTAATACTAATAAACTTTCCTACAAGAAGGGAATCACATTAAACGGATTAAATATTTTAGTATATACCGAAGAAGAACAATCTTATCTTAAAACACGAGGAGAATATACAGGAGATAATGGCAGAAAAACATTGCAGATTCCGACATACTATACGTGGAACCAAGACGATGTATATTATACTGTCGCATTTACTTTCTTTGAAAAGGATATTAATTATGACGAGCTATTAAGGGCACTTATTCTTTCACTTGAAAGTAACTAAGGCCATTAGTTTATTGTTTATTATCACTAATCTAGTTGTTGCCCCCACGCCCTTTTGAAGGGTGTGGGGATTTTTTAATCCAAGTCTCTTTTATACTAGACTACCCTTCTTCCCTAATAAACTCCTCCCAACCAATCTGCTCCATCCTATATTCAGCACTAATAGCTTTTAATTCTTTTTCCATCTGCATAGCTCTCTGCTCAATTCCTTTAAACACTAATAACGGTAGCTCTGCCAAATACGCTCTAGCCTCGGCAACATTGCAGTTTTTAAGCTTTTTTATAAATAAAAGCGTCTTAACTCGATCACTGCCCTCTCCCGTAAGCCATAACTTATAGTATTTATAATCCGCTAGCTCACTTGGATCAGACACCTCAATCTCCTTTGGCAACAAAGTACTATAAAGGAACTCTACTAAACTTTCATAAGCAATAGAAAAATCCCATTCTCCTTGCCCATGCAAGGCAGTATATACCACAGTGTCCTCCCTCGATAAATCCAAGCAATATGGATCACCTTCATCAGAAGCTATCACTAAGTAATGCGCAGGCCAATCTTCGATCACCTCTTGGGTTACAGGATTATAGTTATATCCGATTTGACCCTCTTGCAATTCAGATGCACCAAAAATATGTAACTGAATATATTCGTCCGTTGCCCAACCTACTCGCTGAGGAACATAATGCTGGAGGAAATACACATAAGGTTCAGGTAATGTCCAACGCTTAGTGACTTCCTCAATATCTGCTGGATTGGCCTCCGTTAAAAGCTCCATCGGATATTGGGCATAAAAATGAGGATTTTGCTGTAACTCCTGTTCAATCACCGCTTGCATTTTTTCAATAACATCATCTATTTGTTCAAATATAGTTCTATCCATCTACTTCTCCCTCCTATTTTTAGGTTGGTATGATTGCCTATTACCATTGTAATAAATTGGATCGTTGTTTGCTGCTAAAATTGATAAACTACGATCCTAGCTAAACCGATAATATCTATAAAATATAATACCCCATCTAATTTATTGCAGAAACTGGAGATGTGATTAGCCATGAAAAAGAGAAGCATCGGCACCAAGATAAGTCTTATAGTAATTAGCGTATTACTCATTTTTTCTGTGGCAATTGTCGCTGTTGTCATTCAGCAAATGGGACAAGGCATCAAAACATTTGCCAGTGAGAAGGCAAAAAGTGACCTCCGGCTTGTTAGTGAGCTCCTCAACTATAAATATCCTGGGGATTGGTCCATTCAAGATGGGAAGCTCTATAAGGGTTCAGTTCAAATGAATGATAATGAGGACATTGTAGATGAAATCGGAAAATTGACAGACGATATTGTCACATTTTTCCAAAATGATCAACGGATTTCAACCAACGTCATGGTAGAGGGTAAACGTGCGGTGGGAACAAAGGTTTCTCCCACTGTCGCTCAAATTGTGTTGGATCAGGGTGGGGAGTATTATGGTGAAGCAGATATTGTTGGTGAAAAATATCAAGCTGCCTATCTACCTATTAAAAATAAGGATGGAGAAACCATTGGTATTGCTTCTGTAGCAGCACCTCAACATTTAATTCAGGTTATTATTAGCTCCTTTATTCAATATTTTGCACCCCTGATGATTATCGCTATCGTAATCTCTGTTGTTGTAATTATTATATTTATCTCACTAATGAGTAAAAGAATTCGGAAAATCTCTAGTGCATTACAGCAAGCAGGTCAAGGTGATTTCACGACCTCAATCACAGATCCAATCCATGATGAAATTGGTGATCTGGTGAGCAGCTATAATCAAATGAAGGGCAATTTACAGCAGCTTATACAGCATGGAATGGAATCTGCGGATCAAGTGGCAGAGGCAACCGAAGCTATTTTACAAATTACAGAGCAATCTGAACAGCAATCAAAACAAATCGCGGCAATCATACAGGAAGTATCGAGTGGAGCAGAAATGCAAACAAAAAGTACAGCTGAAAATTTAATTGCGATGGAGGAAGTCACCATTGGTGTGCAACGTATCGCAGAAAATGCGGCTGACATTGCGGAATCTGCCCAATACTCCAAAGGTCAGGCTGAAACTGGGAAGGAGCTTGTCGCTAGTACTGTCGGGCAGATGAATCATATTCACCATAAAGTAATTGAAACAGACGAAGCCATTCAAATTCTAAACGAGAAATCTCAAGAAATCTCCCAAATCCTTAAAATGCTTCGCCAAATTTCTGTCCAGACTAATCTATTGGCACTAAACGCTTCCATTGAAGCAGCAAGGGCTGGCGAGCATGGTCTTGGTTTTGCGGTCGTCGCTTCTGAGGTTCAAAAGCTAGCTGCTCAGTCAGGTGAATTTTCAGATAAAATTGCGGAGGTCATCAGTCAAATGGAGGAAGGGATGTTGCGCTCAGTAGCTTCCATGGGGGAAATGGTACAGGAAGCAGAGGTTGGCATGCAAATTTCCAATCAAACACAAGACAGCTTCCAGCAAATTCTCCTTACTCACCATAATATTTCTACGCAAATTGAGGAGATGGCGGCAGCTTCAGAGGAAATGTCAGCAGGGCTACAGGAGATTACGGCATCCGTGACCAACATTACCGATATTGCGCGACAAACAAGCAAGGGTTCTCAGCACGTCGTCACTGCCAATGCCAATCAGCTCAGTGGGATTGAGCAAGCTGCACAAGCTGCAACGAATCTAGAACAAACTTCGCAGGCGCTTCAGCTTGCACTTGGCAAATTTAAGGTTTAGATAAAAAGAAACCTTCATCACTCTATTGATTACAGAGACTGAACCCATAGAATGATGAAGGTTTTTTCCAATGCATTAAGCTAAAAACTGAATCATACTTATCGCTGCACGTCCATTTATAACGATATAAACGTCCTGACTTCGATACTTCCCATTAGTCTCTACTATATCTTCTATATCTTCTATATCTATTACATAATCCTGCCATTGCTGAACACCAGTACCTGTAAACTCTAGTTTACCTACTAATATCCCATTCACACCTTGTAAGCGAAGCTCAACGGCTACCGCTTGTTCTTGCGCACTTGCAGCACGCAGTTTAAACTGCCTCACCCCATCGCCAAAATCAACATCCTTGAAGGCGAACCATCCCGCTTGCTCCTGCACCTCCACTGCACTTCGAACATTTAGAGTCTCAATGTCTTCCATAAATGCAATGTCTTTAGTATGCTGAGAACCCATACACTCTATAATTTGCACACCCTCATAGTCATCATAGTTGATTGCCTTAGTAGGTTGTTTCAAATTACGTGGCGGGATCACTTCGGTCATTGCACCTTCTAGATCACAAGTGACATGTAAGGGCAAGATCGCTGATGACGAACCAGCCATAAAGCTATAAGTACCTGATTCAATACAAAAACGCTCACGTGTAACATCCCAAATTGCGAGCTGGGATAATGGAACCTCAAACTCAATATCGATCGATTGACCTGCTACAAGATTTACACGACGAAAAGCAAGTAATTGCTTTAATGGGCGTTTAACTCTAGATTGCTCCATATGACTATATAGCTGCACAACCTCTTCCCCATCACAATTTCCCGTGTTCGTAAGGGTTACCGTGATGTTGAGAGTATCCAACTTTTGCCTATCAAGAGAAATGGAATCATAACTAAATTTCGTATAAGATAAGCCATGTCCAAATGGATACAACACTTCGCCTTTAAAATATTGATACGTTCGTTCGCCCTTAATAATATCGTAATCCATAAACGCTGGAAGCTGATCCACCGACTTATACCACGTCATATTGAGGCGCCCAGCAGGATTTACATCACCAAATAATACATCTGCAATCGCATTCCCTAGCTCCTGCCCCGCATGAGAGCTATAGAGCACCGCAGGCACATGCTCATCCACCCAATTTATCGCAAATGGATAACTTCCAATGACAACAACGATCGTATTTGGATTCACTGCCATCACTTCTTTAATAAGCTGCTCTTGTGCCGCTGGCAACGTAATATCAGGGCGATCCATCGTTTCCTTCCCATTGATTAATGGATGGTTACCTACAAATACAATCGCAACCTCTGCCTCACTTGCCGCCTCCTTAGCTTCTTCAAATTTATCTGTGATCTTTTCTAGCTCAAACACCTCTGCGGAAATTTCACCTTCTCCTCTGACAACAGATGCAGCACCTGCAACGTTAATTTCATTCGCTGTTTCCTCAGCGGCACCACTACCAACAACGACCTCGCCAGTACCACTACGAACAGTTACGGGGACATTATTCCAGGTAGAAAAGATAACCTTTTCGTCTATTTTTTCCTCTAATTTATTATCTATTTTTTCCACTACTTTGTTTTCTACCTTATTATTCTTAAGCTTTTCTTCTAACTGCTCTCCTTTCTGACTCTCTATCTTCTCTCCTTCACCACACACAAATTGTGCAAGAAATACTTCCTTCGTAAACCATTCCCATATGTAATCAGCAGACGCCTTAACACTGCGATCATCTGTCGTTACATACCGTCCATTTTGCTCGGCAATGAGGGTATGACTCCCCCAACCCCAATCAGTTAATTCAAATACTGCCGCTTCCTCACACTTTTGTCCATTTGCAATAAGCTGTGCTTGCCCATTAGACTGTATCTGTACGTATTGACCGTTACTTGTAGATTTGAGCTTAATTCGATCTGTTCCCGATGTAAAAATGACTTTATTATTTGTAATTAAATCATTAACACCCAGCCGTTGCAGAATACCCTCTAATGGCGTAACTGCATAAGGTAACTCCCCACTATACCAGTCACGATATACAATGTTGCCAAGGGGTCCAATGACAGCCACCTTTTTTAGCATTTCTGAGGACAAAGGTAGCATATTATTTTCATTTTTTAACAATACAATCGCCTTGCCAGTAGCTTCGCGTGAAAGCTTGGCATGGTCAGGATGCATAATGATGGATTCATCTATACTTGCGTACGGATTATCAGAGGCTGGATCAAATTCACCTAGGCGGAAGCGAACCCGAAAAGTGTTGCGTAGCGCTTCATCTAGGTCACTCTCCGTTAATAAACCTTCCGCAAGAGCCTCACGTAACGATAACTTCATCAGCTCGCCATCATCGGTAAGGCTATCAATTCCACCTTCACGGACTGACCGAGCAACGGCTTCCTTATAGGATGTCAAATAACCATGATCACGTACCGTTCCTGAGACATCATAGGCATCACTAACGACAAAGCCATCCATGCCCCACTCTTGCTTCACAATTCCCTTTACATCAGGGCTTAGGTTAGCAGGAATGCCATTAATCGCATTGTACGCCGTCATCATCGACTGAGCGCCACCCTCTTTAAACGGGATTTCAAACGCTTTCAAATAATATTCTCGTAAATTACGGGGATCAATGCTGACCGAAGCATCCCCACGTCCAATTTCATTATTGTTAGCAATAAAGTGCTTTAATGTCGCAACCGCTTTCAAATATTTCGGGTGGTCTCCCTGAATACCTTGTACTAATGCGGAAGCTAATTTGCCAGTCAATACAGGGTCTTCGCCGTAGGCTTCTTCTGTACGCCCCCAACGAGGGTCACGCTCCATATCGACAGTGGGCGCCCACAAGGTAAGCCCATTCGCCTCAGGATTACGCTTATAAAAACCCCGTGCCTCATCACCAATTGCACTGCCAACCCGTTGCATCAGCTCGGTATCCCATGTACATCCAAGCCCAATCGGCTGTGGATACCCTGTCGCTTCACCCAACCATGCTACGCCATGTGCCGCCTCAGTACCATGTTTGTACGCTTTTACGCCAAGCCGTTCCACTGCGATTTGATATTGTAACATCAGCCCCACTTTTTCCTCAAGTGTAAAACGGGACACTAGATCAGTTACCCTGTCTTCAAGTGGCAGAGCAGGATTTTGAAATGGATATGCATTTCTATTTGTATTTGTATCTGAACTCACAATATGTAACCTCCTTTGGGTAGATGCCCTCATGGCGTATTTTAAAATAGATCACTAGTTCATGCTACCCGAAAAATTAGAGGCAATTTCACCTATGAATTAAACCCTATGAATTAAACTCACTGTTAATCCGCTCCATAAACTCCTCAGCAGCGCTATAGCCAAGCTGTTTTAAATACCAGTTATTTGCCGCAGCTTCAATTAAGCCTGCCACATCACGACCTGGCTGGAGCTGGACTTCAATATGTGGAATTTTCACACCTAAATATTCTCTAAATTGAGGTTCAACCTCAAGCTCATTATTTAAAGCATCCTCACGCCATGGCGCAAGCTCGATATCAAGCACGATTCGTGTCTCATCCTGAAAGGCTCGACGTCCATATTGACGCACCACATTAATCAAGCCAATACTGCGTAACGCCAAAAACTCACGTGTAGTCTCATTATGTGAGCCAAGGAGCGTGGTAGGCCCTAGCTTTTTCAGCACGACAATATCATCTGCAACAAAGCGGTGCCCCCGCCTTATGAGTGTATGTGCAGTCTCACTTTTCCCAATGCCTGATTTCCCTCGTAGCAAGATACCGATCCCAGATACGTTTACACAGACACCATGAATCGATATTTCCGGGGCAAGTGCCTTAACTAAGTAACTGTCTAATTTAGCAATAAACTCCGTTGTTGTTTCGTTGGTACGTAAAAGAGGAATACCCTCCTCATTGCAAAATAAGGTCAAAAAAGGGATCTCTTGTTGTCCAGACGTTACAATAAAGCAAGGTGGGCGATATTTCACTATGTTGCCGATATGGTGTTTGCGTTCCTCAACGGTTAACGAGAGCAAATAATTAATTTCTTTACGTCCTAACACCTGTACGCGGTTCGTTGGAAAAAAGTCAAAATACCCAACAAACTCTAGCCCTGGGCGATGTGTACGCGGACGGTCAATTTCCCGTTCTAAACAATGATCTCCTGATAGCACCTCTAAGTGAAATTTATCAATTATTTTTTGGACTGTAATCGTCTTCATGTTGTTTTCCCTCCCTTTTCTTATTATATGATAGCATGAGGATCAACACACGTAATCATGATGTTCATTCTCCGCATGTTCGCTATAAGTAAGCTTGTTATACGTTTATTCGTTATACGAGTTTATTCTCCTTGTTCAAGCGGAAGATTGTCTGAAAATAAATCTGGATTTTCTCCTAACATCTCCGTAATAATCGTAGCTATCGCTTCAGCATCACACACCCGTACCTCTGCATCTCCAAGCTTACCGATGTACATCGCTCCCTTGTCAATCAGCACATCCTCGACCTTCCAAAAATGCTCCGACCAAGAAAGTCCACAATGTCTGCGTGAAGGCACTTCAATTTCTGTCCCATCTGGTAAAACAGTGATGAGCTGCTCATGCCCATCCGTCATTCTTCCTTGGATATCTACCCATTCCTCGACGCCATGGATAAAAGTATTCCGCTTCAAATCCACACCAATCAACAAAATGGTGGCTTTGCGGTCGAGTAACTTCCCCCACGATGAGCCCCGCGCACAAGGAGTATCAAATTTATGATCGTCCTTCGTAAAATCTGCGGCGTCTTTTCCTAATGCCGCCACAGAGTGAGTTGGATGCCAAGAACGAATAACACCGGGACGTTTGCGAAACAGCTCTGGCAAAATGCCAATACAAGATGGTGAATCTGTTACCGAAAATTTAGGATTATCAGCTTTAATATAAGACCATGTATGCGTAGGCAAGACCAGAAGTCCATCCTTCATATACTTCGTGAAAACATCTAAAACCGTATCCGCACCACCCTCTACTTCACCTAAGCTTTTCATAGAGGAATGAATGAGAAGTGTACCTGTAGGGTCAATCCCTAATTGTTGAAATTGTTGAAATAAACTATCTTTTGTATGCATAACATAGCTCCCTTTCTAATCTGTACATTGATATAAAAAGACTATAGTGCCAATGCTACCATGGTTACTAAATTTGTCAAAGTGAGTAAAAGGTATATGCACAGGCAGCAAGATAAATGACGAATACACTATAATTAATACTCTTAATGGAAGTGGTGAATATGGTGGTCGATTTAGGAATCGTTATGCCTGTCTATAAACAAAAACCTGAATTTCTGGAGGCGGCGCTACAATCCGTACTTAACCAAACCTTTCAACAATTCAAATTTATGATTGTCATTGATGGGGCACCTGAAATGGAGCCACTGATTCGGAGCATTATAAGGGACGATCACCGAGTAAATATTATTAGTTATGAAAAGAATCAAGGTGTACCTCATGCACTGAATACAGGATTTGCACCATTATATCAGGATAAAGGCATTAAATTTTTGACTTGGGTCTCTAGTGATAACGTGTATAGACCATTATTTTTAGAAATTTTATATAGGGCACTAAAAAATGGCCCTGATGAGCTGGGCATTGTATATAGTTCATTTCAGCCCATAGACAACCATAATCAGCCTCTTTATGACGAGCATGCTCTTGCCGCTTTACGTAACTTTCAAGGTAAGCCCAAGGAAGCTTTACTTGACTCCTCAACCATTGGTGTATCCTTCATGTATAAAGCAAAGTATGCAAAAATGGTCGTTGGTGGATACAGCCTAGCTCCCATCGAAGATTATGATTATTGGCTTAAACTTACTGATTTTTGTGAGATTAAATATATTCCGATCGAGCTCATGGATTATCGGGTAAATTCAACCTTTAGCGTTTCTTCACAGCTTAAATCTGTCGATGCGCATCGAAAATGGCGGCATGCTTTCCACCTTACAAGACATAATACCAGAGTGCGTAGAGGAATTGCTCCAGAAATCACCTTTTTATTTTTACTTTCTGAGGCAACCACTGAAGCAGTAACCCGTATTGAAGATCTGTATGAACAAGTATTCAGTAATTATATATGCCAAGTTATTGACCTGTCTGAAAACTATCAGGTGACTACGACTCTACAGCAAATTCCCCACCCTTGTACGATGTTTGAGTGGCTTCCCACCTGGGACAAAACCACTGCCACCGTATACACAGCTAAAAAAGTAACTACCCCTTACACCATGCTGCTTGACCTGAACCCTTTTGATGATGTTATGAATACACAAGTATTGTATGACGAGCTTAGACGTGCAGACGGAAGTATTTGGTCTACCTACTACAATGAAGACAACCGTACAGTTGGATACCGAAATGAAAACAATCTATCTCCAATGCAAACAAATGAATTATTTCGCACATCTAAATTGATATATTTCCTAGAGGAAAAAATAATGAAACTAGGTGAAAAGCTATGAAGCTCTTATTTATTTTCTTTAATCCTAGCGGAGGAATGGAAACATTAAATCGAATACGGAGTAAAGCATTAACAGAGCATGGCGTTGAAACACACCTCTTATATAAGTTTGATGGCCAAGGCAAGCATAACATTAGAAACATTAAAACCTTCATTACCAATGACCACCAAGCGATGATGGAAATCATCCACCGTGAAAACTACGATGGCATTGTTGTGTGCTCAGATATGTGGCTGCTCACCGAGATTAGAAATTGGGGCTATAGAGGTCTGCTCATTTTCGAGCTACAAGGTCTTGGTTCTCATGAGGAAAACTTATTAATGACTCCAGCTACAATACAGGAAATTCATAACACCGTTAACGCCATTATGTACCCGAAAGATGAGCGATTAAGATCACTCATGAAATTAAATTATGGCAACATCCACCAATACAGCTTCGATGATCCTTTGGATTGGGACAATTTTAGTTATACTTCATATCCCAAGAGACCTTATCCCATTATAGGGTGGGTGGGACGTCTCCAAAAGAATAAAAATGTGCGTGACTTTTTAATGCTGGGAAAAGACTTGCTTCCGCTATATCCTGAATTATACTTATGGTTATTTGATGATAACACCATGGCGGATCCAAATGAGCTTGAACAATACAATCACATTTTAGATACCCATCCCACATTAAAAAATCGTGTCATTCGTTATTCGAATACACCTCATGAATTGATGGCAGATTATTTAAGTATAATTGGAGACTCAGGTGGCTTTCTATTATCATCTTCGACTCATGAAGGTTTTGGTTATGCCGTTGCGGAAGCGATGATTTGCCGTTGCCCCGTTTTATCGACAGATTCAGGTGGGGTAAGGAGATTTATTTTCCATAATAAAACGGGGAAATTTTATGATCATAACTCTAAAATAACGATGAAAAAAGAAGCCATCTCCCTTTTAGCAGATATAAATTTACGAAAACGAATGATTACCTTTGCCGAACAACACATTAAAAAACATTTCTCCAAGGCGTTATACGCACAAAGGTTTATTCAAATGTTGAAGGAGCTACAAAAAGGGCGTTAATTTTTTGGCACCGCGCGCTAGAAACTGCGTGCGGTGCTTTGCTGTATGAGTAGATTCTAAGTGGATGGCTGGTTACAAAATGAAAATATAAGCTTATCTCCGTCATGCGTTAAAGCATTTTGTTTAATAAAGCTTCCCTTTGTATGCTGAGCTACTGTCTTTTCCCAAAATTTTTGTCCAATCCTATTTTTAGGCGAAGGGTTAGTGTATAATGCCCATTTCCCATTAAACTGCTCAAAAAGATAGGTTGCTGCAATTTGTGCCACTCCTGTTCCTCTAAAGGGTTGTAGCAGAAAAAAATCACTCATAAAATAGTCAACCTCCTGAGAACAATAAGGAGAAGTAGCGATAAGAGCAAACCCAGCGGGAATGTGATCAGCTTGGATTAGATAAGGAAAAAGAACACCTGGCTTATCCCACCATATATTTTGTTCATCATACTGGTCGTGAAGTGTTTTAAATCGGTCACTAATTTCAAAAATCCCATGTTGATTTGGGGTATGATCTGCTACCAAGCCATAATGTCCAGATAGATCATGCAAATATAAAGGGTACATATTTTTAATAATATGACAATTCGTTTTATCAGTTAACGTGACTTGGACCGTTGTCGCCACCATTTCAAGCCCTCCTTTAAAAAAGTGCTAACTCTTTTCCTCTATTTGAACAGGTGGAATACTCTGATACAAAAATGATTTTCCCTCCAAAAAACTGTTGATATAAGCTAAAGCATAGGGCTGTTGATCCAACATACCTTGAATTTCATTGGGGTTCGAGCAGTGGTGAGCACCATTTTCGATGATATGCATAACAAAAAAGCATTCTATATGTGAAACATAGTTCGCGGGTAGGCTACAGCCTTTCTCATATCCCTCTATATAAACCTTTCGTTGCTCAGGTGACAGCCCTAACATTACACCAGCGACATCATATAAATAGTAACCATACCCACACCTTGCAAAGTCAATTAGATAAGGCTGATCTCCGTGAACAATATAGTTTCCAAGATGGACATCACCATGAATAAGTCCAAAGGAGTCCGAATTGGAGTGTAGATTCATATTTTCTAATTGTTCTAAACACGATATAATTTTTTCCCCTACTGTTTGGTATTGTGACCATTCGCCTACAGTTAAAAAATGCTTATAGTATTGTCCTAACTTTTCCATTGCTTGTCTAAAGCTAATAATTCCCCATGTAGGTCTTGCTAATAGCGTATCGGCTTCAACCACAACCTCAATCTTTTTCATTGCCTCATGCACAGTGGCTAACCATTCCCCCATTTTAAAAATAAGACGATCACTTTGCTCCTGCGGTAGAGGTTCACCTTCAACCCAATACATCATTGTGACCAAAGGGCTCCAGCCTTCATCCGTATGAAGATGTGTAGCCAAATGCCCTTCTTCATTCCTTAATCCTTGGGGCACAACCAGATGAGCAGGATTATTTAACTCACCTAGAACACGTAAAATATGAAGCTCTGCTTCTATTTCTTCTTCCTTCGTTGACTCTAAATGAAATCGCAATAAATAAGCTTGTCCTGCCAACGTCTGGACTTTGTATGTAATCGTCTCTGAAAATTGAATAAACTGTACAAGTGCACCATCTAGTTTATATTTTTGCAAAACCTTTACTATTAACTTATCAGCAAGCTTTATAAGCTGCTCCCGCTTTGTAAGGGTATCCATATTCTCAAAGCCATCTACCACTGTAATTCCTCCATTCACTCTCATTACATTTAGTATAGAAAGGGCAGGATGGAAGTGATATACCCAAAATGAGTTAACTTCTTTTTTATCCAAAAAAAACATAATAAAAGCCTACAAAAAACCAACTGGGGGCTAAAACACCCCTTTGATGGAAATTTTGTAAGCTTCATTTCATTCACTTATTTTAATCTTACTTAGTAAAGGATTGGCTTTTAGTATAAACAATTTTTTTAATGCTACTAGGGGATAAATAAAAGCACTCAGCTAAAAATTCAATGGGTTCGCCATTAGAAAAACGTTGTTGAATTTCCTGATTTCTTCTAATCAGCAACTGCCGACTACCCGATTTTTCGCCCCATTTTTTACGTGCCTTATCTAATTTAGGAATATAAACTAGACCCCCGTCATAGTAAGTTTGTATTTGCGCCAGCAATTCCTTAGGTAAAATTTCGTCTGCATTACGATACTTCATCGTGCTCGCTCCTTAATAATTAAATTCATAATTAAGGGTGCGAAGCTGTAGCTACAAACGTTTAATCAAAATTTTGGATGAAGTGATTAGGCGGAGAAATAAAACCGCTCTATGCAACTACCGCCTCGTTCGTAGTTCCTGCTTCGCATAGAGCTAATTGTAAAGCTTGCCATTATTCTAAACATAATGCGCTCCTTCCTTGTTAAGACCACGTTATAGTTAAGCTTACCTTATAACAATAAGAAAGGAAGTTCAACCGCCCATTATAAATTGGATTTGTCACTCATCACTTTGTCATACATTTTATCCTCTTCGATTCCACTTTCTTTTGCCGTAATTGCCGATGGAATAACACGATAAACCTTTACAGGGCCACCAAAAACAGCAGATCGGTATTTATCTACATGTTGTTTGGACAAAGGACGATTATAATAACCCGGAACATACTTATTGATTAATTCTTGAAGCATAAAGGTCGCCTCATCCAAATCTGCAATGGGCTCTGCTTTTCCAAAGATCATCACACTCATATATGCGGTATCTGTTTTAGCGGGTACTGGATCCGTGATGGTACCATATTCTTGGCACACGGTAAAACATACTTCTGAATTTTCACTCATGATCTCGTTACGTCTACCATTACTAGCGCCATGAAAATAAAGCGTTCCTTCCGCCCAAACATAGTTCAATGGGACAACGTAAGGTAGGTTCCCATCTGCTAATCCGAGATATCCAATTCTTGTTTGCTTAAGAAACCTTTCAATTTTCTCCTGATCCAAACATTCTCTACTTTTATAACGAACTGATTGCATCTCAAACCGCTCCTCTCAAGCATCATTGCATATGATGGCTTTATTACGGTAGTATAGCAATGAATGGATTGGCTTGAAATATCCAAAGATCAAGAAAATGTGCAATCCATAATAAACAATAAAAAGCCGTACAGCAAAATTCCCACTGTACGGCAATACTAATTAAAATCGTAACCATTTTAAATGTTTTAATTAATAAATAATTTCCAAATCATTACTTGCATCCAATACTTATTTTAACGAATTCTTAACTGCCTCCGCTGACAGCTTACCAGAGGTTAATGCCCATGCGTTGTTAGCGCCAGAAGGTGAATCATCACCCATCACTCCACCAACAACCTCACCTGCTGCAAATAATCCTGAGATTGCCTTTTTACTTGTATTCATGACTTCGAATTTAGTATTTACAACTAAACCACCCATCGTTGTTGCAAAACGAGGTTTTTGCTCTACTAAGTAGTAAGGGCCTGCACCAATTGCTTCCTTCATAAATTCAGGGGAACGATCAAATTCCTTGTCTTTCCCGTTTTTAACATAACCATTATAGCTATCTACGGTTGATTTTAATACAGAAGCGTCCATGTTAGCTAATTTTGCTAATTCTTCAACTGTATCTGCATGGAAGAAATAGGGTGTCTTGGAGCCGTTATTTTGCAACCATTCCTTAATGTTATCCTCAGAAATACCCGCTTCACTTACATTTGGTTTAAACTCATCAAACGTCGCTTGATCCATCAAAATGTATAACATTTTATCTTTTTGAGCTAATTCAGTCTCCAAAATTTTACGGTTACTAGATTTTTCATTAATGACGCGTTTACCTTCACTATTGACGATAATTGCACTCTTTTTAAATGCTGCAATATTACCCGCAATCGTAGATTTAGCAATCCCTTCAGAGACCTCAACACCGTTAGGGTAACGTTTGCCATATTCCATTAAGCGTGTATCTGCATCAATCCCTTTTTCTGTTGCCATTACAACACCGTCTCCTGTGGATGACGTTGGTCCATAATAAAGCGCAGATTTCAAATCATCGGAAAGAAGGTCTTTATTATTTCCATATCCACCAGAAGCCATAATCACTGCTTTTGCTTTGATATTATACGTTTTCCCTGTATTATCCTTTGCAACAACACCAACAACAGTACCATTTTCATCTGTAATTAGCTTCTCTGCTCTAGTTTCAACATATAATTCTACACCAGACTCCTCTACCTTTTTACGAGCTTGTTTAGCAAAGCCTGGTCCATTGCCATCATAAGCAAGCTCACGTTGGTGTGCATATTCTGCTAGTTTATGAAGTCCACCCTTCATATCATATTGAATTCCAACATAATCATGAAGCCAGTCTGTAGTTTGCCCAACATGTGTAGCGAATAGGGTTAATAGCTCAGGTACATTTTTGTTGTTACCATTTGCCATAAAATCCTTCACCATGCTGTCTATACTATCATCACTTACGCCTGCTTCTTTTTGAAGCTTAGATAAAGTAACAACCTGATTACCCCCACTGATTGAAATTGCGCCACCGATATAGGACATTTTTTCAAGCAAAATTGTTTTTAATCCTAATTCATCTGCACGCAATGATGCCGAAATGCCTGCTGCACCGCCACCAATAACAACTACATCACTATTTAGCTCAACAACTTCAGTTGAAACTTCCTTTTTCACCTCTGCGTTCAGTAGTGCTGGGTCCCCACCAGCTTGCTTAACGCAATCCATTACCGCTGATAAAAGTGCATCACTAGTGACAGTTGCACCTGCAACTGCATCAACCTTAAGCGATTGATTCTTAACGATTTCCTCTGGAATTTTCTTGATTGATGCATCACTTACGCCTGCTGTTTCATTAAAATTAACAACTTTTACATCTTCAATTTTGTGCTCAGAAAAAGTGACCTCTACCTCAATCGGACCATTTTTCCCATCTACAGAAGCCTTATAGGTTCCTGCCTTAAAGGTAATTTTCCCATCCTCTGAATTTGCAGCTTTCTTTGTATTGCTGCCCCCTGCACATCCTACTAAAGATAAAACCAACATGATCATCAAACCTACTGCTAATACTTTTCTCAGATTTTCTTTTCTCATTGTCTTTCTCCTTGTTTAACTTATTTGTGCATATGTAACATGATGTGTAACATAAATTCCTTTGTGAGAATTATTTCACATACTTTAAAATTATACAGTGCCATTAATCATAGCATTCGTGGGATTGAGGGAATTCTTCTTAATTCACAAAAAATAAGCCATCTATTAAAATTCTAGTCAGAATTTCATAGATGACTTAGCTATTCTATAAATTATGTCTATTCTTCATTATTCATAAAATTTTGCTTCTCCAAATAGTTCAATACAGTTTGAGAAAATTTCAGATGAGATTCCTTTGTATATTTAGCTATCGTATAAATTTGAGCAAGATTTTTTAGACCTAATTGCTCTGTCATTTCCTTGAGCTTAGGCACATCCATGTAACGTTGCCAACCTTTTTCATTACGTTCCTTATAAATCTCTTTAATATCTTCATCAGAATAATCCTGATATTGTTCATAATGTACAATTCCATGCTTGGGTAAACGATCACGCAAGGGGGGTGTTTCCGCAGGATAACCTAAGGAATAACCGACGACTGGCACAACATTAGGTGGTAAATTTAACAATTGCCCAATTTGATCACAGTTAGCAAGTGTTGATCCCATATAGCATATACCTAATCCAGCATTTTCGGCTGCCAATGCACAGTTTTGTGATGCCAAGGTCGCATCTATAGCGCCAATCATAAAACTCATAAAATTATCAAATTGTAGCGGTGCATCCTCTAGTGTCAACCACTTTCTCATTCGATTAAAATCTGCACAAAAGGTGAGTAATACCGGTGCATCTACCACCATGGATTGCTCCATATGTGCGGAGTATAGCTTCTTGCGCAGCTCTTTATCTCTTGTTACGACGATAGAGTAGGACTGCATGTTGCCACTTGAAGAGGCGCGGATACCTGCATCTAGTATTTCCTCTAGTAGTTCTTGGCTGACCTCCCGATCTTGATATTCTCGTATAGATTTATGTCCATGTATGACATCATTAAAATCCAAAGCAGCCACCCCTTCAAAATAAGTATGCAAAATATATGCTCTTATTTTAACAAAACGCCTAAACTGATGTCTAACTAAATTAAAAAAGGCCATCGAGATTTCTCTCGACAGCCTAACAGCACTTATCTTCTCATATAAAAAAATCAATTACTCGTATACTTCACCCAATCATATTCAGCATAAAGTGGATTCACGCCATTATATGGACCTAACCAGTCATCCACACCGATCCCATTCCAAATATTCATCATAATCATGCCAGGTGTTTTAGGAATGTTTTGAGTGGCTGTATGCTTCAATACGCCATCCACATACCATTTGATATAACCCGGCTGCCAATCAAATGCATAAGTATGGAAGCCTTGGGATGCATCAAAGCCTAAGTCAATCACCTTTTCATGCCCACCAACACCATTGGTATAATAGTTAAATTGGACTTTACGTGTATCTTTGCCTAAAAATTCAATATCAATCTCGTCCCATTGTGTTCCATGTGCAGGTCCAGTATACGTGAAAAAGGAGGAGACAATGCCCGAATTTTTGGCTGGCTTCATACTCACCTCATATAAGCCGTATTCATACGTATCGTTACTTCTATACTCTGCACCATCAAATTTATTATAGCTAGGGCTTGTCAGAGCAAGTCTCATCTTGCCATCATTCGTAAATGTAATATTTTGGGCACGCCAAGTACAATTAAATGGATTGCCATTGGAATAGCCATCTGCTTTATGCCATGTGTTGGGGTTAAAGTAGGTGAGTGGTTCCCACAGCACATATCCTGCCGAGACGTTAACCGCAAAAAATAGGGACACCATACTAGCTGCAACTAAAGTAAACCAAGATTTTTTTCTCATTTTGCACCTCCATTTGAAATTGACCAAACATGTATCCTGTCAATTTACCTCAGATGTAAAGCGCTTCCATACTTGGTATTTTCATTGTATCTGATGTTGCGATATTAGCTAGACAAGACTTAAACTGAAACAGATAGATTTTATAGTAAACTATTGAAGATTAAAACTTCCTTTAAAACAAAGAACCCCCTATTAGAAGGGGGCTTTAGCTTTGTTATTATACTTAATCAGCATCTGTAGCTTCTACTGTGGATGGCGCCATCAAGCCTTTTACCGCGCCTACAAATGGAGAAATCGATTTAATCATTCCATAGCCCATTTTAATGACTGGGAAAAATTTTTGTATCATTCCGATTAGTCGTAAACCGCCACTAAGTCCGCCGAATCCACCAAATAACGAGCCAAGCATTGGGAACAATGCAGATACCTGCGCTTCTGGCTTACGAACGCGTAATGATTTAGGAGATCTTGATGAGCTTGATGATTTTGGTGACTTTGAGGAATTTGACAATCTTGAGGCGCTGGCTCCTCTTGAGCGTGAGCCTGCTTGCTTGCGTGCCTTTCCCTTTTCATTTTTGGAATTGCGAGTTTTCTGCCCGCTACTTAAAGGAACAGGGGAGGCCACGCCTGCCAGCACTACACCTTTGTCATAACAATTTGTAATGTATCCAATATACGTCTCCCCATTATGAAGCGTGACACGAACGGGTTGACCTTGGAGCTGTCTCGCTTTTGCCCGAATCCCTACGGATTGTGCCATGCATGTCTCACCTCGCATACTGATTATAATTCAGTTTACGTGACTAGGATGCTGACTGCTTGTGCGAATTATAAAAAAGATTCATCGTTTTTATTCACTACTCCGTCTTACCATTAGGGGATTACACTAGGGGATATACAGATAACCGCACACCTATACTAAAACAGAGAAGGGGGCGGTGTTGGTGTCAGGTACACAAGAGAAGAATTCAGAGCCCTCCATGCATTCAGATGATGATCCAACGGTTTGGATCATGGATGAGGATTTATTTTTCAAACGGTTATCTACTGAGCAACAGAAATTGTACTCTATCGCCTATAGCTATATGCGCAATGAAGCGGATGCGCTTGAAATTGTGCAGGAGGTAGCGTGCCGAGCATGGATGAAACGTAAAAATCTTAAAAATGAACAAGCCTTTACCCCATGGCTGATTAGAATTACGGTCAATTGCTGTGTGGACGAGCTAAGACGAAAAAAACGGACTTTCCCTACAGATACGATTCATGATGAGCCTGTGCATGAAATGAAGCGAAACGATCAGATTGATCTTGAACGTGCCTTTGATCACTTAAAACATAAGCATCGCCACGTTGTTATGCTGAAATATTATCAGGATATGACCACTGCGCAAATTGCGAAAGTGCTACATAAACCTGAAGGGACAATCAAGAGCTGGTTACGTGAAGGGTTAAGACAACTACGCAAGTATTTGTAGAAGATAGGAGGTTAGCAAGATGACAGACAAAGTACAGCGTATACTAAACCAAGACGTGAATGATATACAAGACAAGGATCAAATTTCAGACATGATATTATCGAATACAATCCGTAACGGCATTAGGGAAGGGAAACGACGAGAAATGAAAAAACGCTGGATGACTTATAGTATAGGGGCAGTGGCGACGGCTATGGTGGCAGTTATATTATTTATTGTAATTACACCAACACAAGTACCCAAGCCCAAAATTAATTATGAAGTTGTGCATACTACTCCGTCAGATAAAGAAGTAGATTTAGAACGCTTTCAGACGGATGTTGAAACTGAATTTGGGCTCAACACTGCTATATATAAAAAGCTTATCACCCCAATCCAACGAACTGTAGAATATAAGGGGTTAAAAGTAGATGTTATTGGTTCAGCGAGTGATGGGCGTAGGTTGTATTTCCTGTTTACTGCTCAAAACAATTTGGATTATGCGATCTCACCTTATGTTGAATCCATCACATTTTCGGATATTAAAAAAACTACAAATGGGGTTATACATCTTAGTACCACTAACGCTGAGGGAAATCAGATTATGCCTGGTGATACACAAAATTTTGTCTATGTCGCCGATATCATTGCAGATACCTCAAATACTGATGTAGCTACCGTTCGCTTTAGTCAATATGATTCTAAAGATGGATATAAAAATCATTTTATGTTCACCGTTCCAATCAAGCCGAATCAGCTTGAAGATCAGAAACGAATATATTATCCAAAGGACAGCTTGATTGTAGATGGACAAAAGATCAATATTAAAAAAATGCAATTTACACCTTTAAACACGTATTTAGATTTAGAATATGATTCCAGTAATACTAAACAAATATTTAAATTGCTTGAGCCTACACTTATTGGCCAAAAAGGAACTCAGAAAAAAGAATTAAATTTCCTTGATGCCTTTCATACTACTAATAGAATTATTGAAGAAACGAATAAGGTCACACTTATATTTAATGATAACAATTTGGATAAATTAAACTCTACCTATGTCTCGTTAAAAGTATCTGGTATTTCTGCTATACCTAAGGATAAAATGAAGGTTTCAATTGATTTAAAGGAAAAGAAAATCGTTGAAGCTCCTGATGAGCATTTAAAAATCGTTGAACCTGATACACCTGCAGCAGAGGGAGAAATATTATTGCTTCACAAGCTTGAAGATGTATATGCGATAGAACCTACTTCAATCTCCCATGCGTTTAGCTTTACGGATGCGGAGGGCAAAAAGCATAAACTATTAACTAATACGATTGAAAAGGGTAGTGGACTTTCTATTTCTAACTCAGAAAAATCAAAAAATGGTAATATTGAAGAATACAGGGCTTTCAACTTTGGAAAAGAAGCGCTAGACTATCCGCAACCCTTGACGGTTAACATCGAACGGTATTATCACCCAATCATGGAATCTCAAGCTGTTCAGCTTCTTTTAACTAACAAGAATGAATAACCGAACTATAACGAAATACTAATTTGATATGCTCCCATCATAGTGGATAGTAGATAAAACAAAACATCTACTATTACTTGATGGGAGTTTTCATGTGTCTTTGTAATTAACCCCATGTATACTGTTCTATTTCATCTTAATTCTAACCTTGTTCCCCTTCGCCAATATTTTACCTGCCTCTAGCTTGCTAAGCCCCTCTATCTTATGTGTCGTTCCCTCTTTTTCGTTTTCATTAAGCTTGGCAATTGCCGCTAACTGTGTCGCTGTAGCTGGCTGAGCTGAAATTAAGGCATCTAAATTGCCGTAAGCAATCATTCGTGTCTCCTTAGTATCGCCTAGCAAATCAATCATGAGATACATCGCACGTAACGCTTCAGCTTCATTTTTCAAGCCATATCCAGAGTCTGTGCTAAGAAGAAAACGCTCAGGGTATTTTTTCATAAGAGGGACATAGTCTTCAAGTCGATTTGAACTTTCGGGATTAAAGGCAGTAAAGCCTGCAAAAAAGTCCATATAAATATTGGGATGCTTTTCAAGTAAAGCTTCCACATTTTCAGGTGAGTTATACGCGTTAGCATGGGCAAAAATAAAAGTCGTGTTTGGGTAGGCTTTCGCAGCCTCTTCCAGCTTATCGATAACCCCTCCGTTAGGCGGATCAATATGCAATAATAGGGGTGCTTTATACTGAGCACATAGCTCATACATTTGCGGGAGAATCCCGTCCATGGGGTCTGCTGTTTTCCATATCGCACCTTTTAGTCCTTCGGAGTAAGTAGTGGCGGCGGCAATTTCACCTATTCCAAAGTAACCCTTCTCTAGGTTTTCCTTTACCTTCGCTAGTTCTGACTTATCATGCAAATTTATCCCGGCAAAAAAGGGAACATAACGTTCTGGGTTTT
This sequence comes from Paenibacillus turicensis, assembly GCF_017873435.1. GTDB lineage: Bacteria > Bacillota > Bacilli > Paenibacillales > Paenibacillaceae > Fontibacillus > Fontibacillus turicensis. The sequence goes on along the minus strand of NZ_JAGGKG010000008.1, from coordinate 4,864 downwards.
CTTGATAGGCTTCCCATGCTATCTCATCGGTGCCTACCGCAGCAGGCTCAGATACAGCACCAAAAAGCACCACTCGATCTATACCACTGCCCTCCCATATTCCCTCCATATATTGATATCTACTTCCACTTGCATTATGATTATGTGCGTCTGCGACTGGCATATCCTTATAGAGTGTGACTAACTCTTGGAGTTCTTTTATCCCACCAGATGACTTAGCCCGTGAGTTACTTCCGTTAGATGTGTCGTTAGACGTCTTTCCCTTTTCTAAGGACTCACCTTCCCCAACCTGATTGGCCTTTGTCGCCATGACCTCCTTACTGTGATCAGGGCCATAAAGTGTTCCGTTCTCTAATAGAAACACCAGTACTACTGTTACGCTAACTAACAGAAATGCAATCAATCCCCACACCCATTTCATTTTACCCATACCACGCCACTCCTTAGTAAACGTTTTCAATCACTACAAAAACTATATTCCATATTTATGGAATTTGTAAGTGAGTGTTTTGGAAAACAAGACCATTTGTGGGGCCAAATTTATGGGATTTTGTGTTGTAATTATTCTGATAAGAGGACTACAAAAAGGCACCCTACACTAAACACTTTTTACACTAGTGTCCAGAGTATGGGTACCTGAATATCCTCAATCTAAAAGTGTATTAATGAGAATACTTTCGATTTTTCCATCTTTAATATGGAAGGTCATCACATCCACATAATTTGCAGGTTCGTAGCGATAATCGTCTTCTTCATCAGGCGCCCCGTCTCCAAGGAGCTTGCCTTCAGGATAGGCTTGCTTCAACGTGTTTAAACTATCACCAACTTTAATATTTCTGGCTGTCGGATAGTCGGGACTCGTAATTTTGATATTAAAAATATGGAAATCTTCTGTCTTAGCCTTATTTATTGTTTTAATCTCAAGTCCAGAAAAAATATACGTTTTCTCCGTAAAGCCAATCAAGGGGTCCATATTAAGACCATCATCTGCCGTATAGGTGTGAGATTTTTTATCCACCGCTTTTCCCAAGATGCCTTCGAGTTGTTCATCATTGACAATGTCAGAGATGGCAAAGGTATGGTCTTTATATACAAATGCAAGCTCCTTTAAAATCACATTGCCCTCTTTTTCAATCGTTCCTTCCTTAATTGCCTCAGAACCAGAGGTTTCCTTTCCCTTATCCGTTGACTGACTTGGTGCTGGATCAGCTGATGGTGCTGGTGAATTAGCCTTATTTGCATTTGCTCCACACCCAACAACCATGACCCCAAGTAAAATAGACAATAATATTAACGATGTAGCTTTTTTAAAATTTTTCATATTTTCCCCTCCAAAATAAAGTGATTTCATCTGTTGAGGATAGTATAAGAAAACAATTTATTAGTGTAATAACAAACTTGTATCATTCTTGTAACTCATACAACGGAAGAAGGATGGATACGATTGTACCTTTATTTACTTTACTTTCAATCTTCAAATGCCCGTTAAATTTCTCCGCAATTTCTTTACATATGGATAAACCAAGCCCTGATCCTTTAGCAGAATTTGCATTACTTGCTCTATAGAATCTCTCCTGAACATGAACAATCTCATCCTCGTGGATTCCAATCCCTTGATCGCTGATTTGGATGACTGCTTTATGTTGACTGACCAACGTCTCCATCGTTATTTTCGTATTCGAATTAGAGTACTTTATCGCATTGTCTAAAATGTTCGCAATCGCATGGGACAGTAATAGCTCATTTACATAAACATAAATGGATTCACTTGGCTTAACGATTAATTCAATTCCCTTCGTTTCAGCATTTGGCTTTCTATCCGCTGCCACTTGATTTAATAATTTAGAAATATCAGATTTTTCTGATCCCATTTCATCAATGCCTACTTTATCGAACTGAGCTAACATCAACAATTCATTAATGAGTTGATTAAGGCGATCTGATTCATTGACTAGATGAGCATAAATCTTTTGCAAATTTTCATCCTCATTTTCACCTTCATATAAATATTGAGAAAACCCGTGGATCGCTGCAAGTGGTGTTTTTAATTCGTGAGATACATTGGACACAAACTGCTTCTGATACTGAATATAGTTATTTAGTTGAACACCCATCTGGTTTAAACCTGAGGCAAGCATGCCTAATTCATCTTTTCGGTTCAATTTCACCTCGTGAAACTGCTGTTTAGAGAAAGATTGTGTTGCACCAAGCAAATACTTGATCGGTTTTGTCGTATTTCGGGCGATAAATAAACTAGAGAGCGTGATCAGCACCAAAAACCCGCCTGCCCCAATGAATAAGATATTCTTAATTTGATCCATAATCTCATAAAAATAAGAAATATCCTCCACAAACTCAAATACATAGGCGTTCTGATAATACTTATCTTGAATTGGTATAGCGAAATATAACATGTGTTGATCAGAGACCGTATAAGAATATTTGCCCTCTAGTGCCTTTTCGATATTGCGCTCAAAAATTTGAGGTTTACCCCCATTTATAATGATGCCATCTTCCGCTAATCCTAGTAGGTTCTTGTTACGATCATAAATTCGAACTTCCTTGCCTGTCGTCTTTAACCTTTCCAGTGCATTTTTTGATATGACATCGTCTTGAACCTCTGAGGATGTTTCGTTATACTTCGCTAGGATTTCTCTAAATGACAGCTCAGATAAATCTGCCTTCTGCACCATTTGCTTCTCTATCGTCACAAAGCTGAAATAATCAATCGCTTTATTCGCTAAAATGATAATAATAGCAAATGATAACAACGAAAAAAACAAATAATTTAACAACAGCCGGACTGAATATTTCAGACGGAGTCACCCCCAAGCTGGTAGCCAAAGCCGTATACCGTTTTCACGTATTTTGGGCTTTCGGCGTCATCCTCCAGCTTCTTCCTTAACCTCATAATCGTCATATCTACAGTACGGCTGTCCCCTAAATAATCATAGCCCCATACAATCTCCAATAGTTCATCTCTTGTAAACACCTTCGTTGGTCTCTCAATAAGGTTTCCAATATTTTAAATTCTTTGGCTGTTAGGGAGACTGTACTTCCATTTTTTTGAACTATTCTTGTATCAAAGTTAAATACGAGCTCTTCATGGTGAATGATTGTTTCTTCCTCATTTGCTTTTGAATCGCTGTTCTCATACCTGCGAAGTACAACTTTGATTCTGGCAATGAGTTCTCTATTGTCAAAAGGTTTAGTTATATAATCCTCTGCCCCAAGCTCAAGCCCCAATACTTTATCTATGATGTCATTTTTGGCCGATACCATAATAACTGGAACCGCTTGTCTCTTCACAATTTCCTTACACAAATCATAACCAGAGTAATCGGGTAACATTAAATCCAAGATCACCAAATCAGGCTGAAACGTATTCAGCATTTGTAATGCTGTCTTGCCATCCTCTGCCGTTTGCACCTGAAAATTTTCTCTTCTTAATACAAGTTCAATTAAGTCTCTAAGTGCTTCTTCATCATCAATGACTAGAATTTTTTTCACTTAGCCCACTCCTCATCCTAAACATCCACTCATAACAGCTTATATTCTGTCACTTGTTTTTTGGTACATAATTAAAGCTTGGCTCCTTAAGCTCAAATTCATAGGTCGCAGCATTTACGATGCCTACCACCTTCTCACTGTCATACAAATTTAGCAAGAAACCAGCCATTTGCTGCGCAGTGTGAAATTTGGGAACTGTACTAGCATATTCAAAGTTATCGATATCCATAGAACGATTTGCAAACTCAGTTTCCGTTGCCGCAGGCGCCAACACTTTGGCTTGCATCGTTGCCCCACTCTCTTTTAATTCTTGTGCTAAGCCTTCTGTAAAGGCACTGACATAAAACTTCGTTGCACAATAAGTCACTGCATCAGCAACAATGTTGTAGCCTCCAACGGAAGAAACATTGATCAGTTGCGTGCCTTCCACCCCTGCATAGTCCCTTACATAACGTGAAGATAAAATAGTTAGTGCTTCAATATTTAAATGAAGCATCGTCTCGATTTTAGTTAAGTTTTGCTCTCCAACAGAAGCAAAGTTGCCAAAGCCTGCATTGTTAATCCAAGTCTCTATCTCATAGCTGCGTATACTATCGTAAAAATGATGGACATTTGCACTTATAGATAGATCTACGGGTTTAATGACCACATCCAATGAGGGATTAATGTCTCTCACCTTTGATTTTAACTTCTCTAATTCCTCATGTCGACGAGCGGCTAAAATCAAGTTTTTCCCACGACCTGCAAATGCAAGCGCTGCTTCAAATCCAATACCTGAGCTTGCTCCTGTAATCACCGTATATTTCATATATAAACCTCCTGAGTTTGTTTGAATAACTGATAAGCGCACATACCTTACGTTATTATGAGAAGGAAAAAATTATTTATCCTGATCGTGATGAAAAAGGAAATCGGCGTTATAGAGATTCACATATTCAGTGGCTACAATTTGTGATCAAATTAAAAGAAACACAGATGCCTCTCTCGAAAATAAAGAAATATACTGAACTGTTTTTAGAAGGGGGTCATACAACCTCAGCACGATTAAATCTGTTAGAAGAGCATAAACAGGTCATTAAAGAGCAACTACAGACGCTAATGGATGTAGACGATATTCTAGAACGTAAGGTGGCAGCTTATAGAAGTTACATTAGGACGAAAGCTGAATTATAAAGCATTTTGAGATACGGTTTATCTCCACATGAATACCAGCAACTACCTTATGAAAAAAACCCCCAGTTTTTTATAAACTGAGGGATGGGACTGACCCCTTTATGTGAGACAGGGATCAAAACACCTTACAAGTTTAAGCAGCCAGACGCCGGTAATTCACTGGCGACTGGTTATTTAGTTT
>NZ_JAGGKG010000007.1 GCF_017873435.1 Paenibacillus turicensis | reverse complement strand
TGTTCAATTTCATCAAGCTCATTTTGGTATAAAGGATTAATCATATTTGACAACCTCCTAATATCTGTTATATAGTGTCGTTAATAATTTTGTTTGAGTTTTGATCTCCGCTGTTGGCGCAGCGGTTTTCTTCTATTTGTTGCAAAGTAAGCAAGTTATCATATAGTACATCTACTTTTTCCGTAAACGTTGTTATAACTGTAAGGCGTTGTGTGTCCGAACCTGTTTGACCGATCAATGGACTTACTATATCTAGGCATTCCGCTATATATTTTTTCATTCTCCCTTCGTAGCTCCCTTCTCTGACGATCGTATTCATCACTCGTAACCGAACTATCGAACAAGAAATACTTTCCATCCTTCGATATATCCGCACCTAATTTCTTTGCTAAGAGTATGTCAGCGAATTCTGTACTTATTTTTCTCCTAATGGTTTGGTACATGTCATACCTCCAGTAGTTCAGGGGTGGCGTATTTGTTTCCGATTACCACAAATCCATCTAACACAGCGTCATAAAGCGCTGTTCTCCATTGATCACCTGCGTATTTGGGTTTAGTGTTTACTTGGTATTGCCCTTTGTGAAAAACTACTTCGCCGCTACTTTCATTTAATTTCATTACGTCACCTTCATAAATCTTGTTGCCTTTACTGTCCTTCAATCCTGCGCATTTCATAATCACGCAATCATTAGGCTGTATGTCAACGTGTATATCCTTTTGGTTAATGATGTCAAAACCTTTAGCCGTTACCCAAGGTTCCGTTTCCATATGCAGGTGTAAAACTTCATACATTTTCTTTCTTTTCTTGTGCCACGCCCGATAATCCAGTACGCTCATAGTTTCCAATCCTCCTTATAATCGCTCCTAAACTACAATCTACTGCTTCTTCCATGCAAAATTTACAATGCGGCTGCCACTCTTTGCCTGTGTGTAATTCGTAGTCCGCTTCACGTCCGCACCAGCATTTATTTTCCAACATATACATAGCCTTGTTTCTTGTTATTTTCAGATACGGCTTTAAGTTCTTTAATTCTCAATTCCAGTGGCTTAGCAAACCATTTCTTGTTTACCTTCATTTTGTTTTATCTCCCCTCTGATATTTGATAAGATGTGTGCTATTACATCTACTGTCCAACCATTGCCTAAACATTTGTAGCGCTGTGCGTTGCTAATACCTTGTGTGTAGTCATCTGGTAGTGTCTGCAACCTCTCACACTCAATTGGTGTAAGCTTGCGGATGTACCCATCTACTAAAACACCACGATTATTTTGAGTTGTAAGTGTATAAAACTTATTGCCGTCATTAAATCTCTGGCCGTTTTGTTTTATATCAACTCTGTCTAATGCAATACATCCAAATAGATATTGGCCCATCTTAGCGGCTCCACCGCCTGCGTCTCCACATAAAGTTACTGCTTTGTCATGGATGTAATAGACTCTGTTCGCTTGACTATCTTGTCTAAAATAGCCCATTTTCCCACGCTGTACTTCCTTGTCTAAGATTTGTAAAGTCTGGTCAAATGGGACCATGTATTCGTTGAGCGGAACATGTACTAACTGTCGTCTGCTTTTCTCATAATATTGTTTAGCGTTACCTCCTTTATGATAGTTAGCATCAATGCAGTAGCTTTTTTCTCTATCGACCTCAGAATGCTCATGCACAATGTCTTTTAGCATTATTCCTTTGTCTTCTGGTTGAGATATGTTAGGAATATTAGTCCAGTAAAGACGTTTTCGTCTCTGCGCTGATACCAAGGATGAATTGATTTCAATCGGTTGCACCCCTAAATACTCACTGATAACGTCTTGACACCACTGTTTCATGCTTACATTTTCAAGCAAGAAATATGTCGGGTTTACCTCTTTTAAAATCCTCACATACTCGAAAAATAATTTACTTCTAGGGTCGTCAAAGTTTAATCCCTTCCCTGCTTTTGAAAATCCCTGGCAAGGACTACCGCCTATTAACAAATCTATCTTTGGCAAATCGGCACCTTTTACCTGTTGGACGTCCCCAATCTGTATAGTGTTAGGAAAGTTTTTTTGTGTTACTTGTATTGCGTATTTATCAATTTCACTGGCGTAGTAGTTATCAACTTTGATCCCTGCACGTTGCAAGGCTAATTGACCACAACTAATGCCATCAAATAGGCTTAATACGTTCAATCTATCACCACCTAAAAATATATGAATACTTGGTTTACACCTCAAACAAATCACGCTCTAATGCTTCAATCCTCTGACAAATGTCATGCTGCCAATCTGTATCATTAAGCTCATAAGCTATATAAGATAATGACTTTAACTCGTCTAGCCGCTGAATCATTCGTAAATTTTGTTTGAGTAATGGTTGCAACAACTTAACTGCGACTGTATCTAAATTCAATTCTCCATTTTGATTCATCGACATCCATGTTATAACCGCCATCTTGCGGTGTATGGGATGTATGCCGATCAAGGGGTATCACTCCTTTTTATTTTTTTATGCGTTTGTACATCAGTACAAGATCAGACCTTAGATCGTTTCTCAATCCTACTACTCTTGAGAAAAAGTGTATTTTTTTGACTCGTTCCGCTTCCTTCTCCAACACATATTCGGCGAATTCAAATGCGTCTTTATCTTTTGCGTGTGTAACCCAATGTGTCTCAGCTGTTACCATTAACGCTCTTTTTATATCAAATGCGATGTCAGACATTTCTTGGTATGTTAAATCCACTCTTGCATTGCTTTCAATTACATACATGCTTTAATCTCCTTTCAATCTTGATCTAATATAGAGACTTCTTTTTTGTAGGCTTCATTTGCATCACATAACAGAGTGGTGAAATGATCTAAACGTGCAAACCTTGTGTTTATACCTTCAAGAATTTTATTATTAAGTGTTTTGGTTAACAGTCTTCTTGCTTTTTCATCTACCGCTATTGTTATCTCCATTACTTCTTCAAAGGTCATTGTGCGAAGGTATTCAATCAACTTCTGTTCATCCTGAGTTAGTTTCATGCTGTTTCCCTCCGATCCATCAAAGGTAAGATTCCTCGTTTGCTCAATATTTCATGGATAAAGATTCTTCCTTTTTGCGTCCATTGTGTGTTCATCGTTACATCTGGATCTCCGTTGCTGCGTGTAATATCAATCGTTTTAGATTTTGTATAACCTTTATCGTGATAGTTGCGATATAACAGCCATTGCTTGTTTTGTTTGTATTGGACACGTTCTTCATGAAGAATTTTATTAAGTGCATTACCTGACATTCCGTAATCTTTCGCTATTTGAGTAATCGTCACAGTTCCTTTTGATTCAAGTATCTGATCTAAATAGCTAATCTTAGGCTCATATTCAGCCACACGCTGTTCTAGCATAAGCGACTTAGTTTGTAATGCTTGTCGTTCCTTTGCTTCCTCAATCCACTTTTCCGCACGTTGTACTGGATCATCGATCATGTAAGATGGTGTTGTTATGGATTTAAGTTTCTTTTCAACTTCGATAAAGTAACGTCTTGCGTTTCGCCCTTGATCATTGTTTTCTACCATTGCTAATTCCTTAGCTGTATCAAGTTTAAGAATGTATTCTGTTCTTGGACGACCACTGTCAGAGGTTTTCACCAAAACTGGGGAAAACTCTTCACCATCTGTAAAACCGTACTTTTCAATGCGATCTTTAATCCAAGTTGTAAAATCTTTACCTACATTTAAAAACTTGTGTAATTCTCGACCATCTACAACATGTTCGCCTGTTTCTGTTTGATAAACTGGTATAAGTTCATTTGCTACAAGTTGTTGGTTCATTTGCTAACCTCCTAATAGGATTTAATTAACTCCCTGTTGAATTACCATATAGGGAGGTGAAAAAATATGGCTACACAAGTACACGCTTGTTTATGTGGTAACTGGGTTAACTTGAATGATGATCCTGAATGTGTAATTGGTTCTGACAGAAAGAGTCCTTATCTATGGTGGGAAGAAAATGCTACCATTTGGAGTCCATCCAAGAAAGAAGAGAATACTTACTACCAACTTGATTATGTTCACATCACTTACAAGGGAGTTGATTATCGAATCAACCCTATCTTCATTCAAATAGTTAACAGTTAAATTCTCGTTTCATATTTTTTTCTAGTAAATCCAAGTCGTCAAGCTCCACCTTGTCGGCTTGGGAACTATATAACATATCAATTTGTTGCTTGACTCTTCCCCACTGTCCTAAACTAAGACCGTTAACAGCATTTTTAAATTCGTTAATTTTTTGTTCTGTTAGTTTTTTCATTTCATATCCTCCTAAATTGATTGATCAAATTTCTAATTTACGATTTAAAGCGTAAAGTCTATCAAGCAAGTCTAAGATTGTTTTAACGTATTCAACTACTAGTTCAGGCTCACACTCTTCAAGGCGAATTATCATTTTGTTGAACAATTCCACTAAATACTCTTCGTATCTGTCTTTTTTAATTGTGTTAAATTTTAGTTGGTTCATTTATTTACTCCTTTCAGCTTTTTGTTATGCAATATCTTCACGTTCGATAGTTGGATATATTCCTTGTTGCTTCAATAGATCGTATAAGAACAGCCTGCCTTTTTGGGTCCACTTCGTTGTGATATTTGATTTGTCTGCATCAATAACATGTGTAGATGTTTGTGTATAGCCTTTGTCTTGGTACTTAGCGTATAAGAGCCAGATGTTACCTTGTTTATATTGGACCCCTAATTCATTTAGCTTGCGGTTTAGTGATACTGCACTCATTCCGTAGTCCTTTGCAATCTTTGATACAGATAGTAAGGATTTGTTTTGCAGGACCATGTCGTAATAAGTGGCTTTAGGTTGTAGCTCATTGTTTTGCTGTAGCAACACCAGATTTTCAGTCGTTAGAGATTCCACTTTCTTCTGTAAAAACTCATGCGCCCTTTTGATTACCATTTCTGGACTGTTCCACTTTTGTTCTAATTCAAGGAAGTACATTCTAGCTTGCCGACCTTTTTCATTACGTTGGATCATACATAGTTCTTTTGCCATTTCAATTTTGATGTGGTGGTCTGTATATGTTGTTTCGTTCCCTTGACCTGTTACTCTTTTTTGAGTAATAGCTATAAAGTCCACATTTTCAGTGAATCCATATTCCAGCATCCTAGAAAACCAATCGTTGTATCGAGTTGCTATTTCCAAAAACTCATGAAGCTCTCTGCCACTTACTAATAAATTTCCGTTGTCATTTGAATGCGTTGGTATTAGTTGATTCATTTGATTGCTCCTTTCATCCATTCGTTTGTTCTGATAACCATAGTTCTAAAAATTCTCTTGTTTCTCTAGCTGGAAAAAGCCATTTAGAGTTTACTTTTTTCTTCTTAAATCTAGGATCGTAAAAGAATTGCTCTTGAATAAAATTCCAACTCATGCAAGTTCTTTTCATCAATTCTTTTGAATCCCAGAATACCAATTCAGCATCATAATCTTTAATTATCTCTGCTAGCTTTTGTTTTAACTGCTTCACTACCTCAGATTCATTAACTACCACACTTACAACACTCAATATTCTCCCTCCCTAGAACAGTATTTAAAATACCCTTTTGAGTCAAAAAAATATGCATAATTAAATACAGGTATTGACAATACCTATTTAGGGTAATATAATTATCTATGGTATTGATAATACTTATCAACAAGCAGATGAAACAATATCTGGGAATAACTCGTCAGGCTCTTTGGACAACTTAGCTGAGATTCTAAAAAGTAATTGTGTACTAGGATTAACACGTCCATACTCTAAACTTTTGATGTGTTCAGCAGAAATCCCCAAAATTTCTGCAAACTGTGTACGAGTCCATCCCATATCTTGCCGACTCTTTTGTAGTTCGTGCCTTTTTTCTGTGGAAGCCTTCATCGTAAAGTTTCACCCCCTTTGTGCTTCTCATTATAAATGGTATTTTAACTACCGTCAAGTATTTTAAATACCCTTTTTAAATATTTTTTTTGATGGGAAGTGTATTAAACAAATGTCAACATTAGGTAAAAGAATTAAAGAATTAAGAAAGGCGAAAAAATATACTCAAGAATTTATTGGAAGTAAGTTAAACATGGGTAGATCTAATTTTGGTCATATTGAAAACGACAGAGTAACCCCTTCTGCTGAAGATCTTGAGAAAATAGCTGATATTTTAGAAACAACAACAGATTACTTATTAGGAAGAAATAATCTAATCGTCTCTGAATCAAGAGAACCATACAATATCACCTCTGATGAATTGAACGACTTAAAAGAAATATTATTATCAAAAGGCGAAGTGAAATTTGATGGAGTGTTGTTGGATGAAAATAAAAAACAGAGAGTAATGGATATACTAACTGGCTTGTTTTGGGAAAATAAAGGGTCAATAAAGAAAGATGACAACTAAAAGAAGGTGAATAAATATGGCTTCATACAGGAAGAGAGCTAACACATGGGAATATAGAATAACATATACGGATAAGCAGTCAGGGAAAAGAAGAGAAAAGACTAAATCTGGTTTTTTAACAAAAAAAGAAGCACAACTAAGTGCTGCTGCAGAAGAATTGAAACTAGAAGAAAGAGGATTCTCTAATAACGGAAATGAAATGATTAAAGAGTATATCCTGAAATGGTTAGAGACTCATAAGAGACCTTCCGTTAAATTCAATACTTATACTGTACAGGAGAGAATTGTTAGATTAAATATCATTCCAAGATGGGGTAATTATAAACTAAAAGAAATTAACAGAAATGAGTACCAAAAGTGGATTAACGAATTGCGGAACCATTATAGCGAAGGTACAACAAGACGCATACATAGTATTTTTTCGTGTGCGATTAATGATGCAATATATGACTTCGGAATACTAGTCGATAATCCCTTAAAAAAAATAAAAATAATAAAGGATGAGAGTGCCGAATCTAACAAAATCAAGTTTTTTACCTTAGATCAACTTAATCAATTTTTAGATGCTTGTAAACCAATTAAAAATACAAAGTATGAACATGACATGAAGTATCAAACTTTATTTACATTGCTGGCTAGAACGGGTTTAAGGATCGGTGAAGCACTCGCCCTGCACTGGGATGATATTGACTTTGAAAACTCAACACTAAGAATCAATAAAACACTTGTTTACCCACTGAATACTGACCCTAGAGTAACAACCCCTAAAACAAGATCGAGTATACGAACAATAAAGTTAGATAAATATATGATTGAAAACTTGAAAGAATATAAAACAAATCAACAAGAAGTCGTTAAATTATATAAATACACAGAATCACAACTAAACCTAGTATTTTTTCAACAGGATGGTAGATGGTTGAGGACTAATGTTGTCAGGATGTATATGAATGCGGTTTGCGCCCGTATTGGCTTGCCCGAATTATCACCGCATGCATTACGGCATAGTCATGCTGTCCATCTATTGGAAGCTGGAGCGAATATAAAATATGTAGCGGACAGGTTGGGGCACTCAACGATCAAAACCACCGAAAGATACCTGCATATAACCTCGAAAATAGAAAAAGATGCTCTTGATTTGTATGCCAGTTATCTAAAATAACATGGGCAAAACATGGGCAAGAGCATCAAATATATACTTAAAGTATTGAATTAGCTAGGGTTATCCTATGCTACCTTCCATTTCGAACTTAATCAATCTGTTCATCTCCACCGCATATTCCATCGGTAGCTCCTTCGTAAATGGCTCAATAAAGCCCATGACGATCATCTGAGTCGCTTCGGCTTCACTTAAACCACGGCTCATCAAGTAGAACAGTTGATCTTCGGATACTTTAGATACAGTCGCTTCGTGCTCCAAAACGATGTTATCATTCATGATTTCATTGTATGGAATTGTATCAGAAGTAGATTGATTATCTAAAATCAAGGTATCACATTTAATGTTGGATTTAGCACCTTCTGCTTTACGTCCAAAGGAAGCTAAACCACGATATGTTACTTTACCGCCATGCTTACTGATGGACTTAGAAACGATGGTGGAAGTAGTATCTGGAGCTAAGTGAATCATTTTTGCCCCTGCATCCTGTAATTGTCCTTTACCTGCAACAGCAATTGACAATACGCTACCTTTTGCCCCACGACCTTTTAAGATTACGGCAGGGTATTTCATGGTAAGCTTGGAGCCGATGTTGCCATCCACCCATTCCATGTTCGCATTTTCCTCAGCAACTGCACGTTTTGTAACCAAGTTATAAATGTTTGGCGCCCAGTTTTGGATCGTTGTATAACGAACACGGGCATTTTTCTTAACCAAAATTTCTACAACCGCACTGTGTAAGGAGTTAGTGCTATAAACAGGTGCTGTACAGCCTTCTACATAATGCACAAAGCTGTCCTCATCCGCGATAATCAAGGTACGCTCAAATTGTCCCATATTTTCCGAGTTAATACGGAAATAGGCTTGGAGTGGCACTTCACATTTTACGCCCTTAGGTACGTAGATGAAGCTACCACCAGACCATACCGCACTGTTAAGTGCAGCAAATTTATTATCTGCTGGAGGAATAATCGTACCGAAGTATTCCTTCAATATCTCAGGATGCTCTTTAAGTGCTGTATCGGTATCCATGAAGATAACGCCTTGATCCTCAAGCTCCTTTTGCATGCTGTGGTATACAACCTCTGATTCATATTGCGCAGATACCCCAGCCAAAAACTTTTGCTCTGCTTCTGGAATCCCTAGCTTATCAAACGTTTCTTTGATTTCAGACGGAACCTCTTCCCATGTTTTTCCTTGTCTTTCAGAAGGCTTCACATAGTATTGAATATCGTTAAAATCCAACTCGCTTAAATCTCCGCCCCATTCTGGGTTCGGCATTTTCTCGAATTGCTCTAATGATTTCAGACGGAAATCAAGCATCCATTGTGGTTCATCCTTCATACGTGAAATTTCAGTTACAATCTCACGCGTTAAACCCTTTCCTGATTGGAACACAGACTTATGCTCATCACGAAAGCCATATTTGTACTCTTCCATTTCCGGCGCTTTCTTAGCCATAGTGAACACCCTCCTTATAATTAGTTATTTTCATTGATCCCTTTTTTCAAGGCGTTCCATGCCAACGTTGCACACTTAATTCGAGCAGGAAATTTATTAACACCAGATAATGCTTCTAAATCCTCATAATCGTCAAAGGTAACCTCTTCACCCTGCATCAAATGCGAAAAGCGATCTGCGTAATCCAACGCCTGCTCAACTGTTTTTCCTTTTATTGCTTCTGTCATCATGGAAGCCGAAGAGATGCTAATAGAGCACCCTTCTCCTGTATGACGTGCATCCTTTACGATATTATCCTCAACGATAAGCTGTAAGGAAATACGATCCCCACAGGTGGGATTGTTTAATTCAATCGTAACTGAGTTTTCGTCCAATTTCCCCCGATTACGAGGTTTTTTATAATGATCCATAATGACGCGGCGGTATAAATCATCCAGTTCCATTAGGCAAAATACTCCTTCGTCTGGATTAAAGCCTCTACTAAGGAGTCAATATCCTGTTTCGTATTGTATAGATAAAAGCTTGCTCTAGCGGTAGAATTAGCCTCTAACCAACGCATTAGCGGCTGACAGCAATGATGTCCTGCACGGATCGCTACGCCTTTAGTATCTAAAACGGTAGCTACATCATGTGGATGAACATCAAGAAGGTTAAAGGTAATAACTCCTACTTCGCGGTGACGAGGTCCATATAAAGTAACTCCCTCAATTTCAGATAGACGTGACATGGCATAATTAGCTAGCTCTTTTTCATGCGCTTGAATAGCGTCCATACCAATGCTTTCTAGGAAGTCAATGGCAGCACTAAGTCCAATCGCACCTGCAATGATTGGTGTCCCTCCCTCAAACTTACCAGGAAGCTCCTTCCATGTAGATTCATACAAACCTACATCGTTAATCATTTCCCCACCAAATTCAATCGGCTCCATCGCTTCAAGCAAATGCTTTTTGCCATATAAAACACCGATGCCAGTAGGTGCACACATTTTATGGCCAGACAACGTATAAAAGTCGCAATCTAACGCCTGTACATCTATTTTCATATGTGGTGTACTTTGTGCCCCATCTACCACAATCACAGCACCATAACGATGTGCAATTTCTGCAATAGATTTTACGGGATTAACTACGCCTAATACATTAGATACATAAGCAATGGCAACAATTTTTGTTTTATCCGTAATTGTTTTTTCAACATCCTCAAGCTCGATGTGGCCGTCGGGTTGCATCGGTATATATTTAAGTGTCGCTTTCTTTCTTAGGGCTAGTTGCTGCCAAGGGATTAGATTACTATGATGCTCCATTTGAGTGATCACAATCTCATCACCCTCTTCAACATTAGCTTCACCATAGGAAGAAGCAACTAAATTAATGGCTGTTGTGGTTCCTCTTGTAAAGATAATTTCTTCAGCATGCTTTGCGCCAATAAACTTTGCTACCTTTATCCGAGCATTTTCATAGCCTTCTGTAGCTCTGCTTCCTAGAGTATGCACACCACGATGCACATTCGCATTATCCCACTCATAATAGTGCATGAGCGCATCAATTACAGCCTTAGGCTTCTGAGAACTTGCCGCACTATCCAAATATACAAGCGGGTGTCCGTTGACCTGTTGATGCAATATCGGAAATTGCTCCCTAATTAGTTCAGCATTCATTACGCTAACTTCCCTTCAATTAACCCTTGTAATTGCTTTTGAAGTTGCTCTAATGGGATATCTGAAACGACAGGTGCTAGGAATCCATAAATAATTAGACGTTCTGCATCTGCACGTGAAACACCACGAGACATTAAATAATAAATCTGCTCTGCGTTTACTTTACCCACCGAAGCGGCGTGACCTGCAGTAACATCATCTTCGTCAATAAGCAAAATTGGGTTGGCATCCCCACGTGCTTTAGGACTTAACATAAGCACTTTTTCAGTTTGCTCCCCATTTGCTTTTGTCGCACCCTTTTCAATCTTCGTGATTCCATTAATAATTGCAGTCGCTTCTTCTCTCATTACTGCGCGAGTAATCATTTGACTATCAGAGCTTTTACCGAAATGAATCGCTTTTGTTGTATAATTCAAACGTTGTGAACCAGAACCAACAGCGATAATTTTTGCATCAGAAGTAGAACCATTTCCATTTAGTATGGATAACGTTTCACTCATTGCATCACCGTTGTTCATTTCACCAACAATCCACTCGATGCTACCATCGTTATCAACGATCGCGCGACGATACGTTAGGTCAGTGACAGCAAGCTCAAACTGGTGCACAGAAGCAAATCTTACCTTTGCACCCGCACCAACAAAAACCTCTGCAACACCATGATGGACAACCTGCTCCACATTACCTGCAGAAATATAATTATCCACATAAGTAATTTGACTGTTTGCTTCTGCAACAACGATAACATGAGGTGCAAAACCTTTATTGCTATCATCTAACACAAAAATACTTTGAAGTGGAACTGAAATCTCGACATTTTTAGGTACGTATAAGAACACACCACCATGCCAAAGTGCTGAATGTAATGCACTAACTGCATTTTCGTCCGCCTTCACTGCAGTATGCAAATATTTCTGAACAAGCTCAGGGTGGTTAGCTACAGCACTTTGCAAATCTGTAAATATAACACCCTTCTCTGCTAATTCATTAGACAATGCTGTGTATACTGAACCAGAGTTACGGAAAACAACTAAGTTTGTGTGCTGTTCTTCATCTATCAATGAGCTTGCTTCAGCTGGAATTTCTGTTAACTGGGACAGGGCTGTCTGGTGAAGACTCCCGTAGTTTTGCAGGTTCCAACGCTCCAATTTTGTTTTTTCAAGTTTAGGTAATTGAAGCTCACCTGCCAAGGTGATGCCTTTAACTCTTGATTCTGTCAACCAAGCTGGCTCGCCTCGATTAGCAGAGGCTTGTTTAATTTCCTCTAAAGTGGTTGGCAGAAGTATTGATGTTGTCATATCGATTCTCCCCCCCGCTTAGTTTTCTTGTCCTACAGTTTCATCAACAATACCTAATTCTTCTTTAATCCAATCATAACCGTCTTGTTCAAGGCGTTCAGCAAGCTCTGGACCTCCAGATTTAACGATACGTCCTTGCATCATAACGTGAACAAAATCAGGTTTTACATAGTTCAATAAACGTTGATAGTGAGTGATGATTAAAAATCCACGTTCTTCACTACGCATTGCATTTACACCGTTAGCAACAATACGAAGAGCATCAATATCTAGACCAGAGTCAATTTCATCAAGCACAACAATTTTAGGGTCAAGCAACATCATTTGCAAAATTTCGTTACGTTTCTTTTCACCACCAGAGAAACCTTCGTTTAAATAACGGTGTGCAAATTCAGGATTCATTTCTAATTCCTTCATTTTGCCTTCCATTTGGCGGATAAATTTAATTAAAGAAATTTCGCTGCCTTCTTCACGACGTGCATTAATTGCACTACGCAAAAAGTCTGAGTTCGTTACACCCGCAATTTCACTTGGGTATTGCATAGCAAGAAATAGTCCTGCACGCGCGCGCTCATCAACTTCCATCTCAAGTAGATCTTCACCATCTAGCGTTGCTGTTCCTTCAGTTACTTCATATTTAGGATGTCCCATCAATGCAGAAGCAAGTGTACTTTTACCTGTTCCGTTAGGACCCATAATCGCGTGGATTTCTCCACCCTTAATTTCAAGATTAATTCCTTTAAGGATTTCCTTACCTTCAATTACTGCCTTTAAGCCCTCTACCTGAAAATGTGTAGACATAAGTTAAGCCCCTCCATTTTTATGAGTATGATAAATAATATAGTTTCCTATATTGATTACTTATATTGCTTTAAGCTATCACCTATATTATCATAATAATTATTAAATTATAATAATTCTAGTTGATTATCATTGATTCTCACATCATATTAACTCTTTTCGGTTATATTATCAACTTTTTGTGCGGAATATCACTTGGAATTTTGCATAATTCGTCGATTTTTACCGTAATTTTATTTTAGCTCATTCCTTTAGAACATTCCAACCAACCAGTAATTAATTAGAACCTAAATATGAAATGATATTGTACATTTTTTTACATTATTTTATATAAAAATAAATGCTTTAGGACTATGCGCCTACTCGTACTGGTGATATTATTATTTATATATGTTTTTTTATTAAAGGGTTTTGATCTAAATCAATTTTTTGCCTTTTTTTGCATCATGAAGTAATTATTGAAAATGTTTTTTTGGGGGAACTATGGAGAATAACAGCGACAACGCACAAGACGGATTAGGCTATCTATTTAATGTTGAGATTTTAGTAAAGGATTCCTCTAATGCCAAAGCCTTGCAGGAACTACTAAACGTATTAAATCAAGCCGACAAAATTATCGATTATCGTATCAATTCTGGAATGGAGTTAGGGAAAATTATTGAAGGCTTATTAGCTGAACAAAAGCAAGTTAAATTAAACAATGATCAAAAACAATCTGCAAGTAGCAATGAGGTAAAACAAAAAAACAATTCTTCTTCTACATCTAAACCTAAAAAAGAAGAAGTAAAAAAAGAATCTATTGGCGATTTTACAATGAGTAATGAATTTAATGAGTGGCTTAAAAAAATCATTTCGGAAAATAAACTTATTCGAATTGTTTATGATAAAGGTGGAAAAAGAGTAAGTATTCCTTGTCGTATCCTTAACTTTTTACCTGAAAGCTATGCCATTAATGTATATCATGTGGATGAAAAACAAGTCTATACGTTTAATCTAAATCAAATTATTGATTTTATTGAAAAATAACTCAAAAAAGCTATCATTCCTTCACTTATAGGGCTAGCCCCTGTGAGTGAGACAGGGTTAGTCCCTTGTGCTGGATGATAGCTCTTTTTATAAAATTTAGTTACGTTATTATTTATTCTGAATTATTGCAAAGGCAAACATAAGCCATCCAGTAATAAAACTAACTCCACCTAATGGTGTAATGGGTCCAAACCATCTAGCACCAGTTAATGACAAGCCATACAGACTACCAGAAAATAAAATTATACCACTTAAAAATAAGCGGTTTGCCCATAACAATTTTTTGTTATCTGTCCCCCACTGTGCTGCAACTAGAGTAGTCACCAGTATTCCAATGGCATGTATCATATGATAGTGAACCCCTGTTTTAAAAGTTTCTAACGCTTTTGCACTCAGCAAGGAACTAAGTATATGAGCCCCAAAAGCACCTAATCCAACTGCAAGTGCCATTAGAATAGCACCCATGACAAAATATTTCTTTTGCATGCTTTTATCGCCTCCCTAGTGAATTACTTTGCCAGAACCTTCATAAAAATGCAACGGAGTGGGGATTAAAATAGTATAATAATAGAAAATAGCTACAAATCGCTTTTTTTGGTAAAATAAAATTTGATATATTTTAAAGGCGCTATTCAGAAATTAGTACTTGACATCAACTGGAGCTTGTTAGCTACGATCCAGAGTGTTCTTGCGATTGTTGTTAAAATCATATTCCTATTATTGAAGTATATTTATGGATGGAATTTGATTTTAAGAGACAATCTTCAGAATCGCTTTGTCTCTTCGCTAGTTTGGGGTAGCAGTCAAGCACTTATTTCAAGATTGAGCCGTTTTAAATATGCTTTTGCTAAGCTAAAAATGAATCATCTAATTACTAAGGAGATACTTATGTCTAAAACTAAAATATTTACAGACAGCACCTCAGATTTACCTTCATCTTGGGCATCTCAATATGATATTGGTATTGTTCCGCTTTACGTTGTTTTTAATCAAGAAAGCTATAAAGATGGAATCGAAATTTCACCTAATGATATTTATAAAAGAGTAGCCGAAACTAATCAATTGCCAAAAACATCTGCACCAACACCTAAAGATTTTATGGATGCATTTGCACCAGTCATTGAGCAAGGCCATGATATCGTGTATATCAGCTTATCCTCACAAATCTCATCCACGTATCAAAATGCGTTAATTGCGGCAAGTGAATTTCCAGAGGGCAAAGTGCAGATTGTAGATTCGCTAACGTTATGTACAGGAATCTCCCTGCTAGTTATGAAGGCAGTGAAGGCGGCAGAGGAAGGAAAAAGTGCTAACCAAATCGTGACAATGCTAGAGTCGCTTCGCCACCAAGTAGAAACAGAGTTTGTCATCGACACATTGGAGTATTTATACAAGGGTGGTCGTTGCTCAGGGATGCAGCACTTTATAGGTAGTCTTTTGCAGATTCGACCTGTATTAAGACTTGTTGAAGGAAATATTATTCCTGCCCATAAGGTTAGAGGAAAAAAAGAAAAGGCAGTACAGCAAATGCTCAATAATGCCTTAGAAAATCGTCATCTGATGGACAGTGATCTTATTTTTGTCGTTCATACGTTAGCAGAAGAAGAGGCAATAAAGGTTGCAGCCATTTTAAAGGAACAAACCAACGTCAAGGAGATTGCAATTGCAGAAGCTGGTTGTGTCATTTCTAGCCATTGTGGACCTCATACACTTGGACTTATGTATATTAAAAAGGATTAATATCATCCACTTTTGTTACATATCCTCCCACAGGGACGAATATACTGATGTACAGTGATTGTACATCGGTAGTCACCTAGGGAGGTGTTTTTGTTATGTCATCATCTTCTCGAAACCCCTATAATTTTATCGTCTCAAGAGAGGACTGGTCCTTGCATCGCAAAGGTTATCAGGATCAACAAAGGCATCAAGAAAAAGTAAGAGAGGTCATTAAAAACAATTTACCTGACTTAGTTACTGAAGAAAATATTATTATGTCAAATGGCAAGCAAGTCATTAAAATTCCATTACGAAATTTGGAGGAATATCGGTTTATTCATAATTACCAAAAGCATAAGCATGTCGGTCAGGGAGATGGTCAGAGTGAAGTTGGTGATATTTTAGGCAAGGATACCCCTAGCCCTGATAAAACCCAAGGTGGGGAAGCTGGAAATCAACCTGGCTATGACGTCGTTGAAGCTGAAATCGAAGTTGAAGAAATTGAAGACATGATTTTTGATCAATTTCAGTTACCTTTTATTGAAGAAAAACAAAAGGATGAAATTGAAACGATCTCCTATCAGTTTAATGATATACGCAAAACAGGTATTTTTTCAAACATCGATAAGAAACGAACGATCCTCCACAATTTACGCCGCAATGCACGTCAAGGTAAACCAGGCATACATGGGATTTCCCCAGAGGATTTACGTTTTAAAACGTGGGAGGATGTTGTGGAGCCTAGATCCAATGCGGTCATTATTGCAATGATGGATACCTCTGGCTCGATGGGTAATTACGAAAAATATTGTGCGCGTAGCTTCTTTTTTTGGATGGTTCGGTTTTTACGGCGGCAATACCAGCATGTTGAAATAGTTTTCCTTGCCCACCATACCGAAGCGAAGGAAGTTAATGAAGATGACTTTTTTAATCGGGGTGAAAGTGGCGGAACGATATGCTCCTCCGTGTATAAAAAGGCGCTGGAGATTATTGATGAGCGCTTCCCCCCTTCCTCCTACAATATATATCCTTTTCATTTTTCCGACGGAGACAATTTAACCTCAGATAATGAACGTTGCGTCAAGCTGATTCACGAGCTATTAAAGCGTTGTAATATGTTTGGTTATGGTGAAGTAAATCAATACAATCGGGGAAGCACCTTAATGAGCGCTTATCGACACCTTAAGCATGATCACTTTATGCACTATATTATTAAGGAAAAAAGTGATGTTTATCGTGCCTTGAACCACTTTTTTGGGAAGCAGGATGAGGAGGTTGGAACGTGAGAACAGAGCTTGCTGAGCTAGAATATGCCATTGCGGAAATTATGGAAATTGCTGACAGCTTTGGTCTTGACTATTTTCCGATGCGTTATGAGATTTGCCCTTCTGATATGATTTATACGTTTGGTGCTTATGGTATGCCCACCCGTTTTGGACATTGGAGCTTTGGCAAAGCGTTTCATAAAATGAAGCTACAATATGATTTAGGCTTAGGTAAAATTTATGAGCTAGTCATTAACTCTAATCCTTGTTATGCCTTCTTATTAGAGGGAAATTCGTTAATTCAAAATAAAATGATTGTGGCGCATGTGCTTGCCCATTGTGACTTCTTCAAAAATAACTGCCGCTTTGCCGCAACGAATCGGGACATGATTGAAACGATGTCAGCCACCGCTGAACGGATAAAACACTATGAATTAAGATATGGTCGAAACCAAGTAGAACAGTTCATTGATGCCGTAATCGCCATTCAGGAGCATATTGATCCGCAGCTTATCCAACCACACCATATGAACAAACGCCGCCAAATGGAGAAATTAATTGAATTAGCAAAAAAAGATACTCAAGAGCAAGGAGAAATCCCCCTATTTCCACCTAAGCCTGAAAAGGATGTCGTTTGGTTTATTCAAGAATATTCCTCAACGCTAGAGGAATGGCAAAGAGATATAATGAGTATGCTGCGCAATGAAATGTTATACTTTTGGCCGCAAATGGAAACTAAAATTATGAACGAGGGTTGGGCTTCCTATTGGCATCAACGCATTATACGGGAGCTTCCTTTGTCCAGCGAGGAAACGATTGAATATGCTAAGCTTAACTCCTCTGTCGTACAGCCTTCTACTCATACGTTAAATCCTTATTATTTGGGGCTGAAAATTTTTGAGGATATTGAACAACGTTATAACAACCCAACGCAAGAGGAAAAAGAGCGACTGGGACGAAAACCAAACCGCGGCAGAGACAAAATATTTGAAGTCCGTGAGCTTGATAGTGACACTTCCTTTTTACGTAATCATATGACGAAAAAATTAGTCGAGGACTTAGATTTATATGTATTTGAAAAGCAAGGCACAGAGTGGAAAATTACAGACAAAGCTTGGGAGCATGTGCGTGATGAATTAGTAAATAGCCGAATTAATGGTGGCTTTCCTTATATTGTCGTAAGTGATGGGAATTATATGCGAAATGGCGAGTTATTATTGCGTCATCAATACCAAGGGACAGAGCTTGACCTCAAGTATCTAGAGAGAACACTACCGTATGTGCATGTGTTGTGGGGAAAAACAGTTCACCTTGAAACGATGGTGGAGGATAAGGGGCTGTTGTATTCATATGATGGGGTGAAGGTGAGTAAGAAATTTCTATGATGTTTTGGGCAGCGTGGCGTTTTGAAGGTTGTTTCGAGCGCTTTTAAATCTGGATTCCTCTATTTGAAGGGGTTAGGGAAGGAATCCAGATTTTAAATGCGCCGCTCCGCTTCTCCACAATCCTCCAAAACGCCACTGTAGTTTGAACATCATAGAGCAATTCCTTCCTCACCTTCGGAATTGCAGTATTAGGTTAATAAAAGCCTTCAAACTTGAGCTTTTATTAATATCGGTTGTTTCGTTTCATGGATGCTGCCAGCGCTCTTAAATCTGGATTCCTTTCATTGTACTATATTAGTAGGAATCCAGATTTAAATGCGCCCGCTCCGCTTGTCAGCCTCCTTCTTCTCAACTCCATATCACTGAGGGGCGATTCTTCATATATGGAATCGCCTATTTGGTTGGACTGGTTGTGCTTAGCTCACAACAATACTGGTTAGTATGGAAGTTGTGTTCACTTCCGTTGCACCTTCCATATTATTCTCTACTTCTAAACATACCTAAACTATACCCCTAAAGCTTCATGGAAGCTGTGTTCACTTCGTTGCACCTTCCATATTATTCTCTACTTCCAAACAGTCCTAAATCTTTACTTCTAAGCTTCATGAAAGCTGTGTTCACTTCGTTGCACCTTCCATGTCATTCACTTCTTACAGGCATTCCTAAAACTCTAGCTGCTCCTCAGAGCGCTATTAGAACTGATCAGCAGTTTGAAGTCACACATTAAAAAGCTCCTTCACCTACTGGGAATGTTCCCAGCAAGTGAAGGAGCTTTAGTTTAAGGGTAGTTCAACTATAGCAATATTTAATACGTAAACTATTACGATTATAACACCTTGCTAAGAAAGTCACGTGTTCTTGTTTCCTTCGGATTGCCGAACACTTCTTCAGGTGTGCCTTGCTCTACGATTTTTCCGCCATCCATGAAGAGGATGCGGTCGCCAACTTCACGCGCAAAGCCCATTTCGTGGGTCACGATCACCATCGTCATGCCGTTTTCGGCAAGCTTTTTCATGACGTCTAGTACTTCTCCAACCATTTCAGGGTCAAGTGCAGAGGTAGGCTCATCAAACAACATAACGTGTGGCTCCATCGCCAGCGCACGCGCGATGGCAATCCGTTGCTTTTGCCCACCGGATAGCTGAGATGGATAGGCATCTTTTTTATCCTCTAAACCAACTGTCTTCAGTAGGTTTATGGCAATTTCATTTGCCTTTTGTACGTCTAATTTTTTCACTTTAATTGGTGCCATAGTGATGTTTTCAAGCACGGTTTTATGCGGGAATAGGTTAAAATGCTGGAATACCATGCCCATTTTTTGTCTAGACAAATTAATATTATAGGATTTATCTGTAATATTTTGGCCTTCAAATGTAATCGTTCCACCTGAAGGGACTTCTAGCAGGTTCAAACACCGTAAAAAGGTACTTTTCCCTGATCCAGACGGTCCAATTAAAACAACAACCTCACCTTTTGTAATATTCAGATTAATCCCATTCAAAATTTGAAGCTTACCAAACTTCTTGGTCAAGTCATTAACGTTGATCACGACTCATTAGCCTCCTTTCGAACAAGCTCAAAATTTTAGATAAAGTAAAGGTTAGAATAAAGTACATAATACCAACTACGAGATAAGGCGTTAAGCCATCATAAGTCATCGTCACGATACTGTTAGCTTGATACATCATTTCTGCAAAGCCAACTAAGTATACAATCGAAGATTCCTTAATAATCGTAATAAATTCATTTCCGATTGCAGGTAATACCGTTTTTAACGCCTGTGGTAACACGATAAAACGCATCGTCATCCCTTGACTCATCCCAAGTGAACGAGCAGCTTCCGTTTGCCCACGGTCCACACCTTGAATCCCTGCGCGGAAAATTTCAGCCAAATAAGCAGAACTATTAATAATTAGCGTAATTGCCCCTGATTGCAGTGGACTAAATTTAAGATTTAATGCATCAACCAAACCATAATGAATAATAAATAATTGCACAAGCATCGGTGTGCCACGCAAAATTTCGACCCAGATTGATCCGATTGCTCTTAATACTTTTAAGCGAGACATCCGCATTAACGCCACAATAATACCTACAATAAAGCCACCCAACACCCCAATTGCGGCTAATAATAAAGTAGATTGTAGACCAGATAAATAGTAGTCTCGGTACTCCCAAAACACCTCAAATATTTTCATAGCTATGTTCCTTCCTCATCAAAACTTACAATACGATCTTTCATTAAAACCGCCAGGCATAAATCATGCCTTCATTTAAATTCCTACTATAATTGTCATATTTCTTACTCACACCTAAAATAAAACCCCACAAACTAAAAAAGAAAATGACCTGAACCGCCATTTTCCTGTCTAGGTCATTATTGTACTACGTTTTTTATTTTTTTTCAGCTAGCTCTGTTGCTTCTAGCACAAATTGCTCAATTTTATTTTCAGCTTTAAGTCTGTCTAACGTTTTATTTACTTGATTCACCATTTCGGTGTGTCCTTTTTTAATGCCTACCACATAACCTTCTTCTTCTGCCTCTGGTTTTGCATCGGTAATCACTAAACCTTCTACATTATTCACAAAGGATTTAGCAACAGGACCTTCCATAATTGCTACATCTACTCTGCCGGATTTCAATTGCATCACGATGTCAGAGTTTTTAGCTAATGAAGTTAATGTTGCACCTTCGATTTCTTTAGCAATTCCTTCTTGAATAGAGCCCATTTGCACACCAATTTTTTTACCTTTAAGCTGATCCATCGTTTTGAAGTTATCTTTATTTTCAGCCAAAGTCACTACTGTTTGCTCTGCTTTGTAATAAATGTTAGAGAAATCAATTTCTTTTTTACGTTCTTTTGTTGGGCTAAGTCCAGACAAGATCAAGTCAATGCGTTCGCCTTTAAGCTCATTTAATACGGAAGAGAAAGGCATATCTTTAATTTCTAGCTCTACACCTAAGTCTTTTGCAATTTCTTTTGCAATCTCTACATCAAAACCAACAATTTCATTTGTACCATTAGATGATTTAACTTGGAATTCATAAGGTGGAAAATCTGCACTAAGACCAATAATTAATTTACCAGACTCAATCGTAAGATCACTACCACTTGCTTGACTTGTCGTTGAATTTTTAGGTTGGTTTGCTTTATCTGAATCTGTATTTTTAGCAGCTTTTTGTCCACATGCACTTAACATAACAACAGATAAAATTAAACTTAATGTAATAAGACTCCATTTTTTCATTCTTTGTGATCCCCCTACTGTAATATCGATAACCTGACTAATTATAATATAGTTTGAATATATATGCAAAGGCTAATTTCGTAACTTTTAATTACCAATAATGTTTGCTATTTTCCTTATTTCTATGCTAAAAAAATACCCATGACCTCCCCTATTAAGGAATGTCATGGGTCATTTGAATATTCACAATCATAACTTTAACACTTTACAATTATCGATCTAACGCTTCAATTCAACACTCCAGATTTAACGATTTAACAAGCTTCCCACATAGCGAAGCAGCTCATTGGCACAAATAGGGCAATACCCATGCTCATCAATCAGACGTTTACTAACTTCATTAATTCGTTTTAATTGATTTTCGTCTGGGGTTTTGGTTGAGGTTGTAATTTTAACGATGTCCTTTAAATCTGCAAACAATTTTTTCTCAATCGCCTCGCGCAAGCGATCGTGATGGTGATATTGAAATTTACGCCCTTTTCGAGAATAAGCTGAAATCCGTATCAAAATTTCCTCACGAAATGACTTTTTCGCATTTTCAGAAATTCCAATCTGTTCTTCGATAGAGCGCATTAATTGTTCATCAGGATCAAGCTCCTCATCTGTGAGTGGATCTCGAATTTTAGTCCAATTGCAAAACGCTTCAATATTGTCCAAATAGTTATCAAATAACGTTTTAGCCGACTCCTCATACGAATACACAAACGCTTTTTGCACTTCTTTTTTGGCAAGCTCATCATATTCTCTACGCGCAATATTAATAAAGTTTAAATAACGTTCCCGATCCTCCTTCACAATGGAAGCATGTTGATCCAGTCCATCTTTAATCGCACGAAGAATATCAAGTGCACCCATGCAGGCGACATCCTGTTTAATTAGGGCGCTGGAAATGCGGTTAATGACATATCTCGGATCAATTCCCGACATGCCTTCATCTAAAAATTCAGTTTGCAATTCCTTTAAATCTGCGTCCCTGAAGCCTTCTACCTCTTCCCCATCATATAATCTCATTTTTTTAACAAGGTCTACTCCCTGTTTTTTGCTTTCCTTTAGCCTAGATAAAATAGAGAAAATGGCAGCAGAGCGTAATGCGTGTGGGGCGAGGTGAATATGGTTCATATCACTTTGCTTAATGAGCTTAGCATAAATTTTTTCTTCTTCAGACACCTTTAAATTATAAGGAATTGGCATCACAATCATCCGCGATTGCAATGCTTCATTTTTTTTGTTAGCAATAAAGCTTTTATATTCTGCTTCATTTGTATGGGCAACGATCATTTCATCAGCACTTATTAAGGCAAATCGTCCTGCTTTAAAGTTCCCTTCCTGCGTCAAGGACAATAAATTCCATAGAAATTTTTCATCACATTTTAACATTTCCTGAAACTCCATCAAACCCCGATTCGCTTTATTTAGCTCCCCATCAAACCGGTACGCTCTTGGATCAGATTCCGACCCAAATTCCGTAATGGTTGAAAAATCAATACTTCCAGTTAAATCAGCAATATCCTGCGATTTAGGATCAGATGGACTAAACGTACCGATCCCAATTCTCCGATCCTCGGATAAAAGCACACGCTCAACGGGAACATGCTCAATATCCCCCTGGAACTCCTGCTCTAATCTTAATTGACAAATCGGACACAAGTTCCCTTCAATTCTAATGCCTAACTCCTGCTCAATATGCGGACGTAAAGCATGTGGGATCAAATGTAATGGGTCTTCGTGCATAGGACAACCTGCAATGGCATACACTGCACCTTGTTCCGTTCGAGAGTATTGCTCAAGCCCTCGCTTTAACAAGGTGACGATTGTTGATTTCCCACCACTAACAGGTCCCATTAGCAACAATATTCTTTTCCGGACATCTAACCTTCGAGCTGCAGAATGAAAATATTCCTCCACCAGCTTTTCAATCGCATGATCTAATCCAAATATTTCTTGTTCAAAAAAGGCGTATCGTTTGCGACCATCCACTTCCTCGATCCCATACGATTTGATCATTTCGTACACTCTAGCATGAGCGGTCATTGCAGGTGTAGGATCCTTTGCAAGCAACTCTAGATAGCTTTTTAAATTTCCACGCCACTGTAGTGCATCACTTTCCGCACGATAGGCTGAAATGCGATCAAATATATCCATGCCAGTACCCCCTGTCATTTGTGGATTGCAGGACAGCTTTTACGGATATATGTAAAGGGCAAATTATCTGTAAAAGTGTATTACATACCTATGCAAGGAAACAACAATACTTGACCATTTTTTAAAAGCTTCTTATGTTCAGCCACATGTCATATTTGTATGCTACACTATAATGTGAACTAAGCATGGACAAGGGAGAGGACAATTTCAATTATGGCTGTTATGAATGAAAGTGAACTCTATGCACCACTTAAACATTTTTTTGAGCAAAGAGGTTATACAATCAAAGGTGAGGTGCGTTATTGTGATCTCGTTGGAATGAAGGATGGAAGCGATACGCCTTTAATTGTAGAAATTAAAAAAACCTTTACGCTTGCTTTATTACTGCAAGGACTGGATAGACAAAAATTAACCTCCAACGTTTACGTGGCTGTGGAAAAAAACCGCAGTAAAAAAGGAGCCCACAATCAGCGTTGGTCTGATATTACGTCGTTATGCCGTAGGTTAGGACTTGGCTTTATTACAGTCACCTTGTATAAAACAAAAAATCCTCTTGTAGAGATCATGTGTACACCACAACAAAACCTTGCTGTGGGCGTGCTTGGAAACCCTCCTCGTAAAAGCCCCAAGGGTGCTGCCCGTTTAGTCCACGAATTTAAAGAACGTTCAGGCGATTATAATGTAGGTGGAAGCTACGGCACTAAGCTAATGACCGCTTATCGGGAAAAGGCACTTCGTATAGCACTCGTGATGGCAGATGGGGCAATTATGGCACCAAGACAAGTGAAGGAACAGAGCGGAATCGGAACAACAGGGGCCATTTTACGTGATAACTATTATGGATGGTTTGAGCGAATAGCTAAAGGAAAATATAAGCTTAGTGCATTAGGGCTGGAAAGCTTAACCCAATATGCATCCGTCATTTCCGGCTGGGATCTCACCGCGGCGACCAAAGACAGTGATAGTAACGATAGCAACGTTAGCAAGAGCGAGCTGTAAAATCTTCTAAAATCTCTTGCAAAATACTTATTCCTTTTTTTATTATTGCCTCTGGGTATGCCGCATAATTAAAACGTAACCATTGCTCTTCCTGACAAGTAACACCATCACCCTCTTTGTATGTTTTTGCAATGTACCAAAAGTCAACACCTTGTAGCATCGCTGCCTGAAGCAAATGACGCGCTTGTAAGTCTGATCGTAGAGGGAACCAAATGTATATCCCCTCCTTTACAATGTGCCCTTGGTCAGCCTTACATCGGTGCCATTCCTCACTTTCCATCAGCTGTAGCATCAGTTTGGCTCTTGCTTCATATATCTCCTCCAACTGTAAAAGATGAGTTTCCCATGAAAATAACGGATCAGTGAGCTTGTAATGTAACCGTTGTGCGGACACAACCCCTTGCTTGTCATTCATAAAATCATCATTATGTTCTGCAAGTGACTTCACTTCTTCCGTTCCTACTATCCAAGCTAACGAAATATCAGGGAACCATAATTTTTGCAAAGAATAAATGTTATACGTAAATGGCGATTGTGGGAGTATGATGGGATGTAGAGTAGTGGTTTGATCAATGATAATAGGGAGTTTGTTACAATTGATGAATTTAGTTACTTCACTATCATTTAGCCAGTTAATAACTTGCTGTGAACCTGACCCTGCAATGATACAAGCAGGAGCTTGGAGATTAAATTGCCGCTGAAGCCAGTCTAGCTGAGCAGGCGGTTTTATTATTTTAATGTTTGCTTTTTTATCTTTCAGTAATCTAGTAACTTCCGGGGCCAAGGGAGGCACGATCCAGATTTGTTCAGCACGTTCTATAAGCTGCGCTAGTAATTGACTCCACAACTTTTCAATACTTGTTGCAATCCATAATTTATCCACAGTGCTGTTACCCATAAAATGTGTCTTAATCCACGATAACAACCAGCTTTGTAGTTCATCTCCATTCAGTCTATTTGCGCCCCAATCTCGTGGTAGCACCACACCTCCATCCCCACAATTTTGAGCAAATGAGATCATTGTCCCTCGTTTTTTATGTCTCTTTACCGTTTGCAAAACATGAGCAGGCAGCTGTTGTACTAACTCGTCGAGCCACACTTCCATTCCTCTTTCCCCTCTCCCATAAAATAGGAAAACTAGGTTAGCTTTTTGATAATAGAATAGGGTCATGTTAAAATAATAGCTGGAAATCATAGAGAGGTGATTGTAATGTCTTACCCTACGGAGCCTACACCAACAACTCTGGCTTCACCAAACAACAGGCGAAATCGGAGGCCTTCCGTAAAAAATGTTTTAATAACTTGGATCGTTTTAATTATTTTAGGTGCTACAGCAACAGTGCTATATAGTAACTATATGAAGAAATCGATGCTGGAACAACTCAATTTACAAATGACTCAGGAAATTAACACCATGAAAAAGGACAACGCGGCAAAAATAGAACTTCTCACTGCTCAGGTAACGGAGCTAGAGGGCAAAGTCCAGACATTTAACGAGTTGCTCACCTTCACTAAAGATAATAGCAATGACAAAACGGATAACAGTAACAAGCTCTATTCTCAATTAAATGATGTAAAGAAGCAGCTTTCTAAGCTTCAAGCACAAATGGACTTATTAAAATGATTGCACCACATAAACAAATAAATCGTTTCTTCTTATTATTAGCAGGTCCCTTGCTTGGACTATTCATTGGACTTGTAATTAGTGGAGTAACGATTCAATTATTAGCTGTGAATGAAAGTTTGTCTGAGCCTGAGACGTTATCCAACCAGTTAGTCAGTATTAACGAGGAGTTACAGCATTCCGAAAACTTAGCACGCAGTATAAGCGCTTCGATGAAAAAAACTGTCGATTTGTATAACAAAACGACGTCTACGATGAAATCAATTAACCAGTTATCGAAAAAAACAGCGGAGCAGCCAGAGAACATCTATAATAATCGGATTACAACAAAGCTGGGAACGCCGTATGCCAACATCCAAAGTGATAAAATTCGAATTGAGATGTACAAGGTTAAGCCAGGTACCTATGAAGGTTATGCGATGAAAATCAAGCTCAAATCGGCGGATGCCATGAAAATGGTGTTAGCCAAGGACAAGCTTGGTGCTGCCGAAACGACACTACAGGCGGTTCAGCGATCTGGCGCAGTTGCAGGAATTAATGCGGGTGGGTTTGCAGATAGCAAAGGGCAACGTTATCCATTAAGCACTACCGTTTTGGATAAAAAATATGTTGGAGGCTTCGAACCTACATACAAGGATTTATTTTTTGTAGGCTTAAA
Organism: Paenibacillus turicensis; assembly: GCF_017873435.1. Taxonomy (GTDB): domain Bacteria; phylum Bacillota; class Bacilli; order Paenibacillales; family Paenibacillaceae; genus Fontibacillus; species Fontibacillus turicensis. Next base: position 188,444 of record NZ_JAGGKG010000007.1, on the reverse strand, counting down.
TGAACAAGGTAAGCTTATTGGCGGCAAATTTAGTCAACAAGCTCAGCTTGATTCACTTGGACCTGTATTTGGAGCTTCTTTTGTCCCCGTGCTTATGCAAAATGGAAATAAAACGACCATCCCGGATAAGTGGAAAACCTCACCATTACGCGCACCACGTACAGTCATTGGCAACTATAAGGATGACCAACTCATTGTTTTTGTCGTGGATGGTTATGATGAAAGAGGTGGCTCAGGAGCGACGCTAGAGGAATTACAAGGCAGAATGGTCAAATGGGGCGTACAAAATGCCTACAATTTAGATGGCGGTGGCTCCTCCTCCCTTGTTGTTAACAGTCGAGTTGTGAATCGTCCTTCTGATGGCAGTCTAAGAGCTGTACCTACTCATTTTCTATTTTTTAAATAGAGGAACTATATACGAATTAATGGATGACCCTATGGAGATGGAAGTCTCTTTTCGCTAGTTGAGGGTGATGGTCAACAACTAGTTCAAATGAGTACACAAATGGAGATATATCTTTAGAGGATTTTTTCTCTTTAAGATATATCTCTTTTTAGTTTGTTTCACATTTAATTTATATTATTTAAACAAATCCGGGTACATTTCCTTCGCTAAAATCTCCATACCATCAATCGTATTGTACCCATATCCAAATAAATAGTTGTATTCTACAGCGTAAATTTGTTTATTTTTAATCGCCTTCATACTGGATAACTTAGGGTTATTATATAAGCCTTCTTTAATTTTATCAGGCGTTGCTCCCCCTGTTGCTGTCCAATTTGGAATAATTAACACATCTGGGTCAGTAGCAATTAAGGTCTCTATGCCCACGTCCGCAGTTTGCCCATCAAAAGCATTAGTCAGCTTCACCATTTTCATCGAATCATTTAAAAAGGATTCATTCCCTGCTGGATAAACAACAACTTCTTTGTCATCAGACATGTGTAAGTAGACAAACGTTTTAGAATCAGTAATCGTCGCCAATTTGCTTTCAATTCCTTGTTGTCTTGCCTGTAATTCCTTAATGTAGCTCGCAGCCTTTTCCTGTACATTAAAGATTTTCCCTACATTTTCAATATCCTTATAGACAGATTCATAAGTGCTCCCTGTCACAGAGGACTCTAGTACATACGTTTTTACACCCATATCATTTATGCTATCAACGGTACCTACACCCCAATCAGCATTATCAAACAAGCCGCCACGGCCAAAAATCAGATCAGGATTAACACCAAGCGCAACCTCTTTGTTAATATAGCCAGTACTTAATTTTTTTAATTTTTCATACTCCGCTGACACTGTTTGATCCGCTTCTCCAAAATCAGCACCAACAGCAGCAATTTTATCAGCTAAGCCTAAATGTAATAGTAATTCTGCGGCAGGCTTGGTCGTTGTCAACACTCTTTCGGGCGTCTTATCAAACACCTGATCTTTCTTTTCCCATGTCGTTCCACCTTCGACTTTTTTATAGTTTTGGATGGTGAGCGGATAACTCGTTTGAGTAGATTCCTGTTGAGTATTGCTAGCTACATTACTATTCACTTTTGTGGTATCCGTTGTTTTGGCATCATTTTTACTCCCACAAGCACTTAACACCAATACTATAGCTAATAAAGTTGCCGTTACCATTACTAGATTTCTTTTCATGAAAATGTTCCCCCTAAATTAAATTCCGTATGCAAAGCTCAATCCTTTTGTAACTGGATTAATGTATGTTTGGCATTTTACTTGATAAAGCGATTCGATCGTTTCCGGCGTTAACACCTCTTGTGGTGTTCCATGCGTATATACTTCACCGTCTTTAATCGCATATAAATAATCACAATAATAAGCAGCAGTTTCTAAATCATGGAGTGCGGCTAGCACACCAATGTTTAAGCCTTTTACACAGGATAAAATTTCAAGCTGATACCGAATATCCAAGTGATTTGTTGGCTCGTCCAAAATCATAAATTGTGGCTGCTGTGCAATTGTACGAGCTAAAATCACCCGTTGCTTTTCACCACCAGATAGGGACAAAAAGCTGCGATCCTTGTACGTTATTAAATTAGTCCTTTGTAATGCATCCTCTACAATGTCATAATCTTCTCTCTTATCGCTTTCAAGCATCTTTTTATGTGGTGTACGTCCTAACATGACCATCTGAAGCACCGTTAAATCAAAATGCATTTCATTAAATTGGCTCACTACCCCTAACTGTTGAGATACCTTTTTCTCAGAGGTTTTCAGTAGATCAAGATCACCTAAAAAAACAGTTCCATTTTGGGGTACTAAGCTTTTATAAATACTTTTTAATAAAGTAGATTTGCCACAGCCATTGGGTCCAATTAGCCCTACAAATTGCTTTGCTTTGACCCATACTGAAACGTTTTTAACAATATCCTTTTTGCCAAGCGTAATTCCGATTTCGTTTGCAGTTAATTCCATTGCATTACCCTCCGAAATTGTAGCCTTTTTTAACAATCATATAAATAAATAATGGCGAGCCAATGACAGAAGTAATAATGCCAATGGGTAACTCCACATTTTGGATTAGCGTTCTGGATAAAATGTCTGACCAGATTAAAAACAATCCGCCTAATAGCAACGTAGCTAACGTCAATTTACGATGGTCCGCACCAAATACACCTCTAGCAATATGCGGAATAATTAAGCCAACAAAGCCGATCATGCCCGAATACGCAACCATCGTGCCCGTAATTAATGCCGTAGCAATCATATATAATTTGCGGTAAACACTTAAATTAATGCCTAATGTAACAGCCGATTCGTCTCCTAACAGCATTGTATTTAATACGCGGTATTGTGAAAGAAATAAAGCCACACCCACAACAATAACAACCGCTAGAATCGGAGTTTTGTCCCAGCTTGCAGATGCCAAGCTTCCCATTGACCAAAAGGTAACTGATTTAATCCCTTCCGCATTGTTAGCAAAATAAACGATGAGACTTGAAAATGCACTACATAAAGCCCCAATCACCACACCTGACAAAACTAGCTTGACAGAGGTTGCTCTGCCACCGATGCTAGACAAGACCAGCACCCCAAACGCTGTAATTAACGCACCTGTAAACGCACCAAAGGCGATCCCGAATTGCGATAGTATTGCACTACTTCCAAATCCAACTAAAATTGCAAAGGTTGCCCCAAGTGATGCCCCTGAGGAAATGCCAAGTATGTAAGGATCAGCAAGTGGGTTTTGAACTACCGCCTGCATAACGACACCACATAGAGATAAGCCTACTCCAATCAGCAAAGCGAAGATAACTCTAGGCATCCGAACCTGCAAAATAATATTTAAAAATGATGGGTTGTCAATATGCTCGATTGACCCAAAATGTCCATTTGTAACGGAATGAAGCATAATATTCATCGCTTGATCAAAGGGAATATGAACTTGTCCGATGGAGACAGAGAATACTGCTGAAACGGCAATCAAACCTAACAAAACAAAAATAAAAACGTAATACCAGTTACCAAGCCTTTGATCCACGCGTGGATTACTCACGAATTCACCTCCTTATGTAAAAGCTCACAAATGATAATCATCTTGATATTGATAATCATTATCATAATATACGATGAATTAGTTAAAATTACAATCCATAATTTGAATTTCTCATGATTTTTTGACAAAATAAAAAAGATATCTCCAGCGCCTTTTCAGGTTTATGAGATATCTTTTTTACATTTTATAGTTATTTTTACGCAGCTTTAGATAACTAATAGGTATCTTAAATTTTTACTTGCGCTAAGCTACCACCTTTAACAAATAATCGCTCAATTGATTTCTCTACCGCAGGATCAGCAACCAATGGTGGAGCCTGGTGTGGCTTAGTACGAGCGTCTATAATCATTTGGTCACATCCCCAATGCTTGAACCGATACCCGCTATTTACACCATATATATCATGGGATGGATTGCTTCTCGTAAAAGTGACCCATAGGAAGTTTTTTATATCCTCACTAAGGAAAGAAGCATCATCACATAAAATGATCATTGGGCAACCCTCAAGTCCACCTCTGTTTGCCAATTCTTGTCCTAATGTATTCATCTCATTTTGCTCATTTTCATAGTCTGTAAAGGTAGGCCCTTGCAATGCCACAATACCTGGCATTACTAGCTTAGCAGAGTCATAGCCACGAAGCTGTCGTAATGTACTTGGCACCTCTGTGCACAACGTTCTTTTTTGATCGCCATAAGCTGCAAATACGACTTTACTTCCTTGGTTTAATCCAGAGCCAGAATAATCAAGCGTATCGATCGTTGTATTAGTATGAAAATGAATATCACGATGCAAATCCATGCGCTCAAGGATATAGGTTACAAAATGCTCAATATTGTGTGTGCTTAGTTTTTGATCCTCTTCTGCAGTGATAAATAAGTATTTTGCTAAACTAAGCTGACCCGTTCCCAAAACTCGATTAGCTAATGTTAACAGCTCTGCGGGTTGCTTTGTTTGTTGATAAGGGGTATACCGCTCACTCCCAATTGCAAATAACAACGGATGAACTCCTGCTGCATCCACTGCATGTACTTCTTTTAGCCCAGGGATTTCTTGACCAATCGCATCACCTGTAATTTCATGAATTAATTCACCAAATGACGTATCCTCCTGTGGTGGTCTTCCTACTACCGTAAATGGCCAAATCGCATTTTGTCTTGCATATACTTTATGCACCTTCATAACAGGAAAGGGATGAACAAGACTATAGTAACCTAAATGATCACCAAAAGGGCCTTCAGGCTTCGTACCTTCAGGATATATTTCGCCTGTAATTACGAAATCCGCATCATTACTAATACAATAGCCGTCCACATAGCTATACCGAAAACGACGTCCTGAGAGCAAACCATTAAAGGTCATTTCGCTTAATCCTTCAGGAAGTGGCATAATTGCAGCTATCGTATGTGCTGGTGGGCCTCCTACAAAAATACTCACCTTCAGTGGTTTTCCTTGCAATGTTGCTTTATGCTGATGCACACCAATCCCACGATGAATCTGATAATGCAAGCCAACCTCATGATCTAGCTCATAATCATTTCCGTCTAACTGAATCCGATACATTCCTAGATTAGAATTCATAATACCAGGATGCTCTGGATCTTCAGAGTAGACCTGAGGTAACGTAATAAAAGCCCCCCCATCCATCGGCCAATGCTTGATCATAGGTAAATCAGATATGTTAATTTCCTGTGCCATAACGGGACGTTGCCCCTCCGTTTTCCAAGGCAAGGCATGAAGAGCTGAAAATGCTGTTTTTACATGCTTAAAAGGATTTTTTAAAGCCTGCATCGGATTGCCTCTTAAATTAATGACAGATTGCGCAGACTCAAGTGTATCTCTAAACATAAATTTACTACGTTCCATAGTCCCAAATAAATTAGAAACGGCACGAAATTTAGTGCCCTTTACATTTTCAAATAAAAGGGAAGGACCCCCAGCCTCATACACCTTCATATGAATGGCAGCCATTTCAAGATAAGGATCTACCTCCTCCTTAACTCGGATTAAGTGACCATGTCTTTCTAAATCATTTACACAATCCTCTAAACTGCGGTACATGCCATAAGCTCCAATCTATCTTGTATTTTCATTAGTAAGAAATTTAATAATATCTAGTCATTCATTGCAATCATTAGCTTTATTTAAGCTATCTATTTAAGTTAAAAGGAATTCATAGTTGTTGTCAAATGAGCTAGCTTTAAACAAATGCTGAAAAAGCAAAAAACGCACCCAATTTCTTGGATGCGTCATGTGTGTAGCATAATTCACTTACGTGAAAATTATGCAAATTGGTTCATTTCAGTCATACACTGAGAACAAATTGTACGTTCCTTAAATTCAGAAACTTCTACCATTGAACCACAAAATACACATTTAGGGCGATATCTTTCAAGAATAATATGATCTCCTTGTACTAAAATCTCTACAGGATCTCCTTCATTCATTTGATATCTTTTACGTAAAGATTTAGGCAACACAATACGCCCCAATTGATCTACTTTACGAACCACACCAGCCGGTTTCATAATTTTGCACACCTCTCCTGTTATAATACACAAATATGTAAAATAATTAGTAAATCGATCTTCCTATATTTCGCCATTAATTTCTTAATTCCTGCTACGTTTCGACAAAAATTGTGAATAATTAATTCATATTTTCAAAATTTAACTGTCTTAGCGCCTCATATACAACAATTGCAGCAGAATTCGACAAATTTAGCGATCGAACTTTATCTGTCATGGGCAAACGCATCAGGGTATCTGGATGGTTTTGTAAAATTTCGGGTGACAATCCTTTGGTCTCTTTACCAAATACAAAAAAGTCCCCATCCTGAAACGTAAAATCACTATATCTTTTGGTTGCTTTTGTAGTAGAGAAAAAGAATCTGCTTCCCTTATACTTTTCTTCGACTTCAGCAAAAGAATCGTGATATTCAATATTCACCGCATACCAATAATCAAGACCTGCCCGCTTTAAAGTGGCATCATCTGTACGAAAGCCAAGTGGCCGTACCAAGTGAAGATGGACGCCTGTTGCCGCACATGTTCTTGCAATATTTCCTGTATTTGCAGGAATTTCCGGTTCAACAAGTACAATATGTAAAGCCATTTTCTTATTCACCCCAAACCTTTAGTTGCAAATTACTACATTTTAATGCAAAAACCTTTCGCCGTCAAACAGCAAAAGGTTTTTAGTAATTTTCGTATATTTTTAAGGCTCAACATATTAATCAGTGCTTGACAATCTTTGGGGTGGGAGGCTACGTAGCAGAGGGTGGCTTCGACCCCTGTTACAGCCTGATTTTCTTGAATTAAATATTTATCGGTTGAAAAACAGGCTGTAAAGGCGGACGTGTTCACTTCTCCACCATCCCTCTACCCCTTCGCTATTTTTGCTTCCTGTCCACCACTAATTTCTAAGTTGAGCCTTTTAAATTTACTCTTTTTAATATTAATGTGTATGCTTAACCATTTTTTTGTTGGAAATGATTCATAAAGTCAGTTAAGGCTTTGATACTGCTATATGGTACAGCATTATAAATGGAAGCACGAAGTCCCCCTACACTGCGGTGTCCCTTTAAGCCCACAAAACCTTCTTGTTCTGATTCCTTCGCAAATTGTTTTTCAAGCTCCTCAGAGCCTAGACGGAAAGTAACGTTCATAATAGAACGGCTATTCACATCTGCACAACCACGATAGAAGCCACCACTTTGATCAATCGTGTTATAAAGCAAGCTTGCTTTTTCATTGTTTTTTTGTTCAACCCCTTGTAAGGAGCCTTGCTCCTCAATCCATTTAAGGACCTCATTGATCATGTAAACCCCAAAAGATGGTGGTGTATTGTACAAGGAATTGTTATCAGTATGTGTATCATAACGTAACATAGTGGACAAATGGGACGGTGAATTTTGCACCAATTCCTCGCGTGCTAATACAACCGTTACACCAGAAGGACCTAGGTTTTTCTGAGCACCTGCATACACAAGCCCAAACTGATTTAGATCAAATGGTCTACAAAAAATATCACTAGACATATCCGCTACTAATGGGATATTACCTGTGCTTGGAAACTTATGAATTTGTGTTCCTTCGATCGTCTCATTGGAGGTAACATGGAGATAAGCGGTATTTTCTGGTAAGTCAAGCTGACTTAAATCAGGCATCGCTAAATATTTTTGCTCTTCAGAAGAAGCAGCGACAAAAGTATCCCCAATCAGCTTCGCTTCTTTAATCGCCTTATTTGCCCAGCTTCCAGATTTCACATAACCAGCACTTTTACCTGCTGTCAATAAGTTCATAGGAACCATCGCAAATTGCGTGGATGCCCCGCCTTGTAGAAATAATACCTTGTAGCCTTCAGGGTTACCAAGCAAATTAAGCAAGCGGCTTGCCGCCTCATTATGAACTTTCTCATACACTGCACCACGATGAGACATCTCCATAATTGACATTCCTGTACCCTGATAATCCACAAATTCAGCTTGTGCACGTTCCAACACTTCAAGCGGCAATGCCGCAGGTCCAGCATTAAAATTATAAGCTCTCTTACTCACTGCTTCCCCCATCCTCTCATCTGTTTGTTTCAACAGTTCATGTTTAATCCTTCTTGTCCACATTTGGATAAACATAATGATAGCAACTATTTCTGGCTTCATCAAGAAAATATTGCATTAAAAGAGTAATTGTTTGCAGAATTGACACATTAACGCTTTATCAAGGCAGAGAAGTGAAAAAATTCATAGCTTCGTGTCCATTTAAATACATCTCCTGGCGCAACCTCAATCTCAATAAAGGTTTCTGGAGAAATGACATGCCCGCTCCCCCAAACCGCAACATTTTTGAGTGGAAATTGACTTATTTCACGTATTCCGACCCCACTTGGCTGATGAATCAATTCCCATATCCAAGGAGATTTTAACTTCGTTGGTGTATTAGAACGAAAATAAAAGGGAGAAACTGCTGGCTGTTTCCACGAGATTAGAGTGCTAGTTTGCAGCTCAGTAAAAATAAGATTTTGGATTGTGTTTGGATCATCATAAGTAGGTTTAATTTGAAAAGGAAATTTCAACATGTACTCATCACTAATAACATGGTTATCAATACCAATAAAATTATGACAATATTCAGTTGTGTGTAGCTTTAAGTCACCTACATTATGCAGCTCATAGTGAATGTGTAGTGAATTTTCGATTAGTGTCAATTGTTTTTCAAGCTGAAAGGCATAACCCTGACAAGGTTTAGGTAAGCTAATAAATTTAATTGTTGCAGCATTAATCTGCTCCACAATCACCTCATAAGGTTCAATAGTGTAAGGGAAATCAAATTGATATTGTCGATTATCTGGTTTAGTTAGTAAACCAACGCCTATTTTCGAAAATTGCTGGGTGGGTAAGATTTCATCATAACCAATCCCCTGAGACATCCCAAACTCATTACATAAACCTATTCCGTTTGTTCCTTCAACTTCTATTAGACTTTCAGGGACACAATATTGATGACTCCCGTCCAATAACTCAATTCCAGTAATAAAACCAGTCCAATCAAAGCGGGCACCTTGATATTTTCCGGGAAATGCAATTTGTACAGCTAGCTTATCATTCATAAGCTGGTAGGACATGAGCATCGCTACCCTTTCATTTAAATTAACTAGAATCATCCAATTAAATTTAACTATTGGCGAGTTTTCAGACACGCCCTAGCTTCACTTTTAACGTATGGCTTTGACCTGTATCAAGTTCAGTAAATAAAGCACGTGGAAGAACACATTTGAATTCTGAATTTACTTGCTCCTGTGGCAGGCTGCTCACTTTATTGCCATTCAGCATAATTTCGTATTTATTAATTTGATATTTACCATAATCAAGCCGATCCACATTTTCGTATTCAATTCGTAGTTTTCGATCTGCAAATAGCGTTTCTACCACTGCTAGTCCTTCTTGGTCAAATTGCTGTGCTAATAGCTTCGGCTCTAACTGCAAATCGCCATAAAGCCCCTTCACACCATACGCCTCTGTTAGTTCAGTTAACAATAACCAGCTTGCAGAACCCGTCAAATACGTGTACATCCCACGTCCCTTGGCGTTAATATATTCTGGAACACCAGGATACATCCGACTGACAGGGAAATTAGCAGATAACTTGTAAATAGAGTTAAGAACATCATACCCCTCTTGAACAAAACCTCGTTTATAAAGTGCATTAGCATACATCACAGTCATGTGACTAAACATCGCACCATTTTCTTTATGCCCAAAAGCAAAACCAAACGCTCTACCTAAATTTTGTTGAATCTCTCCAAAATTAGAATTTAACCGATATCCAATCTCTTCATCCTTTAAATAACGATTCACAGCAGTAATTATTTCTTTAACCTGCTCATCTGTTGCTACACCGCCCATAATCGGGAACACCTGACCTGTTAAGGTCATACGAACCCCGTTAGGATGATCCCCCTCTACTCGTTTAGCATCATTATTGTAATAACCGTTATACCAGCTGTATCCTTCTTGATTTCCAATCCACTCATTTGTACGAAGATGCTCTGTTAACCACATCGATTTCTGATGAAGGTCATTAGCAACCTGAACAATATCCAATTCAAGCTGTTTGCCACTTATCGAAGGCATTAGGCTATCATAATAGCGTTCAAGCAACGCTTGCTTCGCATCAATACTGTTATAATCGATAGGGTGAGACAACGTGTCTAGTAAAATAGTCATTTCCTCGGCTAATGCTATTTTTTGAATGTTGCTGCGATCATGCACGTCTAGTAATAGCTTGACAATTTCTTTTAAATTACTAGCGTAAAAAGCTGTAAATGCTACACTTTCTCCATGATCTGCACCAAGATCCAGGCCATCATTCCAGTCTGCGCCCTCCAGCTTGATATTTCCATGCTTACCCACATGAAAAAATGGAGTTATATTTTGCAATATCATATGTTCAATAATTGTACCCTTATATATATGTCCATGTTGATCTACCAGATGATTACCTTGATTTACATTCCATTCTTTATCCTTCACCTGACAACGTCGATGAAAGGCATCACTAAAATACGTTTGCGGCTGAAGCAATATATCTACATCACCAGACTGATGAATATACAGGAGTGTAGTTAATAGCGGCCATGCGCCATGATCCATCCACACTCGTGGAATGTTGTTGCGATCAGCAATAAATTGACCTGGCTGGCTCCCAATAATGGTTGCATTACTACCATCTATACGAACACCAGCAAAATTATTAATTAGTAAATTACGTACCTCTGCAGGCTCCATGACCATTAATGCTAGACAATCCTGCCACAAATCACGCCAGCCACGTCCCCCACGTCCATAATCATGATAAGGTAAAAAGGAATTACCATATAATCTTCTCAAAATAGGCTGGATTGTGACCCATTTCAGCCATAAATTATAATCAGAATCACCAGATTGGAACGACAATACGTCTAGCTTATCATTCCAATATTGCTCTGTTAATGTAAGCCAAGTGTCAAATTGCTGTTCCGATAAATATTTATTTCTTAATTCATGACCTTCAATATCACCATCAGCAATCATCATCATTGTAATATAGCTTATGGACTGTCCTGGAGCCAGCTCTACAGTAGCAAAACGTATGCCACCTACGGCCTCATAACCCTCAATGACTTCCCCTGTATGTGCCGTTGGCTCCATATTAGCAACAACAGCTTTGGGCCAACTAAATGAGCCACCTTCACCAATAAAATCATCCACGATTGGAAAAAAGCCAATAGGACTTTTCCCCTGACCTTCTGCCCCAAGTACCGTATAGGTTTTATGATTCACCCGATGCCCACGCTCATCAAATGATAACGTTGGTTTAACAGTGATGCCATACGATAAGGTATATATTCGATGAAGCAATGAGGTGACGTGACGATGATCACGTAAATCATCCGCAGACCGAGCATACAATGGGATGGCAGAGGTTGGCGTAAACGTAATTGCCTCCGTAGATGTATTTGTAATTTTCACCTTCATCAATTCAACTTGATCCTCACTTGGGGGAACAATATTGGTTGTTTCAGCTTTTAAGCCAAGCTTTTTATGTTTTCTCGTAAGCTTATGCCAGAGAAATCCAGCCTCAATCTCACTTTCCTCCTCTTGCCCACTAAATTTTAATCCTTGCTGCTGTGCAGAATTCCCACTAACAGACCATGCCCCTTCACCCTCAACAAACAGCCAAAAGTTTCTCGCTGCGTTGGAATTATGAAGGGATTCTACAGAGATTGGCTCCATTAAAAATGTGTTATGTCCTGAGGTGATGCTACCATGAAGTGTAGGTGTGACCGCAGACATCATCCCTGCTTCGTTCACAAGCGGAAAATACAAATAATTACTTTCGTCCCCATGCTTTAATTGAAAAACACCATGGCGATCCTTAAAGCGCCAGCTTTCTTGTGTCATTTGCCAATCCTCCATTTTAAAATATATATAGTTTTCCGAAAAAATTTTCGGATATTATGTTTAAAATTTGATATTTTACGAAAACGGTTTCGTTAGTGAAATTATTACACTGATTTTTTATTTTGTAAAGTTATATTTACTACAATTGTCACACTGCTGCCGCCCTCTTATTAACCCTTTATTTTCTGCTTATTTGATAAATTTTCATTTCTTTAAATGATTTATAAACCGTTCATTTTAGTCTTTAGTTATACGCTATACATTGACGTGGTGGTTTAATTAAGGTACACTAATTTACGAAAATTTTCGCTCAGTTCTTGTTTTTCCTTTAAATAAGGCAAAGACAAATTTTCTTTCTTAAAATAGCTATCTTATACTTGTATTAATTGAGTGTACTGCTTGTGATGGAGGAGGGTACTATTGAAAATGAATATTAAAAAAATAGCTGAGCTGGCAGGTGTATCCGTCTCTACCGTCTCAAAGATTATGAATAACTATAGTGATATTTCAGAGGAGACAAAAACGAGGGTTCTCCAAATTATGAAGGAAACTGGTTACGTCCCTTCTAATTCAGCTAAAACATTAGCAACTAAAAGATCTAATCTTATTGGGGTCATCTTTGCCGGAAAATTAAATATTGATTTCACACATCCCTTTTTTATCGAGGTGCTTAACTCTTTTAAGAAGCAGATGGGCGTATTAGGATATGATTTATTATTTTTTTCAAATGAAAAGTCTCATACAGTAGACGGTGATTATTTGGCTAGATGCCGACATTTCCAAGTGGATGGCTGTATCATCGTAACAGGGCAGCAATTAGAGCCCTCAATCTATGAATTAGATCAGAGCGAAATTCCTTGTATTGGTGTAGACATCGAACTAACAGGGAAAACATCAGGCTATATTATGTCTGACAATTTCAACATGGCTTACAAGGTAGTGGAGCATTTTTATTTACAAGGCTATCGTAAGTTAGGCTACATTGGGAGCACCATGGAATCTCATATCTCCAACATTAGAGAAAAGGGATATAAAAATGCAATTGAAAGCTTTGGCCTTACGATTCACGATACGTGGTTTATGAATGGCGATACGTTTTTTGAGGCAAGTGGATATGAAGCAATGAAAACGATGATGAAGCGTGGCCATATTCCTAGAGCGATCTTTGCTGCTTCAGATTTACTTGCTATTGGTGCCATGCGAGCATTAAAGGAAGCTTCGCTTGAGGTACCTAAGGATATCGCGATTATTGGCTGTGATGATATTGAAGCGTGTCAATATACTACACCTACGATTACAACGATTCGGCAAAACAAAGAAAAAATCGGTAAGCTTGCTGCATTAATGTTATTTGATCTTATTAACAATCAAGCCGAAGCGAGTAATATCGTTGTTGAGCCTGAGCTTATAATTCGAGCATCCTGTGGCGGAGGAAATATGGATTAAAATAAAATAACCCTAGCTATCTACGAAACTCTGCTAAGAGTTCGCATGGATAGCTAGGGTTTTGTTCTGTAATCAGAACAGCTTTTTTAGATTACTGATTAGTTATTGGATTTATTAGTCACTCGATTACATATCGTAATACAAGCTGAATTCATGAGGATGGACACGGATTGCTACACTTCTTGCCTCAGCACGTTTGAAGTCAATATAATTAGCAATGAATTCCTTTGTAAATACGCCACCTTCAGTTAAAAATTCAGAATCTGCTTCAAGTGCATGAAGTGCTTCCTCTAAAGAACCCGGAACACTACGAATCCCTGCTTTTTCTTCCTCAGGTAACTCATAAATATTTTTATCAAAAGGTCCATATCCAGCAGCCTGTGGATCAATTTTACGTTTGATACCATCAAGTCCAGCCATAAGCATGGCGGAAAATGCTAGGTAAGGATTAGCTGTAGAGTCTGGGGTACGGAACTCAATCCGACAGCCCTTTGGTGTTACCGCAGCAACTGGGATACGCACAGCCGCAGAGCGATTACCTTTAGAATAAACTAAGTTTACTGGTGCTTCATAGCCCGGAACAAGACGTTTGAAGGAGTTGGTACTTGGGTTCGTAAATGCAATCAATGCAGGGGCATGATACAAAATACCACCGATATAATGAAGTGCCATCTCACTCAAGTTAGCATAAGCACCTTTTTCATAAAACAAAGGGGTGTCGCCATCAAAGATAGATTGGTGAACGTGCATCCCACTTCCGTTATCTCCAAACAATGGCTTAGGCATAAACGTTGCCGTTTTACCAAATTGAACTGCTGTATTGTGAACAATATATTTATATTTTGTTAGGTTATCAGCGGTTTTGAGTAGTGTATCAAATCTAAAGTTAATTTCAGCTTGACCTGCTGTCGCTACTTCATGGTGATGACGTTCGATGCGAAGTCCAGCATCCTCTAACAAGCGGCACATTTCACTGCGTATATCCTGTTGTTGATCCATTGGAGCAACTGGAACGTATCCTCCCTTGACAGGGATTTTAAAGCCTGTATTTCCGCCTTCCTCTGCACGTCCAGAGTTCCAAACCGCTTCCTCAGAATCTACAGCATAAAACGATTTGTTCATCCCACTTTCATAACGCACATCATCAAAAATGAAAAATTCAGATTCAGGTGCAAAAAATGCTGCAGTTCCTACACCACTTGTTTTTAGATAATCTTCAGCGCGAGTAGCAATACTACGTGGGTCACGCTCATAACGGTCTCCATCAGGTGTATAAATATCGCACAATACATTTAACGTTGGGTGTGCAGTAAAGGGATCCACATAAGTAGATGTCGGGTCTGGCATCATCACCATATCCGATTCTTCAATGCCACGAAACCCTGGGATAGATGAACCGTCAAAAGCAACTCCATTCACAAATGTATCTTCATCGACTTCTTTAGCCGGTAAAGTAATGTGGTGTGTGCGTCCAGACAAATCAGTAAAACGGAAATCGACCCACTCAATTTGTTTCTCTTTAATTGCTTTAAGAACTTGCTCTGCTGACATTTGATTTCCCCCAATCACGAACATTAGGCTATAGTTTACCCCCTAACGTTCATCCTTTTTACGTATTCTGTCGTCATTATAAAACCGTAAAAAGTCATCGTCAATACCCATGTTAGGTATTTTTATGCCTCATGTTAGCTTTTATTACATTCAGTACAAATTTCTCGACAAATAGTATAAAAGTACAGTTCCAGCAGTTCCCAGCCTTATTTTAAGACCCCAGTAAAACACGATCTTCAGTTTAACATTTCATGATTAAATTTTAAAAATGATCTATCTATAACTAATAAAAAAATGTCCTTTGTAGAGGGACACTCCCTTACAAAGGACATTTTTAATTTAAACCAAATTAGAGCACAGCACTTTTTGGTGTTGCAAAGGTTTTACCAAGTAATGGCGCTAATTGTTCTAAATCACGCAACAAAGCAGCAAATTGATCTGGGAATAAAGATTGTACGCCATCTCCTGTCATTGAGTTATCTGGATCCGTATGCATCTCAATAATTAAGCCATCTGCTCCAGCTGCTACGGAAGCCTTGGTCATTGGCTCTACAAGCTCACGACGCCCCGTACCATGGCTTGGGTCAGAGATAACAGGCAAGTGACTTAAGCCTTGTAACACAGGAATTGCCGCTAAATCAAGTGTATTACGAGTGTATTGCTCAAACGTACGAATACCACGCTCACATAACATGACATTTGGATTGCCACCCGCAAGAATATATTCTGCTGCATTCAAAAACTCATCATATGTCGCACTAAATCCACGTTTCAATAAAACCGCTTTGTTGCACGTACCTAATTTACGTAGAAGGTCAAAGTTCTGCATGTTACGTGTACCTACCTGCAAAATATCTGCGTATTCCGCACATACATCAACATATTCAGGGGTCATGACCTCAGTAATTGTAAGTAATCCATGTTTTTTGCCTGCGTTAGCCATCATTTCTAAACCTTCAACGCCTACCCCTTGGAAGCTATAAGGGCCTGTACGAGGTTTAAATGCACCCCCACGCAATACCTGCCCGCCTGCTGCCTTCACAAGTCTAGCAATTTCATCAATTTGCTCTGGTGATTCTACTGCACAAGGACCACCCATAACTACAAGCTCGCCACCACCAATTTTTACATCGCCAATTTCAATTACAGTGTTTTCTGGATGGAATTCACGACTTGCTAGTTTATATGATTTTGAAATTTTAATTACACTTTCAACATCTTTTAATTGACGTAAATGCTCCGCTAACTTTGGCTCGATGCTACCAATCAAGCCAATTACAGTCCGATCACTGCCACGAGAAACATGAACTTGAAGTCCTTCTTTTTCAATCAAAGCAATAATTTCCTGTACACGCTCTTGTGGCGTTTGATTGGAAGTAATAACGATCATAATCAATCATCCTCTCATATTTAAAGCATCACTGAAATACAATTTTTATATTATATCACATTTTCGCGCTTAGACGCTTTTATGCTTGTTTGCTTTTAAGCTTTTAATCGTTAAAGTAATTTTACATGATTAACCGATATTCGTCAACAACATCATTATGTAATAAATATAAACTTAATTAACTATGTTGGAATAACATCTCACATAAAAAAGGACTAACCCCAATCCAGGTCAGTCCTACCTTTTACTTAAAGTTATATAAATTATGACTTTTTACTTTCTTTCTTTACAGGAGGAAGCAGTTTGCTCATATTTACGGTTCTTACAATTTCCCATGTATCAGGATTAGCAGGGTCATATTGCTCTAAATAAGCGATAACCTCTCTCGTGATTGGGGTCGGTGTGGATGCTCCCGAGGTCACTGCTACCTTCTCAATACCTTTTAGCCATTCAAGCTTTAACTCACTTACGTCTGCAATTCGATAAGCCGTTGTGCCCGCGATTTCCTCCGACACCTGTGCTAACCGATTAGAGTTATTACTGCGTGGATCGCCTACAACAATAACAAGATCAGCTTGACCTGCTTGCTCTGCTACTGCTTCTTGTCTTACTTGGGTCGCTAAGCAAATTTCATTGTGTACCTCAGCACCGGGATATTTAGCGATCAATCGATTCATAATGTGTCTTATATCCCATTGGCTCATCGTGGTCTGGTTCGTAATTATGATCTTATTTCCTTTTATGTTTAAACTGTCGATTTCTTCTTCCTTTTCTATCAAATACACATGTTCTGGTGCAATACCCACCGCACCTTCTGGTTCAGGATGCCCCTTTTTACCAATATAAATAATTTCATAACCCTCTTCTGCCTTCTCTTTAATGAGTACGTGGGTTTTTGTTACATCAGGACAGGTTGCATCAACTGTAGTTAAGCCTTTATCTCTGGCCAATTTACGGACCTCTGGCGATACACCATGTGCTGTAAAAATGACAGTACCACTCTCAACCTGGCTTAGAATTTCAAGTCGATTTGGGCCATCTAATGTAATTATTCCTTCGTCCTCAAAGGAGTTTGTAACATGACTGTTATGCACAATCATACCTAATATATAAATTGGACGGGGTAAATCCAAATTTTTCGCTGCTTGCCTTGCCAGCACCATTGCATCCACCACACCATAACAATAACCTCTTGGCGATATTTTAAGGACTTCCATTTACTTCACCTCCATAATCTACTACTTGATTATAACTCAAATTTGAATGATATAACACAACTAGCATCACACAATATAAATAAAGCATCTTTAAATAAGGCGCCTTATTTATATTTAAAGCCTTAAATAAAATTCATTCTTGTCAGTAACCGTCTAATTCTTGCACCAAGCTCACCAATTTTAAATGGCTTCGTTAAATAATCATCCGCACCTAGCTGTAATGCACGTACAATATCATTTTCTTCCTTCCGTCCAGTGAGCATAATAACAGAATGCAAATCCGTATGTGGGATGGAACGAATTTTTTCTAACACCTCTAGCCCATCCATTCCAGGCATAATGCCATCAAGAATAATTAAAAACGGTGCACGCTCTGCATGCCATGGATCCCTGAAGAAATGTTCTCCACTCCGAAAGGAGCGGATGTCTACTGTAATAATTGCCGACAAATCTTCCGTCAAATATTGTTTAAGCATCGTTCTTATAATGGAATCATCATCAATAATGGCAATGTTTAGCTTGCGTAAATTACGACTTTGCTGGGCTCCTGATCTACCAATTTCCACACAACGACGCCCACGTTTTTTTGCACAATACAGTGCATTATCAGCAATCTCAAGTATTTTATTGCATTCCTCTTGCGTTATCGCTCGTCCTTGGGTTATGCCTACTGAAAAGGTCACATGAAAGGTCGTATTAGCATAGCTAAAATCTAGCTGAGAAAATTGTTCGAGCAACGTTTCCATCCGCATTTTTGCCTTTAATTCATCCATCTTAGGCATAATTAAAACAAATTCTTCCCCACCAAGGCGAATAAGCATATCCTTAATACGTATATTTTCTTTCATAAAGGCTGCAAACTGCTGCAAAACTTCATCCCCAGTGAGATGTCCATAACGATCATTAATTTGCTTAAAAAAGTCCAGATCAATCACAGATAACGAGAAGCAACTCGCTTCTCGTTGATAATCACGACATAATTGTCTAAAAGCTTCATCTAAGTATTTACGGTTCATCGCACCGGTCAATTCATCCATAAACAATAAGTTGCCTAGTTGCTTTCGTTTTCTCATCTGTCTTTTCAGGCGTGCCAATAAATCATCCATATCTAAGGGCTTGTTAAGGAAATCATCTGCACCCATATCAAACGCTTTAATACGACTGCTCTTGCGAGTGTCTGTACTAATAATAGTCGTTGGAATTAATCCTTTACTAATACGCTCCTTAAGCGCATCAATAACTTGAAAACCATCTTTTTCGGGAATGATAAGGTCAATGATTAAACTGTCAGGGGAGAGGTCATAAAAGTAGCGAATGGCTTGATTCGGATTCACAGTAGCTACGACAAAAAAACCCTCAAGCTCTAGCTTATCCTTCAAAAACTGCAGCAAAACTGCATCATCGTCTAAAATAAGCACAAGCGGTTGTTGCTCCACATGGGGAATACGCTTTAATGTCATTAATGATTTTTGGGTTGGTTTTCCTTGATGCTCTAATTCATAAGTAGCCTTCATGAGCGGAATCAAAAAATTTTGTAGATTCTGAGGTTCCCACTCTTCTATGTCTATGCTATTCAGTTCATTAAGAAGTGATGCCGCCGTCACTGATAGACCAAACATCCTCAAAGTGCCCGCAGTGCCTTTCACAGAATGTAAAAAGCGACGCACTTCTGTAACAGAAATAACGTCGTTTAAATCAAACCAGCTATCCATTTGCTCATGGATGTTATTATATAAAAGTGTAATATATTTTTGCATAGCGACTTCTCCTCGGGTGACTGAACGGTAGGTCGTTTAAATGTGTTGAAGAACTCGCAGATAAGTATAATTCATCGTATGAAGCAGGTCAATCATTAATAATAACAGGGAGCCAGATCACAAAGGTGGTCCCTTGTCCTTGTTGAGTAAAAACTTCAACTGAGCCTTGATGCTCATCAATAATCCATTTTGCAATCGCTAGTCCTAACCCTGTTCCTGGTGTCATTCCGCGGGACGGATCAGCACGATAAAACCGCTCAAATATGTGCGGAATTTCACTGCGATCCATACCAATGCCCGTATCCTTAATCCTAATCCCTACGTATCCCTGGCTTTCTATCGCATCTATAACAACTTCACCTTCCGGTGTATACTTAAAAGCATTTTCAATAAAAATGAATAGCATTTGCTGTAAATAATCTTTACTTCCAATAACATAGGCATTTTCTAGTGCACTCAAATCACCTTGGAGCCATTTTGCTTGACGAGGAAGAAACTGAGCACGCCTCACAACCTCATCTAGTAATGGCATCAGTGGTAACTTTTCCTTTACCATCATTTTCCCCGCATCCGCACGAGCCAAAGATAACATATCATTGACCAATCTACTCATGCGTTGGGATTCACCTACAATATCATTAATAGCTTCATACGATATTTCAATCATTTTTTGAGAATCGATATGACTATTGCCATCCTTATTTTGATCCCACATCTTTTTAAGCAAATCAACATTCCCACGAATTGTAGTTAATGGCGTACGAAGCTCATGAGAGGCATCCGATACAAAACGTCGTTGAGCGGCATATGCCTCCTCAATTTCTCGGTAGAAGCCTTCCGTTCGCTCAAGCATTTGATTTAATGTGCCAATTAAGCGACCAATTTCATCATTTGGTCCATCGTAATCAATCCGAACGCTAAGGTCGTTTCCTGTTTGAATCCCGTTGGCAGCTTTAATCACCTTGCCAATCGGGGCCATAGATTTATGAGCAAGAAATAAACCAAAGGTACTTGCCACAGCGAGCGTAACAAAAGAACCAAAAATCAATATGTTCTTCATTTGCTGCATTAACCGATTTTCAGCATTCGTATCCGCTGCAAGCTGAAGCACACCAACAATTTGCCCCTGAAATGCAATGGGACCTTCATACAGCAAATAATAGTTACCATTATCTATCATGCTTTGGAATATCCCGTTTGTTCCTAATTCTTGCACACTCGGAACCTTAAATTCCATTCCTCGATTCCGCATGCCAGCGGACCGACTAGAGTGATCTGTCACATAGTTATTAAGCTGCCATAATATTCTGGCGTCCTCAAGCCTGATTTTTTGTTCATCCTCTATAACTAAATCCCATCCCTGAAGCATAGTCACATTTTTAGATTGATCGATTGCCTTTGCTTGCTCAATGATACGATTTTTAACCTCTTGGAATGTATTATATCTAACAATGGCATAGATAGACCCGGAAAATAAAATTAACGTTACAGCAAGAATACTGGTATACCAAGCCGTCATCCGAAGTCTAACTGACATTAAGAATCTCCCCTTAAAATATAGCCTGCTCCCCGAATCGTTTGAATAATTCGCTTCCCGCCATATTCTTCTGTTTTTTGCCGCAACATTGCAATATATACTTCTAATACGTTGGATTCACCACTGTAGTCATAACCCCAAATTTTATCCATAATCAAGTCACGAGTAAGTAAACGCTTTGGGTTTTGCATAAACAAATATAATAGCTCAAATTCTTTAGCAGTTAGCTCTAATCGTTGCCCTGCACGCAGCACTTCACGAGAATCCATATCCATTATAATATCTTCAAACACAAGTCGTCCGCCTTGTCCTTCATTTTCGGACACTGTTTCCTTGCGCCGCAGTAGCGCACGCACTCTCGCCATTAACTCCTCTAACGCAAACGGCTTTACTAAATAGTCATCTGCGCCTGTATCTAGTCCCTTGACTCGGTCCTCAACTTCATCCTTTGCTGTAAGCATCAAAATAGGCACATTACTTCCTGCCGAACGCAATCGACGGCAAACCTCAAAACCATCGATTTTAGGCATCATAACATCTAAAATAATCATGTCCGGTTCTTCAGATAATAATTTATTTAGTCCTTCTGCACCATTATTTGCAGTTTGAACCTCATATCCTTCAAACGCCAATCCTCGGCGTAACATGGATGTTATTTTTTCGTCATCATCAATGACAAGTATAGACGATCTCAACTTCCCCACTCCTTAGTTACGATATATTCCATCATCTTATCTTATTTTATCAAAACAAGTTAATCTTTTGCATCCTTTGCAGCTGTAATGAAGTGAAAAATGACGTATGTATGCAAGTAGCAGACTACAGTGAGTCTGCTACTTTCTAACTCTTTAATTAAATTATTAATTTTATTATTGTTGTTCTAGATTAGAAAAATCATTTTTGTTGCCAATCGTTACTTTAATATCCATCGTTTTTCCTCTACGAACAACGGATAAGGTAACTTCTTTCCCTACCTCTTGCTTTTGGATATAACCAATTAATTCTTCTTTAGTTGAATACTTTTTACCATCTGCACCTGTAATAATGTCATATGGCTGTAAATCTGCTTTGTATGCAGGTGAATTAAAGACCACATTAGACACTACAGAACCTTCAGTAATATCTGTTTCCATTTGTTTTGCAACTTCCTTTGTCATTGTCATTAAAGTCGCGCCAATAAATGGAACTGGTTTTTCAGGTATTTTTTCGTTATTTTTTAATTTTTCTAAAACTTCATTCACAGTAGATGTTGGAATAGCAAAACCAATACCTTGTGCTGTAGAGCTAACCGCAACATTAATCCCTACAACCTCACCATTAAGGTTGAGCAATGGACCACCTGAGTTCCCCGGGTTTATAGAAGCATCAGTTTGTAATAAATGCTCATACTCCCGATTTTTCTCGCCATTTTCGCCAGCAATCGTAATTCCACCACGTTCTTTGGCACTTAACACACCCGCAGTTACGGTATGATCAAAGCCTTGTGGGTTCCCAATCGCAACTAACCATTCCCCTACTTTCGTATTATCCGAATTGCCTAATGGAATTGATGGGAAATTATCACCTTCAATTTTCAAAACAGCAAGGTCAAGCTCATAGCTCGTACCTAACACTTTAGCTTCATATGGCTTATCTTTATCTTGCAAGGTTACCTGTACAACATCTGCATTGTGTACTACATGCTCGTTGGTTAAAATATAACCCGCTTTATCAAAAATAAATCCAGAGCCAATTCCCGTTGGGACTAATTGGTTTGAGTTACTACCTTCATTTGAGCCTTGGTTTGATCCATCATCTGTTCCTCCTTGTGAACGGTCACCAAAGAAGTAACGGTAAAACGGATCATTGCTATAAGGACTCGCTGATTGATTATTTTGTTTGCTTGCCTTTACTAAGGTTTCTATCTTGACTACTGCTGCCCCAGCTTGATTAACCACATTAGTCACATCTCCTGGCTTAGTCATCGGCAACACTACAGAAGCATTTGTCGCATTAGAGGTAGTTGCTGTAGCAGGAACTGCAGCATTACTTAATGATTCATTTGATGTAAATAAGTTTTGTTTATCCGCATAAACCATACCACTAAGCATAATCAGCATTCCTGCTAGCGTTCCAGCAATGATTGTCTTAAAGGAGGTTTTTCTAGGACGCTGATTGTATTGCCAGTTATTATTCCCACCATTTTGACTTCCACTAAAATTGGAGCTTGGAGTTAAGTTCCTTTCTGGTGGTGTATATCCACTCGAAGTTAGGCTTGGTGGAATAGGTTTAACTGGTTCTGGTTTTGTAATTTCCACATTTTCATCGTTCACACTCTGCATTTTTCCTTCCACAGTATCTTGTTCTGAATTATAGGATTGGGACTTAAAGGAACCATAAGAATAATGATAAGAAGATCCAGTCTCAGGGGAATCTTGCGATCTATCGTTTCCGTTAGGCCCCCAGTTTTGTTCAGGTTTATTTTTGTTGTTTTGATCTTCCATAATGCATATACCTCCTTCCCCGTTAGGGGGATTATTGATTGTTTAATTGTCTTTATTTTGTACCACGAACCTTAAATGTACATTAAAAACAATTAAAAAGGAGATAAAACAATTTATCCCCCTACTAGGCCCTGCCTATGCGCGTATATAGCAAGCTGTGTCCGATCCTCCAACTCGCATTTTAAAAGCAAATTACTGACGTGCGTTTTAACCGTTTTTATACTAATATGTAATTCCTCACTAATGTCCTTGTTTGTTTTTCCTTCTGCAATGAGTAATAAAACTTCCTTTTCACGATCCGTCAGATTAACATAAGTTTTTTGTACGGATTGTTGACGTATGCCTCTAGTTAAGGCTTGAGCAACTTCACCAGTCATCACGGGTAGCCCTTTAGACACACCATCTAAAGCATGAATCAATTCCTCCGCGGAGACGGTTTTGAGTACATAACTAACGGCTCCAGCCTCTACCGCCTGCACAACCAAATTATCCTCCATGAAGCTAGTTAAAATAACAATTTTTAAATCTGGATGTATAGCTACGATCTCTTTCGTCGCCTGTGCCCCATTCATGATCGGCATCATCAAATCCATTAATATAATATCAGGCAAAGGATCAAGTCTACCTTGCTTAATCATCTCTACAACTTCTTTCCCATCCGTCGCCTCTGCGATGACCTCAAAACGCTGATCAAGCATTAAATACGTCTTTAATCCCATTCTGACCATATCATGGTCATCTACAATCATAATTTTAATTTTCTCACTCATCCGCATTCCCTCCCTGCTCCTGCTCAAAATTCGGAATATGCACACGTATCGTTGTTCCCGCACCAGGCTTACTAATAATTTCTACGTGTCCACCTAGCTTCTCAGCCCGTTCCTTCATCGTTGATAATCCGTAGGAGCCTTGCTTTTGATAGGAGTTCGAGAAGCCTTGTCCATCATCACTAATACTTAATACAACCTGACGTTTATCCTGATGTAATGACAAGCTAACTAAGTTGGCTTGAGCATGTTTGACGATATTTGCAATCGCTTCTTGGATAATAAGAAAAAGCTGGTGCTCCTTTGCTTCAGATAATTCACCTTGTAAATCTACATCCTTGATTCCTTTTAAGCCATTTTGCCGACAATAATCAGGAAACCATTGGTCTAAAGCCTCCTCTAAAGTTTTATCTACAAGCTCCATTGGACGAAGCTGAGCGATTAAAGCTCTCATTTGCTTTTGTGCTAGGTTGGACATTTGAATGAGTTGGCTCATTACATTACGTGCACCATCCTCATTACTTTCCAGCACCTTTGGTAATGAAGATGCCGCCATATGAATCGCAAATAACTGCTGGCTTACCGTATCATGTAAATCACGTGCCATTCTTCTTCTTTCTTCCAGTACTGCTTTTTCTGCGGCTTGCTCTTTTTCTAGTACATCATTTTCACCCAACAATTGAAGCAGCTTCATTTTTTTTTCAACTGCTTCAATCATCGTATTAAACTCCTGATATAGACTTGCAAAAGATTGATCCACCGTTTCAGGCATTCTAACCGATAAATTCCCCTTTGCAACCTGAAGCATATTAAGATGAAGTGGATCTATCCGACGTTGAACTCGTTGCCCTGCAATATATCCTGCAATAAGTACAAAAGGAATAACCCTTGCAATATGATAAACCCAACTATAACGACTGTTGACAGTGATTTCCCCGTAAATAACCCCAATATACATACTCAAAGCGGAGAGTCCAGCTGTTAACAAAAAATAAAGCAACAATTCCCACTTTGTATTTTTTATAATTTGACGTAACATCATTACCCCACCACATTAACTTTAATGTCGCCAATAAATGTATTGACGTTAAGTTTAATAGACTTATTCGTCTCGCCATAATGCAATGTTTCCTTCTGGAAATTAGCCAAAAAGCTACCATGCTTTTCACCAAGCGCATCGATATCCCCTAAAAAAGCATTACCTTGCATTTTAATTGATAAATCCATATCGTTTGGGACAAATATTTTCACATCTCCAATGAAAGCAGATACGTTAATTTTAGTTTCACCATATGGAATCTGTGCCTTGGTAAGATCAATAATGGTGTCACCAATAAAGTGAGAAACATTAGTAGGATAGAGCTGAAAGTAATCGCGACCAAGATGCACATCACCAATGAAATTATGTTTCTCTATTTTTTTTCCATAAACATTTTTATATTCTTGATTTCCATTGCTATCAGACTTATTTTTATGTGCAAAACCTTTTTGCTCATATTTATGAAATGGATCCTGTTCAGTTTGATGGAATTCATTTTGCTGCTGATTTTGCTCTTCACCGTAAAAGTTTTTTTCCTTAAATAAATCATCTAAGGAGGACTTCATTTCTGGTGGTGGCATATATTCATTTTGTGTAGGTCCAAAATCAAAATTATTTTGTTCCTCGTGTTTTTTGTCATACTTATACTTATTTTTTTGAGATTTTGGTTTAAATATAATTTGAACCCCAACCATGATAAGTACTGCGGGAATTAAAAGATTAAAGAAAGTCGTAGATCCGATATAGACATAACCTGTATTTCTACCAAGAAAATATAACCCGATAATAATTAATACACCGCTACCTACAAAATTTCCACTTTTGAACCCGTTATTAATAAAATTACTTAATCCAGCAACAATTAAAATTAATGGCCAAAACATGGAAATTAAATCTCCAACGCCATAGTGGATATAGCCCATTTGATTAAGTAAAAATAAAGCACCAAGCCCAATAAATAAACAACCCCATAAAAATCGGCTAAATAAATTTCTCAAGCTAATGACCTCCTGACAAACATTTCTTGTTATGTATAGTGTACACGATATAGCCGTTGTTCAATAGTATGCCAGAGAATGAAATTCATATCGGTCTAGAGACTGAGATGCTTAGTGAAAGTTAAGCTAAATATATCTAACCAAAGCATAACGTAAGCACTAGACAAAAAAAGCACCCTTATAAAAGGATGCTTTTTTATAGGTACCATATATATGGTATACAGAACGCATACTTGTGCTCACCATTATTGTTGGTTTTGAGAAGTATGATTCATTGCTGCGTTTTGAGAATCTTTCACTTTTTTCTTCAATGTTGTGTTTGTTTCTTCTGCAAATTCTGCATTAAACTTCTCGTTAGGTGTTTTGTATCCTGGAGAAGCAGCAGCTTTATTATTTTGGTTTTTAGCCATTGTCATTCACCTCCATCCACTTAATCCGAGTAATGAACTAAATCTTACGACGAAGTCCTTACCCGTAAAGTATTATGTGGATAAAAGTTTAAATTTATTCAAAGCTAGAATAACTAGATCACCTAAATGGCATTTTTCCATAAATCTTCGGGGATTTCCTTGCTTACTTCCATCACTTTGCCTAACTCTAAGAGCATCGCTTCGGTTAGCTTGCCATTGCCTTTACGGATAAGCTGAATATCAACTTCCTTTTTGCCCCATTCCTTATATACTTGCTTTTTTGTATTAAAATATAAGTCGATTTTTTTCCCTTTGATGGCAGAGCCTTTATCTGCAACGACACCATAGCCATACCCAGGAATATAAAAAATAGTGCCTAACGGAAATAGCTTTAAATCAGCTGCAATGGTGGATACCGTCTTTTTATCTCTTCTTACCTTAACCCCAGAATACGTAATCCCATAGTCTGGATGGTTAGGCCGTTTGCCTGTTGATTCATAACCTGCAGTGTACCCTGTTGCTACAACCGTTACTGTCCTAACATCCTTTTTTTCTGGAGTTGTTTTTTTTTGGGTAACTGGTTGCTTGTCTCCGTCAATCTCTTTTGCTTTAACCGCTTCAATAAAGTTAAGCTTCCCCAAGCTTGCTTGATGCTCATGTTGCTGTACATCCTCCTTTTGCGGCTCTAAACCTGAAAGCATAGGCAACAATAATAAAGTTATAGCAGCACACTTCCACATCGTAAAATGACGCATCTAAAACCCTCCCTTTTGCTAAAAGGATTGCCAGATGCGTCACTTTTCATACAATATTAATTTTTACAAAATGAAGATCTATTTCTTATCTCTAAAAAATAGTGTGATTAGAAATATCGTCTTTTAACATCCCCACTGCTTCATCTAAAGACTTAACTCCAATGTCGCCTTCCCCACGTTTACGGATCGCAACAGAAGCACTATTTTGCTCATTTTCACCCACTACGAACATATATGGAATCTTCTCTAATTGCGCTTCACGAATCTTATAGCCCAATTTTTCATTACGTAAATCCGCTTCCGCACGAACACCACTTGCTCTTAACTTATCCTCAACTTCACGCGCATAAGCTTCAAATGCAGTAGAAACTGGAATGACCTTCGCTTGCACAGGAGATAACCATACAGGCAAGTTACCCGCAAAGTTTTCTAGCAAGAATGCAGAGAAACGTTCCATAGTACCTAAAATACCGCGGTGTAATACAACTGGACGGTGCTTTAAGCCATCATCACCAACGTATTCAAGCTCAAAACGTTCAGGAAGCAAGAAATCAATTTGAATAGTAGACAAAGTTTCTTCTTTTCCTAATGCAGTTTTAACCTGTACGTCTAGCTTAGGACCGTAGAATGCCGCTTCGCCTTCTGCTTCATAAAATGGAAGACCTGCTTCTTCTACTACCTCGCGTAACATTCGTTGTGCAGTATTCCACATTTCATCATTTTGGAAATATTTCTCTGTATCCTGTGGATCACGGTAAGACAAGCGGAACCGATATTCCTCAAATCCAAAGTCATTATATACCTGCTTAATTAGATCTAACACACGAGTAAACTCACTTTTAATTTGATCAAGTCGGCAGAAGATGTGTGCGTCATTAAGAGTCATTGAACGTACACGATGTAAGCCAGTTAATGCGCCAGACATTTCATAACGGTGCTGCATGCCAAGCTCTGCAATCCGGATTGGTAAATCACGATAAGAATGCATACTGCTCTTATAAACAGTCATATGGTGAGGACAGTTCATCGGACGAAGCACTAGTGCTTCATTATCCATTTCCATTACAGGGAACATATCCTCTTGGTAGTGCTCCCAGTGTCCAGAAGTTTTGTACAATTCTACATTACCAAGCACTGGAGTATACACATGCTGATAACCAAGACGTTCCTCAATATCAACGATATAACGTTCTAAAGTACGGCGAAGAGTTGCACCTTTTGGTAGCCAGATTGGCAAACCTTGACCCACCAATTGATTGAAAGTAAAGATGTTAAGCTCTTTACCTAATTTACGGTGATCACGTTTTTTGGCTTCTTCAAGGAAATGCAAATGCTCATCAAGCTGTGCTTTTTTCACAAATGCAGTACCATAAATACGTTGAAGCATTACATTTTTACTATCTCCACGCCAGTAAGCTCCAGCAACACTTAACAATTTAAACACTTTAATTTTGCCAGTAGAAGGAACATGTGGTCCACGACAAAGATCAAAAAACTCGCCTTGATCATAAATTGAAATTTCACTATCCTCAGGAAGATCCCGAATCAATTCTAATTTATAAGGATCACCTAATTCTGTGAAGATCGCAATCGCTTCTTCGCGGCTAACATTTCTTCTTGTGATTGGCAGGTTTTCACCAATAATACGTTCCATTTCCTTTTCAATCTTTTGCAAATCCTCAGGATTCAAGGAATTTTCTAACTCCATATCATAATAGAAGCCATCTTCAATTGTTGGTCCAATACCAAGCTTAACTGCTTTATTCCCGTATAAACGCTTCACAGCCTGCGCCATCAAATGCGCTGTACTGTGACGCATAATCTCTAGACCATCTGGAGAATCAAGTGTAATAATTTCCACCTTTGCGCCATCTACTAAAGCAGTATTTAAGTCTACCGCTTTTCCATCCATTTTACCTGCAATTGCATTTTTACGAAGCCCACTGCTAATCGATGCAGCTACATCCTCCAAAGTGTTGCCTTCTACATATTCCCGAACAGAGCCGTCTGGTAAAGATACTGAAATTGCCATTTTACTTCCTCCTTAGTACTGTAGTGTTTTTCACTTCAACTTAAGCTCCAAAGACAGACATTTTAGCTATCCATATACGTCTATATGTACACAAAAAAGCCCGCCCCTGGAAAGGGACGAGCATTAATTTACCCGTGGTTCCACCCTCATTTAGCTAGTTTGTCACTACAAAAGACAAGTAACCCTTAATTGAGTATGATATAACGGTCATCACCCGTTTTTCCTTAGTAATATTAAACATGGTAACACCCAACAATGGTGTCTACACAAGCAAACATATTCAGGAAAACAGCTACAAAGTGGTAAACCAAAGCTGGTTACTGAAGGGACTTACAGCCAAGATCCCTTTCTCTGGAACAGTCCTTATCTTTGATTCATGTCTTTATCAACGCCTTTAATACACAACATTATAATATTGCGTTTTCCAAACGTCAAGCCATACCTTAATCTAAGTCATTTTTACTTTAATTTGTACTTTTTTGACCATGAATCATCTGACAAGTGGTACAACCCGTACATACCTCTACGCGTTCACCAAATATACGCTTAATTGTCGTTATAATTACAGCTTGTGGCTCCATCGTATGAAGGACAATGCGCTCTGGAGATAATGTAATTAAGGTGCTGACAATTGCATCCTCCATTTCGAGCTCCTGATCAGCAATGCGGGCAACTACCCCTTGAACATAGTTGACATTAACTTCCTTAAACTGTTCATTTAAAATGTTAAACTCACTGTCATGATCATGTATTAAATGTAATACTGGGGTCAGTGGCTCCTGGTAATAAACAAAATATTGTAACAAGCTAATAAATTCTTCATATTGCCGATCAAGCAAATATTCTTCAATTGCATATTGCATCGTGTCTTGCAATAACCGAGTATACTCCTTCAACCAAAAAGAAATAAAACCTTCGACATGAAGTAATCGATGTTGGCTAAAGTAGTCCATACAAGCTGTGGCAATTTTTTCAATTCTAAAATTACGCGAGCGTTTGTTTTCTGTTGTATCCACAAGCAAATCCATACAGAAATTGTACAACTTAACAAATTCATCTTCTTCTTGAGCCAAGCTCTCTTTTTTAAGCATGACTTTTACCAATTGTGGTTCACATTCATTGACAATATATTTTGCAACTGCTCTAGCTAGCTGTGACTTTTCTTCTTCCTCTTTAATAAAAATTTGGATCTCATGAAAAGGCTTATTCCAATCCTGCTCCGATGAAATATGTAGCCGAAAGTGTTGTTTATTTCCACATTCCTTAGTGATATAGGTTGCAAACTGTTGTCCTGATAATGCATTCAAACTCAATACCCGAAAAATAAACAATCCCATTTATGTGAACCTCCCTCCACTTCCTCTACAAAGTATATGGTGGGGAGCAGAGGGATATACAAAAAGGACGAATGGTAACTATTTCACTTCATCCTCCCATACAACAAGATGAGGACTCTCATCTAAAATAGATTCGTATTGCTCTTTCCACCCATACTTCATTTCACTATCCAGCTTCATATAACGTTCATATTTATAACGGCGATCTTGCTCATCCGCCCATCCAAAATGCTTTAAACGTAGCGGATGACACCAATAAGAAAAATGCGTCACTTCTAAAGGAAACCTTCCGCAATGCTGTGGTGTTTGCTTCCACGTATAATTAATTTCAGGACGATAGCGTACTAAAAAAGGCCGATAGCTCTGGTGTGCATTCCAATAAGCATCATCCCGATAATGCGTTTCACTCCACATATCATACAACCTAAAATACACAGCATCATAATCACTTTGTGATACAATTTCATCTATCATATTTTTAGCATTTGGTTCAAACATTTCATCTGCATCTAGACTTAAAATCCAATCGGGGTTACCGCTAACCGTCTCCTTCCATTGCTGTTGTCTCAGCTCCACTTCGTTATGAAAAGCAGATTTAGCATTTGTGATGAGCCGTAATGGAATTCCATGAAGCAAGTCTTTGCATATTTCTGCCGTGTTATCGGTACTTCCATCATCAATAATAACTGCTTCTTGAATATATTCTCGGTGCATTAATAAGGCTTTGGACAAATAACGATCCGCTTCATTATGGACAATCATCGATAAGGTTACTTTGTTGTTTAAATCATACATTACTTCTGATTCACCTCCTCAAGCCTTTTTGCCAAATAAGCTTGATTCGCTAACATGCTTGGATGAGTGGGGTGAAATGATAATGCCTTTTCGTTGCATTCGTTCGCTTTAACATATTGGCCTAACCGATCATAACAAACACATAGCTGCAAATAAGGTAGCCAAGTCCAATAAGCATGAATAGTAAAAGCACCAGTTACAGGTGGCTTTCCTAGTTGAGTTGCTGTCGTATACCAGAAAATAGCTTCGTTTATACGGTCTTGTTCTACAAATAAAGCACCTAACCGACAGCATACCTCTGCTCTTGGCGGAGCAAATTCCATAGCGCGGAACAATGAACGAAATTGAAGCTCAAGCTTATTTAGATGACTGTAGCAATCAGCAAGCTTTTGACATGCCGCAATTTGATCCTCTACCCACCCTTGCTTTGTTGCTAGGAATGCCTCATATTGCTCAGCAGCTTCATCAAACATCAAGTGATCCATCAGTTCATTTCCATAATAATAGAGATCTCTTG
Organism: Paenibacillus turicensis; assembly: GCF_017873435.1. Classification (GTDB taxonomy): domain Bacteria; phylum Bacillota; class Bacilli; order Paenibacillales; family Paenibacillaceae; genus Fontibacillus; species Fontibacillus turicensis. The sequence continues at coordinate 156,466 of NZ_JAGGKG010000007.1, read as the reverse complement.
GTTTAAAGCTTTCCCCTAGCTCTACCCTCTTTTTATAAATACGTAAGTTACGATCGGAATACGTTTTTTCCTTTTTATGGGTGATTGAAATCTCACTTTGCATAATATTTCCGTACACTTCCAAATACTCATGTACAACACCAATCCAACGAAATCCTTTAGAGCGTTTAACTAGCCGGTTTCGCTTTAAGCTTGTAGTAGGTTTGCCATTGGCATCAAACGCAAGGTTATAGTTCATCATGACACTATCTACATCAAAAGAAAGCTCGTATTTGAGACGAAGGAAGGCTTGACGATCCTCTTCTAAAATCACATCATCTGCATCAAGCCACATAATATATTGTTTTGTTGCCTGATCAAATGCATAATTACGAGCAGCCGCAAAGTCATCGATCCAAGAAAAATCATAAATGGTTGCATTAAATTGGGCTGCAATTTCTTTAGTTCGATCTGTAGAACCGGTATCGACAATAATGATTTCATCAGCAATTCCTTGGACAGAAGCCAAACATCTCCCAATCGTAGGCTCCTCATCCTTCACAATCATACATAAGCTAATCGAGATTCCACCTGCTTCTTCTCCCCTTAGCGCACGCTTGTAGTTTTCCACTCCTTCTAAATCAGATTCCCTATAAATATGATAAGCAGGCTGATGTGTATCTACATACATGGAGAAGCCTAGTGCTGCTGCACGGATACAAAAATGACGATCCTCTCCCCAGAAGGACACATTAGGCAAGCGTTTGAAGCAAACACCACTTTCTAAAGCTTTGTGACTTATTAGCGTACATGCCCCTAATCCCCCAACCTCATAAATACCTGGAACTTTCATTTTTTCTAAAAAAATCGCTGCTTCCTGTTGAGCTTGTGCTTCATCCTTTTTGCTCGGAATTTGAGAAAATGAATACTCATCCATCATCCAAACTTGAGGAAGTGGTTCTGTGTCAGGTTGCCATCTTGTCCAGAAAATATTAGAAATAATATCCTTGTCTGAAGCTTCTAATCTGGATAGTGTATCAGGTGATAAAACTAAGTCGGAATCCACTAAAAATAAACCATCATAGGTTGCTTCAAGTGCATATTCAATAATTCCATCCTTCATTTGAGCGACTTTATCAACCAACTCATCGTTCCAATAATGAGTATATTCATTTTTTTGATAGGATTCAGTTGAGCTATTTTTAACAATAATTGTATTGCTATGTTTTTGCTGAAACTGGTCTAGTAAATCAATTGACTCCTGTTCCTCATTGTTATCTACGAAATAAAAATCAACCTCAAATTCATTAATGTCAAGCTCATCAAGTGATTGTAAAAAAAGCTTTAATATTGCTGGGACTTGCTTAATTGGACTTGCGATTAAAATACGGTTCATGATATCCCCCTTTTCAAGAAAAACTCATGGCACTTCACTAATCCTACATCTAGATTAGCAAACGTTATTCTTAACTTATTCAAGTTATTCATTTTAAGCACAACAGAGAACAAAATTTGATATAAATAGCTTGTTACTTATTTCACTTTAGATACTTAACTTATGAAGCATATGTTATAATCGGGGAAGTTAACCTCGAAATAGGAGGAGATTATATGGGTAAGGATAAGAAATTTATAGGATTCTGTATTTTTATTTTAATGCTTATTATGACATCTTGTAGCAATAAACAGTTAGAAGTTAATGATCAATGGCAATTATTCCGTAAAGAAAAACTAACTTTAGAAAAAGTAATTGATTTATCTCATAAAAAACAAGAGCTGTCATGGAATGATTTTGATCGTTATGACAGTAAGGAGATTGGTAGTGGACTATATATATTACGTTATGAAATAGAGGAAGGCTATTACCTTTTGATTGGGGGAAATCATCCAACACAAAAGCCTCTATATATTAAATTGATTCAAACCAAAAATCCAGAAAATTATATCGATATTAGAAAAAATAGTGTAGAGGATTTTATTTCTAAATAAAGAAGCAAGAACAAAGAGATTAATACCCAAAAAAGTTAAAGGGAGCAATGATAGCTCCCTTTTGTCATGTATATCAGTAATTACTGCTTAAGCTATACTTTTTATTATTATGTTATTCTATGAATGGACCAAACAATACCTTGTGATCCACCACCTATATCAAGTGGAATCGTCAGCCCCGATGCATTATAGAAGAGCACAATGGTATCTCCGGCATTTAGCTCCACATCTCCGGCTATTGTAACTGTCCCACTACCTAACACTGCACGAAGTGTTAAAAGAGCGAGACTTGTATTTAAAATTGGGAACAAGCCTGTTATTAAATCTGTAGCTGTTGGTGTAGTCCTACGGATAACAAAGGCTGGATTGATACCCGCTCCAAGAGAAACTCCAATGGCTGCCGTAGTTGCATAATTAATTGTAGCCTGAATGGAATATCTTCCCGTAGTTGGAGCCGTATAAATCCCACTCGCTTCATTAAAATTGCCACTATCAAAATAAGGTGAAGTTACAGTCCAGCCTGATAATTGAGCACTTGCACTCAAATTCAATGTTGAAATAAATGCAGAGAATCCCTCTGTCAACACATTTGGTCCTGTCGCGCCCGTTACACCCGTCGCTCCTGTGCCTCCCGTCGCGCCTGTCGCACCGACTCCTGTCGCTCCCGTTACACCTGTTGCTCCTGTGCTTCCCGTCGCGCCTACGCCTGTCGCGCCCGTTACACCCGTCGCTCCTGTGCTTCCCGTCGCACCTACACCTGTCGCGCCCGTTACACCCGTCGCTCCTGTGCCTCCCGTCGCGCCTACGCCTGTCGCGCCCGTTACACCCGTCGCTCCTGTGCCTCCCGTCGCGCCTACTCCTGTCGCGCCCGTTACACCCGTCGCTCCTGTGCCTCCCGTCGCGCCTACACCTGTCGCTCCCGTTACACCCGTCGCTCCTGTGCCTCCCGTCGCGCCTACACCTGTCGCGCCCGTTACACCCGTCGCTCCTGTGCTTCCCGTTGCGCCTACACCTGTCGCTCCCGTTACACCCGTCGCTCCTGTGCCTCCCGTCGCGCCTACACCTGTCGCGCCCGTTACACCTGTCGCGCCTGTGCCTCCCGTCGCGCCGACTCCTGTCGCGCCCGTTACACCTGTCGCGCCCGTTACACCCGTCGCTCCTGTGCCTCCCGTCGCGCCGACTCCTGTCGCGCCCGTTACACCTGTTGCTCCTGTGCCACCCGTCGCGCCGACTCCTGTCGCTCCCGTTACACCCGTCGCTCCTGTGCTTCCCGTTGCGCCTGTCGTTCCTGTTCTTCCAGTCGCTCCAGCTATCCCCACTCCAGTAGCACCTGTAGCTCCTGTTGTACCAATTACCCCTATAGCATCGGCAGACATCAAGATGACATTATCAACTAAAATACCACCCACTGATGGATCAGGAGCCAAGCTAAACGAAATCTGTGCCATAGCTGCACCTGCTGGGACAACGGAGGTGACCGCTTCAACGGTCTGCCATTGTGAGTTAAGAAAAAAGCCCTGTGGTACAACTAAACTCAAACCGGCACCTAGATAAGACAAACTACTATTAAAATAATTAACTGTAATAACTACTGCAGGACTTACACTAGTTGAAGGAGTTTTAGTTAATGAAGCAGACACAAACAAACCTTCACCAGGTGTGACTGTTACGATTTGCTGTAACGATGTAGATGGAGTTCCCCCTAGTAGCTCTACACTTTGAATACCCGTTTTTCGATAAGAGTTTAATGTTGCATTTACAAAGGACCATGAAGTGAATCCCGAATCAAAATAAGGATTCAAAAGCCTATTTCTTAACTGAATTGGCATCTAATCACCTCTCGAATTTTTTAAAATATAAGCTAACACCAAGAACGTTTAAATCGAGAGGAAATTCAAGTAATTGTTCTTTTAAAAAGTTTTGAATCCTTTAAATTTTATACTGGCATCCAAGGCTAGCTTATATGTTCAGAATTGAACTATTCTAACCTTATTCAATTTTCTGTTTTTAATCACTAAAAAAGGAAAAAAATAATTATTTTTGTATTTGCTTTATCAAGTCATCGCCAAAAAAGCTATCCTATGTAGTTTTTTACCTACAGAGAATAGCCTTTGACTGATCGTTATTATGTTAATGTTACTAAGAGAAGCACTCTTAGTTTTGCATTGTAAAATCACGCTCAATTGAAGCCGCTTCGTCATCAAATACACGCAATATATCATATTTAGTGTTACGCTGTGCAGGAACTTTACCTGCTTCACGAATAATAGACAATATAGATTCAATATTCACTTTATAAGTTGCACCAGCAGAGGACACTACATTTTCCTCAATCATTGTACTACCAAAATCATTACATCCATAACGAAGTGACAGCTTACCAATTTCAGGTCCCATAGTGACCCAAGAGGATTGGATATTTTTAATATTATCTAGCACAATCCGACTAATCGCTACTGTTTTCAAATATTCCTCAGGAGTTTGTCGTTCAAGCTTCAAATTCGTATTATCTGGCTGGAAGGTCCACGGAATAAAGGCAAGAAAGCCCTCAGAATCATAACCATTTTGGACACATTCATCTTGTGCATCACGAACACGCATAAGATGAAGGGCACGTTCTTCCATCGATTCGCCTAAACCAATAACCATCGTTGCTGTCGTGTTCATTCCAATCCGATGTGCGGTTTGCATCACATCCATCCAGTCTCTCCAAGAGCCTTTAAGCCGACTGATTTTGCGGCGAGTGCGGTCATCTAAAATCTCTGCACCCCCACCTGGCAAGGAGTCAAGCCCAGCTTCATGAATTTGTCTAATTACCTCTTCCAAAGAAAGTCCGTCTGACACTTCCTTCATCTTCACAATTTCTGCTGGTGAAAATGAATGCATCGTAATCTCTGGAAAACGTTCTTTAATCGCTTTGAGCAAATTCGTATAATAGCTAAATGGAAGGTTAGGATTTGTTCCTCCCTGCATTAAAATTTCAGTCCCACCTACATCAATGGTTTCTTGTATTTTTTGAAAAATAACTTCATCAGGTAATACATAACCTTCATCAGAACCAGGTCTACGATAAAAAGCACAAAAACGACAATAGACATCACATATGTTGGTATAGTTCACATTGCGTCCAATAACAAATGTCGTGATTGGCTCTGGATGCATACGCTCCATAATTATGTTAGCGACATTTCCTATTTTTTCTATTTCATTTGATTCAAATAATGCAATCGTATCCTCTACATCTAAGCGCTGTCCTTGAAGTGCTTTATCTAAAATATGATCTATAGCAGCCATACTATTATGCGCCTCCTTACTTCTATCAAAAATATAATATAAATTTAAAATAACTACGGCTAATATCGTATCATAATCATGAGCATAAAAACAGCACCCGTCACATTCACAACAGACAAGGTGCTAAAAAATCTATTTATTTTTCAGGTGCCTGATCTAAATCAGCTATCAACCCTCCTGTATTTCACGACGCGCTGCTTCTAGCGCTTGATCTAAATCAGCAATAATATCATCCACGTGCTCAATGCCAACAGAGAAGCGAAGTAGTGTATCATCTACACCTACTGCTTCACGAATTTCAAGTGGAATATCAGCATGCGTCTGCACAGTAGGATAAGTCATCAACGACTCAACCCCACCTAAACTTTCAGCAAAGGCAACCAACTTAATATGTCGCAAAACCGGCTCTATATATCTAGCATCTGTTAGCTTAAAGGAGAAAATCCCTGTATTGCCACTAGCTTGCTTTTTTTGAATATCGTAACCTGGATGATCTTCAAGACCTGGATGAAATACCTCAGCGACTTGTGGGTGTTCTTTTAAATGCTTAGCAACAGTAAGTGCATTGCTCTCATGACGTTCCATGCGTAATGCTAATGTCTTCATCCCACGCATCAGTTGATACGAGTCCGTTGGACTTAACACTGCACCAATGGAATTATGCAAAAATCCAACCTGCTGAGACAAAACCTCTCCTTTTGTAACAATAAGGCCTGCAAGTACATCGTTATGTCCACCCAAGTATTTCGTTGCACTATGAACCACAATATCTGCACCTAGCTCTAACGGACGTTGGAAGTATGGAGAAAGCAAAGTATTATCTACTATTGTTAATAGCTGATGTTGTTTGGCCCAAGCGGACACAGCCCCGATATCTGTCACCATCATTAGAGGATTCGTTGGTGTTTCAATTAAAATTGCTTTTGTATTAGGCTGTCGTACCTCCTCTAATGCCGCTAAATCGTTTGTATCTACGTAAGAGGAGCTAATTCCGAACTTTGAAAGAATTTGTTCAAGTAAACGATATGTCCCGCCGTATAAATCCAAAGAAACGATGAAATGATCGCCTTGAGCAAATAAAGTAAAAACTGTTTGTAGTGCTGCCATGCCAGAGCTACAGGCAAACCCCGCATCACCTGATTCTAAATCCGCGATCGCCGCTTCGAGCACAGACCGTGTAGGATTTTTTGTACGAGCATAATCAAAACCAGTGCTTTGTCCTAACTTAGGATGTCTAAAAGCGGTGGCTTGGTAGATTGGATAATTAATTGCCCCTGTTACTGGTTCCTCTACTGACCCTATTTGTGCTAATCTACTTTCAATGTGCATTTTTTTATCATTCAACGTAGTTTCCTCCATATTTTGTTTATATGAGCGTAATATGAGCTTTTAGATTTCGTATACAAACTCCATTTGTTGGTCAATATCATACGGTGTTTCTTGATATACATAATAGTTAAGCCAATTGGAGAACAGCAAATTTGCATGGGCTCGCCAAATGGAAGGTGGGTTTTTAGTAGGGTCATCGTTAGGATAATAATTAACTGGCAATTCGATTTGAAGTCCTTTGGCAACATCACGATCGTATTCCCATTTTAAAGAATCAGAATCATATTCCGCATGACCGGTTACAAAAATTTGTTTTCCATCCTTTGTAGCAACAAGAAATATACCTGCTTCCTCGGATTCAGCTAGAATTTGTAATTCTGGTACAGCTTCAATATCCTCGCGTGAGACATCCGTATGCCTTGAATGAGGAATATAAAACAGTTCATCAAAACCAAACATAAGCTTTACATTAGGAATGTTAATTTGATGCGGGAACACCCCAAAGCATTTTTGAGACAAATGTAACTTCTTCACACCAAAATGATGATACAATCCAGCTTGTGCTGCCCAACATATATGCAGAGTCGACGTTACATGCGTTTTACTCCACTGGAATATTTCTTTTAATTCTTCCCAATAGTTAACTTCTTCAAATTCCAGTTGCTCAACAGGAGCTCCCGTAACAATCATTCCATCAAAACGGCGATTCTTTATTTCATCAAACGTTTTATAAAACATTTCTAAATGCTGATGAGATGTATTTTTAGAAGTATGTGACTTTGGATGCAATAAGACAATCTCAACCTGTAATGGCGTATTACCAAGTAATCTCAAAATTTGTGATTCTGTTGTTTCTTTTGTTGGCATCAGGTTTAAAATAGCAATACGAAGTGGGCGTATATCTTGTCGATATGCTCGGCTTTCATCCATTACAAATATATTTTCATTTTCAAGCACTTCTTTTGCTGGCAAATGATCAGGCACTTTAATCGGCATATAAGCTCACTCCTAGTAGTTTGTTATTTTGTGGAAACCTACTCATAATTTCAAAAAGACCCTTCTCTAAAGAGAAAGGTCTTGTATCAGCAATTATGCTCCTCTCTCATCTCTCAGAAACCCCTAGTCATGACAAACAGTCGTCACACTATGCTCTGCAAGAATTAGCACCGTACATATAATATGCCGGTTGCCGGGTATCATCGGGCCTGTCCCTCCACCTACTCTTGATAAGAATTCGCTTATTTAATTTTTAATTGTTGCTTTGTATACACTTTAATGTATCAGGTTATCTCTCGTCAAGAACAAATAAATTTTGTATAAATTTTTCGTCACATCCTTTTGAGTTATAGCTTATATTATAGTGGAAATGTTAAATGCATTTTCAGAAATTTTCGTAAATTTACAATAACAAAGTGCGATCTACGTAGATTGTACAAAAAATTGACGTTTTATAGCTTGAAACTTAGCATGATGGAGCGGTATACTAGACAAGTGTTTCAAGAAGATAAGCAAAGAGGTGAATAACGAAGATGGAAGGCGACCCGAGTAGTCGAGAGAGCAATGCCCCAGTTAAAAGTACAAATGCACAAAAGATGAATCAGCAGAGCGCTCATGGATTGATTGGGGCACTTTCCTTTTTCCGTTCATTCTAATATAGATCTCCTGTCTTAGATATGACGAAATCTGCAGGTTTCTTCTTTTGTGCCAAATATAGTGCTTCTTTTGGGAAACACTATAGGATAAGGGAGGAATTTGGAATGAAGATTCGGCATGTACAAGCAGGAATGTTTACACCAATCGAAGATCTTGAGCTAACTACAACTGCACCAGAGGACGGTTTTTACTGGATTGATGCTGATGTAGAGGATTTAGCCCTATTACAGCCATTATTTTTATTACATGATTTAGCTGTGGAAGATTGTTTAACAGAAGAAGAGCAACGTCCTAAAATTGAAACGTATGATAATCATTATTTTATTGTCGTTAATAGCATTCGTTATGATGATGAAGAGATTTTTTTACGAGCATTAAATATTTTCCTTGGGCGTCATTATATTATTACGGTCACTAAGCAAAAAATTAATGAGCTACGTACCGTAAAACCAATCTTGTGGGAGCAAGAGGTAAGTGAGCCTGACCGCTTCCTTTATTATTTAATCGACTTAGTCGTGGACAGCTATTTCGTTGTTGGTGACAGAATTGAAAACAAAATTGAAAAGCTAGAAGAAGATATTTTAATGCACACTAAGCGATCTCATTTAAGTGAAATTATTGGACTACGAAGTGAAATTTTGTGGCTTAAAAAAATGTTAGGTCCTCAAAAAGAAGTGATTAACATTTTAAATAAAAAGGATTTACGCTTAATTGATGATCAACTCCAAAAATATTTTAGTGACATCTATGAAAATGCCGTAAAAATATCAGAAAACTTTGAAACGTTCCGCGAATTGATGGGCAACTTACGAGAAGCTTATCAATCGGCAATCGCGAATCGAGCCAATGAAATTATGAGAGTATTTACAGCAATTACAACGATTTTTATCCCACTTACATTAATTACAGGGATTTATGGGATGAACTTTGATAATATGCCTGAGCTCCACTCTGAGTATGGTTACTTTATTGTGCTTGGTATTATGCTTGTGTTAGGTGCTGGGATGTATTACTTGTTCCGTAAACGAGACTGGATTTAAAATATTGTAGCCTTCAAAACACGGAATCGTGGGTTGAAGGCTTTTTTTATGCAATTATGCTCTATGCATCTATGCACCTGATACATTAACAATACTGCTACGTCTAAATCTGATTCGTATCAATCTCAATCTTTCATACAAGGCTTCAAGTGTTACGCCCGCAGGAATCCCCTCTAGCTCGGCTCCGTACATTTCCTCTAGGATTGGCTTTAAAAATGTATCACCTAACTGCTCATATAGACGCCATACCCATTGCTGATCCTCTAACGAAACTTCCTGTAACTCAAGGATGATGAGTTTTTCAACGTGATTCCCTAGCTTTTCCAGCTCCTCAAGCTCTTTAATGAGGTCACGACGCTCTATGCCTGTTTTAGCACTTAGCTCACTTAAATTCAAACCCTCTTCAATCCCTTCTAAAATGCTTTGTCGCCATGCAAATCGTTGCTTCGCATTTTTAAATTTAAGCTGCTTTTGCTTATATAGCCAATTTCTAAAATCCTCCTCCTCAATCACATTGTCTACCCAATCTAATGGGAAGCCTGTATTCCTTTCATATCCCTTCAAAATACTGATAAGTTCATTTCCAAATGCCTGTATCTTACCACTCCCCATTCCAGGGACTTGCATTAATTCCTCTTCATTATGAGGTAAAAGCACGCTAAGAAATAATAACAAACGATTGTTTGCAATAAAGTATGCCGCTTTATGCTCTATTGCTGCCTTTTTTCTACGCCAAGCATTTAGCTCTGCATATACCTCATGATTTACATTTAGCTCACAATAGTAATGTAGTTTCTGCGTAAAAACTCTTCCGCTGCTACTCAATTCTTTATCATTCCATAACCCTTCCATTAGGGGATAAAACCCTTCACTTAATTTGACAGCAAGCTCATACCGATAATTGTGCAGCATTTCTGACCAGGATGTGCCTTCGTACCATACCTGTTCACTTTCATCATCTGCTTCAGCTTCATTCCAGCCCATCCGCCATATTCCTTCTTCTTCAGCGATCCACACCTGTGCAATTGAGCTCACATCATTTCCTTGCTTTTTCTCCAAGCTGTTTAAAAATACAATTCTCACTGTTTGTTCCTCCTATAGGATTAAATTTAACAGCTCTTGCAGAGGAGTATGTTAGTTTGATTGATTATAAAATTAAATTTGAGCATCAAAAAAAACACCTCCCTAGCAAATGCAAGAGAAGGTGCTTCCTTTCGTCTTTATACTGTTAATATTTATAATAACAGGTTTGAAAATACTGTCAATATCCTCAAATAACATCTAGCTTCAAACGTACCTCTAGCTCTGTCGCCTGCTTCATTAAGGCAATACGGTCAATATTGAGTCTAAGTTTATCTTCCTCTATATGTGCCAGCTCAGAAATACAACAATTAATTTCAGAAAGTCTTCTGCTTATCAATGTAGATTCCTTCCCTGCAACCAGCTTTTTCTTATGACGATTAAATTTCTCATCTAAATCATCTAGATTAGCATATAAATGCTCGATTGATCCATAATGCTGAATTAATGGCAAAGCTGATTTAGGACCAATTCCTGGGCAACCCGGAATGTTGTCACTGCTATCTCCCAGCAATGCCTTCACATCTACCCATTGGCTAGCTTCGATTCCATATTCCTCAGTAAATTGTGCGATATCGTATACATATTCCCCTTGCTTGCTCGCAATAATTTGCGAGGTGGTATCACTTAATAATTGAAACAGATCACGATCATTACTATAAATAAAACAGTGACCAGACGTCCAATTTGTAGCTATCGTTCCGATAACATCATCCGCTTCATGAGGTGCAATTGCTATTTGCCTTACACCAATTTCACCTAAAATTTGATGACAGGTTTCATATTGCTCAATTAAAGGCATTGGCAACTCGCCTCGTGTTGCTTTATAGAAATCAAACTCTTGTCTTCTTGATGTTTCATCCCGCTTTACATCCCAAGCAACCACCAAATGGGAAGCTTGATATTCTTTAGTTAAATTAATCATCTTTTGAAAAAAAACACGAATCGCATTTGTATATATACCGTTACTATTTTTTAGCTGCTCCTCAGAGCGATTATATGAGGTTGCAAAATAAGCTCTACTTAACAAATTAAATCCATCGATGACAATGAGGGTATTTGAAAGCTCATTCCTGTCATTCATCACATGTTCCACCTTTATTTCGCCCATTTCTCATTATATTCTTCTTCTTTAAAGCCTACCGTTACTTGGTTACCATCACTAACAATTGGACGCTTAATGAGCTTGCCATGCTGTGCGAGCAGAGCCACTTGCTCCTGTGTGGACATGCTAGCAAGCTTGTCCTTTAGCCCTAATTCCTTATAAACCTCACCACTAGTGTTAAAAAACTTTTTCAACTCTAAGCCGCTAAGTGATATGAATTGATTTAATTCCTCTTCTGATGGTGGTGTATCCACAATATGTTTTAATTGTAGCTCATGACCTTTGTTTTCTAACCATTTTACTGCCTTACGGCATGTACTACATTTTGGATATTGATATACGATAAGCTGACTCATAATCATCTTCTCCTTTAATTTATTGGCTCTAAAAAATCCATGTTTAATAAGCAGCTACGCTCCAGAGCGTTCTTGCGATTGTTGTTAAAATCATATTCCTTTTTATTAAAGCCTACTTAAGGATGGAATCGGATTTTAAGAGACAATCTTCAGAATCGCTCTGTCTCTTCGCTAGTTATGCTTATTATCTAAGCATTGATTTTAAAATAAAACCGTTAAATTAGCTCATTTTTTAATTGGAGCATATCTAAGGGTAAAGGCGCCTCAAATAACATTTCTTCGCCTGTAGTCGGATGCACAAACCCTAATTTGTACGCATGTAAAGCTTGACGACCCATGACCTTTTCCAGTCTATCTTGCTGTTTTGTCGTATCAAAATACATTTCATCTCCGATTAGTGGATGTCCAATAGACAACATATGCACTCGAATTTGATGTGTACGCCCCGTCCCAAGCTGTAGCTCAACAAATGCAGTGTCTTTGTATTGCTCTATAAGCTCATACGTCGTAAATGCAGCTTGTCCCGTTAGGCTAACTATTCTTAAATGCGGATCAACAGGATCACGATCAATAGGTGCATCAATACTTCCACTCTTCTGAGATAATTTTCCATACACTAATGCTTGATACTTTTTTAGCACAGTACCCGCAATCATTTGCTCAGAAATATGCTGATGCACATATTTATTTTTGGCGATCGCAATTAATCCACTTGTATACTGGTCTAAGCGATGTACAGGGCGGAAACGAAATTGCTCTCCTTGCTGGTTCCAATAATAAACAACTGCGTTTGCTAAGGTGTCTGTATAATGTCCATGCGTGGGATGAACAATCATTCCTGCTGTTTTATTTACAACAAGAATGTCGTCATCCTCATAAATGATATCAAAATCTATATTTTGTGGCAAAATATCGTCTGACGTTTCCTTTTCTAGTGAAATCGCCACCTGATCCCCAGCCGTAACAGGAACACTAATATACACGCGCTCTCCATTTAGCATCACACCACGCTCGGTTAACTTAATTTTTGATAGCAGTTTGCGAGAAATACCTAGCTTACGTTGAAGCACATTTTTTAATATCCAGCCTTCCTCTTCTGAGGTTACCACATATTCGATTGGTTTATAATATTGTGTCATGAGTTGTTGCTAAACACCTTTCCACTTCGTTCATATTCAATATCTTGTACATTTGATCTCACATTTGCAATCCGTGCAACGACAAAAAAGAAATCAGATAATCGGTTCATATATTGTACGACAGCAGGATTTATACTTACTACACGTCCAAGTGTAACCACCCTCCGTTCAGCTCTCCTACAGACTGTTCTGCACACATGTAAGCTTGATGCTAGCGGAGTGCCTCCCGGTAAAATAAATTTCTCCAGTGGAGTATTTTGTTGCTCATACGTATCAATCCAATGCTCCAACCGCTTAACAAGTGAGCTTGTAACCTTATAGCGACTACTTTCTAAAGAGATATATGCTAAATCTGAGCCACAATCAAATAACTCATGTTGGATTTGTAATAAATGCTGAGCTAAATCGGCAAAAGAGGGCTGTTCCTGAAGTAAGCTTCTAGCTTGACCTACAAATGTATTTAATTCATCTATTGTACCATAAGCTTCAACACGAATATCATCTTTATCCACAATTCCTCCAATTACAGAGGTCTTCCCTTTATCTCCAGTCTTAGTATAAATCGACATCATCCATTCATCTCCTTTATGCTCTTATTATTAGCCTGGATTAATTTGCTCAACATAATGATCAGCTTTCGTTGATAAGCCCGATAAAAAAACTCTCTCGTAAGTTTGTACCTACGAAAGAGTGTTAAGTTTAAATATTTAAATCAGTTTATACAAATAATGCGAGTTATCGATTTCTCGAAGAAAGATTGGTAGCTAGCTTATCACCAATAAACGCAAATCCGACATACATCAATCCCCAGAGGAACCATGCACCAATATTAGCTTTAAATGTGGGAAAATCGTAGGTTGTATAAATTAAAGGCAATAAAAAACTTATAACAAATGCTACCTTTTTTGATTTATTAAGCTTTGACATAAGAAAGCCAATCATAAAAGCAATAATTGGACAAATGACAAACGCAATTAAAACTTGGTTAATGAAAAACAAATGATAAATCAAACTTCATCGCTCCTGCTTTTTCATAAATTCATTAATTTTAAGGTCAAGAAGAGTACTGATTGCAATGACAACTTCTGTAGTAAAGGACTGTTCCTCATCAACTAAGCGTTCCATCCATTTTCTAAGCAATCGTATTTCTTCCTCTAGGCTTACTCCCTGTGGTGATATCATGCTGTTATCCTTCTGTAGCCATTGATTAACATCTATGCTTGATTGATCACATTCACCACAATCCAAAAGTAATCCCTCCTTAAGCATTATGAACGTGAATTACTGCTAGCCTTGCTTCACCTTATACACGAAATCTCCTATACGTTGTAAAGCCTCATTAAGTTGGCTTACTCCTGTAGCATAGGAACACCGTAAAAAGCCTTCTCCACCTAGTCCAAACACATTGCCTGGAACTGCCGCCACCTTAGCTTCAGTTAACAACCGGCCAGCAAATTCTTCAGAGGTAAGTCCCGTAGATTGTATATTGGGGAACGCATAAAATGCTCCCTTCGGCTCATGGCATTCAAGACCGATATCCCTTAAGCCTTGAACTACTAGCCTACGCCGTTGATTATAGGACTCCACCATATGATCCTTATCTTCCATCCCATTTGTTAAAGCTTCTAAAGCAGCGACTTGGCCCATTACCGGTGCACACATCACTGTATATTGGTGAATCTTCAACATAGCATATATTAAGTCAGGATGTCCACATACATATCCCATGCGCCAACCTGTCATTGCAAATGCTTTAGAGAAGCCGTTAATTAATAACGTACGATCCTTCATTCCTGGCATTGATGCAAAGCTAACATGCTGGCTACCATAAGTAAGCTCAGAATAGATCTCATCACTAATGACGATGAGGTCATGATCCTCTACAACCTTCACAATAGGAAGCCAGTCTTCATAAGACATAACTCCACCTGTTGGGTTGTTAGGATAATTTAATATAAGTACTTTGGACTTAGGTGTAATTTGCTCAAGCAAATGTTCGGCTTGAAGTTTAAAATCGTGTTTAGCATAGGTTGCAACTTCTACCGTTTTCCCACCACTAATGTCTATAATTGGACTATATGAAATATAGCAAGGAACAGGGAGTAATACTTCATCTCCTGGTACGATCAATGCACGCAAAGCTAAATCTATCGCTTCACTTGCACCAACCGTCACTAATACCTCGTCTTTAGGGTTATATTTTAACTGATAGGAACGATCTAAATAGTTCGCAATTGCTTCCCGTAGTTCTGGTGTTCCAGCATTAGAGGTATAGCTTGTATATCCTCTCTCCAATGAATACACACAAGCCTCACGGATATGCCAAGGTGTAATAAAATCAGGTTCACCTACACCAAGTGTAATTATATCTTTGTTGGCACTCACTAAATCAAAGAACTTACGAATGCCAGACGGCTGAATATCTCGAACCAATGGAGCAAGATAAGAAGACATTGAACTATGCGGTTGCTCTACATTTCCACTCATATCATTACTTCCTTTACGGGGTTATCAACAGGCGACGATCATCTTCTGGATCTTCAAAAATGACCCCGTCTTGTTTATATTTTTTAAGAATAAAATGTGTTTTAGTAGATAATACAGATTCTAATGGTGATAATTTATCAGAAACGAAGCTAGCAACCTCTTGTAGATTACGCCCTTCTACTTCAACTAATAGATCATAAGCACCTGACATCAAATATACAGATTTAACTTGTGGGAACAAGTATACACGTTCCGCAATGGCATCAAAACCACGTCCACGTTGGGGTGTAATTTGAACTTCGATGAGCGCGGTTACTTTTTCATCCCCTAACTTATGGGCGTTCACGACTGTAGCGTATTTTACAATGATGTGATCTGCCTCAAGTTCGGCGATGGCTTGCTTGGTTTCCTCTAGAGATGATCCTACCAAGGTTGCCAGCAATTCTGGATTCCTACGCGCATCCTCTCTTAGAAGATCCAGCAACTTAAGCTTTAATGGACTTAATTCTTTCATGCTATATCCTCCAGACATGATTCCATCCACCTGATTGCACAGTAGTGTAATAAATCACTTCGCTTGTCAGGTTTTTGAAAACTAGATTTAATACTTATATTACATGAATTACACTCAAGTGAAAAGCAAAAACCGTCACCAAAACGAAACTGCATCACATTATGTTAGCAAAATGCTAACTTTTGCAACTACAGATGTTTTGAATGACGGTTCTGTACGGTTCTTTTACATCGATGTAAAAAAACTTTTATTTAAATTAGGTGATTAGGTGTAGTCATCGCACCTGCTTGTTGTTGACCAAAAGCTTGTGCTCCTGCACCACTTCTTTGCTGCACAAATTGATTTGCTTTTTGAATCGTATCTTGTGCACATTGTACTTCCTTATCAACCATAGTACGTGGTGCTTTTCCAGGCATGGTGTACATGTTATTTTGAGACATAGCTTGGAACAATTGGCCCTGAAGCTTTAACGTATCATCTGTTAATTGATTAAACATTTGACGAACCTCTGGACATGCTGCTTCTGTCGTTGCTGTTGTATATTCTCGTACTGTTCTTTTTAAATCTGCCAAGATCGTATTAAGTAAATCTTCCTCAGGTAAAAGCTCCATATGATTCAATCCTGTATTCATATTGATGTTATCCTCCTTCAATGATTAAAATTAGTGAGTCGTTGTTGGCGCCAGCTGTTGGTGAGAAGTAAGCGTATCAAGCAATGTATTCATATGTTGCTGATGGGCATTAATTTGTTGCGAAATCACTTGCTTAATTGCAGGCTCCTTACTAATCGTAGAAGCACATGCACATAACTTAATGAGGATATCCTCATTAGATAAGCAATCTGAGATGTAATCTAACTCTTTACCTGACAATGGTTGCATTTGCATGAATGTATTCCCTCCTGAAAATTAATTACGTTTCACACGGTATTATGCGTAACAAATCACATAGATATGTGTAATTTTGTGTAATATAGAATGGATTTTCTAACAATAAATAGGGAAGTATATTTAAACCACTTTATTACTTAAATTTAAATATTACTTAGTTTGGCTGGAGGATTGAGCTTATGAAGCTACATTATGGTCAATATTACTGGACTACAACATTAAAACAAGAAATCAGTTATCCTGAGCTACAGGAGGATATAACTTGTGATGTTCTTGTCGTTGGCGGAGGGATGGGTGGGGTCACTTGCGCCTACCAGCTATCCAAGCAGGGGTTTGATACAGTACTAATCGAAGAAAATGAAATTGCGAGTGGCAGCACACAAACAAACACGGGGTTGTTACAATTTTGCAGTGATAAAATGTTAACCTCCTTTATTCACACGATTGGTGAAGAGCTTGCTGTACACTTTTATCAGCTATCACTGGATGCTGTTAAGCAGCTTGTGGAGATTAGCTCTAATTTGTCTGAAGACGCTAGAATACTTCCTAGAAAAAGCTTGTATTTGGCTAGTTCACCTGAAGATGTAGAGCTGCTCCAAGAGGAGTATAACAATTTACAAAGGTTTAAATTTCCAGTGGAGTGGTGGGATAAACAAAAAGTAAAATCCCATTTTTCTTTTCACAATGAGGCTGCCCTTTATTCTGGTGGTGATGCTAAAGCAAATCCTTATGTGTTTGTGAAGGAGTTATCCCAATTAACAGCTAAACATGGAGCCAGAATTTTTGAAAAAAGTAAGCTAACTAGTCTTAAATGTGAACAAGATCATGTCATTGTTTATGTAGGTAAACATCGTATTCAAAGCAAAAAGGTCATCTTTGCTACAGGTTATACTACGCAGGAATTTAAGCCAGATCGCGGGGCAGATCTTGTTGCTTCTTACGTTATCGTTACTGATATCATTCCTGAGTTACAAAGGCATTGGTTTGAAGACAGCTTAATATGGGAGACAGCACGACCTTATTTTTACATTCGCACCTCAGAGGACGGCAGAATTATTGCAGGTGGATTAGATGAACCTTTGCCTCCAAATGGACTAGAAGAGGTACGTTATCTTCATAAAAGCAAACAACTATTAGACAAAGTGCATGAAATGTTCCCGATGTTCACTGAGGCTAAGGCAGAATATTCTTGGGGAGCCGTTTTTGGCGGAACTAGAGATGGATTGCCCTTCATTGGACCCCATTATAAATACCCAAATTGCTACTTCCTGCAAGGTTACGGTGGAAATGGAACCGTATGTAGTATGATTGGGGCCAATTTACTAACGGACTTGATCAGCGGAAAAGATCGACCCGATGCTGCGATGTTTGATTTAATGCGGGGTTCAAAAAAATAAGGCTTACACTGTTGAATACACTCAATAGATTTTAAGTTAGAAAGACTAAGAGGACTTAGACAAGTCCTCTTGTTGGCGTTTCGTAAATGGTATTAATCTTCTTCTTTGCTAATTGCCTTCATAAAAGGAAAACGTTCTTTATCATCTAAAAATTGACTAACATGAAAGCAGGAAGGGCAAATAAATACATTATATTGTAGCTTAGATTGTAATAAAGGTTTGTCATAGCTTGGAAGAATGGCTGCCTTAAACTCGTTTGCACCTAATACGTGATGACCTGAAAAAATCATATATTCTCGGCAATGAGGACATTCAGGTACAACATCTTGTGTATCCAGCAGCTTTTCAACTGCCGACTCATACACTAAAGGATCATGTCCAGCTGCATGGAATAAATGTGAAGCCCCTTTTCCACTTTGGCCACGCAAGTGACCTAGTCCTTCCTCTTCATCTCCATAATTGTTTAAATCATCTTCTGATCGAGCCGAGTCTACATCAAAGGTTAAAGTACGATAACCATCTAACTCATTATGGCAATAGGGGCATTCTTCTTCTGGTCCTAATTCCTCATCCCATACAATCTCCGTCTGGCACCATGGACAAATGGTTGCTTCCATCTTGTTTGACCACCTTTCATTTCACATTATAAATTAATTTTTCTCTGTTCAAATGGCTCAATCTTGAAATTAGTGCATGACAACTAACCCAAACTAGCGAAGAGACAGAGGGATTCTGAAGGTTAAATAGAGCCATTTATTTTAACTCAACAATAGTGACTCCATTACCACCTTCGCCATAGTTGCCTAAACGATAGCTTTTTACATGCTTATGCTTCCGTAAATAATCGGTAATGCCAGTACGTAATACGCCGGTTCCTTTACCATGGATGATACTAATTTGTCCAAGATTACCCAAAAAGGCTTCATCAATAAAACGGTCTACCTCTAAGTAAGCTTCCTCTAAATTAGCCCCCCGTAAATCAAGCTCACTGGATACGCGATCTTTAGTTCGCTTTAAAATTGCCGCTTGTCGCTGTACTGGTGCCTGAGCTGGTGCAGCAGCTACTAATTCCAGATCATCCACACTTACTTTCATCTTCATAATCCCTAACTGTACTACCGCTTCTTTTGTACCTACAAGCTCAACTACGAAACCACGTTGATTGAGGCTATATACCATAACCTCATCACCAGCACCAATTGTACGTGGTGCTTTGCCACTTTTACGAATTGCTCCTACCTTTTTACGTTGCGCAGGCTCTGCTTCCTCTAATTGCTTACGAGCGGCGATCAGCTTATGCTCCTTAACTGAAGCACCTTCCTCTAGCGCCAACTTACGTAAATCAGCGATAATGCTTTCCGCTTCGCTTTTTGCTTTTGTAATGATAGCTCTAGCTTCTTCTTCCGCTTTTATAATCCGCTTATCACGTTGCTGTTCTAATTTTTCAAGCTCCACTTCATGTTGCTTACGAAGCTGCTCTAACTCCTTACGTAACTGCTCGGCAGCTTGCTTTTCTTGCTCAGCACTTAAACGATTTTGCTCTAGAGAGGCAATCATATTTTCAACACGTGTATCTTCTTCGTTTACTTCCCCACGTGCATAATCAAGAATGTGCTCAGGCAATCCTAAACGGCTAGCAATAGCAAACGCATTACTCCGTCCAGGTACACCAACTAATAAACGATACGTTGGACTTAAAGTGTTCACATCAAATTCCATACTTGCATTAATAACCCCTTTGCGTTCATAAGCATAGGCTTTAAGCTCGCTATAATGGGTTGTAGCCACCATTCTTGTTCCAAGTGAGTGAATATGCTCCAAAATCGCAATAGCTAATGCTGAGCCTTCAGCAGGGTCAGTTCCTGCACCAAGCTCATCTAGCAATACTAAGCTTTTAGAGGTCATTTCACCAAGCATCGAAATGATGTTGGTCATATGACTTGAAAATGTACTTAAATTTTGTTCAATACTTTGCTCGTCGCCAATATCTGCATAGATCGCGTCAAATACACATAGCTGTACCCCATCCTCCGCAGGCACAAATAAACCTGACATTGCCATTAAGCTAAGTAAGCCAATTGTTTTTAACGTAACCGTTTTACCACCTGTATTGGGTCCTGTAACGATGATTGTGCTATATTGGTTGCCAAGCTCCATATCGATTGGAACGACCTGCTCCACTGGAATTAAAGGATGTCTGCCCTTCTTGAGCTTAATGAATCCTCGGTCATTCATACGCGGAAGCACTGCCTTCATCTCACGTGCTAATCTTGCTTTAGCAAAAATAAAATCAAGCTCTGACAAAATCTCTAAATCGTACATTAAAAGCTCTGTCTGATCACCAACAAGCGCCGTTAATTTTTGCAAAATAACTTCAATTTCTCTTTCTTCCTTGAGCTTTGTTTCCCGTAGCTTATTATTCATAGCCACAATGGATTCAGGCTCAATAAATAAAGTAGCTCCAGAGCCGGATTGATCATGGACAATCCCACCAAAATGAGCACGATATTCCGCTTTAACTGGAATTACGAAACGATCGCCACGAATTGTAATAATTTGATCCTGCAACATTTTTGAAACAGAGGATGAACGGATCATGGCATCCAATTTTTCACGAATACGCACCTCTCCGCCTCGAAGCTCACGTCGAATTTGCGCCAATTCTGGACTGGCAGAATCAAGCACCTCAACATTTTCATTAATACAACGCTTAATAGCATCCTCAAGCGGTTTTTGTTCAGTTAAGTCGTCACTAAGCTTGTACAATAATTCGATCTCATCTTCTTCATGCATGCTTGCAATATAACGTTTAACGCGCCGAGAACCTTCCAGTGTTGTAGCTATATCCCATAATTCATGGGGATTTAATGTGCCACCGATACGTGCACGTTTTGCGGAAAATGAAATATCTACAATTCCACCAAACCTTGGTGCACCACGCAAACGATCTACTTTACAGGATTCATCTGTCGCTTGCAAAAGTCGCTTAATATGCTCTAAATCATTAGAGGGAAGCAAGGCGTCCGCAGCAGCTTGTCCTAAAGCCGTTTGGCAATATTTTATTAGCTTTTCAATTATTTTGTGATATTCCATTTTTGCTAAAACTTTTTGTTCCAAATTTAGTCAACTCCCTTCGAGCTATCCTTAATTATTATACCGAAGCTTCCTTATTCTCGCTATTCACAGCATTTTACGGATTTATACAACAAGCCTAACACATAAGATTGGACATTATAGAACAATATAATAACGTGCAGGACTTAACATATCTTTAAGGAGGGCTCAGACATGCAGTTTTTGGGACACGTCGTTCGATTTATCGTATCTGCAATCGTCTTGATGATTGTAGGTTGGCTCGTACCGCAATTTAGTGTAGGCGGTTTTGGAAGTGCCTTAATGTTGGCACTTGTCATCGCTTTACTTGGTTGGGCAATTGAAGGTATATTTGGCAAAAAAGTTACCCCATTTGGTCGAGGAATCGTAGGTTTTTTAATTAGTGCCTTAGTAATCTGGCTTGCCCAGTTTATTGTGTCCGGTATTAGCGTCTCCATTATCGGCGCATTATTGGCAGCATTAGTTATTGGCATTATTGACCTATTTATTCCCGTTTCCACACCATTTGAAGCTGGTAGGAGCAACTCTTCGCGCTAACCTTGCACAACATGTAAGTAGCCCCCGACTATAACGGGGGCTTAATTCCATAAATCATATGCTATTGCTTCTGATCCTGTTCAATTAATTCAATCCACTCGTTATATTCATTTTGTAATTTAGCATAATCATCACGAAGATGCTCATATTCCTGCTCTAGCTTCTGAGATTTCTCAAGATCTACTTCACGTTGCACCTGTAACAGACGATATTCATGAGAAATTAGCTCATAACCATCTGTAATTTCACTAAGCTGTGCCTCTAATTGTTCCTTTTGCTGCTGTATAGTTTCAAATTGTGAGGATAGCTGTGTCAGGCGTTCGCTTCCAGCCGCACCTTGAGCCTCCCACTGATTAATCTCGGCTTCTAGCTCATGTTCACGTGCATGGAACGAAGCTAGCTCATTTTTCGCATTCTCATATTGTTGCTGCCAATCTGCCTCACGCTTACGCAGCTCCTCCAGCTCTTGAGCTTGTTCTTGGGCTTGAAGTGTCATAAAATCAAGCTCTTCCGCTGCTTGTTGCCAGCTAGCCTCCATCTCATACAGCTTATCCTCTAATTTATTTTTTGCTTCAAGCATTGCTTCGTGTTTTTGCTGTAGCTTTAGCTTACCTTGTATTTCCTGCTCCAGCTTCTGTTGAGATGACTTGAGCTGCGCAGTATTATGCTCAGCCTCAGCTTTAAGTTCATCCAATTGCTTAATAAGCTGTCCTTTTTCCTTAGTCAAACCTTGAATATCTTGATTAAGCTGTTCTTGGATAGAAGCAAGCTCAAGTGCAGACTTTTCTAGCTGGCTAATTTCCGTATTGCGATTTTCCGCTAACTTTTGCCATGTCTTCTCATTTTTTTGAGCTTCGTCTAAGCTTGCCTTTAATTGCGCTTCACGTTGTTTAGCTTCATGAACCAATTTCTGCTCTTGTAACAAGGATGCTTTAGCAGCTTCAAATGAGGATTGCAGTGTATTGATCTGCTCCTCTAGCTTAGTTTGATGCTCCTTGCCTTTAGCTACAGCATCCTTTGAAGCAGCAAGCTGTGTCTGAACATCCTTTAATTGTTCACTCAACTTCACTGCCTTGTCTTTTTCTTGCTTCACTTCATGCTCTACAATACGCAGCTTACTTTGGAGCTTCGTATTACTAGAACGTACCTCAGCTAACTGGCGCTCCAAATCCAATGCCCGCTGGTTAAGCTTTTGCGAAGCATCTTCATTTTCTTTGAGTTTATGATTGCTTGTAGCAAGCTGTTCAAATAACGATTTTTTATCACTTTTGGTTTGATGAAGCTCCTCTTGAATACTTTTATTCATGTTTTCTTGCTTGACTAACAATGCATGATTAACAGAAAGCTCCTGCTTCAGCTTTTGATGTTGCTCAGATAGCTGCTCCAAGTCTACAGCAAGCTGTTCCGATTTCATTGCTTCTTCAGCCATTCGAACTGCAGCAAGTACTGCCAAACGGGATGTATCAAGATGAGGATACATTTTGGCAATGACATGCATATGCTCATCAACTCGGTAAGCAATTTTCTTCATATATTCAGCACTACTGCCAACAATTTTATAAGAGGTTCCATAGATTTCTACATTTATACTAACGCGTTCAGGGGTCGTCAAAGCTTTGTTCCTCCTTCGTTACTACGCTGATGTCTAGATGTGTAGGATTTTTTACTAGTAGCTAAGGATTCAATGGGATTTATACAATGTTAACGAAAATCACATCGAATCAGTTACACTTACAAAGATTCGATGTGACTTTAATAAAATCCTGCTATTTTCTTAATTCTGCGTTAAAAGTTTGTTCAAGCGAAGAAACAACCTTTTGATGCAAGGTAGTAATCTCTTCATCTGTTAATGTACGCTCTTTATGACGGTACACAAGGGAGATAGCGATACTCTTTTTATTTTCACCAAGCTTGCTACCTGTAAACACATCAAACACATCCACAGCTTCAAGCAATTGTCCTGCTTCTTGTTTAATTAGTGTAATCAACTTATCCACTTCTACGTTTTGATCCAACACAAGTGCAATATCTCTTTGCATGGCAGGGAAACGAGGTAAATCTTTATAAACCGCGACATGACCACTATGCGTATACAGTGACTCTAAGCTAATTTCCGCCACATACGTGTCAGGCAATTCCTTCTCTTGTTGGAATTCAGGATGAAGCTGACCAAGCGTACCAATATGCTGTTTACCTTGCTCTGTCGTTAAATAAATAGAGGCAGAACGTCCAGGGTGGAAGCCTTGTGGCTCATCGGCTACATAGCTAATGCTATTTTCAATTCCTAATCCAATAAATATAGCCTCTACTGCACCTTTAAGATCATAGAAATCAACAGGCTGAGAACTTACATTCCAAGACTTTTCTTCACGCTCTCCACTCAAAAGTAAAGATAACAACGTAATTTCCTGTGGTTGTTTTGTAAGATTCACTTCTTCAGATTGAAATACATGACCGATTTCAAAAATCGCTAAGTTATTTTGCTTACGATTGTGATTATAAGTAGCAATATCAACTAAACCTGGAATTAAGCTGCTACGAATAACGCTACGATCCTCGCTCATCGGCATAGCAAGCTTAACCTCTTGATGGTTAGCAGACTGTTGTGGGAATTTAAGTGCTTCTCCCTCACGAATAAAGGAATACCCCATAACCTCAAACCATCCAGCATAAGACAACATTTCCCGAATGTTACGTCTTAGCTGCTGAGCTCCTGTATAGCCACCTAATGTAGCTGGTCCTTCAATCGCTGTCACAGGGATGTTATCATATCCATATAATCTAGCGATTTCTTCAATTAAATCGACATTACGTGTAATATCTCCACGTCTTGTAGGAACAACAATCTCTAATGTATCCTGAGCAACCTCTTTATGGTCAAAGTGTAGACGACCAAAAATCCCTGTAATTTCTTCGATCGTAATGCTTGTGCCTAAATAGTCGTTCACTTTATTTACTGTAAGCTGAAGCACGACTGGCTGTTGTTGTGTACCTACCGCTTCCACAATGCCTTTATGAATATTTCCGCCTGCAAGCTTAGCGATCAGAGCCGCTGCGCGATCCAAAGCTGGAATTACACGTGCAGGATCAACTTCCTTTTCAAAACGTTGCGATGCTTCTGAACGAAGACCTAGTTTACGGGATGTTTTACGAACGGTTCCACCATCAAACTTCGCTGATTCAAGCACGAGGTTTACCGTTTGATCGGTAACTTCTGTTGCGAGTCCCCCCATTACCCCTGCTAATGCAATCGGAGCGTTGTTGCCATCTACGATCAACAAATCATGCTCATCAAGTTCTCTCTCTTGACCATCTAATGTAACAAACTTCTCTTTATTTACACCTTTGCGTACGCCGATGGTTTGACCTGCAATTGTATCTGCATCAAACGCATGTAACGGTTGACCATATTCAAGCATGACATAATTCGTAACGTCTACGATGTTATTAATCGGGCGAATTCCCGCCGCAATTAAACGATTTTGTAGCCATAATGGAGAAGGTGCAATTTTTACGCCAGAAATATGTCGCACTGCATAATGACTACACAATTCAGCATCATGTTGACCTATTTTAATGAAATTTTCAGTTGGCTCTGTACCTTCCGTTAGCTCCTTGTCTGGCTGAGGTAAAGCAAGCTCACGTCCTAAAATAGCACTTACCTCATAAGCCGCACCTAACATACTTAAGCAGTCAGAACGATTGGGTGTTAAATCAAAATCGAGCACTTGGTCATCAAGACCTAATAAAGAAATAACATCAGTACCCACCTCAGTTTCAGCAGGTAAAACCAAAATTCCTTCTTGTATCTCTTTAGGTAGAAGCTTATCGTTAATTCCAAGCTCCTTTGCAGAGCAGATCATCCCTTGAGACAATGCGCCACGTAGCTTCGCTTTTTTAATTTCAAGTCCACCTGGCATTTTAGCGCCTACAAGTGCAACAGGAACCTTTTGACCTGCATCTACATTTTTAGCCCCGCATACAATTTGCAATTCTTCCTCAGCACCTACATCAACCTTACAAATATTCAATTTATCTGCATCAGGGTGCTTTTCCTTCGACTTCACATAACCAACAACAACCTTGCTTACGCCTTGGTTGCGGTTTTCTACTGAATCAATTTCGATACCTGAACGTGTAATTTGTTCAGCTAATTGCTCTATGTTAACATCCTCTAGACTGACATAGTCAGCCAACCATTGTGTTGATACCTTCATAATAATCCCCTTCCTTTTCCCAACATTTAAAGTGACTTGAATTGTCCTAAGAAACGTAAGTCGTTGTTGTAGAAATAACGAATATCATCAATACCATACTTCAGCATTGCAATCCGCTCTACACCCATACCAAACGCAAACCCACTTACTTTCTCTGGGTCATAACCACTCATTTCAAGTACACGTGGATGAATCATGCCACTTCCTAAAATTTCAAGCCAGCCTGTTTGTTTGCATACACGACAGCCATCTCCATGACATTTCATACAGGTTACGTCTACCTCAACGCTTGGCTCTGTGAATGGGAAAAAGCTAGGACGTAATCGAATTTGTGTATCCTCACCAAACATTTTGCGTGTGAACTCCAATAACGTACCTTTTAAATCACTCATACGAATACGAGGGCCAATGACAATCCCTTCAATCTGATGGAACTGGAAGGAGTGAGTTGCATCATCATCATCACGGCGGTATACACGTCCAGGGCAGATTACCTTAACGGGTACTTCCCCCTTCATCGCTTCCATCGTTCTTACCTGAACAGGAGAAGTCTGAGTTCTCATAAGTAGGTCTTCTGTTAAATAAAAGGAGTCCTGCATATCGCGTGCGGGATGGTTTTTAGGTAAATTCAGTGCCTCAAAGTTATAGTAATCTGTTTCCACTTCAGGTCCTTCTGCAATCCGATAACCCATTCCAATAAAAATGTCTTCGATGTCTTGAATGACTTGATTTAGAGGGTGAATGCCACCTTGTCTTGGTTGTCTACCTGGCAATGTTACATCAATTTTTTCATTTGCAAGACGCGCTAACGTTTCTTGTTGTTGGAAATGATTATTTTTTGCTTCAATGAGTCCTTCAATAGCACTACGCACTTCATTTGCTACTTGACCGATGATGGGTCTTTCCTCTGCAGTTAATCCACCCATTCCCCGCAAAATTTCAGTAAGCGCCCCTTTTTTTCCTAAATATTTGACACGCAGATCATTTAAAATGTTTGCATCCGCTACAGCTTCAAGCCCTGCAATCGCTTCTTGCTTTAGCGCTTCTAATCTTTCCTTCATGTTTCATGTCCTCCCTTATGTTTTGTTTCCATGACAAACAAAAAAGGCCTTTTCTCCCAAAAAAGGGACGAAAAGACCGCGGTACCACCCTTGTTAGAGCTATTATGTCATATCCATCATTAATTGCTCTCACTTTTACGAAATAACGGTTCGCCAGCCGGTTAACTCTAATGAATTCATCCTTATCCATCCTTGAAAAGGGTTTTATGAGGATCAATTGTTCAAGCCACTGCTCCAGAGGGAATTTCAGTTAGTCCAATCCATAAAGGCAATCTCAGTATTATGCCCTCTTCCTGTATAGTGGTTGCTAGCTTACTTGTCTCTATCCACGCATTTACCTTTGTTTACTTATTATATGAGAAGTTCCTTCCAATGGCAAGAAAATCAATGATTAAGCGATAAATAAGGGGACTTTATTAAAGCACTTTAAAAGGCTCAAACTTGAAATCAGTGCTTGATCGCTAACCCAAACTAGCGAAGAGACAGAGCGATTCTGAAGATTGTCTTTTAAAATCAAATTCCACCAATACATTTACTTCAATTAAAAAATGATCATTATTTCTTCAAGCGGAAAGGTACGGTAGTCACAATAACATCCTTATGTCTTAGCAAATACGCTCGCATCATTATACTCGTCTGGTTGTGTAACAGGTTTTCCCACCAATGCTTGGTAATAAACTGCGGAATCAAAATTGTAATATGATCTTCTTCTGCTTTTTTCCATTCCACGGTTTCAATAAATTTCATAAGTGGTCTCATAATACTTCTATATCTTGATTTAAGCACGATAAGACGAATACCAGGGTTCCATTGCTCCCATTTTTGCTCCATTTTCTGAATCCCTTCATCATCAAATCCGATGTATACGGCAACGACATTATCAGATAATGTTTTAGCATAGCTAACAGTATTTTTAACTACCTGTGTGATTCCTGAGATTGGAATAACAATCGTATTTCCTTTTGCAATGGGTTTATCTATTTCAAGATCAATACGCAATTGGTCTGCTGTATTATCATAATGTGTACGAATACGATGGAACACATATACCATCATTGGTAAAAATATAAATACAATCCATACACGTTCAAATTTTGTAGTAATAAAAATTAGGGTAATCGATAGTGTTGTGAGCATACCAATCGTATTCACGACTAGTTTAACTACCCAACCCTCAGGCTTAAGTCTAATCCAGCGAAGCATCATCCCAAATTGAGACAATGTAAAAGGAATAAATACCCCCACCGCATATAACGGAATTAAGCTTTCTGTATGTCCCTCAAACGCAATGACAAGAATAGCCGAAAAGGTACTTAAAAATAAAATCCCGTTAGAGAAACCTAATCTGTCACCACGCACCATAAACATGTGTGGCATGTACTTATCCTTCGCTAACATAAAGGACAACAAAGGAAATGCGGAGTAAGCCGTATTAGCGGCTAGGAATAAAATGATTGCTGTAATCCCTTGTATAAAATAATACATTCCACCTCTACCAAAGGTACCTGCTGCGATTTGGGATATCACCGTCTCCTTCGGATTTGGGACAGCACCAAACCAATAAGCAAGTAAGCTGATTCCAATAAACATCAACCCTAAAATAATCCCCATCATCATGAGTGTTGCCGCCGCATTTTTCTCCTCTGGTTTACGGAAGTGAGGGATCGCGTTTGAAACGGCCTCAACCCCAGTTAACGCCGAACAGCCTGAACTAAATGCCTTAAGCAATAAGAACAAGCTAACATTTGAAACGGTCGCATGAATTTCATGGGATGCCATTACAGCACCACCCGTAAAGTATTTAATCATGCCATAACCGATCATAAAAAAGATGGAAACGACAAACAGATAAATCGGGATTGCCAATACGGATGCAGATTCTGTTACTCCTCTTAAATTCATAATCGTTAAAAATATAATCATAATTAGTGCTATAGCCACTCGGTGGTCATGTAACGCTGGAAATGCGGATGTAATCGCATCGGTACCTGCAGAGGAGCTTACCGCAACCGTTAAAATATAATCAACAAGTAATGCGCCACCAGCAATCAAACTGGATGAGGTTCCAATGTTATCTTTAGCAACAATATATGCTCCGCCACCACCAGGATAAGCAAAAATTGTCTGCCGATAAGAGATGATTAAAATCGTTAGTAATCCAAGTACAGCAATCGAGATTGGAATAGAGTACCATAAAGCCGATACACCAACAGCCATCAACGCAATCAGGATCTGTTCAGTACCATATGCAACAGAAGATAAGGCATCAGATGACAAAATAGCCAGTGCCTTTAATTTACCTAGTTTTTCCCCCTCAATCTCCGTTGATTTCATCGGCCTGCCTATTAAAAATCTCTTTATTTTATCGAACATGCCCTTCTTCATCTCCTACCAAAATAATAACTCCAGAAACGTATTATGACGCAACTTTCATAAATTTTCAATCTTTTTCTTCACGTTTCAATTACCACTAAAAGTATAAGATTACTGTTCCCAATTTGGTTTAAAATCATGTTTAAATTATTCATCAGCATAAACACAACATAAACAACCCTCGCTAGCTTAAAGCGAGGGTTACTCTAATAAAGAGCGTATGATTTTACTTAATCAGAAGCAAGTAGCCCATCAAAGTTTTCTGGACCAACACGTATCGTACCAAGCAAGTTAGAGCTAATAAATGCACTATAAGTCAATGTGTCCGAAGTGATAGGTGGATTAAAATCAGCAGCAGAGAATGTGATAACTTGTGGCGCAAGAACGCTGAGGTTAAACGTTGCAGTTGCTGAATATACGAGTGGGTCTGTTGATAGCGTGCCTCTGACGACTGTAATGGTTATCCCCACTAGCGCCAATGGCAGTTGAACTGAAACTGTCCCTGTTAACTGTACTCTAGGATTCGCTCCTACTCCAGTAGTTGTAAGGCCTATTTGTCCAAATAATACCGGTGTATCAACTACAAGAATGGGAACTGCAATAGAGTTAGCATAACTTGCATTCTGTGAAGTTCTAGCATCAAGAAATAATGGCATTTTGACTATACCTCCTATTGATTGAGATAGGATAGTATATTCAAACTTTGATAGTGCGCTTGGATACGTTACTCAGATTGAGAAAAATTGGCATTTTACCGAAAACAAATTTTTATCTTATTTTCAGAAACAAAAAAACCCTTATTATTAAGGGTTTTTAAGAATTCATTATGAAGCGGGTGATGGGAATCGAACCCACGCTATCAGCTTGGAAGGCTGAAGTTCTACCATTGAACTACACCCGCATAATCTTATATATGGTCGGGATGACACGATTTGAACATGCGACCCCCTGGTCCCAAACCAGGTGCTCTACCAAGCTGAGCTACATCCCGAAGTCAAAGGCGATTAAGATTCACCATTTGAAGACAAGAAATAATATATCACGTTCAACACATTTATGCAATACTTTTTTTCTAAAACTTTTTTCCAATCATTTAAAATACGTGAACATAACACTAAAACCCTCTAAAACGGCTTGACGCACTCCTTTACATCAAAATCCGCTTTAGAGGATTTCTGAACATTAATCAAGATAATTTTCACTTCTTAATTCTTACTTCTTGATTCTTACTTTTTATTACTTACCTTATGCTTTTTTAACTTTTACTTCTCAAAGCTAACCTCTGGTGTCGTTAACTTATCGTAAAAATCTACAACCTTATCTTTATTTTCAGAAGCACGAAGCGCCATTGCAGAACGAGGATGCTCATCTAACGTACCCGTGATCATGTAAGGAATGTTGTAGCCCCATTCTTCCTTTTCACGTAATGGAACAAGTAATTCCTCTAATACTTGTAAAACAGGACGTAATTCATAGTTAGTATTTTTCAAATGGGTTACTAGAAGCTCCGTAGGGCAATTTCCTGCTGCACGTCCCATACCGTATACAGAAGCATCCAGCAATTCAACTCCATTTGCAGCCGCAACAAGTGTGTTCGAGAATGCAAGCTGCATGTTGTTATGAGTATGCACGCCAAGACGTTTATTAGGAAGGTGTTTTTTAAACTTGTTAATCAAATGCTCCATATCCTTGTAATCCAAACTACCGTAAGAATCTACAATATAAACAACATCTACGACACTATCCTTGATCATTTCAAACGCTTCAAGAAGCTCATGCTCCATGACATTTGATAACGCCATAATATTAATCGTTGTTTCATAACCAAGATCATGGAATAGCTGCACAAGCTGCAAACCTTTATCTACTTCTTTAATGTAGCAAGCAACACGAATCAGATCAATCATGCTTTCACTACGCGGTAAAATATCGTTAGCATCTACACGTCCGATGTCGACAAGTGCTGATAATTTTGTATGTCCTTTTTCGGGAATCACTTTACGTAAAAAATCATCATCTAAAAATCGCCATGGGCCTGCAGACTCTGCTCCCTTTAATAGCTTTGGACTATTTTTATAACCAATTTCCATATAATCAACGCCAGCCGCATTTAAGCCTGCATACAGCTTTTGCACAAATTCAATACTGAAGTTCCAATTGTTCACCAAGCCACCATCACGAATCGTACAGTCTACAATTTTACTTTGATTTAATTTCATCGTCCTTATCCTCTCCAAGTGTTTATGTTATTTACCATCTTACTTGAAGCCCATTCATAATGTAAAGCAAAAGCTCGTGATAATTGTCACAGTAGCCAAAATATTGCCATGATATATTATTTCTACATCTAATTGAGAGTGATTATCAATATCTAAACTTACGGAGGTGATTTGAGCATGACACAGACACTTAAAGAGCTTAAACCAAACGAAACCGCCCTGATTACAAGCATTGGCGCAAAAGGATCTATTCGCAGAAGATTGATGGATATGGGCATTACACCCGGTACACAAGTCATTATGCGTAAGGTTGCACCTCTTGGCGATCCGATTGAAATTCATATTCGAGGGTATGAGCTAAGCATCCGTAAGGCTGAGGCAGATCAAATCATGATTACAAAATAGATCTATATTTTTAGAAGGGAACGAACCATTCATGAGCTATCGATTTGCGCTTGCTGGCAATCCCAACAGTGGTAAAACTACATTATTTAATACACTGACAGGAAATAATGCCCATGTGGGGAATTGGCCAGGGGTTACAGTTGAACGTAGAGAAGGAAAGTGTAAGCAAACCAATGAGGAGCTTTACATTATTGATCTTCCAGGTATTTATTCTTTATCCCCCTACTCACCAGAAGAAATCATCTCACGCGATTTCCTTACAGTTGAACAGCCTGATGCCATCATCAACATTGTAGATGCAACTAACATTGAACGAAACCTGTATTTAACGACCCAACTACTTGAACTTGATATTCCAATGATCATTGCCTTGAATATGATGGATGAAATCGAAAAACGTGGTGATCAAATTGACATTGCTAACCTAGAAAAGGAGTTAGGTGTCCCAGTTGTTCCAATTGCTGCAATTAAAAAGCATGGCGTACAAACTTTAATTCAAAAGGCCATCGCCCTCAAACCTAAAGCTTCAAATATAATTAAAAACGACTTCCATCATCCTGCTTTAGCACAAAGCATTGAGAAAATAAGCACATTACTTTCCCAACACGGATATTCCCATACATTATATTACACGATTAAGCTCTTAGAGGAAGACGAAAAAATTACAGATCATCTCAAGCTCAGCTCTACACTTACAAAACAAATTGATGTCCTTATCCAAAGGGCAAAAGCTGAAGCCAATCAAGATATCGATGTCATTATTGCCGATTCACGCTACTCTTATATTACTAACATCGTTCAAAGCTTTGTTATTAAAGGACATCCCCCTGGAACACTTACCTTTTCAGATAAAATAGATAAAATTGTTACGAATCGAATATTAGGCTTACCGATCTTTTTCCTGATAATGTTCTTTATTTTTGAAACTGCCGTTGGTTCCATTGGCGCTTATATTAAAGATCCATTTGAAGTACTGGTCACAGAACAGCTACCAGAGCTAGTTACGAACTTCCTACAGAGCATTGGTGCCTCTGATTTAATCCAAGGTCTTGTAGTTGGCGGTATTATTACAGGGGTCGGAAATGTATTATCCTTTTTACCACAAATAGTAATCTTATTTTTATGCTTATCCCTACTTGAAGATATTGGTTACATGTCTAGGGTTGCCTTTGTGATGGATCGGCTATTCCGGCAATTTGGGCTCTCAGGTAAAGCATTTGTCCCCCTTCTTATGGGATATGGCTGTGCAGTTCCAGCAATTATGGCAACGAGAACATTAGAGGATGAGCGTAGCCGAAGACTAGCGATCACTTTAATGCCCTTCATGTCATGTAGCGCTAGAATTCCAGTATATGCGGTGTTTGCGGGTGCCTTTTTTGCAGCACATCAAGGTTTAATTGTGTTTAGTATTTATTTCCTTGGTATTCTGGTTGCAATGTTGTCTTGTATTATTCTGAATAAAACGGTTTTAAAGGGAGAGGCCGCACCATTTGTAATGGAGTTACCTCCTTATCGTATCCCTACACTAAATGCAATCTCCAGACACACATGGGAAAAGGCAAAAGGTTATGTCATCAAAGTAGGGACTGTACTTTTATCGATGACTGTGGTCATTTGGGTGCTACAAACGTTTAATTTCTCTTTCCAGCAAGTGGATGACTCTGCTAATAGTATGTTTGGCGTTATTGGCGGTTTTATTGCGCCTATCTTTTCCTGGAACGGGTTTGGGTCTATCAAGGGAACTGGTGAGGTGCATTGGCAAATTGGGGCAGCTTTATTAACTGGACTTATTGCCAAAGAGGCGGTTGTAAGTACATTAGGGATTTTATATGTAAATGTAGGGACAGAAGAATTAACGACTGCATTAAGTGCTGCATTACAGTCGTATTTCACACCATTAGCTGCATTTTCTGTCATGGTATTTGTTTTATTGTATGCTCCCTGTGTTGCTGCTATTGCAACAGCAAAAAAAGAGCTGAATTCTTGGAAATGGACGTTGTTTACAGTAGCCTACCAATGTGGAATCGCTTGGCTCATCTCTATGCTAGTTTATCAAATTGGACGTATGCTTGGCATTGGATTAGGTTAACTTATTTTGTTTAGTTAATGGAGGGATAAATGTGGCTGACTTTATAATTATTTTTATTATAGCTACAATTATGGGCTTAACTTTGTATCGGTATATTAAGCAAAAGAAGGCTGGGCAAAGTGGGTGTGCAGGCTGTAGCTTTAGCAACGCTTGTGAGTCGTCACCTTCTTCTTGCCCTCAAAGCACATCTACATGCCACGATAAAACTGTCCCACCTGTCACTAAGCTTAAATGATCATATACCGAATAAATCAAGAGCCTCAACATCAATTACGACGTTGAAGCTCTTAATTTGTATATGCATATAACCGCTAGTGTCCTCACTTAACATCGCCCCTTCATGTGTTTTATGATTTTATGTCAGCATTCACACCAATGGCAACGTTATTTCAAATGTAGTCCCTAAACCTAATATACTACTTGCTGTTATATCTCCAAGATGATTACGGATAATACGATGGCTAAGTGATAAGCCTAGGCCTGTCCCATGCTCCTTTGTCGTGAAAAAAGGATCAAACATTTGACCTAATATGCTTTTTTCTATTCCCTTCCCATTATCCTTTATAATAATTTTGGCATATTTACCTTCTGCAACGACACTAATTACGATATGACCTTCATGATCGGCTGTGATTACTTCATCAATCGCTTCCATTGCATTTTTTATCATATTGAGCAACACTTGTTTAATTTGCTTTGCATCAATAGATACATTCATATGTTGATTATGCTCAGGTATAATGAGTTCTATTGTACACCCCTTCATTAAAGCTTCGCTTTCTGTTAGTAGTGTAACCTCACTTAATAAAGAAGGCACATGAACAATGCTTCTCTGGATCACAGACGGTTTAGAAGAATTAAGAAACTCATGGATAATATCGTTAGCTCGATCGATTTCATTTAAAATAATACGTGCATACTCATCACGCCCTAATTGAATCAAATGCGGACGTAACAGTTGAATAAAACCACGGATAGAGGTTAGAGGGTTTCTTATTTCATGAGCAATCGCAGCAGAAATTTTACCTAACATAGCAAGCTTGTCATTGTGATAAGCGGTTTGTTCAATTTGTTTATAATCGGATACATCCTTAATACTTAAAAGGACATCTCCATCCATCTGATCGTCATAAACAACTGAAATCAACCAATTCCTACCATATTCATCGGTGCATTCATGATGATTTTGGCATCTTAAAATAGTTTCTCTGTAGATTTCTAATACTTGCTTTTTTTTGAAACGACTTAAATGTGGATGTCTTACTATTTGTAGCAGATTACACCCAATTAAAGACTGTTGCGGCATTTCAATTAACTTGGCCATTTCTACGTTAACGAAGGTAAGAACACCCTCACAATCAAATAACATGATTCCACTGTCTAAATGTTGCAATACATTCTCATATTTATTTTTGACAAGCTGTGTAGATTGGAATGCTTTTACCGATTGAAGCAGTGTTTCCTGAAATTCACTCAACAAGTTGGTTCCCCCTGTTCTCAAAATGATGTACTTTGCCTACCGACAACATACGATCACTACCCGAGAAGCTCAGACCCAAGCCATAGGTTAACATACCACCGTCATGCTCGCCGTTTCGGGATATTCATATGCTACAACTCTCTATCCCCCCTTTCTTCTTATTTTTTAATCCTGTCTCGCTTGTCTAGGAAAATGCTGTAATTTTGCAGGTTTTGACTGAAGCGGATAGAAATTTATGTAGGAACATAGACAAAAACATGCCTCTTCACCTGCAAAATATTTATCTTAAAGCAAGCTAAAATATGTTAAAAATTAGCTATACTCTAATCATAGTAGTGGAGCCCAAATCACGTCAATCAGAGATACTGTCGAAAAAAGCGATATCCTCACTAAAGCAAAAATTTCACCTAAAAATAGGAAAATAGACTATGTTTTTTTGACTAAAAAAGAACAATTTTCAAGTCATAATTACAAATTTAAATCAATTATAAAAAGTAATTAAAGGAAATAAATGGAGTAAATATTCAGAGGTGTCAATTAGGGGTATAATCATAAGATGTGAGTATTTTATAAAACAAGGGACACAATCAATTATCCCTTGTTTTTTTCTGCATCAGCTTATCTTTTTTTAGACTCATTACGGCTAACCGCCTTTTAAGCTGGTACTCCCATTTTAGATCCTGGAGAGCTTTCGCCATTGTCATTAAATCAAGACTCATATCTATTTGTGTCTGTACAATTTCTAGCG
The DNA here is from genome assembly GCF_017873435.1 of Paenibacillus turicensis. Taxonomy (GTDB): domain Bacteria; phylum Bacillota; class Bacilli; order Paenibacillales; family Paenibacillaceae; genus Fontibacillus; species Fontibacillus turicensis. The sequence goes on along the minus strand of NZ_JAGGKG010000007.1, from coordinate 119,971 downwards.
GGTCTTCCCCTTCAACATTTACACAATTATCAAATACTAAGATTTCATGCTCTAATACAAAATCCTCAAAATCAATGTCGGTTATCCCGTCATCATGACTATATTCCGCTAAAATCTCATATTCATGCTCTACTTTATAGTGAACTTCAACGCGTTGACATACTGGACAAAATAGTAATGGGACATTATGAACTTTAGTATGATAATGCTTCATTGTTCCTTTTGTCCCTATCATGCTCGCTCCACAACAAAAGCTCATTTCCTGTCACCCTTCCTTCTTACCAAATTATCCATATTTATAATCACTTATTCTATATCCATCATGTTAATTCCTGCACGTTATGGGATTAGGAGGAAAAAACCCCTTACTATACGCAATAAGCAGTATAGTAAGGGGTCCGTTCATAAAATTAGAAGCTTGAGCTTAGCCGTTTAACGTTTTGTCTCCAGGCTTCCAGTTCATCGCACACAAGCCACCAGATTGTAATGCTTGAAGAACACGAAGTGTTTCTTCTACGCTACGACCTACATCATTATGGTTAACAACTTGATATTTTAGTTCGCCTTCAGGATCAATAATGAACAATCCACGAAGTGCAACACCTTCTTCTTCAATAAGTACACCATAATCACGAGCAACGCTCTTCGTAATATCAGATGCAAGAGGGAAGTTAAGTTGTCCAAGACCATTGCTATCCTTAGGTGTGTTAATCCAAGCTTTATGGCTATGCTCTGAGTCTACACTTACACCAAGCACTTCAGTGTCAAGTGATTTGAACTCTTCATAAGCTTCGCTCAATGCGGTAATTTCAGTTGGACAAACAAAGGTAAAATCAAGTGGATAAAAGAAAAATACTAACCATTTACCACGATAATCAGACAATTTAACCCGTCCAAATTCTTTACCATCACCTGATACGCTTGCCATATCAAAATCTGGAGCAAGTTTTCCTACTAAACGTTCTGCCATTGTAAATCCTCCTTTAAAATATGTAAGAAACATCTACTGTTTCTTGTATTTAGAATGTATTTTGTAACAACAATTGCTACACACAAAATGTTATCATTCGTCATATTTAAAGTCAAGATTATAATTAATATTTATTTATAATTATTATAAATAAGCTTTTATTTATGAACATTTTTTGAATTATTTTTGGATTGCAGCCACAATTAGATCACCCATTTGGGTTGTGCCAATCGCACTTGCTTTATCTGTAGCGATATCTCCTGTTCTATGTCCCGCATCCAATACATTTTTCACCGCTGCTTCAATCGCATCAGCTGCATCGCTATAACCAAACGTCATGCGTAGCATAAGCGCTACAGACAAAATTGTTGCTACTGGGTTAGCTAAATTTTGCCCTGCAATATCTGGGGCAGACCCATGTACCGGTTCGTACAATCCAAAGCTTCCTTCTCCTAATGAGGCTGAGGACAACATCCCTATGGAACCTGTAAGCATTGCCGCCTCATCACTTAAAATATCACCAAACATATTTTCAGTTACGATGACATCAAAGCTAGCAGGACGACGTAAAAGCTGCATTGCACAGTTATCTACTAATACATGCTCAAGCTCTACATCTGGATAATCCTCAGATACACGAATGACTACCTCTCTCCACAAACGTGAGGATTCTAATACATTTGCTTTGTCTACAGAGGCTAGTCGTTTACTACGCTTCTGCGCAATTTGGAATGCCTGACGTACAATTCGTTCGACTTCCATTTCGTTATAAGCACAAGTGTCTACTGCCTCTTGACCAAACTCTGTTTCTCTACGGAACTTTTCGCCAAAATAAATACCACCTGTTAATTCACGTACAACGATTAAATCAGTGCCTTCTAGTACTTCTGGCTTTAAAGTCGAAGCATCCTTTAGACAATCAAATACAACCGCTGGACGCAAATTTGAAAATAAACCTAATGCTTTTCTTATGCCTAACAAGCCTGTCTCAGGGCGCAACTCCTTTGGATTGCTATCCCATTTAGGTCCACCCACTGCACCAAGCAATACCGCATCGGCATTTTTACACACGTTAAGTGTTTCCTCAGGTAACGGAGTCCCCTTCTCATCAATCGCAATCCCACCAAACAAAGCATGTTCAGTTTCAAAACGATAACCAAACAATTCCTCTACACGTTGCAATACCTTTTCCGCTTCAGCTACAACCTCAGGACCGATACCATCGCCTGGAATAACCGCTATTTTTTTCACATCTGACATAAATGAACAACTCCTTCTATAAAATAAACATGAATTTTTATGCATTTATTTATATCCGTTAAAAGTAGCTTATCTTATTGTTTTATCATAAGTAACGGTAATATACAAAGATATAGAATCTATTAGGTTAATAGGTTTATCCTATGAATGAAATGGGTATCGGGTACCAACCACTCTTGAAGCTATATTCAGAATGAGCATCGGGTTCCAACCACTCTTGAAGCTGTATTTAATTTGAATTTATTATGTTGTATAAATACAGCTTCAAAGGTGGTCCGTAAACTTTCCACCCGATACTCATTCCCCCGTAGTTTGATAGATTACTCAAAGTTGGCAGTACCCAACACCGCCAAAATTCCCAAAATATAAAAAAAGAATGCGACTGTGCAAATTCAGCACAGCGCATTCTTTTAAGTTCCTTAGATTCTGTCTTCCCTAAAATTAGTGCTTGATTAAAGTAGAGAGGGACGAAGGGACAGAGGGATTGTGGAGAAATGAAATGTTCGCCTTTAAAGTCCGATTTATACCTTCAACCATTAATAAAATGAAATCGGACTTTAACAGCGATCGCAACAACTCTCTGTTTCGTAGCGCTTCTCTCTACCCAAAATCAATCAAGCGCAAATTTTCAAACTTTTAGTTTTTGATCCAATGCATCAAGCCACGAAGCTCGCGTCCGACAACTTCAATTGGATGTTCAGACTCATTACGACGAGTTGCAGTTAAGAATGCACGGTTAGATTGATTTTCAAGAATGAAGTCACGTGCAAATTTACCTTGTTGGATGTCAGACAATACTTCTTTCATTGCTTTCTTCGTTTCGTCAGTAACGATACGTGGTCCAGTTACATAGTCACCATATTCTGCTGTGTTAGAAATGGAGTCACGCATTGTTGCAAGTCCACCTTCATATACAAGGTCAACGATTAATTTCAATTCGTGCAAGCACTCGAAGTAAGCCATCTCAGGAGCATAACCTGCTTCTGTTAATGTTTCGAAACCAGCTTTGATTAGTGCACTTACGCCACCACATAATACCGCTTGTTCACCAAACAAGTCAGTTTCTGTTTCTTCACGGAAAGTAGTTTCAATAACTCCTGCACGTGTACAACCAATTCCTTTTGCATAAGCTAGTCCAATTTGTTTAGCCAATCCAGTTGCATCTTGATGCACTGCGATTAGACCAGGAACACCAAAGCCTTCAACATAAGTACGACGTACCATGTGACCTGGAGATTTAGGAGCTACAAGCAATACATCGTTGTCTTTGGAAGGTACAATTTGTCCAAAGTGTACGTTAAAGCCATGTGCAAACAATAATGCTGCACCTTTTTTAAGGTTTGGTCCAATTTCGCTATGATATACAGCAGCTTGAGTTTCATCTGGCATTAAGATTTGTACAATATCAGCACGAGAAGTTGCTTCCGCAACAGACAATACTTCGAAGCCATCTTCTTTAGCTTTATCAAAGGATTTACCTTGACGAAGACCAATAATGACATTTAATCCACTCTCACGCAAGTTTTGTGCATGAGCATGTCCTTGACTACCATAACCAATAATTGCGATTGTTTTCCCTTGTAATACATTTAGTTCTGCATCTTGTTCATAGTACAATGTAACTGCCATTTTAATTAGCCTCCTAGAATTTGGGTAACAATTGTTCCCTTATGAATTTTCCGCCTGATAAGCGGGTATTTCAAAAGAAGAATTTTTAAAATTGAATTACGGCTACGATCCAGAGAGTTCTTGCGATTGTTGTTAAAATCATATTCCTTTTTATTTAAGTCTATTTATGGGTGGAATTTGATTTTAAGAGACAACCTTCAGAATCACTCTGTCTCTTCGCCAGTTAGGCTAGCCGTCAAGTTCTCATTCTAAGATTGAGCCTGAATTTTTATTCATTTATATTGCATGAAAATCAATTCATTTTAAATCTCTTCTTCTCAAATCCCCGCTTATCAGGTATATATTTTAAAGCTTATGCGCTCAGCATATCACATTACGAAACTTAGATACTAATTTTGCGACTTAGTTATTCTGACTTAAGCATTCCCACGAATCATTGCGGTAACCCCAGTACGACTTAATTCTCGAATTCCATAAGGAGTTAACAATTCTATCATAGCATCAATTTTGGTTGTGTCACCAACAACCTGTACCATCATTGAGCTTGTTCCAATATCAACGACAGAAGCACGGAATGTCTCAACAAGTCCCATAATTTCTGGTCTTTCTGTTGGCTCAGCTTTCACTTTGATAAGCGCCAATTCACGGCCAACCATAGGGCGAGAACTCAAATGTACAACCTTGATCACATCGATAAGCTTATATAGCTGCTTTTCAATTTGTTCTACGGTATGATCATCGCCAGAGGTGACAATGACCATTCGGGATAATCCCTTTTCTTCAGATTGCCCAACGGTAATACTTTCAATGTTGTACCCACGTCGACCAAACATACCTGATACTCGCTGTAAAACACCTGGCTGATCATTTACCAATACTGCAATCGCATGACTTTTCATCACTCATCGTCCCCCATCAACATTTGATCAATGGTAGAACCTTGGGTAACCATTGGATATACATTTTCTTCCTTGCTGACTATGAATTCTACCAGCACAGGACCTGGTGTGTCCAAGGCTTCCTGCCAAACTTTTTTAGCGTCCTCTTTGTTAGTTGCTCTTAAACCTTTTACACCATATGCTTCAGCCAGCTTGACGAAATCAGGGCTTCCCGCAAGATCAACGTGGCTATATCGCTTGTCATAAATAAGCTCTTGCCACTGTTTTACCATCCCTAACACTTGGTTATTAATAACTACCACTTTAACAGGAATGTTATTAATGGCACAGATCGCTAACTCCTGTGCACACATTTGCATACCGCCGTCGCCATTTATTGAAATAACAAGGCGATCAGGATGTGCCATTTGAGCACCTATTGCAGAAGGAAAACCAAATCCCATTGTACCAAGACCACCTGAAGTGATCCATGAACGAGGGTGGTTAAACTTATAATATTGAGCTGCCCACATTTGATGTTGACCTACATCTGTAGATACAATGGCATCCCCATTTGTCGTTTCATTTAATAACTCAATTACCCATTGTGGCTTAAGTACGGTATCTGAGTCCTTGTACTTCAGAGGCTTATCTTGCTTCATTTGCACAATTTCCTTGCGCCAAGCATCTGCCAATTCTGCACTTGAAATCATTGGGTTTAGCTGCTGTAGTACAGTTTTCACATCACCTACGATTGGAATATCTGTTTTTACGTTTTTACCAATCTCCGCAGGATCAATATCAATATGAACAATTTTGGCATGTGGCGCAAATCCGTCTAGCTTTCCAGTTACTCGGTCATCAAACCGAGCGCCAATGCTGATCAACAAATCTGCACGTTGGATTGCTTGGTTGGCTGTGTACGTACCATGCATACCAGGCATGCCCATCCATAAATCATTACCTGTTGGGAAAGCGCCTAATCCAAGCAAGGTTGTAGTTACTGGAATTTGTGCTTTTGTAATAAATTCATATAACTCCTCATGTGCACCGGAGTATATTACACCGCCACCTGCAATTACGACGGGTTGCTTCGCTTCCTTAATTGCTGCTGCCAGCTTATCCAACTGTAACCGATTCGGAACAACGGTTGGGTTATACCCTCTTAAACTGACGGATTGCACGGGGTTAAATAAAGTTGTCTGATTCGATACATCCTTCGGAATGTCAATTAATACTGGACCTTTACGTCCGGTATTTGCAATATGAAACGCTTCGTGAATAATACGTGGTAAATCCGCTACATCACGTACAAGATAACTATGCTTTGTAATTGGCATCGTAATTCCTGTAATATCTGCTTCTTGGAATGCATCTGTCCCAATTAAGCTTGAAGCAACATTCCCTGTAATAATTACCAACGGTACTGAATCCATAAATGCAGTTGCAATTCCTGTCACCGTATTGGTTGCTCCAGGTCCTGAGGTTACAATACACACGCCAACTTTTCCACTTGCTCTTGCATATCCGTCAGCAGCATGAATTGCACCTTGCTCATGTCTCGTTAATAAATGGTTAAAGTCACTAAATCCATGCATAGCATCATAAATGTATAATACTGCACCGCCAGGATAACCAAAGACGCATTCAGCACCTTCCAAAAGCAAACTTCGAAGTAAAATTTCAGAACCAGTAATGACCTCTGGCTTCATCCATTTCTCACGCAACTGTTCTTTAGACTTTTCTACTGGAATTTGTGTACTCATCAGTTATCCTCCCTCCAAAATTAGGTGGTTTATTTTAACCACACTATCCTTAACCTTGTTAATTGGCGATAAACAAAAAAACCTTCCATCCCGATCAGAGCAGACTTCTGCTACTGAGGGACGAAAGGTTATTATCTTCCGTGGTACCACCCATATTTACCTAGTATCTCACAATACTAAGCCTTAACGAGTAAAATGAAAGTCAAGCGAACAAAAAACACCTATTCACAATACTCGTGGTCTTATAACGTAGACCTAACGATTTCCCCTAATACGCTAACACCATACTTCTTAAACGTGTTAAAGCTTTTCAGGAAAACAGCTCCGAGGTGAGCTCGTAATTAAGGGATTATGGTGATTGGTCTCAGCTATTCCATCACTCTCTGAACAAAGAGCCCTTAAAACTTCGTCCTCATCATCGCCGATGAACTATAACGTAAAATGTTTAGGAACATTATATGATTAGTTTACATGGAGAGTCAATACCTAATCTAAACAATTTAATTTACCACTGTTTGATTGTCACTCCATTGCCCATACTTTCATAGAATAATAAATAATTATTATTTTATGCATAATGCAACAAAATGCTTTTAAAAAAATGAATTTAGGCTAGGAAGGACTCTGAGTCATATGATTCGTTATCGAAGACCCAAACAGGATGATCCCATTATTTATCAATTAATTAAACAAGAACTTGTACCTTACTCTCATCTGTCTCCACAAGAATTAAATCAGGTTATATCAGATCTCCCTAAACGAATGTCCCGTGGTACTACGCTAGTCAGCTCTCTTCAATACGAAAGTGATCCTATTGCGTTTATTCATTTTATGATTCATGACCAACTGTTATACATTGATATGATCGCTGTATCAGCCCAACACCGTAGACGGCAAATCGGAAAGGCACTTATCGCACATGCCGAGCATTTTGCTGCTTCAAGAGGGTGCACATCATCTAAATTAACCGTAGAGCAAGGAAATACAAGAGCAGAGCGTTTTTATACCAATTTCGGCTATAGTCGGACGAAAAACTTACCTCACATACAATGCTTTGAGATGAAAAAAAAATTAGATTATCGTTTTTAAAATTGTTCATATTGTTCATGCTAGATAAAATGGAACTTAAATAATGCCAAAAAACTAGTTATTCTTAGCTAACTTTTGTAGCACTGTTATACTAGTTATTTAAATGTGTTCTATTCTATAGTACCATTTTTCACTAAATGGTCTTTAATCTTTCTGTGCATATCCCACACATCATTCCCTGTATTACTTACGATCGTAATGCTGATATCGTTAGCAATATCGTAGCTTGATTTAAAGCTTACTCCTGGATCACAGCCCTCAAAATGAGGGATAAAAGTAACCTCTTCTACCTTCGCATTACTGAAATCACGCTTAGTTAGCCATACGCCATACCCATAGCAGCTATGTTCATCCTCACCTTGCAATGACAACATCTGTTGTAGCATATCTAAAGAAATTAGATCACCTGCAAGTAGCTTCCCCCAAAACTTATCAATATCTAAAACGGTTGTAAACACTCCCCCTGCACCCGTTCCCTTTACATCAATACTATAAATGTTCGTATAATACTCGTCATGCTCCTCATCATAAATGTATGCATTAGCAGTACGTGCAGGAAGGCGATCTAGCTCAAAATATCCGGTATCATTCATACCTGAGGGTTGAAATACGTTATCTTTTAAGTATTCATCAAATGGCTTTCCTGACACTTGTTCAATGATTAGACCTAACACAACATAACCGGTGTTGTTATATTGGAACTTCTCACCTCGTGGATACATCATTTCTTTATTTATAAACAGTGGGAGCAAATCGGCTGAAGTTCTTATTTTATAGTTCGGATAATCCCTCCACAATTCAGCATATTCCTCCATCACACTTTCATCAAAATAATCCGGTATACCTGAGGTATGATTAAGTAATTGTCTAACTGTAATGTCTGTATCAATGAGCTTCCAATCAATATGGGATAGAAGTTGTCCAAGCGTATGTTCAAAGCTCAATTTTTGTTGTTCTATTAACTGTAAAATAGCTGTAGCCACAAACACCTTCCCTGCTGATGCCGTCGGAAACTTTGTTTCTAATGAATTAGGTACCTTATTTGGCATATCTGCATAACCAAATGCTTCTTGGAAAATGATATCCTTTGATGTTCTTATAGATATACAACCAGAAAAGTCTGTATCTATCCACTTTTTTATTGTCAAAGTAAACCCTCCTCAAAATTCATTAGTTCTAGGTCGTTTCTCCCTAATATAACATAAAAATACACCCTTAAAATATGTAAAAAACAAATTAAAAAAGAGATTACCATGACTAATGTCAATAGTAATCTCTTTTAAAGTTATTAATTCTATGCGTTCAATTTTTCTTTAGCAACGTTAGCCAAAGAATTGAATGCTTGAATGTCATTTACAGCTAAGTCAGCAAGGATTTTACGGTTGATGTTAATCTCAGCCAATCTCAAGCCATGTACCAATTTGCTGTAAGACAAACCGTTCATACGAGCCGCAGCGTTAATACGTACGATCCACAATTTGCGGAAATCACGTTTTTTCTGACGACGGTCACGGTATGCATAAAGCATAGATTTCATTACTTGCTCATTTGCAGTTTTGAAAATACGGTGTTTAGAACCAAAATAACCTTTAGCAAGCTTTAATACTTTTTTATGACGACGACGAACAACGAATCCGCCTTTTACTCTTGCCATATCAATAGACCTCCTAATAATTCAAAAAATAATGTGTGATTAATTACTTCAAGTTAGCTAATTGTTGTTTCAAACGTCTTACATCACCAGCATACATTACAGGACTATTCGCTAATACACGTTTAGCACGTTTAGTTCTGTGGGAAAGCAAGTGGTTACGGTTAGCTTTGTAACGTCTTACTTTACCTGTTCCAGTAATTTTGAAGCGGCCTTTTAGACTGCTGTGAGTTTTCATTTTAGGCATTGTACTTCCTCCTCAATGTTTATGAGCAATACTTGAAACTTGACTTAGTTTTTAGGCGCAAGAATCATAATCATACTGCGACCTTCCAACTTAGGAATTCGTTCCACTGTACAAAGATCAGCAACTTCATCTTTTACGCGGTCCAGAATTTTTTTCCCGATGTCGGCGTGTGTAATCTCACGTCCACGGAAACGGACAGAGCATTTTACTTTGTCGCCATCCTTCAAAAATTTGATCACGTTACGAAGTTTCGTCTGGAAATCATGCTCCTCAATATTTGCACGGAACCATACTTCCTTGATGTCCACTATCTTTTGATTTTTACGAGCTTCTTTTTCTTTCTTCTGGTTTTCGTAACGGAATTTACCGTAGTCCATAATACGACACACTGGCGGTTTTGCCGTTGGCGCAACATTGACTAAATCCAGATTCAGATCAATCGCCATCTGTAGTGCTTCACGTATAGGTTTAATTCCTATTTGTTCACCTTCAGCGCCTACTAAACGAACTTCTTTTGCTCGTATTTCATCATTGATCAAATGTTCCTTACTGATAATTATCCACCTCCAAAAAAGTTTAAACCACATTATAAAAGCAAATTAAAAAGGGATGCAGATTATCGGCTGCATCCCAAATTGATCAATTCATCATGAACTTACATTCATAAATCATTGGATCAAAACCAGTCAACTAAAAGCTGAACAGGTGAGAAGTCAACGCCTTCTACTTACAATCCATTTTTCGTTAAAACATCACCAAAACAATATATCACATATAAAACATTTTTGTCAAACTATTCTTAAAATTAATTTTAGATCTAGTTTTTATGTTTAAAGTGATTATCCTTGTTTGCTTTGAACCTCATCTAAACGTACAACACGTGTATGCTTGGTGTGGCTCCATTGCTTGTTGTTTTGTGTGAAAAATGCATAAAACGTAATTGGCCACCATGAAATAAGGTAAATCGGAAACAAAACAAGGTAAGCATATACTTTCTTATAAGTAACTTTTTCAAGTGCCATCGCCGCTAAGAAAATAAATACGTTGGCAGCTATTGCAATAAAGGAAATCCATAACGGGAAGTAACTATACAACGTACTGAAGTGAGGGCCTTCCAAAATGGACTGATCCACCCAAATAAATGCACTCAGTAAAAATGTAATCAATACGATATATACGTTAACACCATATAAAGCCATGTCTAACTTAATAAAGTTACGTTCCTTAATACTTTGCCATAGCAATTTAAAAAAGTAACGACGTGCGACGGTAAAGTGTCCTTGCATCCAACGTAGACGTTGACGTGCAGAAGCCTTAAACGTTAATGGCTTCTCATCAAATAACTTAGCATCATAGTTAAAAACAGGGTTAATTCCTTTTTCTACACAACGCATCGTAAACTCAAGGTCTTCTACAAGACTAGTAGCTCCCCAACCAATTTCCTTAAGAAGCTCGGTTTCAAAGCACATGCCTGTGCCTCCAAGGAAGTTAGCCATCTTCAAGTTGTGACGAGAAAGCTGCCACAAACGGTTGCAATACCAATAGGAAATACCATAGGCTGCAGTGATCCAAGAGTCCTCTGGATTTTTTGTATCGATGTAGCCTTGAATAACACGAGCCCCTTCACAAAGATCATTATTCATCTCACGAAGGAAATCAGGATGTGCCAAGTTATCAGCATCAAACATAACAACAGCATCATATTGTCTAGGCATTTTCCATAGCTCTTTAAGCATCCATTCAATCGCATAACCTTTACCACGAAGGTTAGGATTCGTACGTACACAAGCATTCATCCCATGACTACGCACGATTTCTACTGTACGGTCGGTACAGTTGTCACAGATAACAAATACATCGTACAGCTCCTTCGGATAATTTAGGTGCTTAAGGTTCTCCATCAGCGCACCTACAACTTCTTCCTCATTGTGTGCTGCAACTAGAACAGCAAATGATTTATTTGGTTCATATTGTTTTTTATTTTTCTTTTTATACATGCCAAATAAAGCTAATCCAAATTGATACACACCAACCACTGCTAAAATAATTTGCAGAGATATCAGTATAGTGTCGACCATAATTCACTGCCCCCCTTTAAACCTCATTTTATTTTTTCTCTAACAGCTGAGGTTTTAATAATGACCCTGTTTTTGTTTTACATTTGATTTTACATTAGCGATGAACTGCCAACACTAAGATATTGTAAACAAAATTACTGGCTAAGTAAAATTTCTCTATTTTTAGCACAGTAATATTATTAATGCATTACGATTTTCCACGACTTTGACAACTTTGTCAAAGGGGATTTTAGGCTCTATTCTTCAAAAAAAGCGCAAACATAGTGTTTTCCGAGCGTAACTTGGGGTCACCTCCTGCTTTTTTATAAGTATAGGTCTTATTTTCATCAGTTTAGTCACTTTTTATTTCATTCTCGTTAACAAAACTATGTCGCTTATCTATACAAACGTAAAAAAAGCAAAAAAGTTTACCAAATCGCACAGTTTCCTTTAAACTAATTTGATATCATTTGAATCAGATGTTCTTTGATTTATTGATATATAATTGTTGAAAACACCCACAAATCAAAATATGATAAATGTAAGGGGATTATGAAATACTTATAATAAAGAAGCTTATTCGTTGGTGAAAATAGAAGTGGAGGCATTCAATGCGTCATTGGCTGCAAAGTTTAGTGGATCTTGATCGAAAATTATTTATTGCTATTAATGTAAAGTTTCATCGCAAATTTTTGAATTTTTGGGTGTTTAATCTTACGCGCTTAGGTGGTGCAACATTTACCATTGCCATCACATTATTGATCTGGAGATTGGCTTCTCCAGCATGGAGCAAAGTTGGACTACAAGCTTTTACAGCCTTGGCATTAAGTCATATCCCAGTTGCTATTGCTAAAAAGCTGTATCCCAGAATACGTCCTTATTTGAGCTTGCCTGGAATAAATACGTTTAAAAACCCGTTAAAGGACCATTCCTTTCCGTCTGGGCATACAACAGCTATTTTTTCGGTGACAATACCGTTTATGATTGCTCAGCCTAGTTTAATTATAATATTAGCACCGTTGGCACTATTGGTTGGGACTTCACGTATATATTTAGGTCTGCATTATCCTTCTGATGTACTTGCTGGACTAATTATTGGTACATCCGTTGCAGTGGGTACGGTTGCATTCTGGACATAAAGGTTATATTGTTAAGTTCAGGAAAACCTTGCGGGAAAAGGTGAAACTAAAGTGAACAAACAAAGAGTCTTACTTTTATCTGAAGGGTTCGGGGCTGGTCATACTCAAGCTGCCTATGCATTGTCAAGCAGTTTACGTAAGCTATCGCCAAATGTACAAACAAGGGTACTGGAGTTAGGTAGTTTTCTTAACCCAAGAGTAGCACCACTTATTCTTACAGCTTATAAAAAGACGGTTTCTTCTCAACCTCGTCTTGTCAGTATGATGTATCGTAGCAACTATAAAAAACCATTAAATCGTTTAACAACATTGGCACTTCATAAACTTTTTTATACACATACGAAGCTAGTTATAGATCAACTTCATCCTGACGTCATCGTATGCACGCATCCTATTCCGAGCGCCGTTATTTCTCGGATGAAGCGACATGGCTTAGAGGTTCCTTTATGCACTGTCATTACCGATTATGATGCACATGGAACATGGATCAGTGATGAGGTTAATCGATATCTTGTATCCACTGACCAAGTCAAGACCATCTTGCTTGAACGTGGGGTTAGTGAATCTAAAATTGAAACTACGGGTATTCCCGTCCACCCTAACTTTTGGGAAAGACACAGCAAGCAGGATATTCGAGATCGTTTTGGTTTAAATGACATACCAACCATACTTATTATGGGCGGAGGCTGGGGATTAACGAAGGATGAAGCTGTAAACAATCTACTTGTAAAACATAAAGAACACCTTCAGCTTATTTTTTGTCTTGGTAGCAATATAAAATTAATGGAGAAAATGAGCAATGATCCTAGGTTCCAGCATCAAAATATAAAGCTGCTAGGGTTTACTAAGGAAATTGATAAGCTTATGGAGGTCTCTGACCTTTTAATTACGAAGCCTGGGGGCATGACCTGCTCTGAAGGGTTAGCGAAGGCGATACCGATGTTATTCCACAAGCCTTATCCGGGACAGGAAGAAGAAAATTTGCAATATTTTTCTACGCAGGGCTGGGGTACACCCATTCATTCGCTAGATGACATCACAGCATGGGTTGAAAAGCTTATTCATCATTATGATGAGGTGAGTGCAACCAGAGAGCAGATGCTTGCGGATATCGAACGCTTCCATCCGACTCAAAGTGCAAAAGTCATTGTTGAGTTATTGGAAAGTAAAAATAATACCATATTTATTTAGCTCTTATCTAATTTATATCGTTAATTACAGTGATTAAATTTTAAAAAAACGTCGTCCATGTTATTAAGTGGATGACGTTTTTGTATTTAACAATGATAATGCTGCCTCAATACTTTGTTTAATAAAAGTAGGATCAGGTCTTGACTTCATTAGGACAGTCAAACCAATCATGGAAACAACAAGCGAATGTGCTAGTTCTTCACTTTGTAGCACTTCTGAAAGCTCCCCCGTCCCTTGCCCTCTCTCAATCGTCTCTTTAAATATAGCTGCTAAATACATTTGGTGCTCACGAGTAAGTACTGCAAATTTAGAGTGGTGAGGTGCAAGCTCCACCATTGTATTTATACAAAAGCATCCTCGCCTAATTGATGCATTCGTTGTATCTTCTGTACCTATTTGTTCGAATAGCTTTCTAAATGCTGTCTTTACAGAAGGCGCATGTTGAAGCAATGATCTTATATAACCAGCATGCCAAGTGTTATAGCGACGTAAAGTGGCCTCAAACAACTCATTTTTATCCCCGAAAGCTGCATAAAGACTAGGACGTTGAATGCCCATCGCATTTGTAAGATCGACTAGCGAGGCAGATTCAAATCCTTTTTCCCAAAAAACCTCCATTGCTGCCTCAAGCGCTTTATCCGTATCAAACTCCCGTTTTCTGACCATTTATAATCACCTTTTTGTATCAATCAGTATTTTATAATTTAGTTAATAATAAGTTTATGCATTGCAAAGTCTTCTGTCAAATCAAAGTATGAGATTAGAGAAAATCAAAATAAGTTATTTATGGTCATTGACATAAAATTATAAATTGGGCTATGATGATCAAAATATTTTGTATCGATCGGTACAAAAAAGAAAGGATGGTTTGCTTGTGAATTCCCTCAGCTACTCAAGTAAAGCCTCACAGATAAAATTATCTCGATCTGTTGTGGTTTTGTTAGCTTTCTGTAGTGGACTTTCTGTAGCTAATATTTATTTTGCTCAGCCTTTATTAGATTCGATCTCTATGGATGTAGGAATTTCTTATTCCTCCATTGGCATTGTTATTATGATCACTCAAATATTTTATGCATTAGGATTGCTGTTTCTTGTTCCATTAGGAGATTTACTTCATCGTCGCAAGCTGATTTCTGTCCAGATGTTATTATCTGTTATTGCATTACTTATCGTTGCCTTTTCGTCATCAAGCGTATTTCTGTTTATTGGGATTGCAATGGTAGGTTTATTGGCAGTCGTTGCGCAGACCATCGTTGCCACAGCGGCATCACTTAGCTCAGACAAGGACCGTGGGCATACGGTAGGCTTTGTAACTAGTGGGATTGTGATTGGCATTTTGCTTGCTCGCACTGTTGCGGGTACGCTGAATGATCACTTGGGCTGGAGGTCAGTGTACATTTTTTCGGCGTGTCTTACTCTTTTAGGGAGTATAGCTATATTTGTGTTTTTACCTAAACAAGATACACCTAAAGTAAAGCTTAGCTATACTAAAATGATTACATCTTTATTTCGTTTATATAAAGAGTTGCCTATTTTAATAATTCGCTCGCTATTAGGCATGTTCATTTTTATCGCTTTTAGTAGCTTGTGGACCGCGATGATATTGCCATTAAGTAGTGCCCCATTATCGATGTCACATACTGAAATTGGTGCTTTGGGACTTGTAGGCGTTGCGGGAGCGCTTGCGGCTACTTCTGCTGGAAAACTAGCTGATTTAGGTTATGCTCGTCTAACCACTGGTACCTCCTTATTTTTACTACTATTGTCATGGCTGCTTATACATCTACTGTATCAATCCGTATGGTATCTCATTATTGGCATCATCTTACTTGACCTAGCTGTTCAAGCGGTGCATGTTACAAATCAAGGTTTAATTTATAAAGCTCGTCCTGAGGCACAAAGTCGATTAACCGCTGCATATATGATTTTTTATTCGATTGGGAGCGCTATTGGCTCTATTCTCTCTACACAGGCTTATGTCTGGTGGGGGTGGAGTGGTGTATGCTTGTTAGGTGCATCTGCAAGCCTACTCGCGTTTATAATTTGGGGATGGGATAGTTATGTAAATAAAAAAGAATAAACGAAAAAACTCTACCTATCGAAAGGAAAAAAGGGACTAACCCCAATCTCCTACTATAGTGTAGAGTCTTTTAAAATTAGTAGTGGTCAACTACTGATTTTATTTTAAAATTGATCCATTTTATACTTATGATAACGAACTAGCGCTTTTTCTCCAATCACAACTTCTACGCGATGAATCGGCATCCCTTGCCCCACAAATTTACCCTCATATTCAGTCATCACATTATTTTCTGCAATTCCTTTTCCATGCAAGCTCAAGGAAATATTGTTCATCTGTAAGCCTTTAGCTGCAAAGGCGTTTAATGAAAATTGGAATAAATCCCGTGAGTCTGTCTTAAAATGAATTTCACCCTCATCATTAAGCACATGTTTATATTTATCTAAAAACCGTGGGTGTGTTAATCTTCTACGCCCATGTTTTGCTTTTGGCCAAGGATCACTAAAGTTAAGATAAATCCGCTCGATTTCATTTTCATCAAAAAAATCTTCTAATGACTCAATATTCCCAAGCGCTAAACGAACACTATCCGGCTTGCCACCCTGCTCTTCCCAAATGGCACGTACCTTTTCACTAGAGCGACGTACTAATTCATCGTACATATCCATCCCAATAAAGTTCACATCTGGATATTTGACACTCATGCCACTAATAAATTGACCTTTTCCCATCCCAAGCTCGATATAAATCGGACGATCATTACCAAAAACCTCTGCCCAACGTCCTTTATAATTACTAGGATCTAAAATTACAAGATCATTTTGCATTTCCAAATTTTCTCGTATGCCTTTTCTACCGCGTAAACGCATGTCATTCCTCCGCCTTCTATTATTCCATACTACTGTTAGTTCATTACTACTGTGAGTCATTATTGCTATTAGTCAGCGCATTGCTACTATTAGTCCATTACTGCAATATTGTGCCTTAAACCACCCTACTTGTAAAGACTCAGCTTGTATTGTTTATCTTAGTTTTCCCTTTTATTTCCTGAAAATGAAAAAGGAATCTTAAATATCTGCCGGGGAACAGGTATTCAAAACTCCTTTTTCTATATTTGGAATTGGGGTCCAACAAAATTGGGTGAGGATTTTGCCTCATACTATTTTTTTCATCTAAATCATTCTAAGTTATATGTACATTATCCATGTACATTAAAACAAGCAAAATCCTTTGTTACATTCAAAATAACATAATCTGTATGACACTGCAACAAAGTGCACACTCATATTTCCCTAATCTTATATTTTTTTGTTACAATAGTGGAATAAATCTGTTCTTATCATAAAGGAGCTAACATGAGTATTCAATCTAACACTACACCTAAGCTGTGGAGTGACAAACGTTTTCATACATGGAACACAGAAATGAGAGAAACCTTTGGATCAAAAGTATTTAAGGTTATGCTTGATGCTGGATTTACTTGTCCTAACCGAGATGGTTCTATTGCAAAAGGTGGCTGTACATTTTGTAGCGCACGAGGCTCAGGAGATTTTGCTGGTAGCAGACGTGACGACCTCGTAACCCAGTTTAATAAAATTCGTGATCGCCAACATATCAAATGGCCTGAAGCTAAATATATTGGATATTTCCAAGCTTACACTAACACCTATGCACCAGTAGAAGAGCTACGTGAATATTACGAAGCGATTTTAGAGCAACCAGGGGTTGTTGGTTTATCGATTGCAACAAGACCTGACTGTCTCCCTGATGATGTTGTCGAGTATTTAGCAGAGTTAAATGAACGCACTTACTTATGGGTGGAAATGGGTTTACAAACGATTCACGAATCTACATCAGAGTTAATTAATCGCGCACATGATACTGCGTGTTATATTGAGGCTGTTGAGAAGCTACGCAAGCATAACATACGAGTATGTACGCATATCATTTATGGCTTACCCCAAGAAAGTCATGAAATGATGCTTGATACAGGTCGTGCTGTTGCGCAAATGGATGTTCAAGGTATTAAAATTCATTTATTGCATTTGATGCGCAAAACACCAATGGTACGTCAATATGAAGCAGGCTTGTTACGATTCTTAGAGCAAGATGAATATGTGAAGCTGATTGTGGATACGTTAGAATTTCTCCCTCCAGAAATGATTGTGCACCGACTAACAGGAGATGCGCCAAGAGATTTACTGATTGGACCGATGTGGAGTCTTAAAAAATGGGAAGTGCTAAATGCAATTGATGATGAGCTAAAGCAACGGGATACGTGGCAAGGTAAAATGTGGAGGGGTCGTTAATGGGCTTTATTTCTGTTTTAAGCTTTGCTCAAAAACAAATTAGCGAACGACTTCAGCCTGGAGATATTGCAGTAGATGCCACAGCAGGAACGGGTGCAGATACATTATTTTTAGCTAAGATTTGTGGCAAAAGGGGTAAAGTATTTGCATTCGATATTCAACAATCTGCCCTGGAACAAACTGGGGCACGCCTACAGCAAGCAGAGGCATCTATCGCAGAAGTACAACTTATTCTTGGCAGTCACGCAGAGATGCAGATGTCTTTGCCAAGTGAGGTAATTGGCAAGGTTAGTGCTATTATGTTTAACTTGGGATATTTGCCTTCACAAGAGGCCGATCAATCCATCATTACGCTGACGGAGTCAACATTGACTGCATTAGAGACATCCTTAAATATATTAAAGCCACGAGGAATTATAACGATTGTATTATACCCGGGCCATGCAGGCGGAGATCAGGAGGCGGTAAGTGTAGAGACTTGGGCTGCCTCCCTTCCTCCCTCTAAAGGTCAAGCAATTATGTATAAGCAACTCCAACGTCCAACTGCGCCTTATTTAATTGCAATCGAAAAAAAGTGTTAAGTTTAATGATATAAGTGGGGTTATGAATGATGATTAGAAAAATTGAGCATATTGGAATTCGTGTATCTGCCTTAGAGGATTCGATTGAATTTTATGAGCGGATTATTGGCTTAAAATTATTACATACTATTGGAGAAATCGAAGATACGTTACGTCTTGCTTTTATGGCATTCCCTGGACAAGACGATGTTGAAATCGAGCTTATTTCTAAAAAGCATGCGGAACCATTGGCGAATGAAGGCAAAGTGCATCATATTGCTTTTACCGTTAGTCATATCGAACGAGAATATGAACGGATTGCTTCGTTAGGTCTAGCTGGACTTAGTCCCACAATACGAGAACTTCCGAATGGAAATCGTTTCTTTTTCTTTAGTGGTCCCGATGGGGAAGTAATTGAATTTGTTGAACCGGTGCATTTAGCACAATAAAGTAAAATCAGTAGTTGACAATGACATGAGGCATACGATTGTGTTAAAATCATATTCCTTTTAATTGAAGTAAATGTATTGGTGGAATTTGATTTAAAAAAACAATCTTTAGAATCGCTCTGTCTCTTCGCTAGTTTGGGGTGGCTGTCAAGCACTGATTTCAAGATTGAGCCATATTTATTAAATTTTTATAATATCATGATGAAGGGAGTGCAAGCTTTTGACAGAAGAAACCTATACGTTGTTAAACGATGTTGGTCATTTTGTTCATATTTATCATTGGTTCCCTTCTACATCTGACACTAAATTTAAAGGTGTTGTACATATCGCACATGGCATGGCGGAATCAGCAGAGCGTTACGCTCCTTTTGCACAAAGGCTTACAGATGAAGGCTTCATTGTTTATGCTCACGATCATCGTGGTCATGGTAAAACTGCACCTACAATGGATGACCTAGGTTACCTGGGAAATAATGGGCTAGAAGGTATGCTTGACGATATGAAATTAATTCGGGAATGGATTAGTGACCGCCATCCAAATTTACCTTTATTTTTGTTTGGACATAGTATGGGGTCGTTCCTTACTCAAAAAATGATGTGTATTGATCATGATCCTTATGCTGGATTTTTATTAAGCGGAACAAATGGTCCACGTGCATTCACTGGAATTGCACTCAATATAGCCAAACTCGAATGTAAATGGTATGGGGACAGACATCCTAGTAAAGTGCTAAACGCCCTTTCCTTTGGTAGCTTCAATCACAACTTCAGACCTGTACGCACACCGTTTGATTGGTTATCGAGAGATGAGCAAGTGGTCGACGCCTATATGGAAAACCCGTATTGTGGTTTTTTATGTAGTGCTGGATTTTTTGCAGGTTTATTTGCTTTATTACATGAGTTACACAAACCAGCAATGGTTCAGCAACTTGACCCTGATAAGCCTGTTTATATTGTGAGTGGCTCACAAGATCCTGTTAGCCATTTTGGTGTGGGCATACGAAGACTTGTGCAGTTGTATCACTCTGCTGGGTTACGAGATGTTGAGGTTAAGGTGTATGAAGGCGGAAGACATGAAATATTAAATGAAATTAACCGAGATGAGGTTATAGGTGATATTTTGACTTGGCTCAACAAAAAAGTGCAATAGTAACAAACGATCCATAAAAATTAAGTACTATTTTAAATAATGAAATGTAAAAAAGAGTGATTGACTTTGAAGTCAGCCACTCTTTTTTGTTTATTTGGCTATTGTTTTATTATTTATGCGCTATTCCATTTCTTGAAAAAAGTCTAGGAACGGCTTACCGTACTTGCGGAATTTCACTTCCCCTACTCCCTTTATTTTCAGCATCGCTGCTTCGCTAGTTGGACAAATGACACTCATCTCACGCAAGGTCGCATCGTTAAAAATAATATAGGATGGAACACGATCACGTTCAGCTAGTTCTCGGCGAATGAGACGTAATTGTTCAAAGACGACTTCATTAACTGCTGAAGGACCCGCATCATAAGATTTTTTCCTTTTAGAATCACTGACGTTCTTATCAGCTTCAGGCGCACGCATCATTACAGTATGATTACCTTTTAAAACATCTACTGCTAATGGTTCTAATTGAACTATCGGATATTGCCCTTCTGACAGACGTAAATACCCTTCTGCAATAAATAAATTGATAAGTTCAGAAATTTGTTTTTCGGTTAACGCTCTAAGCATCGCATAGGTGGGAAGCTGATCAAAGCCATATTGCAGCACCTTTTTATTTCGGGAGCCTTTTAACACCGCGGCAATTAACGCCACACCAAAACGCTCTCTCATTCTATGAATACAGGAAAATACGATCTGTGCATCTCTCGTACGATCTACTAGCTCTCGCTCATCTCGACATGAGCTGCAAATGCCACAAGGCTTGTTATCATGATCTTCTCCAAAGTAATCTAGCATTTCCCATTTTAAACAGCTCGTAGAATAGCAATATTGCACCATTTGCTGCAATTTTCGATATTCGTTATGCTTGCGGGTCTCATCCTGTGGATTTTGCTCAATAAGAAACTTTTGCGTCATAATGTCCTGCGCACTAAATAACAATATACATTCACTTGGGTCTCCGTCACGACCTGCACGGCCGGCCTCTTGGACATATGCCTCCATATTTTTAGGCATATTGTAATGGATCACATAACGAACGTTGGATTTATCTATCCCCATTCCAAACGCATTCGTTGCCACCATGACGCGTATGTCATCATACAGGAAGCTCTCCTGACTTTTCTCGCGCTCTTGATCAGACAAGCCTGCATGATATCTGCCTGCCTTTACCCCGCTGTCATTTAAGCGTTGATATAGGTCATCTACATCCTTACGAGTTGCAGCATAAATAATCCCTGGCTGGTGAGCGTGTGTATGGGCATAATTTAAAATAAATTCACGTTTGTTTTCCCCACGTAATACAGACATCGCCAAATTATCTCGCCCAAGCCCTGTAACGAAAATAGAGGGCTGTGACAGCCTCAGTAAGCTAGTCATGTCATCCATAACCTGAGGTGTAGCTGTCGCCGTAAACGCAGCCACAATCGGTCTGACAGGCAGTTCATCTACAAATGGAGATACAGCTAAATAGCTTGTACGAAAATCGTGTCCCCACTGGGATACACAATGGGCTTCATCGACCGCAACACACGAAATTTGTAGCTGCTTCATTTCCTCACGGAACCAATCTAATTCTAAGCGCTCAGGCGCCACATAGAGTAGCTTAATTTGGGAGCGACGCGCAGCACGAATAACCTCATTCACTTCTTTGCCACTTAACGTGCTATTAATATACGCCGCAGGAATGCCCATCGCAGTTAAAGCATCCACTTGGTCCTTCATCAAAGAAATAAGTGGAGATACGACGAGGGTTAACCCTGAAAACATCAAGGCAGGAATTTGATAACATACTGACTTCCCGCCCCCTGTAGGCATAATGCCAAGCGTATCCGCTCCCGCTAATACACTTTCGACAATACGACGTTGTCCTTCTCTAAAATCAGGATATCCATAATATTTTTGTAGATAGAAGCGTGCTTGCTCCATATCAACCGTTTGCGTATTCATAAACCAAGCTCCTATTACAACTTTTTTAATACCTAATAAATTAAGTTTACCTAAGTACAGCTGAAATCGGCAACCTTTTTAATATAAAAGTAACAAGTGCCTTAATTTAAGATGGTTTTACTTTCATTTCAAATCACATGGTACTCTCACGTTGGACATGGTATAGTGGTGGGTGAAGAAATGATGAAGGATGGAGAAATGAAAAATATGAACACAAAAGGCAAGGCCAAATCAAGCTCAAATTTTAAAAACAACAAATTTAATCATAAATTTCCTAAAGGTAAAAAAGATAAGGTTCAAAGTCAAAATGACAAAGTTCAAAACAAGGAAACGGCAGAAGCACTCTCAATTGGTGATAATATCATCGTTACGATTAAAAGAATTGGGATTAATGGCGAGGGTGTGGGCTATTATCGTCGTAAAGCCGTTTTTATTAACGGTGCACTTCCAGGTGAGGTCGTTAAAGCAAAGGTAACACGCTCTGAAAATAAGTTTATTGAAGCATTAATTCAGCATGTGGAAAAAAAATCAGCAGAACGTATTCAACCTCCCTGCCCCGTTTATGATCAATGTGGGGGATGTCAAATTCAGCACCTATCCTCAAAGGGACAAGCGTTAGCCAAGGAGGAAATTGTTAAGGAAGCTTTTGCTCGTTATGCGAATTTACCAAATATTAAAATTAAACCAATTTTAAGCATGGAGCATCCTTGGGGATATCGAAATAAAGCGCAGCTTCAGCTCGGTTTAGAAAAAGGTAAAGTAATTGCTGGACTATACGCACCTGAATCTCATCAGTTAATTGATATAGCAGGTTGCCCAATTCAACACCCTAAACTCAATGAAACAATCGCTGCAACAACAGCTATTATACAAAAGCTAAAAATACCTGTAACTAAAGCTCAGGCTCGTGGATCAAATGGCTACGTTCGTACCGTTGTTGTACGTTATGGTTTTCAATCCAATGAGCTACAGCTCACGTTAGTCACTTCTAATGAAAACATCCCACAGTTAGATAAAATTGTAGCTGAGCTACGCATCAACATTGTAGGACTTACAGGCATATCTATGAATATTAATGCAAAAAACACTTCACTTGTATTTGGTCCAAAAACGGTATTACTATGGGGAACACAGCATATGGAGGAATCCCTTGGGGAGGTTAAATTCAACCTATCTCCAAGAGCCTTTTTCCAGCTTAATCCGATGCAAACTGTATCATTATATGAGACGGTACGGGCCTATGCAGGCTTGACTGGTCAAGAGTCAGTTGTTGATGCCTATTGCGGAACAGGAACAATTGGATTATGGCTCGCCCCTTACGCGAAGGAAATCCGTGGGATCGAGTCAATTCCTGAAGCGGTCATAGATGCAAAAAATAATGCAAAAAATAACGACATGAATAATGTGAGCTTTTATGAGGGGTATGCCGAGGAGTTGCTTCCTCGCTGGGTTAAAAAGGGCTACAAGCCTGATGTTATAATTGCCGATCCCCCGCGTACTGGACTGGATTCACGTTTTATTGACGCTGTTCTGTATACGAAGCCTGAGAAGTTTATTTATGTATCCTGTAACCCTTCTACGTTAGCTAAGGATTGTAAGTTGCTACTAGAGGGTGGATATAAGATTGAATCGGTTCAACCTGTGGATATGTTTCCACAGACGAGTCAGGTGGAGTGCTGTGTGTTACTTAAATTGGCGGGGGAGTAACTTCCCCCGCTTGTTTTAGTTGGAGAGACAATATAAAATGATCGCTTGTTGTACATAAACTAAATTTTTTTTAAATGAATGACCAACAAAATAATCTGAATTTATTACATCTTCGCTTACTTCTTCATTTCGGAAAAAGGGCGGACATGGATTCAATATTGAATTTTTTTTCGTTAACAACATTCTATCTAAGGTTATTTGATACTTGCTGAAATAATCATCTGTTCGAAATTGATTGGGCAATGAGTCCGTAAGAATCACATCACTATGCTTCAAGACCTCTTCAAGCTCTGTATGGAACTTATAGTTATGAGATTGCTCTGTAATCTCATTACCAACTAAGCTGACGTGGTTAAAGTCCAGATTCATTATTTTCGCCACGTTCGTCCACGACTTAGAGATATTACTTGCGGGACCAACGAAAGTATACACTAGCTGCCTATAGTTGTTTTCCTTCTCACTTATTGAGTATAAGTCCGCTAATATTTCGCATGGATGGTTAACCGAAGTCATTGCGTTGACAATGGGAATGGATGAATACCTTGCCATTTCCGTAATTTTCGTAAAATCTGAATGCCTAACAACTATACCATCCGCCCAATTCTCTATGTATTTGACGGTATCAATAAGTTGCTCCCTGCGGTCTAGTGCTTCTGGGGGGAACAGTATACACTCTCCTCCCAAATCTTTGATTCCTTTTTCAAATGTAATTCTTGTTCTTAGGCTATTCTCAGGAAAAAACAGAATAAAGGTCTTACCTTGCAATAATCGCTCTACTTTATGTTCCTTTAGTCTTTTGCTTAAATTAAAAATCTCTAATATTTGTAAAGAAGATAGTCCATTAACATCCAATAAATGCAAATCAAACAACCTCCTTCAAACAGGAATAAAGTGCAATTAATTGTATGATTATACGATAATGTGTGTATTCATTCAATACTGAAAATTCAAGACATTACATTTGGAAAAGAATTTTTGTTAGATCATTTCTAATCCTTTCCACATTTGTAGTTGATAAATTGTTCAAAATTATGATTGTAATCTTGTCATCCACAATAAATTACAGCAAGTAAAATCAAGATGTAATTACTCTATTCCTTTACCATAATAATTGTTCTGATATAAAAGTGTTAGATGAGGCTAGGAGGTCAATCATGAAAAAATGGTATGCTGAGGAATATGAATGGGAAACTGAGGTAATAGGCTTTCTGCGTAGTGAGCACACAGAGCGATATTGCCGAAACGGCGAGGAAATCGGTGATAAGTATACTTGTACCTATGGTTGTCCTGTAAATGCAGATGGACAAGGGATTTGCTCAAAAGTAATGATGACAATGTTTCCAATCATGGAGGCTGTCAGAAGTGGTGGAGATTTAGAGAACATCGGTGGTACTAGCAAATATAGCAAGGAAATTGTATGCCCAGATGGTTGCGTTATGTTTAGAATGACGGCGAAAAAACTTGATAATGAGAATTTTTATAAGGGGAAGTTTTTTGATTAGTTATAGAATTTTATCATTTCATCTTGACTTATCATCTTTTTTTACAATTACAAAATAATGATGAAGTGATAGAGCTTATTGGTGGAGGACACGATTATGGCAAACCCATCTTCAAACAAAAAGAAAATCCGTGGTTGGCGGCGTAGAATTAAGCAAATTGACCAATGGAAACAACGATTCATTGATTTAGACATGGAAGAAATGTTTCGTAGCAATAGAGATTATGTAAAGTTATGGATTGATCCATTTTTCAGGTTAACTAGACGGAATCCTCCAATCTGGTATTCTCGTTTACTACTTGAGGCGATGATCGAAGTGTATCAATCTTGGTATCAGCAAATGAAAAGATTAGATGAACCATTTTACTTGAAAATATGGCTCTATCATCCCAATTTTATAAATTCCCAAATTGTGGTTGCTTTTCGTGATTGCTTGCATTTTTATGATAATACATTTGAAAAAAGTAATGACAAAAGAGACTTCCCCTCACAGCTGTATGGGAAAATAGCGAGTCTTCAAGATTTTAAATGGGAGCTTGCCCTAGAGTCAGAATATTATCGTCTTACTGAATTACAAGAGGATGTAACTATGGGACTTAGAACCGATAAGAGTATCGAAGCAATCAAAAACAAAGCCTACAAAGACGAAACTGTAAAATTAAGTACCGGTGAGGATACTGTGTATAGTGTTAAGCTCGGAGATGTTTGGTTAGGCGAGTTGATCTAGCATACGAAAAGATTTTCCTCAGAGACAATGCCCTGAGGTTTTTTTGTGTAGAAGACTCAGTTAGCATAATAATTTATGTACCGTTTGACTTAGACTCATATGCAAATGAAGGCGATAGACTAGCAAAGTCTCCTGCCAAACTAGCAAGGGGCTTCAGCTTATCAACGTCTATTTTATAGTTTCCTGCATAAACGGCTTTATCTATTTGAATGCATACCACTTTTCCAAGCACGAGATGATCTACGCCAACAGGAATGATCTGGTCTAATTTAAGCTCTATGGAGATCGGTGCTTCCTCTACTCTCTGCACATTCAAAAGTTGTCCATTCTCGGCAGTCACTTCTGCAAGCTCGAACTCATTTTTCTCAGGTTCTACATTAGCGGAGGAACGATACATTGCTTCCCCAAGTGACTCTGGTACAATATTAATAATATATTCTTTAACATCACGAATATTGGTTAAGGTATCTTTAATGCTTCCCTTTCGTTCATTAACACCTGGTCCTATAGAGATCAATAATGTAGGCGGATTTCTAGAAACTACAGTAAAAAAGCTAAATGGTGCTAAGTTTAAAGTCCCCTTCTTACTTATTGATGAAACCCATGCAATCGGTCTAGGAACAACAGAGCCAGTTAACAATTTATACATCTCATCTTCGCTCAAATCATTTGTATTAAATGTGAGGTTACGTTCATTAGCCAACAATTTTACCTCCTTTTAGCTATAATTGATTAAGTGATAAGTGGTTTTTATAATTAGTTGTGAATTCATTTTAAATTATAAGCTTGAAAATAAATAAAACTAGTATGCACTTTCTTGTTAGATACTTACTTAAAGGAGAGTAATGGAGTTGTCAGAATTAGAATTAAAGCCATTTGACTTCACACTATCGCTCATCGGAGGTAAATGGAAAATGAAAATTATGTATGAATTATGTTCCGATACGACCCTACGTTATGGCGAGCTCAAACGGAAAATCCCTGCTATTACTCACAAAATGTTAAGCTCACAGTTAAGCGACCTAGAGAACTCTGGAATTGTTCATAGAAAAGAATACCCTCAAATTCCGCCAAAAGTAGAATATTCTTTAACAGCAAAAGGGTTAAGTTTAATGCCAATATTAGAGGAAATGTGTAAATGGGGCGTTGCCAATCAATTTGTTTAAAACGAGGAAAAATACAGCTAAGGAGTACTTTGTTTACTTAAAAGAGATCATTTAATTGATGTTGTTTACGGTATTGCTCCGCTGTAAGCCCCGTATTAATTTTGAAGGAGCGACTGAAGTGAGATGGATGTTTGAACCCAACCTCATAGCCGATATCGGTTATGCTGACGTCCTGCTGAATAAGCATCAATTTGGCCTCATAGATGCGCCGATGCATCAAATATTGAAAAATGGTCATGCCAGTCACTTCTTTAAAGGTTTTAGCTAAATAATATTTGTTTAAATGCAAACCCTCCTGCAGTCTATCCAAGCTGATATCCTCTTTAAAACTCGACTCCAAAATACTTATAATGGCCTGCGCATGTTGTTCTTTTAAAGAAGGATACGTAGGTATATCCTTTAGTGGGTTTTGGCATAGCTGTCCTATAATCAGTAATAAATCCAACAATCCAGCCTGAAAGCGCTGATGGCCATACGTTGTTCCTTGATTGTACAAGCCCTCCAACCTTGCAAGGTTTCGCTCCATCTCTATCTTATCATCGCCTTTTAATTGTAGACGAATGTTACGCAGCTTAACAAACGGCTCAAGCAGGTTTCCAGCAAATCCAGGCTGAATCAATTGACTAAAAAAGCGGGGATCAAAATGGATGATGGTGCGTTTGTACTCTACTTTAGGATCAACATGCGCTTTATGAAGTGTCATGCCATGCATCAGCATCAAATCACCAGGCTCAAGTACATAGACGCGATCATTAATTAAATAATTGGCTTTACCCTCGTGAAAATAATAGATTTCATAATGCAGATGAGCATGATACGAATGGATTGCATTATAGGTAGCAGAAGTGATAATGCTGTATGGCGTAGAGATCGAATAGATGACACCCATGAGTTTCCCCTCCTAATACTACTTAAATTATACACCAATCAGAGTCAAATAAAATAGAAGAATCCATTAACCTTGTAGAAGCCGTTTATGGATTCTTTTATTAATATGAATAGTGTGTAGCGTCTGAGTGAAATTAGGAAAAATAAAGGGGAGATTTTCAGAATGGACATTGTAAGGCTCGGTATTATCGGGTTGGGAAACATGGGCAAAGGACATATTGACTATTTAAAAAGAGGCGAGGTTAAAAACATCCAGTTGACTGCTGTAAGCGATTCCGATGCTGCACGGTTAGAATGGGCTAAGGAAAATGCTGGAGAACATGTTATCCTGTTCTCTGATCCTTATGAAATGATGGCCTCTGGACTGGTGGATGGGGTTATGATCGTAACCCCACATTATTCTCATCCCGAGTTGGCCATCGCCGCTTTTAAAAAAGGGCTACATGTGCTATGCGAAAAACCGGCAGGAGTTTATACCAAGCAAGTGCGCGAAATGAATGATGCGGCTGCCCTTAGCAATACCAAATTCAGCATGATGTATAATCAGCGTACCAACCCGCTTTACCAGAAGCTAAAGGAATTGAATGATAGCGGTGAGCTTGGCGAAATCAGGCGTACGAACTGGATTATAACCAATTGGTATCGTTCGCAATCTTATTATAACTCTGGAACTTGGAGAGCAACATGGGCTGGAGAAGGCGGAGGCGTACTGTTAAATCAGGACCCACATCAGCTAGACTTATGGCAGTGGACCATTAATTTAATGCCCAAACGAGTCCGTGCCTTTTGCTATTTTGGCAAGCATCGCAACATTGAGGTTGAGGACGATGTAACTGCTTTTGTAGAGTATGAAAATGGAGCAACTGGCGTGTTCGTAACAACGACAGGGGAAGCACCCGGTACTAATCGATTAGAAATTAGTGGAGATCGAGGCAAAGTAGTCATTGAAGACGGCCAATTAACCTTCTGGAGACTAAGAACGTCGGAACGGGAATTTAATGCTACCTTCAATGGTGGATTTGGCCAGCCGGAATGCTGGAAATGTGAAATTCCGATACATGGGAAAAATCCTGATCATAAAGGCATTACGCAAAATTGGGTCAATAGCATATTGTTCGAAGAACCATTAATCGCGCCTGGCGAAGAGGGAATAAAGGGCCTTATGTTGTCGAATGCCATGCTGCTTTCCACTTGGCTAGATGATTGGGTTTCTTTACCAATGGATGAGGATATGTATTATTCATATTTGCAGAAACAAATTGCGGCATCACAAAATGAAGGAAAGGGTGTTTTATAATGAACAAAAACGATGGTATGAATTACGCACCGACAGGAGAAGTGAAGCCTGTTGTTGAGCCGGGACAATTTATATTTGCCGCCATGAGTCTGGATCATGGACATATCTATGGTATGTGCAATGGATTGATTGAAGCCGGAGCCAAGCTCAAATGGGTATATGACAAAGATCGAGCTAAGGCGGAAGCCTTCCAGCAAAAATATCCCGAGGTAGAAATTGCGGAATATGAGGAACAGCTTTTGGAAGATCCTGAGGTGGTAATGGTTGCTGCTGCTGCTGTGCCTAATCTTCGTGGTCCACTTGGGGTACGTGTGATGCGAAGTGGGAAGCATTATTTTACGGACAAAACACCATTTACGACGTTGGAGCAATTAGAGGAAGCGCGGACAACAGCCCGTGAAACTGGAAAAAAATACGCTATATATTACAGCGAGCGACTACATGTAGAAAGTGCCGTACATGCAGGAAATCTCATTAAGCAAGGTGCAATCGGGCGTGTCGTGCAGGTTATTGGATTTGGCCCCCATCGCCTAAATGCATCATCACGCCCTGACTGGTTTTTTGATAAGGAAAAATACGGCGGTATCCTATGCGATATTGGCTCACATCAATTAGAGCAATTTCTTTATTTTACCGGTAACAGGGACGGGAAGATCGTAAACAGCAAGGTCGCCAATTACGCCAACAAAAATTATCCTGAGCTTGAGGATTTTGGTGATTTGACGGTGGTGGGGGAAAACGGAGCAACCGGTTATTTCCGCGTGGACTGGCTAACGCCAGACGGTTTAGGCACAAGGTGAATTTCATATGAAGGTCGGCGGCAAGGTCGGTTTTCCTTATTTTGGAGAATTAATTTTAGATTGCTTGAATGATACAGAAAATGCGATGAGTCAAGAGCATGCATTTAAAGCAGCTGAATTGTGCTTGATTGCCCAGCGCGATGCACTTGTTATTGAACTATAAAACATGAAGGATAGAAAAATAAAAATGTAAGGTTTACCACTACGATTAACTCATAAATATGGGTTAATCATTTTTTATTTCTTGTGACCTGAGCTATCAGCCCTCAATCAAAAAGACTCAACTGCTCATACATCTGCTTTTCTTCGAATGTATTTAAATATTCAAAGATGCCATTAACATCATGCGCAATCCCATTTTTCTTACATTTTTGCTGAAACATTTTCATTAAGCTGCGGTTGTTAGGACTCGCTATATAATATTGATTTCCATAGGTCCGTATATATTTTTCCTTCAAATGAGGAAACTGTAGGTCTAACTGCTTGTAAAAATACTCCCTATTCCCCTCTCGCAATGTAAGCCCCATACCAAAACAAAGAATTCCATAAACTTTGGCTTCAATGCATAAGTCTAAGATGCCTGCAATATTTTCCGCCGTATCATTAATAAAGGGTAAAATCGGAGACAACCAGACTACGGTAGGTATACCTGCATCACGCATTTGTAGCAATACCTCAAAGCGCTCCTTTGTTGTGCTTACATTTGGCTCTATTTTACGACATAAATCTTCATCCACAGTCGTCAATGTCATTTGCACAACGCATTTAGTTTTTTCATTGATCTTCTGTAATAAGTCCATGTCCCGCAAAATACGATTTGATTTTGTAATCATTGAAACTCCAAAACCATATTTATGTATCAACTGTAGTGATTTACGAGTATTTTCTATTTTTAACTCCAAAGGCATATAAGGGTCTGTCATTGAACCTGTACTGATCATACACTTTTTCCGTTTACGCTTGAGCGTAGCTTCTAGCAGTTCGATTGCATTTTCTTTGATGGCAATATCCTCAAAATCATGATCCATTTGATAGCAACTACTTCTAGAGTCACAATAAATGCAGCCATGCGTACAGCCGCGATATAGATTCATCACATTTTTGGAAGACAATATTCCTTTAACTTGAGTATAGTGCATCGTATCCCCCTATAATTAGACATATTTTCTTTCAGGTGATATCTTCTGATATAGTATACAAGGTAGTCTATCATGAACATGATTAATATACATATGAGAGGAAGTGTAAGTATGTCGATAGCTCCTGACAAAAATAAGCTTTATCCAAATGAAAATATTAAAACCGTGTGTTACATAAATAATTTACCAAGTAGACCCAACGTTGAGATTGGTGATTATACCTATTATAGCGATAACACAAGCTCACCTGAACTTTTTTATAACAATATTCAGCATCATTATGACTTTATAGGTGATAAGCTGGTAATTGGCAAGTTTTGCGCCTTAGCTGAAGGGGTTACTTTCATTATGAATGGCGCTAATCACCGGATGGATGGCTTCACAACGTATCCCTTCAATATTTTTGCTGGAGGTTGGGAAAAGGTCACACCAACGATGGAGCAATTACCTTTTAAAGGAGATACTGTAATTGGCAATGATGTATGGCTGGGACAACATGTCACAATAATGCCAGGTGTAAAAATTGGTGACGGCGCCATTGTTGCTAGTAACTCCACTGTTGTAAAAAATGTTGAGCCTTATACGATCGTTGGCGGTAATCCTGCTAAAATGATAAAAAAGCGTTTTAGTGATGAAATAATTAATTTGTTGTTGGAGCTTCAATGGTGGAATTGGGATGAGCAAAAAATATTTGAGCATCTCGAGCAATTGGTTTCGGCAAATGATATAGACACACTAAAGAGACTACTTATTAAGTAAAAGAAAGTCGTCTACTTAATAAGTCTTTATCTATAAATTTCTTCCAATTACATTTGCCGATACGGGCTGTAACCCAAGTTCTTTTATCCAAATGGATAACTGACCTATATGATGTATTTCATGTGCAATTAGATGACGCAGGATTTCGCCTTTGGTATAATGTTGATCTGTCCATGGAACGGTAACGGTTTCATTTTCAAATTTGCTTGTCCATGTATTTAAGAAATCCTGCGGTTCATTTCTCCAACCATCTGAAAGATTTTTTATCTGCTCAAGAGACTGATAGTCTGCATATTGAATTTGGATATCGGGCTTACCCTGTATTCCGCGAATCCAACTATATTCTACATCTATGATGTGGAAAAATGTATATAGGATGCTACCTACTCCTCCAACTCGTTGACGCAACAATTCTTCCCTTGAAATTTGACTGCATAATTCTAACCATTCATCTCTTACGCTCCAGTTATATCGAAATAAAGTTTTCAATTTTACTTCCTCCTACCTTACATAATTCCATCAGTCTAGCAGTAAATTCATTTATCATTCTTGATGGCTGCTCATTTTTTCTAGTAATTCGTCCCAAAATAACGTCCTCTGTCTGATACTTTTGTAATGGGATCGTTACCAACTGTTCCTGATCAGTCTCACGTAAAAACTTAGTAATAAAATCAGGTGCAATCGTGATTGTGTTTCCTCTAACAACCATTTGATATATAGCCTCGATATTATTCGTTGAAAGGGCAATGCGGTTTGATGGCTGTTCATCTAGAAATTGCTGAGCTAATTGTTCAACATCTTCATCCTTATAAAGAACAAACACTTCGTTTTTGATATCTTCTGCACTTATTGTGTTCAAAACGCATAGTGATGAATTTTTGCTCACGATCAGTGCCGCCTTACCTTTGATGATAGACAACCATTCCAATGAATTATCCTGTTGCTGGTTAGAGCTATAAGAAAGAAATCCCATACTTGCATACCCTTCATTGACGTGATTCATCACCGTCTGTGTATCACCTTCGATCATTTGTACATTAAGTAAAGGATATTTTTGAGCAAATTCAATTGTAGCTTGTACAACTAACGGAACCAGTCCTGGAATCGTTGAAATAATAATATTTTCACAATATTCTTCTTTAAGCTGCGAAAGCTCATGTTTCATCATATCGACACTTCTAAGGATAGAAGCTGCATGTTGAAGGATCAGTTCACCTTCCTTCGTTGCGACAATTCCTTTTTTCGTTCGATGAAAAATAGCCGTATCCAATTCTCCCTCTAGCTGTTTTATGGATTGACTAATCGTGGGCACTGTCATGTGATGGATACTAGCCGCCTTAGTAAAGGAGCCATAGGTTGCAGCCGTAATCAAGTATTGTAGCTGTATTATATTCATGGAACTTCATCCTTAAATAAATATTTATGATCATTAAATTTAATTAAATATATTTTATCACAATACATTGGTATCATAAAATATATCAAAGGAAAATCTAAAGTTATGTGAATCTTATATCATTCTCAGCAAGGGGGAGCCTAAAATGAGAAGCTGGCAAAGCGCTCTTGTCGAACTTTTATTAAAATTAACTAAAAAACCATTCGATCCAACTACCTATCTAGAGAAAAAAAGGAGAGAACATGAGTCTCCCTATGTACTTCCGTCTAAGCTACAACGTAAATACAGCATTGTAAAAACAAACGCCTATTCGATAGATACCTATATGATGAAATCCCCATGGCAACCAGATGAAAGACAAATCTTATTTTTGCCTGGTGGAGGATATATTGAGCAGCCGCTGGTATGGCATTGGCGTTTTCTATATCAATTAACTCAAAAACTAAATGGAACAATAACCATCCCCATCTATCCAAAAGCACCTAATTATCAATATCACGAGGCGTTAGCTAGCGTTCTACCTATTTATAAAGATTTATTAACTAAAACCTCACCTGAAAACATTGTAATTATGGGTGATTCTGCGGGTGGTGGTCTAACACTTGCATTATCACAATTAATATTGAGGGAAGGACTGCCTCAGCCAGGTAATATTATCTTGCTTTCCCCATGGCTAGACATCAATCTAGACCATCCTGAAATTCCATCACTTTTAAAAGTAGAGCCCATGCTTGATTTACCGCTATTGATCGAGGCAGGTAAAACCTATGCTGGTGATACACCAACCAATGATTACTTAATTAGTCCAATTAACGGACCAATACATGGTTTAGGTAAAATCACATTATTTATAGGCACACACGAAATATTTTTGCCTGATGCTCGTAAATTTAAAGCCTTAGCCGAAAAAGAAAAAGTAGACATCAATTATTTTGAGTATCCTAAAATGAACCATGTATTCCCTGTCTTCCCGATTCCAGAAGCAAAGAAAGCAATGGAACAAATCATAGATATTATTAAGTCCAAACAATAAGCTTAAACCCTTCGGATAAAAGAACATACTAAATCTTCTTTCCGAAGGGCTATTTTTTAAGGGTATTTTTTGTCTATATTATTTTAAGTCATATCATCCCGCAACGCATCGATAATATTTTCTTTTTTTATTTTACTAATCGCATATAACATCGTTATAAAGACGATAAAGAGTACACTAAAGACGCTAATTCCGATACTTTCCCAAGGGAAAATATAATCAATATTATCCGCACCTGCCACAAACAATCCTTTGTAAATGAGCCAAGAGCATAATATCGCGACGGGAAGACCGATAAGTAACGCCCGTAATCCATAAAAGGCACACTCAAAATTCATCATCTTCTGAAAGCTACGTTCAGACATCCCTACAGAGCGAAGCATGGCAAGCTCACGCCGGCGTAGCTTAATATTCGTCGAAATTGTATTGAACACATTCGCAATAGCAATTAGCGAAATCATAATGATAAACGTATATGCAAATACGTTAGTAATAAATATAAAGTTGCGACTTTCATCCAGCATTTGATGCATATTGTAAAGCTTGTATTCTCCTGTCATTGCCGCTCCCTTAATGATTGGTTCCATCTTGTTTACAGATTTTGTAGCCTCTTTTGAAAGAAAGGTCATCCCCTTAACAGCCACATGGCTACTAGGCGTTTCAAATCTCTCCTTCAGAGAATAAGGCGCTAAAATCGTTAAGGTATATGGAACCTTAGACAGCTTAGCATCTACAATGGGTAAGGAATCGGGAGGAACGGTATTTACAAAGGTCAGATTGATAACCTGCTCCTCTTCTACTTTGGCCTTCCCCTCCACCTCTGGAGCAACAGATACACTTATGGAAGATGGCTTAAACAAGTCGGGAATTTCCCCTACCTCCATTGTGCGATTTTCTTGCTCAGGGATTTCTACTTTGGCAACTGCAATTAGCTTCGCTTTTTCTCCACTATATTCTTTTTCAGGTAAACCTACCTTTTTCACTATAGCTGCATAAGTATTGTCATCAATAAATTGAATACTCGTAGAAAGGTTAACCTTATCCTTATTTTGATTTTCACCCGTTTCTTGCCAGCAGTAGTCAGAAAGGTCGCTGGGCTTAGCAAATAGGGAATACTTCATAAGTACGTGATAAGAGCTTTCGTATACACCCTCCACCGTTTTTAATTTGTCAAAAAGCGCCAGCATCTCGTTATCTTTTATATCTGGTGTAGCAACACCAATATCATAGGTCGTAAACACAGTGGCTCGCTCAGAAGTCATTTTCATATCCGTTACAAATGAACTTGCGGATATAAATAACACTACACTTAAAATAAGCGATAATACAATGCTTCGATAACGTTTTTTATTTCTTTTAAAATTTTTGAGAGCAAGCGTCCCTTCTAAGCCATATATTCGTTGTGCCAGCTTAGACGTTCTGACAGCCTTTGATTCCACCTTAACCTCATTGGTTTGGCGAATACTTTCCATGACTGGCGTGTTTGCTGCCTTTCTTGCAGGGATATAAGCAGAAATCAGTATCGTCACCATAGACACGACCGCAGCAACAACAATCGCAGGGAGAGAGATCTTTAATGTTAAGGGTACATTTTCATAGAGCATATTACCAAAATTGCTAGTAACCGCAGAAATGACCAGCCCCATGCTACCGATTCCGACAATTATGCCAAGCGGGATGCCAATCACACCAATGCAAAATCCCTCAAACAACACCGAATTTCGTAATTGCTTAGGCGTAGCTCCTACCGATGAGAGAATTCCAAATTGGCGTGTACGTTCATTTAATGAAATCGTAAAGGAGTTATAAATCATAAAAATGGAGCCAACCATAATGATCGCAAGCACAATCGCACCTAGCATATACAAAAGCATTTTAAACAAGCTATCGTTGTTCGTAATTCCCATAAAACGTAATACATTTTCGTTATAGACATAAGCTTTTCCATACGCTACATCACTAACATAACCTTTAACATCACGAGGATTTTTTAATGTTACAAATAGGCTATGGCTTTCCACCTTTTCCTGTGAGTCAGCTTGCGTAATTACGGTATAACCTGGTGCAGAGGTTTCCTCGAATTTAGTTCTTTGAAATATTCCAACAACAGTGTATCTTTTTTCAGTATTTGGCTTGAGGATTTCTTTCGTTGTGCCTTCCTTTTTGCCAGAAATATAAGGATCGTGTTGATTCAGCCTTTTATTTCCTTCCATACGATTTCCAACCTCAAGTGATAACGTCTCTCCTACCGACAGTTTAACACCAGCATTCGTTGAAAGATGCGCAGGCACAATAATTTCCCCACTGTTTTGAGGCATTCTTCCTGATAGAAGATTAATCGGTACATGAGCAAAAGTTTTCGGACTAAATCCTGCGATAAACAAATAGGGTTTATTGGCATTTTTTCCCCCTTCAAGCTGGGCATAACCAACATTGTCAAAGGTAGCGGTACTTTCAATCCTGTTATTAAGTCCCTGCTGCTGTATAAAGGATGTATCCACATCTACCAACTGAACATGCCAATTACCATAATTAATAATTGCGCCTTTTACCATATAGTCTTGAAGAGAAGTGGCAAAGGTGGCAACACCTGTGATCATCGCTGCTGCTAGCATAACCCCAATAATCGTAACAATCGTTCTTGTACGACTTTTTTTCATGCCTTGCAGGGTAACTTTATTGAAAATATTCATGATCGCACCCGCTCGTCTCTCACAACTTTACCGTCCGATATGCCAATAATCCGATCTGCTTGTAAAGCGATATTTTCGTCATGAGTTACGAGAAGCAGGGTTTGCCGATATTTTTGATTACTTAATTTCAATAAATTAATAATCTCATGTCCATTTTTACTATCCAAGCTCCCAGTAGGTTCGTCCGCAAGCATGACCGCTGGCGCATTCATCAAGGCACGCCCGATCGAAACACGTTGCTGCTGACCACCTGATAGCTGATTAGGCAAATGATTTTTCCGTTCCTTTAAGCCAAGAAGCTCTAACAGGTCATTAAGTCGTTCCTCGTTCACCTTGCGCTTGTCCATGAGTACGGGTAAAGTGATATTTTCCACTACATTTAAAGTGGGTATGAGATTATGAAACTGATAAATCAATCCCACCTGTCGTCTACGAAAAATGGCTAGCTTGTCATTGCTTTGACCATATACATCCATGCCATTCAAAAATATTTTTCCATTGGTTGGTACATCTACGCCACCAATCATGTGAAGCAATGTAGATTTCCCAGAGCCGGACGAACCGATGATGGCGGTAAACTCCCCCTTTTCAATACTTAACGAAACATTGTCCAGTGCGGTAACTTGATTTTCTCCTTTACCATATACCTTACATAAATTTTCAACCTTTAAAAACTCCATGATGTGAGTCTCCTTTCTCTTGCTCTACTCACTCATATCATAAAACCTGTAGCTTACAGCTCAGTGACTTTCAGGTGAGAGATTCGTCACTTAGCGTTTTCCTACTTCGGAAAACGAATCGTAAATATCGCCCCACCTTGTGGGTGGTTTTTCGCGGTAATGCTTCCCCCTTGGCGGGTTACAATCATCCTGCAAAGCGCCAAGCCAATCCCATATCCAGTGGTATTGGGGTTTTTACCACGATAAAACCGATCAAATATATAAGGTAAATCTTCTGTTGCAAAACCTTCACCGTTATCATGGATCATGATCTCAGTAAACAAAGGGTTATCCGTGCATGTAACCTCAATCCTTCCGCAATCTCCCGTACTTTCCATGCAATTTTTGAGGATATTTTGAAGCGCTTCTGATAGCCATCCTGAATCACCTTGAATGACTACTCCTTTTGGTACATCAATATATAGATCAACATTATGCAGCTCCATTGAGATCAAGAGCGGACGAATCGATGCACTGATTAAATCCTTAACATCGATTTTTTCCCTTTGAAACAACACAATGCCAGCATCCAAGCGGGAAATTTTTAAGAGGGAGGTGAGAAGCCAGTCCATGCGTACAAGCAATTCCTCCGCTTCTCGCAAAAAGTCTTTTCTTTCTTCTTCGTCAGGGTTGTTCCCTAATAACGTTAAAATGAGATTAGCAGAGGTTAGTGGCGTTCGAAGCTGATGAGCAATATCGGCAAGGGAATCGGCAAGATGCTCCTTTTCTTTTTTTAACGCTTCATTTTGCTCCCGAATACGCAACGTCATTTTTGTAATTTCACTATGTAAAATGGATAGTTCCCCTTCTTCTGAATCTCCAATGTATATGTGGTCAGCATTATGCAGCAAAAGATCAATTTGATTGGAAATGTCTGCAATGCTTTGATATCGAGCTTTAGTAAAGCTAAAAAAGAGCACACCAATGACAACGGAAAAAGTAACGATAACAATTCCCGCCATCTCATTAATTGTAAACCCCAGCGTGACAGCAGCTACCGACAGCAGCGAAAATACAATCATTAACTGCCTAATTTCTTTATTGCGAAGCATTCTCTAGTCACCCCCTAATCTGTACCCCGTCCCACGAACGGTTAAAATGATCTCAGGGGTAGTTGGATCAACCTCTATCTTCTCTCGCAAACGTTTGATGTAGACGGTTAAGGTATTGTCATTCACAAATTCGCCTGCCGCATCCCACAGCTCATCTAGTAATCTTCCCCGCGTAATAATGACTTTGGGGTTGCTAATAAACACTAATAACAAACGATATTCTAATGCAGAAAGGAAAACCTCATTCCCGTTTTTTTTCACCACACCGCTTGCTGTATCGACATGAAGTCCATGAATATCAAAATGTGAAGCAGAACGTCCACTTTTCCGCAGGGCATTTCCAATTCGTGCAATGAATTCACGGGGACGAAAAGGCTTAGTAATATAATCATCAGCACCGAGATTTAATCCAGTCACCACACTTGCCTCATCCCCAGAGGCGGTCAGAAAAATAACGGGTATATTTAACGTTTCTTTGATTTCTGTACAGACTGTAAATCCATTTCCGTCAGGCAAAGAAATATCTATAAGTGCCAAATCAAATTTATTACTGGCAAGTAAGGCAAGGGCTTCTCTACGCGTAGCGGCATGAGTAACTGAAAATCCTTCTGAATGGAGCAAAAGCGTCAGGTTTTTAGCAATTGCCTTATCATCCTCAACCAAAAATATGTGTGTCATCTACTTTGACCATCCTTTATTTTACTGACCCTATTTCTAAATGATTAAAGAAGGACATTGTGCCCTTCTCTAGTTGAAATCTATTGTTAAAAAGTTTAAACCAATCATTATTTTTTCTTAAAAAAGTATTCTCGTGTACCCTTTTGCACATGTTCAGGTAAGGTGTGAGTGAGCTCCTTATTTAACCAAGCGAGTGTTTTCTTACGAAGGAAGTCGCGCATGTGAGCTTCTGCCTCCAGCATAGTCAAGTTAATCAGACAAGTGGTATTGCCTGAAGTGCAGGCACAGGAAGACTCCTCCTGAGCTTCTTGATCCATTTTGTTTTCTTTATCTAATTTATGTCCTTTATCTACATACATCATGTTTCTCTTTAATATGTTTTTACATTGAAAAATCGGCTTTACTCCTTCAACTGCTTCGATTACATCCCAAAAAGAAACCTCTTCCGGAGCCTTAGCTAATCTGTACCCTCCCTTTACCCCAGGAGTAGAACTGACAATACCTGCTTTAGCTAATTTCGCTAATACCTTCGAAAGATAGGTTTCTGAAAGGCCTTGAAATTCTGAAAGGTCTTTAATCCCAATACTTTCTTCTTCAGGAATATCTATTAAATAAACAAGGCTATGCAAGGCATATTCAACCATAACACTATATTGCATTTAGAAAAATCCCCTACTTCCATATTAAAAAGTGTTTATTCAAATAGTATAGCACCAAATTTATCTTTGCCAATTTATATAAGTGACTACACGAAATCAATTGACATTTAATGAAAGTGATTATATTATGGACTTACTCAATCCACGATTAATTAAGTCCACAATTAATGATCAACTTAAAATTTGTAATAGCTCTATCAAAATTATTTAGGGGGAAATTGTCCATGAGTAAACTACTTGTTATTAATGCACATCCAGAATTTGATTCACAAACCTCAGCAAGTTTAAATGTATTAAATTATTTTTTGAAAGTATATAAGGAAAAGCACTCCCATGAAGAGTCAATTGAGCAAATAAATCTATATGAAAATGAAGTCCCTATGTTAGATAAAACTGTCTTAGGTGCATGGAAAAAACAA
Organism: Paenibacillus turicensis; assembly: GCF_017873435.1. GTDB lineage: Bacteria > Bacillota > Bacilli > Paenibacillales > Paenibacillaceae > Fontibacillus > Fontibacillus turicensis. The sequence continues at coordinate 79,026 of NZ_JAGGKG010000007.1, read as the reverse complement.
GGCAAAGGCGAACCATTAACTTCACAGGAACGGGAAGTAACGGATCGTATGAATGAAATATTAAAGCAGTTTAAAAGTGCAAATAAATATATCATTGTTTATCCAGTCCACAACTTTAATGTCCCATCCAAATTAAAGGATTATATGGACAATATTATGATTGCAAAAGAAACATTTAAATATACGGAAAATGGCTCAGTAGGTCTATTAAAGGACGGAAGAAGTATGGTTGTTATTCAAGGGAGTGGTGCTATTTATACCAACAACGATTGGTATACTGAGATTGAATATAGCCATAAATATCTTAAATCTATGTTTAACTTCTTTGGTATCGAGGATTATGAGATAATTAGAGTACAAGGTACTGATTTATTGGATCGAAATGAAGTATTAGAAAAAGGCTACAAAGAGGCACAGGAATTGGCTACACAACTTGCTTTAAAGTAAAGCAAAAAAAGTAGCAGAGAACGCAATCAATTCTGATTCTATATTTTGTAATACTAAAAATACTAAAAACTGCACCCAAAGCGATAGTTTGCGTAATCGTCCCTATCATTGGTGTGCAGTTTAATCTTTTATATAATTAAAGCTTCGAAATTGCCTCTGTAAATAATTCAAATTGCTTTTCCTCTGAAAATTCCTCCGTTACACGTCCTTCTAAAGTAAAAGAAATATTTTTATGCTCGGTGAAAGCAATTAATCGGTTGTTAATATTTTTATAATAAAGTTGGAACCCATTTATTGTTTTTTGCTGAAGGCCTTCTTGAAGCTCTGCATTTTTATTGGACATTTCAATTTTCATAATTTGCTCACCATCGTATGGTCCATAAATGTAGTTGACAGCTTGATCTGTTTTTACATCTTTTATTTCTTGTCCTCTATTATTGGTATAAGTGATAATGACCGTACCTTGATGAGCTGTAGATTCGTGCTCAATACCTTCGTCTAGTTTAACCGCGATTTCCTTAACTTGAAGTCCTTGAACAGAAGGAATTCTGGATATATTTATATAATTTTTTACTTGCTTCGTTTCTTTAGTAAGTTCATTTCCATCCTTTATAGCACACCCTAATAACATTACCATCAGAAGCATGCCACATGAAAAAACACTTGAAAGCTTTCTATACACAATCATCCTCTTTTCCCTAATTTTGTGTGATATTAACTTATATTTTATCATGTATTACAGGGATCAGATCATGAATTACAGCATTCTATTTTCTGTATTGACTGACTCCCTTCTCCCTATATATTTTAAATATGCTATAATAGTATCCTTTTAGGTTTGTATAATTAAAGATCACTTTAAATCAAGGAGGTCAAAACATGCAAAAGGTAAACATTAAAGAAAAGTTGAGCAAATTTAATGAGCACTGGAGTCCAAAAATTATTGGTGAAATCAACGATTGTTATGTCAAGGTAGTTAAGCTGCAAGGTGAATTTGTGTGGCATAAGCATGATGATGAGGATGAAATGTTTTTAGTCATTAAGGGGACTTTGACGATAAAGCTACGGACCGAGGATATTACATTAGAAGAAGGTGAATTTTTCATTATCCCTAAAGGGATTGAACATATGCCAGTAGCTGAAAATGAGGTACATGTCTTGTTGTTTGAGCCTAAAACAACTTTAAATACGGGGAATGTTAGTAATGAAAGAACCGTCGAAGCTTTAGAAAAAATATAATCATTGATTTATATATAGGTCTGTCCAAATTACTGTAAAACAGTATGCTTTGGACAGATTTTTTGTTCATTGTAGGTTTTAATAGCTACTTTTTTGTTGCTTCATACACAAATATTTGCTGTGCATCACTTGGCGCTTTATTTTCATCATAATCAGCATACACTTGAATATCCTGAAACCCAATGTCCGCTAATAGCAGCTTGAACTCCTTCACACCATACCAACGCATTGCAAAACGCTGAAGCTCAGTTTGAAGCAGATTTCCATTACGCCATTTTTCATACTTCAAATAATAAACTTTATATTGTTCTAAGAAATTAACTTCTACTAGCTTACGTTCCATTGTAATGAGATCCCCCTCAGGTAAATGAAAAGTAGATACCTCCCCACCTTTACTTACATCAAAGTCAGGTTCAGGCAAAAAGAGATCTAAAATCAGTTTTCCACCTGGTTGTAAATGTGCATACAATTTTCTTAAAGCTTCAATAGATTGATTTCGCTCTTCAATTAACAAAAAAGAACCACCCGGAATGATGATTGCTTCATATTGCTGGGGTAAAGATAACTCTTGTAAGTTAGATTCGTATAAATTAGTGCTTAATCCTCTCTCCGCACAATGCTTACGACACGCCGCTAACATTTCGGCTGAATAATCAGCTCCATCAATCTTGATACCGGCTTCTAAAAGGGGAATTAAAACTCGTCCAGAACCCACCATCCCCTCAAGCACTTTTCCATTATAAGATTTCAGCTTATTTTGATAAAATTCAATATCTCCACTCAATGAGTGTCCAATTTCTTTCGTAAGCTCATATACCTCTGTACATAGCTCACCGTAATTGCTAAACGACATGCTAATCACTCCTCCTTATTTTTGGGTGACTTCATCAGTTTACACATTTTTGCCTGTCAAATGGTTTTGGTATCTGAAAAGGAATAGCACTAGACTAGTTGCTAAAACAACCATGAGTGAGATGAGTTGTGAGGTTGAAAGCAATCCCACTTGGCCTCGAATCATATCCCCTCTATAAAATTCAATGACAAATCTTCCTAGACTATACAAGATCAAATAGGTTGCGGCAACGACTCCAGCTTTATTGACCCTTTTAGCTAGAAGAATCAACATGAGACAGAGGGCAAAGTTAAACAAGCTCTCCATAATTTGTGTAGGTACTAGTGCGACATCATTTGGTGCGATCTCAGAGTGGTGAAAAGTAATTGCAAACCAACCGTGTGTTTCTTTGCCATAACAGCAGCCTGCGAGCAAACAACCGATTCTTCCAAATCCTTGCGCTAACGCAACAGAGGGGACAAATAGGTCCAAGTGCTTCAGAAAATTAATTTTTTTGACCCTGCAATACACTAAACCAACACCAATTCCGCTAATTATCCCACCGTAAACGACAAACCCATCAGAAAAGTTCAGAAGGATCTTCGGGTCATTTATAATATTTGGAATTTGGGTCATCCAATACAATAGTTTTGCACCAATAAATCCACCCACAAGGCACCAAGCAGTCAAAGAATAAACATGAGATAATTCGAATTGGCGGTTTTCTGCCCGAGAAGCAACAAGCCGATAAGCCAATAAAACACCTACCGCGATCATTAAGCCATATCCATAAATCGTTACTGGCCCGATCTTGAGTAACTCATTATACATATTTTCTCCTCCTCTTTTATGTTAACATTTATTCATCACTACAATCTGGTATAAAATCATTTAAAATCTTTTTTATATAGTCTAAATGCATAAATTGCACCAACTAAAAATACAACTGCTTGAAATAAAATATAGAACTGACGGAAATATTGTATATCCCTATCAACAAATGTAATAAAAACGGTACTCATAATGAGCTGTGTACTGAACATGCAGGAAATAATTTTAAGATAAATCGCATTGGTTCTTTCGTCCGGTTTGCCAAATTTATTAACAATATACAAAAGCACAGTTAGTGATCCTACATATAAAGCCATTGTTAGCCCAACAATAATATTGAAGTTCTGTGTGCTTTCTGACATCCAACGATTTAATACATCAATCATGATGATCATCCTTCCTCACGTAAGTAAAAATTTCATTAATATTCACTCCAAAATAGTCTGCAATTCTATAAGCTAAAACAAGTGATGGGGAGTAATTGTTCTTTTCCATTACGAAAATGGTTTGTTTGGAAACCCCAACAGCATCGGCTAATTCCTTTTGGGACATTCTCCTTAAAACTCTATGTTCATAAACCTTATTATTAATGGAATCTCCAAAATCTTCTTTCAAAACAAACACCTCCCTTTGCTCAAATAAAGTGTATACTATACTTTGTCAAAAGTAAAGTAAACTTATACAATATATAAATAAAATTATCTAAATTAAAAATATAGTATGCTTCTATTGTCATTTTTTATTACTTCATGGTTAAATTTAAATATCAAATTTAATGTTAATGAAGTATTAATGACTGCCTATTCTGGAAAGCTATTAAGTAAAGGAGTGACAAATTTGACGAATTATAATATCAATACTAGTAAACAGCTCCAGCCAGAGCAACAAGAGGAATTTCTACAATTGTTAAAAAAACGGTTTGAAGAAAATAAGAATCGACATGAACATATTGAATGGATAAGTCTACAACAAAGACTTGAAGAAAACATGCACAAGCTATGGTCGCTTTATGAAATGGAGAAAACAGGAGGCGAACCAGACGTAGTTGGCTATGACACAGCAACAGATCAATATATTTTTTACGATTGCTCTCCTGAAAGTCCAAAGGGCCGAAGAAGTGTGTGCTATGATCAACAAGCGCTTGATTCCAGAAAAAATAATAAACCAGAAAATAGTGCAATAGGGATGGCTTCAGAGATGGGCATTGAAATTTTAACGGAGGCTGAGTATCGCGAGTTACAGCAGCTTGGTCAATTTGATTTAAAAACATCGAGCTGGATAGAAACGCCTCAAGAAATTAGGAGCCTTGGTGGCGCTATTTTTGGAGATCGTCGTTATGACACTGTATTTGTATACCATAATGGAGCCGAATCCTATTATGCTGCTCGAGGCTTCCGTGGTGCATTACGGGTGTAAAAATTAATCAATGCTCTAATCAAGACGCTTTTTCCCCTTATTTTTGGGAATAGGAGCGTCTTTTTTATCCGGATTTTTACCACTATGGCCCGTATTCATGTTATAATCTATCTCCAATATAATTACAAAACGAGTCCAAATCTCTTAAAAAGGAGCGTAAAGCTATGTTACAAGACATTCCAAATTATGATACTTGGCTTACTATTGAAGAAATTAATAAAGGTTATTCTAATGACACTAAATATTTCATTAAAACGAAAAATAACGAAAAACAACTATTGCGAATTTCAGACATAAGCAAATATAGTGATAAGGAAAAAGAGTATGCGATCATTTCCAAATATAGTAAATTAGGTTTTACAATGTCTAAGCCGATTGACTTTGGTAGGTGTAACAACAATCAGCAGGTCTATATGCTGTTAACATGGGTTGAGGGCGTAGATTTGGAAGATGTATTACCACAGCTAGATGTAGCTACACAATACAAATTAGGTCGGGAAGCAGGACATATACTAAAAAAAATACATAATCTCGACCTACCTATGGATGAGATGCCAACAGAAACTAAGATCCCTAAAAAAAGAAAACAGCTCCAAAGCTATATAGATTCAAATGTGAGAATCGAAAATGATGAAGCTATCATTCAATATGTGAATGAAAATTTACACAAAATGTGGTTACAGCCTCCTGTGTATCAGCATGGCGATTTTCATCCTAGTAATCTAATTTATACACCTGAAGGAGGAATTGGTGTTATCGATCTTGAACGTTGGGAAATTGGTGATCCGTATGAGGAATTTTATAAGCTTGAAAGCTTTGCAAATGAGCTAAGTATTCCGTATTGCCAAGGGCAAATCGATGCTTATTTTGATGATGCTGTACCTGACGAATTCTGGGAAACCCTTGCTGTGTATGCCGCACACTCCTCTCTTTACTCCATTAAATGGGCAGAACCATTTGGACAAGAGGAAGTTAAGGGTATGACCATTAGATGTAAAAAAACATTAAAGCATTATAATAACTTTAAAAACGTAATTCCAAGCTGGTATGATGAGAAGGTAATAAGGTAAAGTAACACATAAAAGTCTCATTTCAAACTTAAGGGGTACTCTATTATGGATATGAATCATTTATTACTTGTCACTGCTCAGTTAGAGTCATCCAACATCATGTATGCATTAGGTGGAAGTGGGATGCTACTTAGCCTAGGCTTAACAGACACAGTGAACGATTGGGATATTATGACAGACACACCCAAGGAACAAATTCTAAAAGCATTACAGCATTTTACGATTAAAGAAACTACAGGTGCGGAATATCCATTTGGTACGGAATATAAGCTAGCTATTCACGGAGATGATCCACAAGTCGAAATTCTTGGAAAGTTCGCAATCTATAATGACCAGCAACTTTGTAATATTCCAACCATACCTGCAACCATTTGGCAGGGTGTTCAGGTTAGCGCTCCCGAAGTATGGTACGTTGCTTATGCGCTAATGGAGCGAACAGCTAAAGCTGATTTACTATTAGAATACTTAAAGGGTAAACCTGCCAATAAAGATGTTATTAATCAATTGATGAAGGAACCTCTACCCGAATTTATCGCAAAACAATTAGAATGCATTTCACGAACATAAAAAGAAATAAATGATTGATACAGGGGGTAAAAGCTGCTTGATGAATTTATATGGCGCAGAGCATCATATTTTGGTGCTCTCCGATACGATTGATGCTGATTTCCATCAGCATTCTTTTATTCAAGTGACAATTGGTATAGAAGCTCCCTTTGAGATTGAGGTGGATGGTCACTTATTAAATACAGAAGGCATCATTATTAATTCAAATGTAAGCCATCGCTTGCAGGAATCAGGGCGACCGTTACTGCTACTTCTTATGGACAGCACTTCAAATATAGCAAATGCCTTTAAACAATTTTTAGGTGAACATGCCTATACGGTATTTCCTTCTGAGCAGTCAAATCATATCGGGCCCATTAATATTAAAGCCATCGCTCAATTTATTAAAACCCAGCTCCCCCTAGTCCAAAATAGTGAAAGCTATCATCTCTTTTTGGAGCAGCTTATGAATTTGTTTAACTTAGATTATACGCAACCTGATGTGACTGATCCCCGTATCCAAGAGCTTATCCAGTCCATTAAGGATTGTACAGATTCTGATCACTCCATCGGTTATTATGCTAAACAAATCGGTTTATCCAACAGCAGATTGTCACATCTATTTAAGGAAAACACTGGAATCTCGCTAAGTGGCTATATTTTGTTACATAAGCTCCAAAAGGCATCCTATATCATTTTTAACGGACATAGTATTACAGATGCTTCAATGATAGCTGGCTTTGATACCCCCTCCCATTTCGCTAACGCAAGTAAAAAATTACTTGGCATGACGGCAAAGGATATTCGGAAAGATAGCGTATTTTTGCAAGTTTCCTCCTTACATTAACGATACAATGTTGGCAGGAGGTGTCGATCATGCAAAATTATTTAGCACAAACAGAACTTTTAAACTACAATCACCCAAAAATTCAAAATTTAATTCATAGTCGTAAGTGGGCTACACTACCTGTGAAGGAGCAAATTCTTCATGTATATAATTACGTTCGTGATGAGATCGAATTTGGCTATAATCGCAGTGATTATATCTCTGCTTCAGAGGTGCTGACAGATGGTTATGGCCAATGTAATACGAAAGGTATTTTATTTATGGCATTGCTACGAGCACTAAATATCCCTTGCCGAATCCATGGGTTTACGATCGATAAGCAGCTACAAAAAGGTGCTATGACTGGTTGGTACTACAAGCTATCCCCTCAGGAAATTATCCATAGCTGGATTGAAGTGTTATATGATGGAAAGTGGTTAAATATAGAAGGCTTCATCATAGACATTCCTTATTTAACAAAGCTTCAGCAAAAGTTTAATCAATGTAAGGGTTCATTTTGTGGTTATGGTGTTGCAACTGATAATTTTCAAAGCCCAGCTATTTTTTGGGATGAAAATGATACGTATGTACAAAAAGAAGGCATCGTTCAGGATTTTGGCATCTTTGATAGTTCAGATGAGTTTTTCTCCTTACATCAACAAAATTTAAACCCAATTAAAAAACTAATATTTAGTAAAATCGTTCGCCATTTGATGAATAAAAATGTTAGAGCTATTCGGCAAGGATAATGGTGATTGTATCCCTTTAGTAGGCAAATGCATAGGATAAAAAATCATCATACTAAAGGAGCGTTTAAGATGTACAACAATATTGGCAACCGCCAAGAGAAGCTTCACCCTGCTCAGTATCCTTGTAACCTCACATGGAGTCAGGATTGGCAACATCATTGCTATTACTGGAGTAGTCAGCCGATGACACCTTGTTCTGGGACCGTACAGGGAACGGGATATATACACGATTATGGTGGTAAACCACTTGTAATTAATATTGACGCAGCCACAAAGCAAAATAACAATTATCGAACTGCTTTATGGACAGGAGAACACCTTCAGGTCACCTTAATGAGTATCCCAGTTGGTGGAGATATTGGCCTAGAGGTTCACCCTGTAACGGATCAGTTTTTAAGGATTGAAGAAGGTCAAGGTTTTGTTCAAATGGGGCAATGTAAGGAAAATTTAGATTTTCAAGCGATGGCTTATGATGGTTATGCTATTATGGTTCCCGCTGGAACGTGGCACAATGTGACCAATACAGGGAATCGCCCACTAAAAATATATTCCATTTATGCCCCACCTAAACATCCCTTTGGTATTATAGAAGCAACAAAGCCGATGAACCACGGAATAGAATAAACGGTTTTTAACACAAAGCATAGGAGAACCTCTCTCCAATGCTTTTTTTGTTTTTCGTTCTGTTTTCACCTACTTTTTCACATTATATAGATTGTATTTTCCATGGGTGCTAGCTCCTATCGGCCTAGATGAAAATCCGCCCTAAGGCGGAAGCAAACTTACATCGGGTGCACGATGTTATTTTCATCATTTGGTTTAATATGGAAACTAATGAGATATGGAATAATAAAACTTTTAAAAATTTTAAATTAAGGGACTCAACCTTAAAATCAGTGCTTGACAATACGCAAACTAAGCGGAGGAGCAGAGAGATGGTGGAAAAGCGATAGCGTCCGCCTTTAAAGTCCTATTTTTATCATTTTAAGACAAGTTATAAAAAAAGTGGGACTTTAACAGCGGTTGAAACCACTCTCTGCTACGTAGCCTCCCACCCCAAAGATTGTCAAGCACTGATTAATATGTTGAGCCAAATAAGGAGCTAAATTTGATGGAAAATCTAATTGAGTTTAAAAATGTAACGAAGCAATACAACATTGGTGAGGTTACGATTCACGCATTAAATGGGATTGATTTTTCAATTCAAGAAGGTGAGTTTGTCGTTATATTAGGGGCAAGTGGTGCAGGGAAAAGTACGATATTAAATATTCTTGGTGGGATGGATACGGCAACCTCTGGTCAAGTCATCGTTGGGTCTCAAAATATTACGAAGTTCAATGAAAAAAAATTAACGACCTATCGTGCAGAAAAGATCGGATTTGTATTTCAATTTTACAATTTAATTCCGAATTTAAATGCACTTGAAAATGTAGAATTTGCTACTGAAGTATGCAAGTATCATTTAGATCCACAACAAATTTTGAATCAGGTTGGATTAGATAACAGACTGCATAACTTTCCTTCCCAGCTCTCAGGGGGCGAGCAACAACGGGTTGCGATCGCAAGAGCCGTCGCTAAAAATCCGTTGTTACTGCTTTGTGATGAACCAACAGGTGCACTTGATTATGTCACAGGGAAAGCCGTCTTAAAGCTATTACAGGATTTGAATCGTGAAACGAAAAAATGCGTCGTATTAGTTACCCATAATACAGCGATTGCCCCAATGGCAGACAAAATTATTAAAGTAAAAAGCGGTAAAATCGAAAGCATCATTCTAAATGATAACAAACAAAGCATTGAAGGGATTGAGTGGTAATATGAAATTATTCAAAAAGCTCATAAGAGAAATTAAACAAGCTCCCCTTCAGTTTATTGCGTTGATGTTAGTCATCGCTATTGGTGCCTTTTTCTACTCTGGATTAAGTACCTATAGCAGTAAACAACGTGCTTATGTACAACACTACTTTCAGGCGCATAATTTAAGTGACCTTACTGTTTTATATAACGATATTTCTATGGATGACATAGCTAACTTAAGTAAACTTGAGGGCATCAGCAAAATTGAGGCTCGTAAAACATTTGAAGCCACACAACTTTTTCAAGACGATAAAGCTTCACTACACATTCATTCCTTACCACAGGAGAATACGATTAATACCCCCACAGTCACCCAAGGTAAGCTGCCCACCACTAGCAATGAAATCTTGTTAGACTCACACTATGCTAAGGAACATCAATTTAAGGTTGGCGATAAGTTTTCCTTAACGATAAATAAAAATGTCAAATACCCTGAGAAAACAGTGAATTTTACGATAAGTGGATTAGGCGAAAATGTAGAATATGTCAAGAAAAATGCGACTCAGAATCATAAAAATGAAGGCTTTGGTTATGTAACAGAAACTACTATTATGAATACTTTTAATACCCTTTCACATAATGAAATACTTCTCAAGGTGAAACAAGACTTTGATATTGATGGGGTGGGTAAGCGCATCGAAGCATTCTCGAAAGCCAATACACTTTCGTATGTGGATCAAGTAAGTAAACAACGTTCCTTTGGCTACACTCAAATTACTCAGACCATCTATAACAATGGCATGATGAGCAAAGTTATCCCCCTTGTCCTCTTTCTCATTTCAGCTATTATATTATTTCTGACGATGTCTAGAACGATAGATTCGCAGCGTAACCAGATTGGAGTCATGAAAGCCTTAGGCATAAAGGATTCAAAAATTATGTTTCATTATATGGGCTATCCTTTACTTGTAAGTATGTTTGGGTCAATTTTAGGTTGTGTGCTTTCTAGTATTGTATTTATTCCAATGGTGACTGCTTCAAGTTCAAAATCCTATGCACTGCCTGGCATCACCTATGCCCTTTCATGGTTTTCGGTTGTGCCACCGATGATCATCGCCAGTATATTTGGGATCATCTCTGTTTATTTAAGCGGAAAATCTATTTTAAGAGAATGTGCTGCCCAAGCGATGCGACCAAAACCACCTAAAAAAATGAAAAAGCTGTTAATAGAAAAATTAACTAGACTATGGAAATCCCTTTCTTATAGCAATAAGCTCATACTTAGAAATATATTTCTCAACAAGCAAAAGGCAGTTGCAAGCTCAATTGGCGTACTTGTTAGTACAACTTTATTAATTACTGCTTTAGGCACTCAAGCCTCTATGCTTAAAATAGCTAATCAAATTAATGAAGTATATACGTATGATTTAAAGGTGGATTATAAGCCTGGAATAAATCCAGATTCGCTCTCCTTACCTGCAGGTATAGGAAGTCGTTATTCATTTTCCAACTTGCCTATTGAGTTGCAAACAGAAAATAATAGAGAAAATGCCACCTTAATTGTGACGCCAAAAGAAAACAAGCTGATCTTTTGGGAAAACATCATTTTAACCACATTTGCGATTATGATCGCGATCCCAATCGGCGGCAAATTTTATGCCCTCGTTGTAAATGCGCTTGCCAGCACGCATCAACAGATTCCAGATTCTTTAAATATGATCATTATTACCATCGCAATTGCGGCTGCGTATGTGCTAACGATATTATCTAGTCTGGTATTACGAAAAAAAGTTAAAAATATAAACATGATCGAATCATTAAAAAGTTTGGAGTAAATTTAAATCAGTCTTGACAACTAACCCAAACTAGCGAAGAGACAGAGAGTTCTTACGATTGTTGTTAAAATCAAATTCCGTTTATTGAAGTATTTATTGATGGAATTTTGATTTTAAAACACAATCTCCAGAATCTCTCTGTCTCGTAGCTACAAGCCTCTAGTCGTTGTCAAGACTGATTTATTTTTATCGCTTAATTATTATCTTTGCCTACAATTTGCAGCAATTCATCTTGCATCTTAATGTCTCCCTTTTGAAGCGCGTATACATCCTCATAATCGGTACTGTTTGTCACGATGACAGGTGTAACCGTTTCGTATCCAGCTGCGGCAATCTGCTCCACATCAAACTCAAGTAACAATTGACCAGCAGTAACCACATCGCCTTCCTTGACATGAGAAGTAAAATATTGACCATCCAGCTTCACGGTATCTATACCGACGTGGATTAACATTTCAGCACCACTATCCGAAACAACTGCCAATGCATGTTTTTTCTTAAATGCAACCGTTACTTTACCATCAAAAGGTGCAACAACACGACCTTCAGAAGGCTTAATCGCAATCCCTTTTCCCATTGCTTCAGAAGAAAACGCTGGATCAGGTACATCAGATAAAAGGTGAATCGTTCCACTTAATGGGCTTAATACCTTTTGGCTAGCTTTGACAACTTCATTGCCTTTAAGTGCATCACTTACATCTGTATTATTGGAGCCTGCAACCTGCTTGCTTCCATCTTCAGTTTCGTCAACAGGATCTTTAAAGCCCATCACATAAGTTAAAATTGCGGAAACTAGGAATGAAGCGGTAATGCCTATAATCAAACCTGGGAAACCTTGTCCACCTGGTCCGTAAAAGATCGGCAATGTGAGCAAGCCTGGTGCACCAGAAGCAAATGCTTGTGTACCTGCTTGACCAATAATTGCACCCCCAACTGCACCACCAATAACTCCCGCAATAAATGGACGTTTAAGCGGCAATGTCACCCCGTACACTGCTGGTTCTGTAATTCCGAATAAAGCGGTCACGGTAGCTGAACCTGCCAGTGTTTTAAGCTTTTTATTTTTAGTACGAAGCATAACGCCAAATGCAGCACCGGTTTGCGCAAATACAGAAGCGGTAGCCGCTGGCTTAATTCCGTCTTTACCAAATACCGCAATGTTGTTAATAAATACAGGAACAAGACCCCAGTGAACCCCAAAAATAACGAGGATTTGCCAGCTTGCACCTAGAATTGCACCTGCAATTAATGGACTAAATGAAAACGCTGATAATAAACCATCTGCAATTGCGTTACCTACATAGACCCCAAACGGTCCAAATACGATCAATGTGACTGGTAACATAATAACCAATGAAATTAATGGGGTTAAAAAGTTTTTAACACTATCATGAATAAAACGATTGCAAACCTTTTCTAATTGACTCATCACAATAACCGACAAAATAATTGGGATGACTGTAGATGAATAGCTCATCATCACGACTGGAATACCAAAGAAATGTGTTGCAACACCATCCGTTTTAAGCTGGATAATCGTTGGATACAGTAATGCGCCTGCCATCGTTAGTGCGGTAAACGTATTTCCGCCAAATTTTCTAGCCGTTGTCACCGCTAATAGCATTGGGAGGAAATAAAATAATGCATCTGCTGCTGCATATAAAATGATATACGTCGTATCGGTTTTTTGTAGCCATTCAAAGTTGCTAGCAATAAGCAGCAACCCCTTCAGAATACCAGCACCTGCCATGACCCCAAGTAAAGGTGCAAATATACTAGAAATGACATCAATAACGCTACCAATTCCTTTTTTAGCACCTTGACCACCACCGCTAGATTTACTTGCGGATTTAGATTCATTTAAAATACCTGAAACATTACCAATCGCATTGTATACTTCGGGTACTGTATTTCCGATGACAACCTGCAATTGTCCTCCGCTTTCCTTGACGGTAATAACTCCATCATTTTTCTGTAATGCTGCCTTGTCTGCCTTGCTATTATCCTTTAGCGTAAACCGAAGACGTGTAGCACAATGAATAAGTGAGACAACGTTTTTTTCTCCCCCTACACCTTGAATAATCTCTTTAGCTAATTTTTCATAACTCATAGGAAGACCCCCTTTTTTTTGAATAAAAGTAAACTTTTAGATTATGAAGGCAAAATAAAAACCCAAGCCTTATAAAATAGTAGACCATGTGTCCACTACTTTGTAAGACTCAGGTTTTGCCTGCATCACCAGTAACAATCCCAGAAACGATGTTATTTAATTAAATACTTAATTTTTAATATAGGCTTATAGTATAACGCTTTCATTCCATTGTCAACAGCTTATTTCAAATTTAATACATAAATTATAGGTTTATTTTATCACTTAAATTAACGATTAACTACTCGCTCAATATGCACGGTTAGATACAACATTTCTTCATTGGTCAGCTTATGATCATATTCTGACTCAACAAAAACCTTAATTTTTTCAGTACATGCTGCGGCATCCCTATGTTGCTCTTTTATCATGTTATATAAGTGATCATAGTTATCCTCATAATGCGTACCCTTAAGAACACGTTGGGCAAAAAACTTTAAATGGGTAATAAACCGAAAATAGCTCAGCGATTCCTCCTCAAATTCCGTACCAAAATGATATTTGACGATATTAATAATCCGTTGCATAAACCGGGTAATGTCCATCGTCGTATTAACTTCTTCGTTCATCTCAGCATTAATAATATGAATCGCAATAAACGCGGCTTCATCCTCAGGTAGATCAATCTTTAGCTTTTGATTAATTTGCGCTAACATTTTGAGTCCAACCTTAAACTCTTCTTTATACAATTGCTTGATTTCCCACAAAAGGGCATTTTTAATAACAATCCCTTTATGATGCCGTTCTACAGCGAAGTTAATATGATCCGTTAAAGAAACATAAATAATTTCATTAAGCTGCTTGCCTAAGTTTTGCTTCGCATCCTTAACGATCTCTTCTACGATTTCAACCAACTCAATCGGAACCTCACGCAATAACATTTTAAAATTATCAGAGGTTTGTCTATTTTTAAGCGCAAATACCTTCTGAATTAGGGTCTTATCTACGTTATCCCCTGGTTTTTTCTTAAAGGCTATCCCTCGCCCCATAATAACGAGTTCGGTTTTATCCTCTTGATATACACTAATTACGTTGTTATTAATGACCTTCGCTATTTTCATAACAACACCCCCAACCTAATAAATGACATCTTAATTATGCTACATTTCCTCTTCAAAAACTATGTACACAAAATGTGATCTAAGTTTAGCCGTAAGCCTCCGATATGTCAACGCTTTCACTCCATCCGGGGTTTATGAATATGTTAGACAAGAGAAAGAAAGCTCTGATCACTCAGAACTTTACTTTCTGGTCTCTTGCTAAGTCTTACCCTTCTAAATCTACACCATTAGTCGAAATTACCCTTTGATACCATGCAAAGCTCTTTTTCTTGCTGCGTTTTAAGGTACCGTTGCCTTCATTGTCACGGTCTACATAAATATATCCGTAACGTTTTTTCATTTCACCCGTTGAGGCACTCACAATGTCGATAGGTCCCCAGCTAGTATAGCCAATAATGTTAACTCCATCCTCAATCGCCTCACCCATCTCAGCGATATGGCGTTTCAAATAGTCAATACGATAATCATCATTGATTTCTCCGTTAGCGTCAGGAACATCATTTGCACCGTAACCATTTTCCACCACAAATAATGGCTTTTGATAACGATCATGAAGCTGATTAGCTGTAATTCTCATTCCTTTAGGATCAATGGTCCAGCCCCACTCTGATTTAGCCAAATAAGGATTAGCGATTGAGCCAAAGACGTTGCCACTCGTCATATTTTTTTGCACTTCTGGATCTGTGCTTGTTGTTCGACTGGAATAGTAGCTAAAGCCAATATAATCTACAGTATTGTTTTTAAGGAGCTCCGCATCGCCCGACTCCATTACAATATTTAAATTGTGATCTTTAAAGAAACGCTTCGCATAACCAGGGTATTCCCCACGTGACTGTACATCAATAAAGAAGTAGGATTCACGATCCTTCTCCATCCCTTGAAAAATATCATCAGGATTACACGTATACGGATAAAAGCTTCCCGCTGCTAACATACAACCGATCATAGCGTCAGGAATCAATTCATGGCACGCTTTGACTGCTAATGCGCTTGCAACAAGCTGATGATGTGCTGCCTGATATTGAATTTCCTTCACATTATCGCCTTCCTTAAATACAAGACCTGCGCCAAGGAACGGTAAATGAAGCAACATGTTAATTTCGTTAAAGGTCATCCAATATTTCACTTTATCTTTGTAACGTTTTAACACTGTTTGAGCATACACTTCGAATAGCTCAACCATTTTACGGTTTCTCCAGCTTCCGTATTTCTCGATCAACGCAACAGGTACATCAAAGTGGGCAAGCGTTACAACTGGCTCAATATTATGCTTCAATAATTCGTCGAATAAATCATCATAAAACTGCAAACCTTCCTCATTTGGCAAAACTTCTTCACCTGTTGGGAAAATCCGTGCCCAAGCAATGGAAACACGAAGTGCCTTAAAACCCATTTCTGCAAATAAAGCGATGTCCTCCTTGTAACGGTTGTAAAAGTCAATCGCTTCATGGGAAGGATAAAATTCCCCTTCAAGTGGTGTAAACGCAGGCACATCGCCTTTCATAATATTTCTTCGCTTATCGCCTGTTGGTAGTAAATCTACAGAGCTTAGCCCTTTACCTCCTGCTAAATAAGCCCCTTCACATTGGTTCGCTGCTAGCGCTCCGCCCCACAGAAAATCGTTTGGAAATTGAGATTTTGTCATTGTAATACTCCTCTCGGTTAGATATTAGATATAGTAAAAAGTGTAAATAAAAAACCTGAACACACCGCCCGCACAAAAATTGTACAGTGGCGTACTCAGGTTATGCCCAAATGGTAACATTCCCAGAAATACTTTATATTACGTTACTAAAAACTTTAGCAACAAATTTGAATACTGTCAACTTGGTTTAAAGCTGAAAATCATCTAGATTCAGCTTCCTACTTACGTTTCCGGTATTTTTCTTGTTAGGTGAAACGAGGCGAAAAGCTTTCGTATCTAGCTTCTTAAAGGGTAAATACGGACCTATTTTAAGTAAATAGCTCTTTAAATCCTCTACTTGAGCAAAAGGAAACCAAAATTCAGGCATTACGCTGCTATTTCTCTGTAAAATTATACTAAGACACGAGGTATCCTGTTGCTCCACTAATTTACTTTGTAATGTAGGTTCTATAAAATAAAACTCATAGTGTATTCTAAGCTGTATATACGGTCTAACCGCCTGTGGATAAGGTTCATGCTTGATCATAAAATGGATGACTTGATTTAATTTCGATTGGGGTAATTGCCAGCGACTTAAATCATAAGAGCCATCAAAGCGTTGTTCACATGTACCAAAAGCTTCGGTTGCCGCTTGGATTAGCTCATTAACCTCACGATCCTCACGCCCATTAATTGTTAGCCTGATCCACTTTGGATGATCCACATTTGCTGTCGTACAATAAGTAAGAAATCGCTGAACAACATTCCATGAATTTTCAATTTTATTGTTGTGTTTTATTGCTTGAACGACTTTTGATAACGGTAGCTCATATCTAATTTGCGGTTTGGATAACACTTTTACATCATTAAGCATCATGACATGCTCCCTTACAAGTATTGGTATAATAAATTAAAAATAAAGATAAGGAGAACAGTATCTTGGACCCCTTTCAACTAAATGAAATTCCACAATCAATTAAAAAGGAACTTGGGACCATCCACAATATTACCTTCCCAAGACAAGGATCTACATCAAATGTAGGGATTGTTCAATGTGACAAAGGAGTAGTTGTGCTTAAAAGAGCAACTGGACAGCAATATAGTGAATGGTTAAAAAAAGAAATGACAGTCCTACAAATTTTAGCACATACTGAGCTTCCTGCTCCTGGCGTTTATCAATTTTTAGAGCAAGCGAATTCTGCTTATGGAACACAGTCATGGCTTTGTATGGAATTTTTACAAGGAGAAACGATTCGTGAAGTACTTACAGATGAAAAAGATTCTTCCATAAGAAATGAAATATTGTCAAGCTTTGGAGAGGAGCTGCGCCGAATACATAATACATCTTGTCCTCCAGAATTGAAGCGTCAGACACCATGGCTTGAAAAGATGCTACAACAAGCTGAATATAATTTGAACTTTGAAGCGACCGAAGGCAATCCAGAGTTATTAGAACATTTAAAGTTAAATCAACCTTCTTTACACCCACAAAGTCTGATTCATGGAGACTGTACCATCGATAATTTCTTAGTGGCACAAGGAAAAATCGTCGGCATTATTGATTGGGGTGGCGGTGCCTATGGTGATCCTCGTTATGACGTTGCTTTAGCGACTAGACCTAAACCTAATCTTTTTCAAGCTGCAAGCGATTATCAAGCCTTCTTTGATGGTTATGGTGAAAAAATTATTACAGAGGAGCAATATGTTTATTTTGCGGATGGATTATACGAATTTTTCTAACTCAGAGCCTCAACAGATACGACCTAGTTTGCATTTAAACAATTTGAACACAAACAGATTAACATTAATTCCATTAACATTGGAGATCACAAAATCATTATTAAGTGGAAAAAGCCTTCGGCTGTAATATTAGAAAAGGCCGGTTTAAAAGAGGTTACTAGAGATGATGAATTCATTTACTGGAAACTGGTGAAGTAGTCATCTATATTAACAAGGGGGATTTCGGGGGAGCTTTGAATTCCCCCTCTGCTTACCTAAAACTCATATCCACGAACCTTGGCAAATAGCATGGTACTTGCAAGTTCCCCTTTAACATCCTTAGAATCATTGCGCAAAATACCTTCTAATGTAAAGCCACATCTTCTAGCCACATTTGCACTTTTTTCATTACGTGAATCACAACGAATCTCAAGGCGGTTTGCGTCAAGATGCTTGATTGCAAACTCAGTGATGGCATGAACTGCTTCGGTAACATAACCTTGCTTCTCATAGCAGGTGCGGAGCCAATATCCGATTTCAAATTGTCGCACCTCCCAATTCAGGCGATGAAGACCGCTACAACCAATCAGTTCTCCAGTTTCTTTATGAATTAATACCAGTCTTAGGTCTTTACGCTCTAAATAATTAATTCTTGCTTTTCGTGAAGTAAGCTCATGCTCCTCTACGGTGGTTCCCTTTTTTAGCCATGGCATCCACGGCTCTAAGGCATCATAACTTTCATGGATGGCCTCTCTAATGAGCTTTCCATCCCCCCACTGCAAGGCACGTATAATTAAACGTTCACTTTCAAAGCTTTCTGGGAAATCTAATAAAATAGGTTCAAAATTAGATTCACTCATTTCTTCAGCTCCTAGAAAATATTTCCGCTAATTATATACCTGTATTACTAGTATTACAATAAAGTTTTTTAAAAAATATATTTAACCTTGAAAAATAATGTATCTTATTGATAAAATACTTAATACTCATTAATAGCGTAAAATGAACCTTTTGTGTCAATTAAAAAGAAAGTGACGTGATCACATTATGCAAAGAGTATATGAAACAGAGAGATTGTTGTTAAAAATATTAGACAAATCTCACGCACAAATTGTCACCGATTATTATTTAAGAAATAAATCATTTTTAGCAGAATGGGAACCTGTAAGAGAATCAGTGTTTTATACAACACAGTTTCGTGAACAGGAGCTAGACAAAGAGTTCAATAACATCGTAGATGGGACCTCTTTAAAAATGTGGATTGTTAAAAAGGAAGATGATAGCAAGGTCATTGGTGCATTTTCATTTAATAACATCATCCGCGGTGCCTTTTTGTCCTGTTATCTTGGTTATAACTTGGATGAGCATGAAATTAATCGAGGCTATATGACGGAAGCACTTCGTAAGGGAATTGAAATTATTTTTGATGAATACAAGCTTCATCGAATTGAAGCCAGTATTTTACCACGAAACGTGCGCTCCGCAGCTGTATTAGAAAAACTAGGGTTTGTAAATGAAGGGTTATCTCGTGACTATTTAAAAATTAATGGGAAATGGGAAGACCACTATCATATGGTTTTATTAAATGATAAAGTGTGACGGATAGTGGCACCCTAGGCTTCTACTCAGGTAGTTAGTCTTCATGTTGTTTCGTGCGTAAGTTATACATGTATATTACCGGAATGAGTATGCAGATAAATAGGCTCCCCCCCATTATAATCCCTTGAGCTATATCACCTGCTTCACTTCGTGTCACTAAATACCCTATTAATATGCAAATTAACCCTGAAGTCACCAATGAAATGACTAAGCTTTTTTTAGGGTTTTTAGACTGACGCTCATAGTCAGAGCTAATACTCATGGATAAATATGCTAAAATAATCATCGATATTGTAAACAAGAACCACAGTGGATTATTACGCATTTCCTCCATACCTTTACTAAAATAATCATAAGCTAAAATACCAATGATCCCCAAATTTTGCACGATGAATATAATACGAATATTTTTTAGGCTTTGTAGCTGTAAACGTTCATCTTTAATTTTTTTCATGTTCATGACTCTCCTTCTCCACCCAAAACACCTCATCTAGTGTTTTATTCACGGCATAACAAATATCAAGGCATAACCTTAGGGTGGGGTTATATTTTCCTTTTTCAATTAAGCTAATCGTTTGACGTGTTACACCAATCTTTTCAGCTAACTGTTGTTGAGATAAGTTCACTCCAACTCGAGAAAGCTTCACCTTATTTTCCAAGTCCTTCTCTCCTTTCATCATAATTGTAACATATATATTGCATTGTGCAATATATATATTACATTAAGTGTGTGATTATATACTTGAAATTTGGGTTAATATTACTAAGTTAAGTAGAGGAAATGATCTATTTTTTAAAAGAAGGGGGTCCATCATGGACGTTCTAAATCAGCTTTGGCTATTAAAACAAATTTATAATCAAGCAACAAATTATGATGCTGATCAAGATGCTTCAGTACATGCCATCCCCTCCACAATAACCAAAGCAGAGCTTGAGCAGCTTGCTGCTTGTGGACATGCACCTAATCATTTTGTTAGACCAAATCATGATGAGGTGATCAGCGAGCTAAAACAATTGGCAAAGCATTGGACGTTAGAGGAAGTAGCCCAAGCTTTTGTTGCCTCGTTGTGGTCTGCACCTATCATTTGGCGTTCCCTGTTAGCAGGAAAACTCCTTGCAATGAGCATGCCAGAACATGAATATACCCCTTACCCTTCTTCTGCAACATGTCAAATCTGCGGATTAAGTACAGGTAGCAGTGTGGATACAAGTTTACAGTGGTATTGGCGGATGACAAGTGGCACTCCACTTGACGGGAACCCATTTGGTTGTGTGCTTGCATTGAGGGAACTCGCTTATGAGGAAAAGGTTCCGACTCCAACTGAATATGATAGGTGGACCTTTCGTGCGATACTTACTGTTTTACGTGGATTACCACTAGACACACGCTACAGCAAAGTAACACCAATATTAAAAAAAGCATCACTACTCCCTACTAAAAATAAATATGCATATACAGGTTTACTAGAGACATTAGCATTAATCGGCATATTGGATACGGAAGATTATCCTGGGATGGCAACTTCGTTTACTTCATATAAGAAAAGAGATGAACGTCCAAATACAAGAGTTGAGGTGCAAGCTCCACTTGCTTGGTGGAACTCCTCCATTGGAATTAATAACAGTACACTAACCTCTATTTTTAAGCAATTTGATTCCTCCGATATTGTGCTAGAGGACAGACCCCAGCCACAGCCTGAGCTGAAACAAACCTTAATTGGCGCATTAGAGCAAAAAAGACTGCCTACGGTCAAGGCGCCTAAAACCTCACCAGATGCTGGTAAAGGTCCTGCTGAAGCGGGGGATGTTTATGCGATACGTATCCGTGAAGGTGTTTGGATAACGGTGTATTGCCACGAAACAAAAAATAATCGTGTTATAGTTGAGTTTCTGGATGGCGTTACAGAAGAAATGCCTACAAAGGAAAACTTAAAGATGCAGTTTCGTCCATGTGAAAATGAACGCAGGCACACTAGCGTTGCTTCTATTGATTCGACAAGTTGGGTCAGACGTGTAGCCAGAAATATGACTTGCCCATCCTCATCATTACCTGCGCCTAATGCAGTTTCGTTTGCAAATGCAAAGGATTTGAAGTATTTAGCGGGCTGGAGCTTTCCTGAAATTTAGGTTACCTTACATTTTGCTAGATTGAAATTTAGCAAGCCATTTATCAAAAATCACCATGCCTTTATGAATAACAAAAACATTTGCGACAATGATAAGGACAGCTATACTACTGCTTAACAATAGTTGTCCCCCTGTCATTGGGTTTAATCTGATAAAGGTAACAATGATATAACAACAAATTGGAAGACAAATGATACTTGTGATCAGCACAGGAACATAACGTCTAATTACAAGCGCCTGAACACAATGAACAACAAGATGAAGTGTAAAACCAATAAATGCACCAATCCAAACATAATACCAATTAAATAGGTAGGCGTGAATCGTAATAAAAGTAGCAAGGGCAAACTCCTCTAATACCCCTAATGCAAACGCTGAGGTACTTATTCCCTCAAAATGTGGCATTAGCTTCTGTGCTAGCTTGGGATATTTTTTTCTTAAATGCTCCTTATTTTTCTCAACCCATGGCTTAACAAAAATAATCTCTTCAAAATCATGAAATATAAACAAAATTGGAAAAAACCAAATTAAAATAAATGTCTCATTTAAAGTATTCATCTTGCTCAATCCCTCCCCAAATCTTGATTATCTTAGCGACTTCTCCCTACTCCATACAGATGTTATTTCTATTAACTCCACATCGTTAAAGCTTAATTTATATATATCTGGCATATCTAGTTGCTGCCATGCTGTAAAGTCAAAAGACGGATCAAAGTAGTTCATGATCAAAATCATGATATTGCCATGTGTACCAATTACAATATTTTCTCCTGCATGTGCCTTTATTACATTATGAAGCGCCCCCACTCCCCTTTCCTGCGCCACAAGATTAGATTCTCCCCCTTCAAGACAAAAAGAAGGGTTCTCCCATACTTTGTTCATTGCCGAGGCAAAATCCTCCACAGGAATCCCGGATAATAATCTTTCTCTAAAGTCCTCTTCAATTATAATTTTAAGATTCTTAACCTGACTAATTCCCTCAATCGTCTGGATTGCTCTTTGATATGGACTTGATATACATACAGTAATCCCTTCACCTTTCAGTTGTTCCGTCACCTTCTTAGCATCACTTACGCCACGTTCTGATAGCGGTCTATGTAATTCATCAGGTGTATATACAGAGTGAGCATGTCGAACAAGAAATACATTGGTTTTCACTAATAACACCAACCTATCTATTTCATATTTATGACATTATATAACTTACTTTAGATTTATGCTGGCTTTAAAGTCAATGACAAATAGATTATTAATGGACTTTTATGTTCAGTAAAAATTATCATGCACCATATTATTTTCAACATTAGGCAACATACTATTTATCAATAAAATTATTATTGTGTTATTGACAATAGTGTACGACATACACTATGATTGAAATCAAGGAGATGATGTATTGAGTCAGGCAGAAGAATTAATTAAAACCTTCACCGTTGAGCTAAAGCGTGGTTCTTTGGTATTACTCGTGTTAAGTCAACTTCGTGAGCAAGAATATGGATATTCCCTGATTCAGAAATTAGAGGATAAAGGGGCTCCGATTGAAGCTGGAACATTATATCCCCTCTTACGAAGGCTAGAGAAGCAGCAACTACTTATCAGTGAATGGGACACAACGGAAAGCAGACCACGTAAGTTTTATGTTCTTAGTGAGTTAGGCAAGGAAGTGTATATAGAGTTGAAACGAGAATGGAATTTGCTTTCAAGTCAGTTAGAACGGATGCTACAGGAGGAGAATGAGTGATGGAATTAATCGAACGTTACATTTACGCGGTGACAAAGGAATTACCCGAAAGTTCCAAGGAGGATGTTGCTAAGGAATTAAGAGCGAACATTGAGGATATGCTTACTGACCATTATGAGGAAAACGATGTGATCAACGTATTACAGGAGCTAGGTAATCCTTGGAAGCTGGCCGAGGAATATCAACCTAACCAACGTTATTTAATCGGCCCAGCCTATTATGGAAAATATATTTCGGTCTTAAAGCTTGTGTTAAGCATTGTTTTACCAATTATGGTTCTTGTCACCTTCCTTGGCTTATTATTTTCTAATCCTGAGCTTAATGTAACCACTGATCTATCTGTCATCATTCAACAAGTGATTACCAACGGCATTGGGGTTGTAATTGAAGCTGGTCTTCAAGTTGCCTTGTGGGTCACGCTTGTATTTGTAGTATTGGAGCGTAGGTTACTAGAAAAGTCTCCAGTTAAGGGACTTATAAAATCCAATGAAGGGAACTGGTCCATTAAAGATTTACCTCACTTAGTCCCTGACAACAAAAAAATAAAAAGAAGCAGCACGATTTCTTCAATGTGTTGGATGATCTTAACAGCTTCTGTCTTATATTTTCAACCACAATTAATTGCGATTTATATTAATTTAGGTTCTGAAGGAACTTCTCAGGTTATTCCTTTATTAAATACAGAACGATTACAGCATTTTATGCCATTCTTTTTAATTCTTGTCCTATTCCAAATGATTATTTTTATATGGAAATACATTGTTCAATATTGGAATAAAGCATTAATCCGTGTCCAACTGGTTTTTAACATACTTATGGGTGGACTACTGGTATGGATGCTTAATGATTCAGCACTAATTAGTGCGGATTTTAGAAACGGCAACGCATTTATTAATAACCTTAGAAATCTACCTGAGTCTGTTAGAAACGGGAACAATATGATTATAATTTTAACTATACTCGTCATTGTAATTACGGTATGGGAATGTGTGAGTCTTTTCATCAAAGAGAAAAAGAAATAAAAATTGAATCATTTGCATGAACAGCTTACTTCAGCCATATTACACGCTATAAATCGTGATTAACTAAGTGAAAAAATAGTCTTTTAAACTCATTTTCTCAGGGTTTAAAAGGCTATTTTTATTTTGACTAATTGACAAAGTTCACTTAACCCTTTAGAATCTAATTTAACAATCATCTAATTAGATATTTATTAAATTAGATATGTACTAAATTAACTTCATGTTATTGAAAGGAATCAGATCAATGCAATTAGATAAAATCGTCAATTATCATAAAGCACTAGCTGATCCTACTAGAGTCAAAATTTTGATTTTGCTAGCTGATGGAGAGCTTAATGGGCAGCGAATAGCAGAAAAGCTAGGTGTTACACCCGCAACAATTACGCATCACGTTGCAAAGCTAGCGGGAGCAAGTCTTATTAATCAACGCCGTGAGAAAAATACAATTTATTTCTCATTAAATCACTACTTTATTAACAATAGTGCAGATGCCACAGCAAACTTAATATACCGAAGCACCCACAAGAATGGAGGAAAAATAATGTTAACTGAGGAGCAAATCAAACAACGCGATTCCGTTATACGCAATTTCTTTACCCCTGATGAGAAGCTTAAAAATATTCCATCAAGTCAAAAGAAAAAGCTGATTGTACTTGAATACCTTGTGTCTAAATTGGATGATACTCAAAAGTACACTGAGCAAGAAATTAATGCTTTTATTCAAAATTACCATGACGATTATGCTACAATCCGTAGAGAATTTATTATTCACCATTTTATGTATAGAGAAAATGAGATTTATGAGATAAATCCAATTGAAATGTGGCATCACTGGTCACAACTAAAGTAAACAATTTTAAGTTTATAGCTAGCCTCACTTTGCTCAATACTGACAAATCCAAGCAAGCTAGGACAGGAACATGACTGTGCATTCCAGTAAGCTATTTATAGAAGGAAGGTGGTTCACATGAATTGGATTAAAGACCTCAATCAAGCGATAGATTACATCGAGGCGCATTTACTTATGGAGCTTACATGTGAGGACGTTGCCAAGCATATTTATATTTCCAACTATCAATTTCAACGTGCCTTTAGCCTGTTAACAGGGATGACGATGTATGAATACGTTCGCAATCGGCGGTTATCCCTTGCGGGGCAAGAGTTGATCATGTCCAAGCTAAAAATTATTGATGTGGCATTAAAGTATGGATACGATACGCCTGAGAGCTTTACTAAAGCCTTCACCCGCTTCCATGGTATAGCGCCTAGTCAAGCAAAGATCGCAGGCTCTAATCTAAAATCATTTAATCGCCTTCTCATAAAAATTAAGCTGGAAGGTGGAATTCCAATGGAATACCGAATTGAGCAAAAAGAGTCGTTTGAGGTATTAGCAAAAACAAAAATATTTACATTAGATACAAGTGAACAAGAAATTCCAAAGTTTTGGTCACAATATTTTGCTGATGGTTCATTTAAACAAGTACCTGGAGCGCTAGGCATTTGCGAGGAAACGAAAACAGGACGTAATGAGTTTCGCTACGGAATTGGTTGCTTTTATGAACAAGACAAAGAGATTCCTACAGGGTTTCAGATACTAAGTGTTCCTGCTTACACATGGGCGGTCTTTAAATGTGTGGGAAAAGTACCATTTGCGATTCAAGATACATGGGAGCGTATTTATCGTGAGTGGCTACCACAATCAGACTACGAATTAGTTTCTGATTATGATTTTGAGTATTACACCGATGGGGATACTGAAAGCGATGATTATGTAAGTGAGATTTGGTTACCTGTTCAGAAAAAATAAACAAAATAATTCTGGCTCTATTCATAAATCAGTACTTGACAGCGACTAGAGGGTGGTAGCTACGATTCAGAGCGTTCTTGCGATTGTGTTAAAATCATATTCCTTTTATTGAAGTAGATGTATTGGTGAAATATGATTTTAAAAGACAATCTTCAGAATCCCTCTGTCTCTTTGCTAGTTTGGGTTAGCGGTCAAGCACTGATTTCAAGATTGAGGTATATTTCTGAGGCGAAACTTGGGTTTCGCCTAGTTTATTTATCTGATACATTTATAAATTTCGCCGTTAAGTCGTCCTTTTATCTTCAACCATACCCCAACCTGATAATCTATTTCTTCATCTACGATAATTAAAATTTCCTGCTGTAATGATTCAATAAATACAGGAAGGGTACGACTCTGTAATCTACCATATTCAAGGCGTCGATTAACTCTTCCAATGATGATATGCTCAGAGCGCTCACCTACTAACAGAAAATCGGAGGAAGTATTCGCTTCCTCTAATGCAGAAGTCAAGGAATTAGCTAATAATGGGGTAATAATTACGCTACTATATGACTTATCCTCCATAAATAAGGAGATTGTAATTACATCGTTCACTTGATTAAGCTTAGATGTCTCGCCTTCACGAAGAAACTCCTGTGGCGCAAAATATTCAAATTGAAAGGTTTTTTTATTCTTCTTGGTAGTTACAATAAGATCGCGAACGTTACCACCTGGTATAACCTCTTTAATGTCGCTTTCAAATTTATCATTATGCTCATTATGTGCACGTCGTTCTTCAATTTGGAAATTGATAAAATTCATAAAATAGGCTTCAAAGGAATCGGCGATTTCTCTAATCCCTTGACCAGCACAAGTATCAAGGGCATATACTTTACCTTTTTGTTCCCCTGCAACAACTAATAAATCATAATAACCGCATCCATCATTATATAATGTTATTGTGCCATGAAATGCTTCAACTACCATCTTATCATGCTCATAGTCCTCTATCTCATCATCAATTGCATCTAAACCTTCATCGAAGCAAAGCCTACATTTGTGTGGATCAAAGGGCAAACCAATATACGTTTCATCTACAGGTTCAGACTGTAAACAAGAACGGAGTGCATCACTCGCATGAGACAAAGCAACAGGGAATGGTCGATGATGTGTACCACCATTGCCAATATATATAAGAAAATCGCGATAATCCACAGGTAAGTCTACCTTTGTCTTACGCTCAAATTGTTCTACTTGCCCAGTTGTGATAGGCTTATTTAACGTATAGGGACTTTTACCATCATGCAAAGCACTAAATTCCTCTAATCGTAAACCTACTTGCTTCACAAATGGACTAGGTGAATCAGCCCCACATTGTGTATTTATAAATTCACTCCAAATTTTTTTAATCATATCTTATCCCTTTCAAGTGAGTTTGAATGAAATTAATATAAGTTCTGTCCATATTTACGATACTCCGTAGGCGCCATCCCCACAAGCTTTTTAAATTGCTTGGAGAAATGAAAATAATCCTGAAAGCCTACTTGGCATGCTACTTCGCTTATACTTCCCTCTGTTTGCATCAGCAACTCCTTAGCTCTCTCCATTTTAACACGGGTAATATACTGAATCGGTGGTACACCCATCTGCTCCTTAAACATGCGAATAAAATAATTGGGGTGTAGGCAAACTTGAGTGGCTAATTCCTGTATGGTCAAATCCTGATCCAAATGATCGCGAATATATTGAAGGAGCGGTTCCAACCAAGTTGTGGCGGTACGATTTCTTATAGTAATTTGCTCCTTACCCATCTGTCCCTCTGCAAGCTCCAGCAAGTAATAGGAAAGTAGCTCCATTAGCTTAACTTTGGCTAACAGTCCAGAGCACACCTCTTCCGAATTTGCATATTGCACTAGTTCAGCAAAAACTTTTTCAGTACGTCCATAATCCACCACTGTGCAAATATACGGAATACGAAGCTGTCGAAATGCCTCCAGATGGCCAATCCTCGCATTAAAATGACACCAATACTTTTGGTACGGTTGCCCTTCAGCAACAGAATAGGATTGCACAACATCCTCAGGCATCAGCACAAGCTGACCCGGTTCAGGATAATATTCCTCTCCATTAATTCTAATCCATCCCGTTCCTTCTGTTATAAAGTAAAGCTTACTGTAGTCGGGACAATAATCTATATCTCTCCACTGGGGTGTCACTTGACTGTAATGCGCCACTAGCAAATCCAATTCTAGGTTTGAAAGCATATTGCGCAACGCAGGGGACTTATTCACAGGTTCACCTCACTGTTAGCACAGTTAATACAGTTAATAATGCACATACAAAAGTTAATGTCCTCCATATGGACTCCTTCGTTTCATTGATACAATAAACATACAACATTATAAAGGTAAAAAAAAGCAATGAACGGAGATGTAATCATGAATAGATCAGCCTATTTAGAAAAGATTGACGCAGTCATTGCCCAAGGCCCCTTTCAAGATAATTGGGAATCCTTGAGCCAATTTCAGCTTCCTGAATGGTATACTCAGGCTAAGTTTGGCATCTTCATCCATTGGGGCGTTTATTCGGTTCCCGCCTTCATGAATGAATGGTATCCTCGTAATATGTACATTCAAGACACTAAGGAATACAAGCATCATTTAGAAACGTATGGCCCTCATACCAGCTTTGGCTACAAGGATTTTATTCCTATGTTTCAAGCTGAAAACTTTCAGCCTAAAGAATGGGCAGAGCTATTCAAGCAGGCGGGGGCCCACTATGTAATGCCAGTTGCGGAGCATCATGACGGCTTTCAGATGTACAAAAGTGAGGTATCGCGCTTTAATGCCTATGAAATGGGGCCAAGACGAGACCTTTTGGGGGAAATGAAAGAGGCATTTGAAGAGCAAGGTTTGGTGTTCACCACCTCTAACCATCGTGCGGAGCATTGGTTTTTCTTATCGCATGGCAAGGAATTTGAATCTGACATTCAGGAGCCGCTTGCCCTTGGCGATTTTTATTGGCCGTCCATGCCTGAGCCTGACCATCAGGACTTGTATTCCACGCCGGCCCCTAACGAGGAATATCTTGAAGACTGGCTCATTCGTTGTTGCGAGCTAATCGACAACTACCAGCCTAAAGTGCTATATTTTGACTGGTGGATTGAGCATACCGCCTTTAAGCCTTATCTGAAAAAGCTGGCGGCTTATTATTATAATCAATCCCTTGCTCATGGATATAAGGGAATTATTAATTACAAGCATGATGCCTTTATGTTTGGCTGTGCCGTTCCTGACGTAGAGCGTGGACAATTTGCGGATATGAAAACCTATTATTGGCAGACTGACACCGCTTTGGCACGCAATTCATGGTGTTATACGCCTGAAAATGAATACAAGTCCTCACGTGAGCTGATTCAGGACTTGGTTGACATTGTAAGCAAAAACGGCAACCTCCTGCTTAACGTTGGCCCTCGTGCCGATGGTACCCTTCCCGATGAAGAACGTGAATTACTGCTATCAATAGGGAAATGGCTTGAAGTGAACGGTGAGGCTATATACAGCACATCCTGCTGGCGCATCTTTGGTGAAGGACCAACTCAGGTTGAGGAAGGGCAGTTTACGGATGGCAAGCCAAAAACCTTTACCCCTCAAGATATCCGGTTTACCGTTAAGGGTAGCACGCTTTACGCAACAGTGTTAGTTTTCCCAGAGGATGGCAGGATTGCAATTAAATCGTTGAGGGAGCATTCCCCACACTTTCATGGGGTAATCAAAGATATTGAAGTGCTTGGCTCCGGCTCACAAACCCATTGGGAGAGAAATGCGCAAGCCTTGACCATCCATGTTGCGGAGCATCAAAGCGCTTTGCCTGTAGTATTAAAAATATTAGTAGATTAATTATTATAGATATATTCAGAGAATGTACAAAAGGGAGCAATGCAGACGTAATCACTGCCTGCTCTTTTACATATAACATATTGCAGCTAGTAAAGGGGATTGCAATTTGATTGGCATCTTATATTTTATCGTAATCGTATTAGCTAACACTGTAGGCGCCATTTCAGGGATGGGCGGTGGCGTCATCATCAAGCCTGTATTTGACTTCATTGGCGCACACTCTGTCGCTGCCATTTCCTTTTACTCCACTGTCGCTGTATTTACAATGTCAATCGTATCTACCTCACGCCAAATAAAAAGTGGTACGAAATTAAACTGGACAAAAATCATTTGGATTTCCATAGGAGCTTTAGCTGGTGGGGTGTTAGGGAATATCGTCTTTGAATTTTTATTATGGGGATTTAACAATGCATCTACGGTACAGCTTATCCAAATTATAATCACAATCCTTACGTTACTGTTTGCATTTTTGTACAGTAAATATGAGTGGAACAGCTATCACCTTAATACGATCATTTGGTATGTGTTATGTGGACTAATTTTAGGATTTTTAGCAAGTTTGCTAGGCATAGGTGGTGGGCCCATTAATGTTTCACTTATGATGCTCATGTTTGCGATGCCAATTAAAGAAGCTACCGTATACTCCATTTGCACGATTTTCTTTTCCCAACTATCTAAATTAGTGACGATCTGGCTTTCTACAGGATTCCATCGTTATGATCTGACGGTACTCCTATATATTATTCCAGCAGCAATTGTAGGTGGGTTATTAGGTGCAAAAAGCAGTATAATTCTTCCTGATCAAAAGGTTGCCTTCGTATTTCAATGTGTCGTTATCGTCGTATTAATGATTAATATTTATAATGGTTGGGCCTTATTATGGTAATCGATCTTATTATGGTAACCCATATCAGTAGCATTACTTCTAAAAAGCTACAAGAAGCAAACTTGGAGACATGGATTAACGCCCCTTCCTCTGCTTCTTGTAGCTCTTCATCTAATTTGTTAGTCCTCTGCACACTCGCAGCTAGCTTACTAAACTTCAACCGCGCTCATATTGTTACCCCTTCACGCCCCCAAGCGTCATCCCTTGAACAAAATACTTTTGCAGGAATGGGTACACCATTAAGATTGGCACACTCGCAATAATCGTCATGGTTGCTCGTATGGAGGTAGGTGTCACCATAACCGCTGTGTTATCTGCCGACTGATAAATATCACTGATCGAGGTAGTGGATGAGGTGGTGGTCGTCTGTAATATTTTCATTAACTCATATTGCAGTGTACTCAAATTCGTATTGGACGAGTTATACAAAAACACATCAAACCATGAGTTCCATTGCCCTACCGCGACGAATAAGGATACCGTTGCCATTGCTGGAATCGTTAAAGGTAATACCACCCGCACAAAGGTTGCAAATTCGCCTGCCCCATCAATCCGTGCAGATTCTAAAATCCCTTCTGGCAAGCCTTCGATAAAGGAGCGAATGACAATCATATTAAAGACACCAATTACACCTGGCACGATATACACCCAAAAGGAATCAATGAGATTCAAATTACGAATAAGCAAATAGCTTGGAATTAACCCTCCACTAAAGTACATCGTAAATACAAAAAATATCGTGACAGACTTTCGTAATACAAATTCCTGCCGACTTAACGTATACGCAAGCATTGCGGTACAAAATACAGATACTGCCGTCCCAATGAGCGTACGTAGTGCCGAAATCAGTGTTGCATGATAAATATCTGATTCGCCAAACACATACTTGTAATTATCAAAGGTCCACTGCCGAGGCCACAAGTAAATGCCCCCTCTAACCGCATCATTAGCATCATTAAACGAAACTGCAATCATATTAATAAAGGGATACAAGGTGACGATCATTAAGCAGATCATGGCAATCATATTGCAGGTATCAAATACACGATCCCCCAAGCTGACATGACGGGAACGTCTCTTTTTTGCTCCTTTCATTGTTCAGGGCCTCCTTGTTAAAATAATCTATTTTCACCCATTTTTTTAGCGATCGTATTGGCTGAGAATAGAAAAATAAAGCTGACTACCGTTTTAAATATACCTGCGGCGGTCCCCAAGGAATAATTGCCCATCCCCAAACCATACTTTAATACAAAAATATCTAGGTTTTCGGAGTAATCCAGATTCATGCCGTTCCCTAACAGGTATTGTGGTTCAAAGCCTGATTCCAAAATACTTCCCATATTCATAATTAACAAAATGATAATGACCGGCTTCAGCCCTGGCAAAGTAATTTTTAACATTCGCTGAAAACGATTTGCACCGTCAATTTCCGCTGCCTCGTATTGTGCAGGGTCAATAGATGTAATGGCCGCTAAATAAATGATCGTATTCCATCCTACATTTTTCCATACTTCAGTGAGTCCAAGTATCCCCCAGAAATATTCCCCTTTACCCATCCACAAAATCGGCTTATCCAAAATGCCAAACTTCATTAAAAGCAAATTAACAATACCGTCAGGAGATAATACCGTAAGCACGATGCTTGATGCGACTACCCAAGAAATAAAGTGAGGTAAATAACTGATTGTTTGTACCACACGCTTAAAAATAATATTTTTCAACTCATTTAACAGAAGCGCTAGCGTAATTGCAGTTACAAAGCCTAACACAAGGTTAATCATACTCATCACTAACGTATTTCTTAACACCCGATAAAACGTATTGTCTTCAAATAAAATGTTAAAATGCTGCCACCCTACCCATTCCTGTTCAAAAAAGCTTCTGGAGGGCTTAAATTTTTGAAAGGCCATGCTCCAGCCCCATAAAGGGAGATATTTAAAAACAAATGCCCAGATAACAAACGGAATACACATAAATGCTAATGCTTTTTGTCCTCTTAATCGTTTAAAAAACAGTTTTCTCTTCTCCGCTTTTGTTTTAGCATAGCTAACCTTCGTGCCCACAGGATTTAGTTGTTGTTTCATTTCACATGCTCATCCTCCTCTCCGACAACAAAATTACCATTTCCCTTGCACACGATCCTTCACTGCCTTTGTAATTGTATCCTCATACGTTTGTTTATCTAAGCGATTAAATTCAGCGATATACTGATCCCACACCTTTTCAAAATTAGCAGGGGGCTCCATAATCATTAAAGGTAAATATTTTCGTTGTAAATCGTCGGATTTGGTAATAAAAATTTGCTCTGGTGAACCTTGCTCTAACGCAATTGACCAAGCTGGGAACCATGGACGTGGATCAGGCTTACTAAAAAATTCACTAAACACGTTATGCTTATATTTTTCTAGTAAAATTTTATCGCCTTCGGTATAACCAAAGGTAGCAATTTCAGGCTGGTTACCAGGACCATAGGCATTCCCATCTGACAATAGCGATGAGCTACCATAGCGAGGCCAGCTATAGACAAAGTAATCAAACCCAAACTTCTTACTTAAATCGGGATCATCATGCATTTTCCGTTGGTCATCATTAGCATAATGAAACCGACCTTGCTCATTTACAGCATACGTCTTGTCCTTAATGCCCCACTGCACCAAAATTTGATTTTCTTCCTTAAGCAAGTTATCGATATATTTCACTATCCGCACAGGATCTTTGGCTTTTACGGTAATCCCTACGCCATAATTGTTAACAAAGCCTGGGGGATCGATGTATTGGTCTTTAATATCTTTATCAAATACGATTGGCATCGCAATATAACGCTTATCGTCGTTACCGGCTTTCTTTAAGTTGTTGGTGGCATCCCCAACCTGCCATGAATAGCTAAAATAACCTAACACACGCCCAGACGTTAATTTCGCTAAATATTGATCTCGATTCATTGTGAAGGATTCAGGATCAAGTAAGCCTTCGGCATTCACTTCATTTAGCTTTTGTACCCATCTTTTTTGATTGTCAGAGCCCGCGACCAATTTTGCCTCATGGGTATTCATATCCACCGTAACAGCACCATCATTCGGGTAACCTGCTAAATGCATCGCTGGGTTTTGTAACGTAAAGAAGCTACCTTGCTCACCTGCAAGCGTGGCAAAACCGATCGTATCTTTCCCGTCCACCTGAGGATATTTTTGTTTGTATTGCTTAATTAAATCAAAATATTCGTCGAGTGTTCTAATTTGCGGATAATTAAACTCCTTCAATACGGAGCGCTGAATATAAAAGCCTGTAGAGGCGTTAGGCTCTGGTGTATAACCTTGGTTGGCATCATAAGGCAGGAAGTAGATTTTCCCATCCTTTTGTCTGAATTTATCCATATAGGGACCATAAACCCGTTTAATATTAGGACCATATTTTTCGATATAATCGTCTAATGGGATAAAGGCATCCCCTTCTAACAGTTTTGCCATCTGACCACTAGAGTCAATAATGTCGGGATAATCGCCACTGGCAATCATTACACCTGCTTTGGTTGCACCATCTCCCACTAGAAATTCCATTTTCCAATCCACACCCGTTTGGCGTTGAAGCTCCTTCCCGATATCTGTATCGCTTGCAAGGATATCTTTTTTACCCCCACCAAATGTGAAGTATTTGAAGGTTACAGGTGAAGTATCGTTTTCATCTGCAGCTGAGTTTTTCTTTGCATCATCCCCTTTTCCACATCCCGCTAATGCCGCAATGAGCACAAAAACCATACCAAGCAATAACATCTTTCGTTTTAGCATTTTCATTTGTTCCCCCTTTAAAGTTGCTCAACTTATTTAGCAATTTCAATATATCAGGAAAACGCTTTCAACATTACCCAACAAAGCATACCTTTTACTTTGGAAAACATATTTCTTCTTTAATTATCTTCTAGTTTCCCTTGTGCTAATGGAATTGTAATTTGAATTGTTGTTCCTTCCCCCTCTTGGCTATGGATCGCAAAGGTAAAGCTTTGGTGATAACTTAATTTCAGCCGATTCAAGGCATTTTTCATCCCTACTTTTTCCCCCATATCATCATTTTCCTGTAAATAATGTTTTAGCTCCTCTAATTTTGGGGCTGTTATGCCGATCCCATTGTCCTCTACGGTAAAATGAAGCCGCTCCTGCTGCTGCGATACGTGGATGGTAATGATGCCCTTAGTTGGACTGGATTCTACTCCATGTATACTTGCATTTTCGATAAACGGTAAAAAGATCATTTTCGGAATCTTGTGCTGTAAAATTGCAGGATCTGCGACAATGCTATACTGTAGCTTATCCCCAAAACGATATTGCTGAATATCTAAAAAAGTGCTAATTAGCTCCAATTCCTCCTGAACGGTCACAACATTACGATTCCATGAAATCGACTTGCGAAAAACTGTCGCCATATTTTGAATAATTTTAGCCGTTTCCTTTTCCCCCTTGATGATACTTCGCATGCGTATAGATTCCAGCACGTTAAATAAAAAATGGGGATTAATTTGACTATACAAGGCATGAAGCTGTGCCTGCTGCTGCTTAAGCTCTAAATCCTTTTTTTGAATATCCGCGACATACACTTCGTTAATCAAATTTTTGATCGTTTCCGTCATCCGATTAAACTCGATCGTTAATTGACCAATTTCATCTCTAGCATCATCAGCAGGAATCACTTGAAAGTCCTGATTTTTCACTTTTTTCATATATTTCAAAATACGGACGAGCCGAACATTTAACGATCTAGATACATAAGCAATAATAAGAGTAGGAACGATAAAATTAATACAGGCAAGCCAAACGACAAAGGCACGTGATTTTTGTACCTCTTTTAGCACAATACTCTCATCCAAAATCCCTTGTAGCTTCCAGCCCTCTAAATAATTAATGTCAGTATAAGGAACTTCTAATAGCAACGCATTTCTAGGAAGATTTTGTGCGTCAAATTGCACGACAGGCTCTAGCTCTGCGCCCTCCATATTATTCACAAATTGAATTTTTCCCCTAGGGTCAACGAGATACACTTTACCGCTAAAGTTGCTGTTCCTCAATTTTTGTTCAATTAAATCCATATTCAGGTCAATTTTAATCAGTTGTTCAATGCCACTAGTCGGATAATTATTTAACCATTGAATCAAACTTAGTTTATGATCAGAGTACACAAATGTGGGGTAAGGTGCTAAGGATGCCTTTGATTGAAGATACCAATCTGCTTGGCGTATTTCATCACTTAAGCGATCGATATAACCTGAAGTGAGTAGCGTCGAATTGTCGCTATAAACTTGATACCAGCGTATCCCTTGCTCATTGGAATCTCTTAATGCACCTCGCAGATAAGAATTATATGTATCCACGTATTCTCTCTCACTGCCAAACCGTCTGGAAATCGTTTTATTGAAAACAGGATCGGCATAAAGAGAGTAGGATAAGCCAACCGCTTGATCGATCGTCACACGTAGATCATTTTTAATATTGTCTAATGCCATTTTTGCATCACGAATTTTTTGATTCCGGATATTGTCTGTAGTGACATTGTAGAAAATAATATTGGTCGCCACGATCGGGATAAATACTGAAAATATATACATAAATAGCAGCTTATCGCGAAGCTTCATATAATTAAGTCGGTTCTTCAGTTTCATCTAGTCCCCTCACTTTTCCTTATCGATTAGCATGTGTCGATATTCTGTTGGTGACTTGTGTTCAAGCTTTTCAAATTGCGTCACGAAATAATCTACGTTTTGAAACCCAATTTTCGCGGCAATCTCATACATTCGCAAATCTGTTTGCCTGAGCAGCTTTTTCGCTTCCTCCACCCTTATTTTTAGTAAATATTCATTGAAATACATGCCGTAGCTTTTACGAAACAATCGTCCAAGATAAACCGCATTCATATAAAAATGAGCCGCTATGCTTTTAAGGCTAATATTTTCTCCATAATGGACATCAATATATTTTTTGACTCGCTGAATCCCTCCCTTAAGCTGATCCCTCCGTAATGAAGTAATATATTGCTCCGCTTCACTCATTGACCCTAGAAACTGTTGTTTGAGCATTTTTAAGCTACAGTGGTCATAATCTTGTTCAACAAATGTCTTTAAGCTTTTAATTTCATCCTCCAACCCTTCCATATTTTTAATGACTTTGATCACCTCTGTCATACATCTAGTCAAGGAGCGAATCACAGCTTGAGGCGCAAAGCGTTGCGACTGAAACATATCAAATATACTGTCTACCGTTTGAACATAACCTGAATGCTTCCCCTCTTCTAATTGGAGGATCAAGGTGTTAATTAAAGCAGGGTCGATGTCAAATAAATATAGGGGTTTCTCTTTCATTTGTTCAAATAAAATAATGTTATTGCGTTCCGCATATTTATGCTTAGCAGCTTCATTTGCCTCCATATAAGATTGATGTAGAAGATGTAAGCTCTGGACTACATTTCCTGCATATAGACTAAATTCAAACTCTAAATGGCATGCAAGGGTTGTACGAATTTCTTCTATATGATGCAAAAAGCTCGCTGTCTTCTTTATCTCCTTTTCAGCACTAAGCAACATCCCAAACATACCTTGCGAATGCTCAAAAAATAAAACATCACAATCACCCTCATGTTTACAATCAAAAATCTGCTGTAGCTGTTCAATATTAACTGGCTGTATGGGGTTGATTTGCTGTTCACGAATGCAGGTGTGAATTTCCAGCAGGACCAATAAAAAACTTGATTTTTGTTTAAGCTCTAGCTGATGCGCATATTGTTCTACATTGTCAAAGTGGAGATTTTGCTGTAGCAGTGTCTCAATCACTAGGCTATTTGATTGTTGTTTGTTTAATAGGGTTATCGCTTTGTTATCATTAAGCTTACATACTAAATTACGTAATGCCTCAGTCATTTCTTTCTCATCAATTGGTTTCAAAATATAATCATATACGCCATATCTTAATGCCT
Organism: Paenibacillus turicensis; assembly: GCF_017873435.1. Lineage (GTDB taxonomy): Bacteria > Bacillota > Bacilli > Paenibacillales > Paenibacillaceae > Fontibacillus > Fontibacillus turicensis. Next base: position 40,868 of record NZ_JAGGKG010000007.1, on the reverse strand, counting down.
GCTGCGCATACTTAAAATCATGAAAACCGCTAATAACGACAAAAACGGGAGGGCTGTCACTATTTTCATTGACCACGCTTTGAATGAGTCCTAGTCCATCTAAAATCGGCATACGAATATCAGTAATAACGATATCTGGCTTAAGCTGCTTGATCATAGCTTGTGCTTCCTGTCCGTTGTCCGCTTCACCCACGATGGTCAAATTCAACTCAAACCAAGGGATAATTTCTAGCAACCCTTTACGCACAAAAATTTCATCATCTACAATTAACACTTTAAAACTGAAACTCATTGTTGTACCCACATCCTTCATTATAAAAATATCAAACTCTTATCTATCATTTTAAAACGCTTTCATATTTGGTTTATCATAGGTTACAACTTGACGATAAAACTGGATTTCGTTAACATATTGAGTTAAAGTCGCTATAAAGGAGATATTTATGGATTTTATTAAAAAGACACTAGAAGATTTTGGCGTAGAAGCATCAGTTGGAGATTATTTATCCACAATCATTTTTATTATATTCGTCATAGTTGTGAGTTTGGTTGCTAAATATATTGCAAAAAAGATTACACTCAAATTTGCTACCCGATATGTTAGTAAAAGTTCAAATCGGTGGAGTCGATATTTTTTAGAACGTAAAATATTTCAACGGCTTACCCACTATGTTCCTGCAATTATTCTTTATTATTTTTCTTATAGCTTCCCTTCCTATCAAGGGTTACTAATTAAGCTTGTTATTATGTATATGATTATCGTGACGATTATTATTTTAGATGCACTTCTTAATGTAGCCAATGACATTTATACAACCTTTGAAGTTTCAAAAGTGAGACCCATACGGGGATATATTCAGGTTATAAAAATTTTCATTTTCATGATAGGCGGCATCCTTGTTATTTCTAACTTAATGGGGCAAAGTCCTGTTATATTACTGAGTGGGATTGGCGCTTTATCCGCTGTAGTTATGTTAGTATTTAAGGATTCTATTTTAGGCTTAGTCGCAGGGATTCAGTTAACCTCAAATGACATGCTGCGGGTTGGGGATTGGATTGAGATGCCGAAATATGATGCAGATGGAAGCATCACTGATATCTCGCTAAATACGGTTAAAATTCAAAACTGGGATAAAACGATTACGACAATTCCAACTTACGCGATGATCTCAGACTCATTTAAAAATTGGCGAGGGATGCAAAATTCAGGCGGGCGGAGAATTAAACGTTCTATTTATATCGATACAAACAGCATAAGCTTCTGTACATCAGAAATGATCGAGGATTTTAAAAAAATTCAATATCTTCAAAGCTATATTTCAACAAAACAAAAAGAGATTGACGACTATAATGTTAGGTATGAAATTGATCGTTCTAGTCTTGTGAATGGTCGAGCGCTAACTAATATCGGAGTATTTCGTGCATATATTCAGGCCTATCTTGAAAAGCATCCAGGAATTCATAAAGAGATGACCTTAATGGTCAGACAGCTAGCCCCTCAAGAAACAGGCTTGCCTATAGAGATCTATGCCTTTACCAATAAAACCGAATGGGCCGTTTACGAGGGAATACAAGCGGATATTTTTGATCATATTATAGCGATTGCACCAAGCTTCGGATTACGAATATTCCAGAATCCAACTGGGCATGATTTTAGATCGGAACATAGAAGCGACAGTACTTCACCATCTATAAGGGGAGAGGCTACGTAGCAGAGAGTGGCTTCAACCGTTTCATGCTTACAATAAATATAAATGCATCTACACTTCTTTTAATGCAAAAACGACTTGTCACGATAAATAGCGTTTCCGAGCCATTTACGTACAAGTCGTTTTAATTTAATTACATTTTATACAATCAACACAGCATTATGCTTGTGACACAATATACCCTTCTGCTTTTAACAGTTCAGCAATTAAGACCGCACCACCCGCAGCACCTCTTAATGTATTGTGAGATAAACCAACAAATTTATAATCATATAAGGAATCCTCACGCAAACGACCTACAGATACGCCCATTCCTTTTTCCATATCGCGATCAAGTCTTGTTTGAGGTCTGTTTTCCTCTTCAAAATACGTAATGAATTGTTTAGGCGCACTTGGCAAATCAAGTTCTTGAGGACGGCCTTTAAAGTTACTCCATAATTCTAAAATTTCTTCCTTCGATGGCTTTTGCTCAAAGGAAACAAACACTGCAGCCATATGTCCATCCTTTACAGGGACACGAATACATTGTGTTGTAATGTGAGGTTCAGAAGCTTTCACGATTTTACCCTCTACAGCTTCTCCCCAAATACGAAGTGGCTCCTGCTCACTTTTTTCCTCTTCGCCACCAATGTAAGGAATCACGTTATCTAACATTTCAGGCCAATCATCAAAGTTTTTACCTGCGCCAGAAATCGCTTGATACGTAGTAGCTACAACCGTTTTAGGCTTGAATTTTAACAAAGGATGAAGCGCTGGAACATAACTTTGAATAGAACAGTTTGGCTTTACTGCGATAAAGCCAGTAGATGTGCCAAGACGCTTACGTTGCTGTTCGATCACTTTAATATGATCTGGGTTTAATTCAGGCACAACCATAGGGATATCTGGCGTCCAACGATGCGCAGAGTTGTTAGAGATAACTGGGATCCCTGCTGAAGCATAAGCTTCCTCTAGAGCTTGGATTTCTTCCTTTTTCATATCTACGGCACAAAAAATTAAATCTACATTAGATGCAACTTCCTCTACCTTAGATGCATCTTGAACGATAATGGACTTCACACCTTCAGGCAGTGGAGTCTCTAGCTTCCATCTTCCTTTAACTGATTCCTCATAGGTTACACCTGCGGAACGTGAACTCGCTGCAATTGAAGTTACCTCAAACCAAGGATGGTTCTCCAAAAGCGCAATAAACCGCTGACCTACCATGCCGGTTCCACCGACAATTCCTGCTCTAAGCTTTCCTGACATTGCGATTCATTTCCTTTCACATCTCGAACCTTGCTAGGGCATGTTCTGACAGGTCTCCTGAGAAGCGGACCTTCTAACCAACCTCAGCAAGTCGATTTATATTATACCGATTATATAGGATATGTAAGTACCAAGCAATATGATTAAACAAGGTTTTTATCGTATTTGTGTTGCATGATATTGACAAACCCTAGGGAAATATATGAAAATATGTTTAGCACTCATTTAATCAGAGTGCTAACACTACCATTAATATAACTATATATGGTTTACAGACTCCAACTTCTAAATCGGTTTTCTCACTTCTATGAAATACAAAACGAAGGTCAGAGCAATAGTGGAACATTGAAATGGTCGCCTTAAAATTAGTGGTTGACAACCCACTCCGAATAGCGAAGGAACAGAGGGATGGTGGAAAAGCGAAAGCGCCCGCCTTTAAGGTCCCATTTCTATCACATATAAACATGTTAAATAAGAAAATGGGACCTTAACAGCGGTTGAAATCACCCTCTGTTTCGTAGCTTCCAGCCCCATCGTTGTCAACCACTAATTTTTATTTATACACAAGTGAACCAACGCTCTGAACCTAGTTTTAACAAACATCTATTTAGTTTGAGTCTTTAACCTACGCTCAACGAGGAGGATTATTTGTATGGCTAAGAAACAGTTTAAAGCTGAATCGAAACGATTGCTGGAGATGATGATTAACTCCATCTATACTCAAAAGGAAATCTTTTTAAGAGAGCTTATTTCTAATGCGAGTGATGCCATTGACAAAATTTACTATAAGGCATTAACCGATGATACACTCGTTTTTAACAAAGAAGATTATTACATTAAAGTAGCTGTAGATAAAGACAACAGAACCTTAACAATCACCGATACCGGAATCGGGATGTCCCAAGAGGATTTAGAGAACAACTTAGGTATTATTGCAAAAAGTGGCTCTTATGCTTTCAAAAATGAAAATGAAGCAAAAGATGGACACAACATTATTGGACAATTTGGTGTTGGCTTCTACTCTGCATTTATGGTTGCGGATACAGTAACCGTAGTTACAAAACCACTTGGAAGTGATGAAGCTTATAAATGGGAATCTACAGGTGCAGATGGCTATATCATTACACCTTGCCAAAAAGATAGTGTGGGTACAGAAATTACGCTTCATATTAAAGAGAATACAGAAGATGAGCAATACGATGACTATTTAAATGAATATACGCTTAGAACGATCATTAAAAAATATTCTGACTTTATTCGTTATCCGATCAAAATGGATGTAACAAGTCAACGTCCTAAGGAAGATAATGCGGAAGAGTTTGAATCCTACGTTGAGGAGCAAACGATTAACAGCATGGTTCCAATCTGGCGTAAAAATAAAAATGAGCTGACAGATGAAGACTATAAATCGTTTTACTTTGAAAAACGTTACGGCTTTGACGAACCATTAAAGCATATTCATATTAGTGCAGATGGTGCTGTTGTATACAACGCTATTTTGTATATCCCTGAAAAAACACCGTTTGACTACTACACGAAGGAATATGAAAAAGGGTTAGAGCTTTATTCCAATGGCGTTTTAATTATGAATAAATGTGGCGATCTTTTACCAGATTACTTTAGCTTTGTGAAAGGGCTAGTAGATTCTGAGGATCTATCTCTTAACATTTCAAGAGAGCTATTACAGCATGATCGCCAGCTTAAATTGATTGCAAAAAATATTAAAAATAAAATTAAGAGCCAATTGCAAGCACTTCTGAAAGATGAAAGAGAACAATATGAGAAGTTCTATGAATCCTTTGGCCGCCAATTAAAATATGGTGTGTATAGCGATTACGGTGCAAACAAAAATGATCTACAGGATTTACTTTTATTCCACTCCTCTACCGAAAACAAGCTTGTCACTCTGGACGAATATGTGTCTCGCATGAAGGAAGATCAGAAGTTCATTTATTATGCAACAGGCGAATCGATTGACCGTATTCAGAAATTACCACAAACTGAGCTTGTTGCGGATAAGGGTTATGAGATTTTGTACTTCACAGATGACATTGATGAATTTGCAATCAAAATGATTATGAATTACAAGGAAAAAGAATTCAAAAATGTATCTAGTGGCGACCTTGGTATTGAGGCTGATGAAAATGATAAAAATGCAGAAGCAGAGCAAAATGAGCACAAGGATTTATTTGACCATATGAATGAATTGCTTGCTGGCAAAGTGAAGCAGGTTAAAGCCTCCAAACGGTTAAAAACTCACCCTGTATGCTTATCTACAGAAGGTGAAGTTACGATCGAAATGGAAAAAATCTTAAATGCGATGCCTAACAATCAAGAGGTTAAAGCAGATAAGGTGCTTGAAATCAATGTGAATCATGACATCTTTGCTTCTCTACAGCAAGCGTTTGAACACGATAAGGAAAAATTAAACTTGTATACTAACCTGCTATACAATCAAGCATTACTAATTGAAGGCTTGCCAGTACAGGATCCCGTACAATTTACTAATGATATTTGTAAAATAATGAAATAATTTAGAACCTCGCTATGTATCAAGCTGGAGCAATTTAAGCTCAGTTTGATCCAGCGAGGTTTTTTTTCTCCCCCAAATTTCCAATTAATACCATTCAATTAACCTAATATTAACTCTTTGTAAAGGATAAATTCTTATTATTTTTTACTTCAAAATATTATTATTTCTCTATTTTTTCCAAAATATCTACTTTTTTTCGAAGAATCGACTGGTATATAATTAGTGACTTTGGTATATTATGGTTAGGACCAATTTTTAACATATTATGTAACAAAGTTGTCCTTATCTACTTTATAGAAATGAGGTGATTACATATAAATTGAGAAAAATGTAAGGAAACTAAGTGATTTTTTAAATTTACACCCAGAAAATGCTACTGTGATAACTTTCCACTAAGAATAGTTACTTACACGTTAAGAAGCCAGGGTCGTTTGTATTACAGTCTGACAACTCCTCTTGATAGACTCTTAAAATCTAATCTGTAAAGGAGCATCGTTACTGACATGAACAAATGGTTTAAAAGAAGCGGAATATTACTAATGAGTTTTATGTTGACGCTTACAAGCTATTCAGGACTGGTCTCCTCCCCCACTGCCGAAGCAGCATCAAACGATTTTAACTATGCTGAGGCACTGCAAAAATCAATTTATTTCTATGAAGCACAACGCTCTGGTAAGCTGCCTGATAATAATCGCGTAGAATGGCGTGGAGATTCAGGTCTACAGGACGGTGCCGATGTAGGACATGATTTAACAGGAGGTTGGTATGACGCTGGAGATCACGTCAAATTTGGCTTCCCTATGGCTGCCTCCGCAACGATGTTAGCATGGTCTGTTTATGAATACAAAGAAGGCTATGAGCAAGCTGGCCAATTAGATTACATTCTTGATAACCTTCGTTATGTTAATGACTACTTCATTAAGGCGCACACAGCACCTAATGAGCTATACGGTCAAGTGGGTAACGGGAATGCAGATCATAATTGGTGGGGCCCTGCCGAAGTAATGCCTATGGCAAGACCTGCTTATAAGATTGATGCACAAAACCCTGGATCTGATCTAGCGGGAGAAACTGCAGCTGCCCTAGCTTCTGCTTCGATCGTGTTTAAAGATGTTGATCCTGCCTACTCTACTAAATTGTTAACGCATGCGAAGCAATTATATGATTTTGCTGATAAATATCGTGGCAAATATAGTGATGTCATTACAGATGCACAAGCCTTCTATAACTCCTGGAGTGGTTATGCCGATGAGCTAAGCTGGGGTGGTATCTGGTTATACCTCGCTACAGAAGATGAGACTTATTTAGATAAAGCTATCGCTGCTACTGAGCTATGGGGCACAGAACAAGATGGAAGTTGGGGACATGGATGGACTCATGCTTGGGATGATAAGCATTATGGAGCTCAGCTTCTACTTGCTAGAATTACAGGAGAACAACGTTTCGTAGAATCTACCAAACGTAATATGGAATTCTGGACAACAGGTGTAAATGGTAGTGGTGATAGAGTAACGTACACACCTGGTGGCTTAGCTCACCTTGATCAATGGGGTGCACTTCGTTACGCCGCTAACCAATCCTTCCTTGCTTTTGTATATTCGGATTGGGTCACTGATCCTGTAATGAAACAAACTACAAAGGATTTTGCAGTCAGTCAAATTCGTTATATGTTAGGCGATAATCCACGCAACAGCAGTTACGTAGTTGGCTTTGGAAATAATGCTCCAGAACATCCTCACCATCGTACCTCACATGGTTCTTGGGCAGATAGTCAAACTGTACCAGCGAATCATCGTCATATCTTATATGGTGCATTAGTTGGGGGCCCTTCTAAGACAGATGCATATACAGACTCCATTGCTGACTATGTATCTAATGAGGTTGCTACTGATTACAATGCTGGATTTACGGGCGCTCTAGCAAAGATGAATATCCTTTTTGGAGAAGGTCAACAACCTCTAGCTAATTTCCCTGCTCCAGAAGTAAAGGATGATGAATTTTTTGTAGAAGCAGCTATCAATGCTAGTGGTAGCAACTTTGTTGAAATCAAAGCGGTTCTTAATAACCGTTCCGCTTGGCCAGCTCGTGCGACTAGCGATCTATCTTTCGATTATTATATCGATTTAAGTGAAGCGGTTGCAGCCGGTTATGGACCTGAGGATATTACGGTTAAAGCTGGTGGCTACAATCAAGGTGCTACTGTATCTCCTTTAAAAGTGCATGATGCAGCTAACCATATTTATTACACTACAATTGACTTCACAGGAACTAACATTTATCCAGGTGGTCAATCTGCTCACCGTAAAGAAATCCAATTCAGAATGTCAGGACCTGAAGCTACAAGCTTCTGGGATAACACCAATGACTTTTCGTTCCAAGGAATTGGTACTACAGGCTCTACTCCTTTGAAGGCGGTTAACATTCCAGTCTATGATAAAGGCGTTCATGTATTTGGTCAGTTACCAGATGGTGGAGGTCCAGTTGAACCAACCGTACCTGCTCAACCAAAAGGCTTAAAAGCGGTTACTGGAAATGAGAGCGTTACGTTGACATGGAATAAAGTTGCGGGTGCAACAAAATATGTTGTAGAACGCGCAGCTACAAGCGGTGGACCTTACACAGTTGTAGGCGAATCGACAGAAGCTAAATTCCAAGATACAGGGCTTGTTAACGATACAACCTATTATTATATCGTTACAGCAAGTAATGTCGTTGGAAATGGAGCTCCATCTGCTGAAATAAGTGCAAAACCAACTGAGCCATTAACTCCAGTAGAAGATGGACTCAAGGTACAATACAAGTCCAATGATTCTAGTTCAAACGATAATCAAATTCGCCCTAGCTTCAAATTAGTAAATACTTCAGATCAACCTATTTCTTTAAAAGATATTACACTACGTTATTACTATACGATTGATGGCGAGCAACCACAGCAATTTAATTGCGATTATGCTGCGGTTGGAAGCGCTAATATTATTGGTAATTTCGTGAAGCTTGCACAGCCTGTTGAAGGGGCAGATCATTATTTGGAAATCTCCTTCTCCTCTGCTGCTGGAGATCTTGCGCCAGGTGCGGATACAGGTGACATTCAAGTTCGAATTAATAAAGCGAACTGGACCAACTATAACAAAACTAATGACTACTCCTTTAGTGCAACCCAAACAAGCTACGCAGATTGGGGTAAAGTAACAGCTTACCATGGCGGTGTACTCTTGTATGGAATTGAACCAAACTAAAAAATACAATAAGGACGGTGCGAATGCATGAAACTAAAAACTGTGAAAAAGCGATTTTCGATTGTCATTACAATGGCATTGTTATTTTCACTAACCACTGGCTTCATTGGCTCTAACACCACCAAGGCAGCAACAACATCACCGGAGGAAACAAGGTTCCTGACGCTTTATAATCAGATTAAAGATCCTGCTAATGGATATTTTTCTCCAGAGGGAATTCCTTATCACTCTGTTGAAACATTAATCAGTGAAGCACCAGACTATGGGCATATGACAACCTCTGAAGCCTATAGCTACTGGATGTGGTTAGAAGCATTATACGGCCATTACACTGGTAATTGGAGTACACTTGAGGCAGCTTGGGATAACATGGAGAAATTCATCATCCCAGTGAACGAAGGCGACGGTAAAGAGGAACAACCTACGATGAGCTATTATAATCCTAATAGCCCTGCAACATATGCTGCTGAATACAATCAGCCGGATAAATATCCAAGCGAATTAAACGGAAAATATGCTGCGGGTAAAGACCCAATTGATGCAGAGCTTAAAGCGACGTATGGTAACAACCAAACGTATTTAATGCATTGGCTCGTTGACGTAGATAACTGGTATGGTTTTGGTAATTTACTCAATAGCAGCCATACTGCTACTTACGTTAATACTTTCCAACGTGGTGAGCAAGAATCTGTATGGGAAGCAGTACCACACCCATCTCAAGACGACAAATCCTTTGGTAAAACTGGCGAAGGCTTTATGAGCATTTTCACGAAGGAAGCACAAGCACCATCTGCACAATGGCGTTATACGAACGCTACAGATGCAGATGCTCGCGCGATCCAAGCGATGTTCTGGGCTAAAGAGCTAGGATACAACAATCAAGTTTATTTGCAAAAAGCGGAAAAGATGGGCGATTACCTCCGTTACGGTATGTATGATAAATACTTCCAAAAAATTGGAAGTGGGGCTAATGGCTCTCCAGCGACTGGAACAGGTAAAGACGCAGCACACTATTTGATGGGATGGTACACATCATGGGGCGGCGGTCTTGGTCAAACTGGGAACTGGGCTTGGAGAATTGGTGCTAGCCATGCACACCAAGGTTATCAAAACGTAATGGCTGCATATGCGTTATCTAATCCTGATGGCGGACTTATTCCTGCTTCTCCTACTGCACAGCAGGACTGGGATAAATCATTACAACGTCAGTTAGAATTCTATACTTGGCTTCAATCCGCTGAAGGTGCAATCGCTGGTGGTGCATCTAACAGCTTTAATGGTGACTACAGCGCTTATCCGGCTGGATCAAGCACATTCTATGGCATGGTTTATGATGATGCACCTGTATATCATGACCCACCATCCAACAACTGGTTTGGTATGCAAGCATGGGGCGTAGAGCGTATTGCTGAGTTATATTACACTCTGGCTCAAAAAGGAGATACAACTTCTAATAACTTTAAAATGGCAAAACAAGTTATCACTAATTGGGTAGACTGGTCTAAGGATTATGTATTTGCTAACGAACGCCCGGTTTCAGATGCAGATGGCTACTATTTGAATAGTCAAGGTCAACGTATTTTAGGCGGAAAAAATGCTCAAGTTGCTACTACAGCAGCGCCAGGTGAATTCTGGATTCCAGGTAATTTGGAATGGAGTGGCCAACCAAATACGTGGAGTGGCTTTGCAGGCTCAACAACAAATAGCAACTTAAAAGTAGTGACTAAAGACCCTACACAAGATACTGGTGTGTTAGGAAGCTACATTAAAGCATTAGCATTCTTTGCTGCAGGAACTAAGGCAGAAACAGGCAGCTACACTACACTTGGTGATCATGCAAAAACTTTATCTAAAGACTTGCTTGATACCGCTTGGAATTACAACAATGGTAAAGGTATTGTAACGAAGGAAGCACGGAATGACTATTTCCGTTACTTTGAAAAGGAAATTTTCTTCCCTGCAGGCTGGTCTGGTTTATTTGGTCAAGGTAACGTAATTCCTGGCAACAACGGTATCCCTTCTGATCCAGCTAAAGGTGGTAATGGGGTTTACATTGGCTATTCTGATTTACGTCCAAACATTACAAACGATCCTGATTGGCAATACCTTGTTGACAAATACAATGATTCTTGGAATCCTGTAACGAAGAAATGGGAAAATGGAGCTCCTGAGTTCACTTATCACCGTTTCTGGTCACAAGTAGATATTGCAACCGCTTATGCTGAATTTGATCGTTTAATTAACAATGGTGGTGAAACACCAATCGAGGTTGCTCCACTAGCTCCTACTAATGTTAAAGCTAAAGCAGGAGATGCTAAGGTAGAACTCTCTTGGAACAAATCTACTGGTGCAGATAGCTATGTTGTACACCGTAGCACTACAGACGGTGGTCCGTACACTGCTGTAGATACAGTAACTACGCTATCCTATACGGATACTGATGTTGTAAACGGAACCACTTACTATTATGTGATTACGGCTGTTAATTCAGTAGGATCTAGCCCGAACTCACTCCAAGTAAGCGCGACGCCAACAGCAGCACCGGAACCAGTACTTGGTGATCTTGTATTGAAATATCGTAGCAATGATTCAAGCGATAACGACAATCAGATTAGACCTGTGTTCCAACTTGTAAATACGGGCTCAGAAAGTATTGATTTAAAAGATGTTACCTTACGTTACTATTACACGATTGATGGGGAAGCAGCTCAAGAATTCCACATTGATTATGCAGTATTAGGTTCCAGCAATGTAAATGGTAAATTCGTTAAACTTACAACCCCAGTAAATGGAGCTGACTATTATTTAGAGGTTTCATTTACAGCAGGAGCAGGTTCACTTGCTCCGGGAGCAAGCACAGGCGAAATTCAAGCTCGCTTCAACAAAGCCAACTGGACTAACTACGATAAAACAGATGACTACTCATTTGATATCACAAAAACAAGCTTCACCGATTGGGAAAAGGTTCCTGTATACTTGAACGGAACATTAATTTCTGGACTTCAGCCTTAAGCTAAGTTTACAATAATTTAGGGATGCGAGTCACAGCAAACCCCCTTCTCCATTGATTCGGAGTAAGGGGGTTTTGTTCTTAACTAATTTCTTTGTGCGATTTTATGATAAATATTTATTTGGCCTTTATTCTCCATCCTCCTAGTCTTTGCTGTTCCCTCCATAATCTATAATATAAACCTCCCGCTGATAAGAGTTCCTGATGACTACCCGCTTCGATAATCCTTCCTTGATCGACAACTAAAATTTGGTCTGCCGTTTGAATTGTTTTTAGGCGATGAGCTATGACAAGTACCGTTTTATTGTTAGCCAGCTTGCTAATCGCTTTTTGTAAATACACTTCGTTTTCTGGATCAAGAGAAGCCGTTGCTTCGTCAAGTATAACGATAGGAGCATCTTTGAGAATAGCACGAGCAATTGAAATCCGTTGCTTCTCTCCACCTGATAATGCTGCTCCTCCCTCTCCAGCAATGCTGTCGTAACCATGGGGTAGATTCATTATAAATTCATGGCAATGTGCTGCTTTGGCAGCTTCCATGATCTCTTTAATCGTAGCCTTGGGTCTGCCTTTTCCGATATTAGCTGCAATCGTTTCGTTGAATAAATAAGGTTGCTGTTGAACCGTGCTTACCATGGCAAGGAGATCATCGCTTAGCATAGCTCTCACATCGATGCCACCAATCTTTATTGCCCCACCAGTCACATCCCAAAAACGTGAAACCAAACCAGCGATTGTCGACTTTCCAGCCCCAGATGGTCCAACCAGTGCGACAAGACTGTTTTCTGGAATCTGAGCATTAATTCCCTTCAAAATTTCTTTATCTCCATAGGAAAAATGTACGTCCTCCAACTCAATTTGATAGGAATTAGGACGCTGAGGATACTTCGGCTCAGCCAATACGGTTTCAGCGAATAGATCGCGAATACGCTCTCCTGCTGAAGCCATATAACGCATCTGCGTCAGGGCGACTCCTGCTGAACGCAAAGGCTGATAAAACTTCATGCTTACAACCAGGAAAATGAGAAATACGGAGACATCCAGGACACCGCCTTCCAATAAATAACTACCAATAAATAATAGAAACACAAATCCGATCTCCAGAATGATAGAGAACAGCATCACAACAGGTGAGGTCATTACTTCAACCCGAATGCTATCATCCCTAAGTCGTGCCATTGCCGAATCTAGGAGAGTAAATCGTTGTCCTGTCTGATTATGTGCTTTGATCAGCCGTATCGTTTGAACGTATTCAAGTAGTCTTGAGTGAACGGAAGCCGCTGCTTCCTGCCGTTTCTGACTCCTCCTGCTCATCAAAGTCTGTGACCAGAATAAGAGCGGAAGCGCCAAAGGAACAGACACTAGTACGGCTAGAGCTAGGCGCCAGTCAATGAACAATAGAAACAACGCACTGACGATAGGTAAAATGATCGAACCAATAACTTGATTAAATAGATGAGTTAATATCATTTCTACTTCATCAACATTTGCTAATAGAGTATGGCTGATGTCACCTTGGTCCCGCCTTGAGAAAAAGCCCATTGGAAGCTTCCGTAAATGCTCACCAAGGCGAAGACGAACATCTTTCATAATTGATGCTCCAGTGCTTTGAGCTTCGATTTGTCCACGACTGGCAAAAATGGCTTGAAGTGCAAACATAACAACCAACCAGACTGTCCACCAAAAAACTTGTTTGTAAGAAACTTCGCCTTGAAATACAGATGACAAAACAAAATATAAAAGCCCTGCGGGAGCTGCATTAGCAATCATCTCGAGCACTGTATACCAAGTAGCTCGAGTTAACAATTTGCCAGATTGTCCTGTAATTAAAGAGATGGTTTTAAACATAATCTTCCTCCTTTACTTCCAGCGACCAATCTCCAGCTTCACGGTGGGTCTGCCACATACTGGCATAAAGTGAACAATGCTGAATAAGCTCCTTATGAGTGCCCTGTGCAATGACATGTCCGTTGTCAAAGACGACGATGCAGTCCGCATCAATAATGGTAGACAGTCGATGTGCAATAACTATAACTGTCTTACCTTGCAATAAATTACTTAATGCCGTTTGTATTTTCGACTCATTCTCCGCATCAGCAAAAGCGAAAGCTTCATCAAGAATCAGCACTGGAGCATTTTTAAGAATAGCTCTGGCGATAGCAAGACGCTGTCGTTCTCCACCGCTTAATGGCACCCCCCCATCCCCAATCAGTGTATCGTAACCGTTCGGCAATGCGAGAATAAATTCATGTGCTTGTGCAGCTAATGCCGCTTGGATTAACTCGCTATCATCAGCATCATTTTTGCCCATCCGTAAATTAGCAGATACCGTATCACTTAACACCGGTACGTCTTGGAATACAAACGAAACCAGGTCCATTAATTGCTCCGGTGAGATCAAACGAAGATCGATTCCTCCGAGGGTTAATTTTCCATGGGCAGGATCAAAGAAACGAACAATCAGTTGGGCGGCGGTCGATTTACCCGCTCCGGATGGACCAACCAAAGCCGTTACCTTACCATGCCCAGCCATTAAATCGATCCCTTTTAATACTTCCCTGTCACCATAGGAGAAATGAACCTTGTGAAAATGAATATCAAATCGTTCTGGCATAATTGTGCATACTTGCTCAGGTACAGCTTGCTCTTCTTCATCAAGTACAGCTTTAATACGGCGAACACTTTCCAAATTATTTTGCATCATGTGACTTAACGTTGAAATTTGTCTTAATGGTGCCGTAAGTCCAACACCTAATAAGAGGAAGAGCAGCAATACAGAAAATTTAATATCATGTTGACCATATAACCAGAGCCCTGATGGCAGAATAAAGAGCAATCCTGATTCTAGTAGCAACAGAAATAACACATACAACGGTGTCTTTTTACGAGCAATTTGTGTCCATAGGTGGGCGTAATTCTCAACAGAATCATGATAACGGGCAAATGAATGTACCGTTTGATTAAATGACTTAATAACGGGCATAGCATGAACAAACTCTACAATGGCTCCATTCATATTTTCAGAAAGATCATGCATTCGTTTCATATCTTCGCTCCGCTTACCACGTGCTACCATCAGTCCTTGGACAGCAAATGCTGCCGGAATTGGTAGCAGTGCAGCTATCGCCAAGCGCCAATCAACGGTGAACAGATACCCAGCCGTTAGTAGTGGAGCTATGACGGACGCTGTCAGATCAGGCAGATGATGTGCGATAAATGACTCAATCCGTTCAACATCATCAGCGATGATCTTCTTCATCCCCCCGGAGTTCTGGGCACTGAAGAAGCCAAGGGGCAGCTTTCCTAGCTTGTCAATTAGAGTGACCCGCAAATCATATAACACATGAAAAGCAGCTGCATGAGCTAACATCGTAGATATCCCCATGAAGAAAAACCTAAGCAATATTGCAAATAATGCAATCCATATAAGCTTTTGAACAACTATAAAATCAATAGGTTTATCAAGTACAACATCTACTAATTGATACACAATGACAAACGGAATCAAAGAACATAAAGCGCTAACTGCGGAGCAGAGACAGGATATTATCAATTTACTGCGCTGTTGACCTGCTAATCTGAGCAAGAACTGCAATGAAGTCTGCAAAATATAACCTTCTTTCTCGATATATACAACATCGTATCTGTAAAGCAGCTTGTTCTACTGTTTCTTAAGTGCCTTCATGATTTCTTCAATCCCATCAATTTTTGCAAGAGCCATCGGTCCGGGAAGCGAAGGATCATCCAGTTCGTATATGTGATTATTTTTCATCGCATTAAGACTGTTCCACACCTTACTGTTTTTCATAGCCTCCTTAACTCCTCCTTGAATGGGATTCTGCCAGTTGTTAATAATAAACAGATGATCAGGGTTAAGTTCTGCTAGGCCTTCCAGTGATAAAGATCCCTCGGCTATGACACACTCAACCTTCTTTAGTCCAAGCCCTTCATAGAAGGGATCAAATCTGCCATCCGTCCATGTAATAAATTGCTCCTTACCGCTGTACATGACGAACAATACAGATTCCTCATTACGAAAATTCAATTGCTGTTTGTATTCAGCAGATGTACGATCGAAATCCGCAAGAATACGTTCGGCTTTATCCTCTTTACCTATCACCTTTGCGATTTTCTGCAGCGACTCTCTCCAGTTCCCTGCTTGAGGGAAAATAACGGTTGGTGCAATTTGGCTTAATTTTTCATACTGATCCTTCATGTCATCTGCAGCAATAATCAAATCTGTTTGCGCGGACATTAATTTCTCTAGGTCTACTTGCATCCCAAGATCCATCATTTCTTTCCCGTTCAGACGCTTACTGAGACTTGGAAAATTGCTTCTAATTATTTCCACACCTTGTGCGGCGATCGGATATTCATCCAATACAGCTAAATAATCAACAAAAGCAATATAGGGTGTGGCTATCTTCATTGGTTTTGCTTCAACAATAGTTTCACCGTTTAAATGTGTGATTGTTCTTGGAAATGTAGAAGAGTTGCTATTCTCCTTATTTTCAGTATGAATTGGTTTGTTCCTTTCCCCCACTAAAGATTGTGAATTTGTGCCGCCACAACCGGCTACCAATCCAAACAAGCCAACCATGATAACTATTGTTAATATTTTTGTTCCTCGCATATCTATGCCACTTCTCCTTGTAATTGTAATTTATGATCCAAACCTCTTCCAAACCCTACGTATCACAAATAATGAAAATGATATTCATTATCAACGAGGTAATAATACTATAGCTTCATAAAGCTCTTCTACCAGTAGCCGGAGTACTTTACTGGTTAGCCGGATCATTTGACAAAAAAGAACTGCTCCAAGGAGCAGTTCTAGAGGATATTTGTGTATCACCTAATTCTTTTTCAGCTATTGTTCCAAAGGAAGTCGTGTTGATTTTGCAAAATGCTTAACGAGTTTGCCAGGATTGATCCCATATTTCTCACGAAATACCTCCGAGAAGTAACTTGAATTAGAGTAACCTACAGCACACGAAGTCTCATTAACGTTCAAGTTCCCTTGCTGTAATAAATGCAAGGCTCTTTCCAGCCTTTTATCTCGCAAATAACCGAAGACAGTTGTTCCATACATTTCTTTAAATCCAGTCTTTAACTTAAAATCATTTAGCCCAATCAACCGTGAAAGTTCAATTAACGTTGGAGGATCTATCATGCGCTCTACCATAATGTCTCGTGCTTCTCTAATTTTTTGCATATCAGTCTTAGCTAATTTCGTCATCACAGAAGAGCCATCCATCAGGAAGGTTTGGAATGCCACAGACAATAGCTCCAATACACTACATTCAATTTCTAGATTTTTTGTATTACGATTTTTAAGGGATTCCAGCACTTGCTTAAGAATAATGGAGGCTGCCGGGTCCATAGCTTCTTGGAAAACACGGAACGGGGCTTGTCCAATAATTTGAGCAAAATCAGTTGATCTATTACCACCTCCGTCTTCCATAAAATGATGAAAGGTAGAAACGGGAATACCTATGCCTAGCATATGATACGGTTGATTTCTTGAAAACTCAAAACGAACTCCCACTTCATTGATGAATTGAAGAGTACAAGTGCCAGGAGCAAACTCATACTGAGCACCTGCAACCGAAATCTCTCTTCTTCCTTGCAAACAGTAATTCAGCTCAATCATCGCAGAAGTTGTAAAAAGCGGCAAACTGCAATCCTGACGAAATGTAAAATCGGACACCACTACATCGATATCAAACCGCGGCACAAAACGCTGTACGAGCCCCTTGCCCCTCTGCGCATGCAGTGACATCTGTTCCGTACGATCTTTATTTTCCCTCGGCAGTTCGAGTCCATCAAAAAAAAGATTGAAATTGTGATGAAAATCTCTTTCACTCATATTCCCGCACCCCGATCAATTGTATTTTAATTATGATGTTGATTACTAACGAATATGAGTCAAGATTTGACCTGCTATTTGCTCCATAACTGCCTTCTTACCTAATGCAAAGAAAGCCTCATTATAATTTTGTGTGCTTGTCATACGATATATATTTCCCGATTTTGCAGCTTTGAGATTACGCCACACCTTACTTTGTTCTAATATGTTCTGGTCATTGTCCGACAACAATATGACATGATCTGGATCAAAAGTAGATAGTTCCTCTAGACTTGTTACTTTGCCTCCCCATGCGTCTGGTTCAGGGGTACCTGGTGTTTGTGGTAATCCTAAATCATTGAAGATTAGATCAGCAATCCCTGTACGAGAATAAATCCGAATTTCCTTCTGAGTCGCTTCGATTACTGCAAATGTCTCTTGTTTTGTGATACCTGCCACCTCTACATGTAATTGCTGCGCTCGCTGTTCATATTCCTTCAGCCACTCATCCATTTCTAGCTGTTTATCAAAGATTTGTGCTACAAACGCAAAACGTTCTCTAAAAGCATTAAAGCCATGGGGAACCAGCACTGTCGGAGCAATCTTGCTCAATTGATCATATATTTTCTCTTGGGTGGGCCCCGCCAATATGAGGTCAGGACTCGCAGCAATAATCGCTTCTAGGTTAACTTCGGTCTGAAACCAGCCAGCTGTGCTGACATTAGGCAGTTGCTTCTTAAGAATCGGGGTTATTTCCGAAGGATTACCCATATCTGTATTACCAGTAAGAATAGGTTTATAGCCAAGAATAAGCAGTTCTTCTGTAGATCCTGATATATCCGCAATTCTCAACGGGTTAACTGGTATTTCAACATCCCCCCTTGCATCGGTAACAATTCTCGTCCCTTTCGTATCCGTATTACTAGATTCAGCTGATGTGTTAGGTTCTAACGAAGGTTCTGCACTTTCCTTTTGAGTAACGTTACCAGAGCTCCCACATCCGAATAACATAGCTACCATGAAGACTACAATCCCAAACACAGAAATTCTTTTTACGTTATGCATTTATTTCCCCACTCCGCTCTATCATTGATAATTATTCTCAATATAACAAGATTGATCATACACACTACTCGTAGAATGAAGCTACCAGATGAAGGTATGAATAACGGTTTCGCGGATAAATAATTCATTAAAATTAATTTTTTCGACACTTTAACGTTTTTTCAATATTTCCGAAGGATTAATTCCATATTGCTTACGAAAGGCCTCGGCAAAATGGCTAAAGTTATTGTAGCCTACTATTATTGCAGTCTGACTGACGCTAAAGGTACCAGAATGAAGCATTTCCCATGCTTTTTCTAAGCGCTTATTCCGTAAATAAGCAAATACACTCGTACCGAACTCTTGTTTGAACCCTATTTTCAATTTGTATTCATTAATCCCTGCCAACCTAGACAATTCTACAAGTGACGGTGGAGTTGACATGCGAAGCAGGATGATATCCCTTGCCTTCCATACCTTCTCCACATCACGGCGAGATAACATTGAATTTTTTCTTGCATCAAGGTGAGACTGCTCGAATAGAAAAGCTCCCACATATGCGGCTATGAGTTCTAATGCCTTCCCCTCTACGTATAACTGCCTCATGGAGGAATGATATGGGCAGTCTCGTATTTGAGCCAATAATGTAACTGTTTCCAATAGAATAGGCATACGAAACATTCGAAATGATTGTGAACCTAACAATCCGCTTAAATTACAAGCTTGGGTAGCTCCTTTGCCCATCATCCATGAATCAAACAGTGTAACTGGTATACCGATCGATAGCAAACGAATAGGCTTAGTATTACGATAAAGAAATTCTGCATGAAAATTGTGCATTAACTGCAAAGAGCAACTATCAGGCATAAGCTCATGACTACCATTCTTCACTTGAACTGTCCCGCTTCCTTGCATACAAAAGCTTAGCTCAATCATGGACGCTTCAGATTGGATACGAACTAGACGATCATCCTTGAAACGGTATTCACTATCAACAACGACAATGCCAGAGGGTGTAATAATTCTATCGATATATCCATCACTATTAGATTGAGTAAACTTCATTCGCTCAGCATTGCTCAGTTCACATCTAGATGTAGACAACGCATCGAAGTATGCATTGTAAATTTGATGAATAGAAGTTTTCGTCATGAACCTATACCAAAAGCAGCTATGTTATACTTTGTATTTACACGTATCATAAAAAAAATCTCTCCTATTCTCGTTTTAAATGATAATAATAATCATTTTCATTATTATATTAGAGGTATTGAACAACTTGCAACTAAGAACTAGATTCTTTCTTTCTCCTTTATCATGTTGTCTCTTTATTGATTTTGTACATACTAAAAATTACAAAAAAAGATTGTGCCTCAACAAGAGACACAATCTTTTTTTGTTTATTTATAATCAAGGTCGCGTAACTGTAAGCATACCTTAGCTATCAATTCACAGTTCTCCCCCAAGTGACTCTCCTTAGAACCTACATCGTCAAGTTGGGGGGTGATTATCAGCAAAAGATAAATCGAGTTCCTATCGATCAATTAACAAATCCAACATATCCATCAATATGATTATCTTGCTCCAATGACAGTTTATCCTCTACAACCTCCACAAAAACACGATTGGGCAAACAAATAATGACCTGATTGGGCTTTGAGATAAACCCCATTTGCATTGAAATTTGTTTAGGACAATCTGAATATACCATTTGGATACCATGATCAAAAACCTTTAAAATGTTATGACCATACTCTGTTTTAATCTCAATTTCTTTTTGTAGATCTTGGCTTAAAGGAACCTTCTCGTATTCCTTTCCATCAACAGTAATGATGGCGCTTAGCGTGGTTGTTGAATCTAAACTGTTTTGCTCCCACTGCTGGTACGCCATCCATCCTCCTGCGATGAGCAAAATAACACCAATAACGATGATGTCACCAATCTTTAATTTATTCATTATAGTTTTCACTCTTTATCATTTACATAGCTCCGATATCTAAAATTCCCCATAATAGCTGAGTTTTAAAGTATAATAAAATTTAACATTAATTTAGATTTTATTATAGGCTCAATCTTGAAATCAAATTCCATCCATAGATATACTTCAATAAAAGGAAGATGATTTTAACAACAATCGCAAGAACGCTCTGGATCGCGGCTACCAGCCTCCAGGTCGTTGTCAAGTACTAATTTCTAAATAGAGCTTCATTATATTCTAGAAATCTTTTTATAAGGAGTTTATAGCATGTCAAATATCATTTTAATTGGACCGATTGGAACTGGAAAATCAACGCTTGCTGATATTATCTCTACGAAGCTTTCTTATCCAAGATGCTGTGTTGATGATGTGCGCTGGCATTATTATCAAAAGCTTGGTTATAGTAAAGAAAAGGAACAAGCACTTCGAGCAATTAGCTTTGAAGAGGTGTATAAATATTGGAAGCCTTTTGAAGCACAAACTATAATTCAAATTTTAAAAGACTATCAAAACCATGTCATAGACTTTGGTGGGGGCCATTCTGTGTATGAAGATGAACAATTATTTTCAGAAGTAGCCAACGCAATGTTACATGAAAACAACGTATTTCTCATCCTGCCTTCAGAAGATAAGGAGGAATCTTTACGTATACTAGATGAACGCGAAAAGATAGCTATTAATGCCCATTTCATTGAACACAAATCTAACTATGAGCTTGCTAAACATATTGTGTATACGAAGGGCAAAACACCACTAGAAACAGCAGAAGAGATTATTCAACTTATCAAATAAAGTGTAAAATCACATTTGCACTCATTTCCTCGGAAATAGTTTGTTGATCAAACTATTTCTGTCTCCTTTTGCATTATCTTGTCTCTCTGTGAATCGTATATTTTTTTAATCTAGGACTGTATTTTCTTAACTCTAAGCGTTCAGGGTGATTTCGCTTGTTTTTAGTTGTTGTATAATTCCGATCCCCACATTCTGTACATGCCAAAGTAACCACTACTCGCATATAAATTCCTCCTTGAATTTTGAATTTTAATAGTAATATTTACGATTAAAGAAATAATATACTTTCTTTTTTTTATTGTCAAGTATTCAAGGCTTGTGTGGTGAATACTTGACAACAAAAAAAAGATTGTGCCTCTTCAAGAGACACAATCTTTCCCTACTACAATCCACTGTCATATATTACGCTTAATTACGCGTAATTGTAATCCAACCCTCACTATCAATATGCAAGCTTGCTCCAAGCGCCTCCGCTAAAAATCTTAAAGGCACATAGGTTGAGCCATCCTTGTGTACAAACACGGGTGCTGCTAATTGTACAGTTTCTCCTCCAACTACAGCCTCTTTAGAGCCTACAGTCAATACAATTTCTTTTTGTGTAATATCATCAATGATCGTGATGACTTTAGAGCCTTTAGTCCATTTCACTTCTGCATCGAGTGGACTCGTAACCTGACGTAAAGGTATAAATGCAGAGCCTTGCTTTTTAATGACATTGTAATAATCACTTTCAGAATCAATCATAAAGCTTTGTTGCGTAATTTTAAGTTGATTTTTTAGTAAGCCATATACATCTGAGTTAGGCTCGAAGTTACGCAAGACGGTTCCTGGTGTCATATTATTTTCAGAATCGTAACCTAAATTTACGACACCACCAGAGATATCTACCTTATCCGCCTTCACATCAGCACCAATATTCCATACCTCAACATCACTACTTATTTTAAATGATTTCACTGGAATATCATCATATTTAGGAAGCATAACCTTTAATTCAACATGCTGTTTACGGATTTTTAAGCTGCTGTCAAAGTAAAGGTCTGTTTTTAAAACAGTCTCCTTACCCAAAACCGTTTTTAATTCTGGTTCTTGTTTATATGCTTCAGCTAAATACTCATCATATTTTCCAACAAATTCAGAGAGCGCAGGCTGAATCATACCATAAGCCATCGCAATCGCAGCATCTCTACTGCCTAAATCAGGCACATTTATACTTGGGTCAACGTCATTCATGCTAGAAGCGAAATCATAAATTACACCAATTAACTCCTTTAATCCCACTTCGTCTTTAACAAGACTTGTTACAAATGGTTTAACTAAGCTTACAATTTCTTCTCCGTTTAGTTCAACATGTAGCTGTGTTAAGTTAGTTGATTGTCCGTTGATATTTTCTTGAACAGACTTTACGGAAATATTTTTGGGATTAGGTAAATGCTTGAAAATTACTTCATATAATTTTGCTGTTAATGTATTAATCTGCTCTTCATACTTTTTAAAATCTATGTTTGTTGTGGTGCTATCTTGTAAGAACAAGTAAAATGGTTTCTTAGCACCCTCAAATTGTACTGCCATTCCTTTTTCATCCATAGATAATTGCAGTGGCAGCTTTTTGCCGGAATAACTAATATCACCTTTAATAGAAATTTCTTTTGAGCTTTGTACCTTTGCACTGTCAATATGAAGCTCGGTAGAATTAATAAGTGCAATCATATCTTTATCTTCTTTAGTAAGCTTATCTGATGCTGGCTCCAGTTCGAATTTGATACTTTGCTTAGATTCGCTGGATGTTGTTTTTAGGTTTGCTTGAATTGCTTTCTGAATATCTAATCCTCCCACGGCAGTACATCCAGAAATGATTAGTAAAGCAATTAAAGGAAGTGCCAACCATTTAGCTACAGATTTCATTCAAAACAAGTCTCCTCTCAATTAAAAATTTGAATTTTACATATTACGAGACTATTGTAGCTCATGCTTACACCTTATACATATATGTAAAACCCCTTCTTATTATTATCTGTTATTGGATAATCTTTGTAAATGCATATATTGGTATAATTCGCTTGAAACCTAGTTGAATCTACAATCCGATTGTGTGTTTATCCCTCTTTTTTGATAAAATAATAAGTGAATTAAATAACCTGTTCTATTTTAGTCATAGTTTGTAATTAGACAAAGGAGTTATGCCCCATGAAACCCTATGTAGTGATAACAAAAAAAATTCCTCAGCATGTAGAGACATTTATTGCCGACCATTGTCGTTATATAAAGTGGGAGGATCAAGGCACTATGCCAATGGATATGATACTTGAGCATTTACCTAAAGCAGATGGACTGCTAACTGCAAGTCATACCATTAACGAACAATTGCTTGCTCACGCCCCTCAACTAAAGGTGGTTAGCACCTTAAGCGTAGGTTATAACCATTTTGATATCGAAGCAATGAGAGCAAGAAAAGTGTTAGGAACCAATACCCCTGGCGTTCTAAACGAAACTGTAGCCGACTTAATTTTTTCTCTTATGCTAGCAACCGCCCGCCGTATACCTGAGATAGATCAATACATCAGACAAGGTAAATGGACAAGCAGCTTGCCAGAATCCATGTTTGGACTTGATGTCCATCATAAAACTTTAGGTATAATTGGAATGGGTGGCATTGGAGAAGCAGTAGCACATCGGGCAAAATGGGGATTTGATATGAATATTTTGTATCATAACCGAAGCCGTAAACCAGAACTTGAAGACAAACTAGATGCAAAATATTGTACATTAGAGAAGCTACTAGCTGAGGCAGATTTTATTGTAATAATGACACCTCTAACTAAACAGACTTATCATCTGATTGGCAAAAAACAATTTGCTTTAATGAAACCAACATCCATATTTATTAACGCTTCCCGTGGGGCGACGGTAGATGAAGACGCATTAGTGGAAGCGTTGCAAAACAAACAAATCTATGCAGCAGGACTTGATGTTTTCAAGCAAGAACCAATTGATCCGAATCATCCTTTGCTTACCCTACCTAATGTTGTCCTTTTACCCCATATCGGTTCGGCTACACAAGAAACTAGGGACGCTATGGCGCTACTAGCAGCACAAAACTTGGTTACTGCTTTACAAGGGGAATGTCCTCCTAATCTTGTAAAAGAGCTCTTTGATTTAATTGAACTTCAATAAGCTACTCTTACTTTACTTTATGTTTGATTACGATATTATTTAGGTAGAAATGGAAAGGATGGCGTAATAAATGGATTTTAAGTGGAACAAGTTAGAAAAGAAGATGTCTGAAATGGGGATACATACACTCCTCATAACTAATCCCAAGCATGTTTATTATTTAACTGGCTTTCTAAGCAACCCACATGAACGTTTTTTAGGTGTAATTCTTCAACCTGGCAATGATCCTTTTATGATGGTTCCAGCCCTAGACGAGACTGCAGCACGTGAGTCTTCTACCATTCGCGAGATTATTACACATCAAGATACAGATAACCCTTATCATTTACTCAAACAACGAATTAAAGGACCTTTAGGAACAATCGGACTGGAAAAGGAGCATATGACGTTAGCTGTATTTGAGCAACTTCAGTCTAGCCTTTCCTTCGCTAGATATCTTGACGTTGGTCCATGGCTGAGAGATTTACGTGTTCGTAAATGTGAAGATGAGGTTGCTAAAATTCGTTATGCGGTAGACTTGATTGAACAAGTGTTAGACAATGCAATCTCCCATATCGCTGAGGGTGTGACTGAAAATGAGCTAGTAGCCGAAGTAGAATACCAAATTCGTAAGCTTGGTGCGGATGGTCCCTCCTTTGACTCCATGGTCCTATCTGGTGAAAAAACAGCACTACCGCATGGTGTACCAGGAACTCGTAAGCTTCAGCAAGGCGATCTAGTCATGTTTGATATTGGTGTTTACGCTAATGGGTATGCTTCTGATATTACACGGACCTTTGCGTTAGGTGAGCCTTCAGCAGAATGCAAAAAAATTTATGACATTGTGTTAGCAGCTAATGAGGCTGCCATACAAGCCGTCAAGCCAGGCGTGACCTTTGCTTCGATTGATAAAGCAGCACGTGATGTTATTGAGCAAGCCGGTTATGGGCAATACTTTATTCACCGATTAGGGCATGGTTTAGGGATTGATGTACACGAATTCCCTTCTGTGCATGGTAATAATGAAGTTTTGCTAGCCGAAGGAAATGTTTTTACAATTGAGCCTGGCATCTACGTTCCAGGTGTAGGTGGCGTACGAATTGAAGATGATGTGCTTGTAACCAAAAATGGTGTAGAAGTATTAACTTCTTATCCAAAAGAGCTGATCCAATTGTAAACTTGAATTGAACAAAAAAAGAGAGTTATATCAGTTAAGCTGACTATAGCTCTCTTTTCCTATCATCTATTTTTCATTATTCTACTTTCCTTCTAATAACTTTTAATCCTTTGCTTGTACATCCTTATCATGAAAACCTCTTGCAATGTACAAGAAGGGTGTACCTACTGCGGTTAGCACAAATTTAATAATATAGGTTGTAAACAAAATTTCTAACCAAACTGAAAAGCTATACTCCCCAATAAATGCTATTGAACAAAATATTAATGTATCTACAAAAGCACTTAGCATCGAGCTACCATTATTTCTAATCCAGAGCTGGTGTGGCTTAGGATAAAATCGTCTGATCCACGAATACAATCTTACGTCTAAAAATTGACTAACAAAATACGCTGTTAAGCTACCTAATGCAAGCCTTGGCATTAATCCAAAAATCGACTTTAAAGAGGCTTGAGCTAAATCACCAGGCTGAGGCTGAAATACTAACACCATCTGCATTAACACCGTAGTCATAATTAACGTAAAAAAGCCAAACCATATTGCCTTCTTCGCTTCTTCACGACCATACTTTTCATTTAGTAAATCACTAGTTAAATATAAGCTAACGTAAAGCGTATTCCCTAGCGTCATAACAATACCAAACATATCTATCGTTTTAACCACTTGTATATTCGCAATGACTGTGGCAATACCAATCCACGCATATAATCCTTTTTTCCCAAACCACCAATAACACGCTAGAAAAAAGCAAAAATTAACGAATACAAATAAAATACCCCAACCAAAATTAAACAATTTTATGTCCTCCTAGTTTTGATTACGCGGGATGGTTACGAACCGCGGCTATCATAGCAAATCCTAGAATATCACACCATACGTCAGGAATCTACAGTTTATTTCATGAATCCTCACAAAAGTAATAGGCAAGATTGGTTTTTTCTTGTAAACTAGTGCTTATAAACCATTGGTAAAATAGAACAAGAGAGAAAAGAGAGAAATTTTTAGGGAGATTGGAGTGGATTTCATGTTCAAAATCAAGTCATTTAAGCCGTTTAAATTTTTAAAATTGAAGAGGCCTAGATTTAAACAGTCCATTAGTCACAAATTCATGACTACCTTCACCGTTGTTCTTGTATTATCTTCACTTTTATTTAGTATTAGCTTTTATTATGTTGCAATGGGGATTATTTCCGAAAATGTATTACCACAGTTTGATAATGTTCTCACAACTAGCTCCAAAGACATTTACAAAAATTTAGACACAACAGCCGCTCAGCAGCTTTCCAGTGGCAGTGAAAACTCTCGATTCAAAGTGGAATCCTATTTAACTAAAAGTGTTGAAAACTTTGGACTTGATACCGCTTATATAATTCAATATCAAGATGATATTGCCACCGTAATCGCAAAAGATGAAAAGTCTGCCATGAAGCCTGGGGACAAGCTCGAGATTCAAAATGCATTAAAAAGCTCACTCAAAGGCAAATTACAAATCAGTCCTTTATACAGGGATGATTTTGGCTCTCATAAAACATCATATACTGCAATTCCTGGCAGTTCTCTTATTTTAGCTGTAGGAATGGACGGTACCTTTATTGAAAAGAAACAGGATTTAATTTTTTCAATCTGCTTATGGATTACAATTTTAATTGTTGTCATTGGGATGGTTATTGCATATTTCAGCAGTAATCGAATTACAAAATCAATTAAAAAGCTAGTTACTGTAACGGAGCAAATGGCTACGGGGGATTTCAGCAATACAATCGAAGTCAAAGGAAAAGATGAAATCGCTCAGCTAGGCCAAAGCTTTATTGTCATGACGGAACAGCTTAAAAATATGATCGCACAAGTACGTAATACCTCTCATGCTGTAGCAGATGGCGCCCATGAATTAATTCAATCCACGAATACATTTACTACTACTTTAGAACACTCTAATGAATTAGCACAACGTGTCCAGCAAGGTAGTACTACGATTGCATCGGCTTCTGTGGACAACGCTAGGGCGATGGAGGAGATCTCTCAAGGTATTCAAAGCATCGCCGTGGCATGTACAGATGTTACTGAGCAAATCGCAATCGCTTCAAGCGAAGCAATAACAGGCAATGAATTATCCGCAACAGCCATTACACAAATGCAACATGTCAAGCAATCTGCGGATATCTCCCTAAACTTCATTTCTGTTTTAGGCGAGCGGGCAAATTCCATTGCTCAGGTTGTGTATAAGATCAGCGAAATTACAAAACAAATTAACATTTTAGCACTTAATGCGGCGATCGAAGCAGTGCGTGCCGGTGAGCATGGAAAAGGTTTTTCTGTTGTTGCAGAGGAAGTGCGAGTACTTGCAGCGCAATCTCGTCAAGCAACCAATGAAATTGGAGAATACCTCGCTAGCATTCAAGAGGAATCGTTACAAAGTGTTTCTGCGATGAAAAATGTAACCGAAGAGGTCGAAGAAGGTGCTCAGTTGGTTGAACAAGCAGGACATGCATTTGAAAAATTAGCCGGCCTGATTGAAAGCATAAATTCAGCTATACATGCTGTTTCGGCTTCCACGCAACAGGTCTCCGCAGGAAGTCAGGAGGTTACCGCTTCTGTAGAAGAATCTGCAACGATTACTTCACAATCCTTAGATGGGATGCAGGAAATTACTGAAAACTCTGATCGCCAATTGGCTGAAATGGAGCTACATGCAGAAACTGTAGTTATGCTGCAAAAACAAGCTGCTTCGTTAAATGAAGCAATTCTTAAATTTAAGGTTTAACTCTAGAAAAGGCTGAACTCAAAATTACTCAAGCACATGAGTCACGAATTTAATATATGTAGAACAAGAGGAGTCTACCCAGGCTCCTCTTACTTTTAATTTTCATGGTTTCCTATTTAACATAATCTGTGGTAATTGATATTTAGGATGAGTAGCAACAAGTGATGAGACATCAAAAATAGATTGAACAACTTCCGGCGAAAGGACTTCAGCTGGTGTGCCTTGCGCATAGATTTCACCTTGAGACAACAAGAGTAATTGTTCACAAAATAATGATGCCAAATTCAAATCATGCATGACAGCAATTACAGTCAATCCTTGCTCTTGCTGCCACTTAGCAACTAATTCCATAAACTGCATCTGGTAACGAAGATCCAAAAATGTAGTGGGTTCATCTAGGAGTACTAGCTTCGGCTCTTGTGCCATGACCTTTCCAAGTGCAACCCGCTGTCGCTGCCCTCCACTTAATTGGTGTAAGGGGACTGAAGCAAGCTCTTTCAAATCAAGCAAATGCAAAATTTCCTCAACGACGTCATTTTTTTGCTGTTGTTGCTCTTTTCCAAGCCAGCTTTGGAACGGAAACCTTCCCATTTCTATTACTTCTCTAACTGTATAGGACATAGGAGGAATCCCATCCTGCTTTAGCACTGCCAGTTTTTGCGCTAAGCTTTTCCTGCTATATTTATGAACCGATTGTCCTTCAAGCAAAATTTGACCCTCATCCAACTTTTCCACACCTGAAATTAGATGTAGCAATGTAGTTTTACCGCAGCCATTTGGCCCAATAATACCCCAAAACTGTCCACGCTCAACAGTCCAATTCAAATTACAAAATATTTTGTTTTGTGCATATGATTTACTTATGTGCTGAACATCAAGGATAGGCTTATCTTTATATTTAACTGTAGCTTTGTTACCTTTATCAGTCATGGCTAAGTCAACCTTTGTTGTTTTTTGTTAATGTATAATAAATAAGCAAAAAATGGCGCACCAAAAAAGGCAGTAACTACCCCTAAAGGAATTTCAGTTGGGGCCAGTAATGCGCGAGCAGCAAGGTCACTCCACATCATAAAGACTCCACCTCCTATTGCAGATAAAGGAATAATGAGCCTATAGTCTGGTCCAATCAGCAATCTTAGCATGTGTGGCACAACAAGGCCAACAAAACCGATAATACCAGATACAGAAACAGCCGCCGCTGTCAAAAGTGTTGCCGCAAATAAAATTTGCCATTTTGTTCGCTCCACATCCACACCTGTAAATGCAGCTTGTTGTTCCCCTAATGACAATACATTCATCGTACGTGCCTTACTCCATAAAAACAATCCACACACAATCAGATAGGGTAGCAAAATATAGACGTAAGACCAACCACGCAAACTTAAGCTTCCCATAGTCCAATATAATATTTCATTTACAGTTTTTTTGGACATGACCGTAAGGAAGGATACGATGGCTCCTAAAAAAGCCTGCATAACTACCCCTGCTAAAATTAAACTATGAATCGGTATTTTTCCGTTGTCTTTTGCTAACCACATAACGACCCACAAGGTGCCTGCTCCCATAACAAAAGCGACTAATGGCAATGAAAATATACCTGCAACAGAAAATTGCCAGCCAAAAAATATTAAGATAGCAGCACCCGCAGCTGAACCTGAGGATACCCCGAGTGTAAATGGATCAGCTAGTGGGTTTTGTAACACACCTTGAAAAGAGGCTCCCGCGATAGCAAGTGAAGCTCCTACAATTAATCCCAA
The DNA here is from genome assembly GCF_017873435.1 of Paenibacillus turicensis. Lineage (GTDB taxonomy): Bacteria > Bacillota > Bacilli > Paenibacillales > Paenibacillaceae > Fontibacillus > Fontibacillus turicensis. The sequence continues at coordinate 10,622 of NZ_JAGGKG010000007.1, read as the reverse complement.
TATTACGCGGGGTAATCGTACTTGAAGCACAATTTGTTCTGATGCAATGTCCCAGTTAGGTGTGATATAAGATCCTAACCAAGCAATGCGATGCAGTAAAATAGAAATAATTTCACTTGCAGGCACATGTATTGTACCAAAAGCAACACATAGGGTAAAAGAAAAAAGGAGTATAACTACTCCAATTGTTCCGTAACCCGCAAATTTGTTTCTCATGTTCCTCATTTGTCTGTGACTCTTGTTCCCCATTAGCTTGTCACTCATGGCTGTAACAGTTGTGGATAAATGGCTTTTGTCATCTCAATTAAGCCTTGCGTAACACGTGGGCCTGGGCGACTAAGTAAATTATCATCTAAACCAACAATGCGATTTTCCTTGATAGCAGTAATAGCATTCCAGCCGCTACGGGCTTTAATAATATCAGCTAATGATTTGTTATTTTCATCCACTGAATTTTTAGCATATAAAATAACATCAGGATTCGCTTTAATAATACTTTCCTCATTAATCTCGGCCCAACCTTCAATATCCGACGCCACATTTTCACCGCCAGCTAGTGATAAAATTTCACTCATAAAGACACCTTTACCCACTGTCCAGCCTTTTGAAAATTCAATATACACCTTTTTGACTTCTTCTGGCTTGAGCGTTTTCACCGCAGCAACAACCTCATCACGTTCTTTTTCCATTTGCTTTACCACTTCGTTTGCCTGCTGCTGACGATCTGTAATTTCACCAACCGTCTTAATATTAGCCAACACCTCTGCTAATGAATTTGTACTGGATTGATATACTTTAATATTTAAATCAGTTAAGCTTTTTACCGTTGCTGGGTCAACCAAATCTCCTGCTAATACCAGGTCAGGTTGTGCAGCAACTACAGCCTCAACATTGACAGGAAAGCCTCCCATTTTAGGCTTGCTTTTCACAGCCTCTGGATAGTCATCGTTATCCGATACGCCCACAATTTTCTCATCTAATCCTAAAGCAAACAAGCCTTCCGTTTCCGAAGGAGCTAAAGAAACAATTTTTTGTGGTGCAGCATCAAAAGTAAAACTCGTGCCTTTTGCATCCTTGACGGTTAGTGGATACGTCGTTTTTATTTGATCGCCTTGGTTTGCTTCTTTATTTTGAGTCGCTTTATTTGAATTTTGTTGTTGCTCCTCAGCAGTTTTATTTTGGTTGTCTGGTTTGACCTCAGGCTTACTTGTCCCACAGCCTGCTATCACTGTAAGCACCATGATTACGAGCCAAATTCCCCATTTTTGTTTAAAACCTTTCATGATTCCTCTCCCTTTCTATTCCTCACTTATCCTACCGAAATTATAGGTCAAAAGCGACTGACTTACAACCTAGTCAAAGACTTACAACCTAGCCATAGCGTCACAACACAACCATACGGATCGAACAAACGACCCTTTTCTCACTGTACATTTTTTTTGAATATATCCTCCTGCTTCAACAATATCTTGCTCTAGCTGCTCAGAAGAAACAATCACAATACGATCACTAAAGCGAAACACCGCCTTTAGCATTTCCTGACGCGTTTCTAAGGACATGACAGAACATAGATTATAAGGCATATCTACAATCGCCGCATCATATTTCGCAGTAATATCACGCAAATCCCCAAGCTCGACTAATAATGAATCTCCATAACCAAAATGGTGCAAATTTGTTCTTGCTCCACGAATCGCAAGAGGGTTAATGTCCCTCCCCACAATATTTACGCCCATGGATAAACCTTCAATAACTACATTGCCCATACCACAACATGGATCAATCACTCTAGTCCCCTCAATCTGAGGTGCAACGATATTCACTAACGCTCTAGCTACTACTGTACTTAACCCTGTAGAATAATTTTGGGGCTTGTGCTTATGAGCAAGCCAAGGGGAAGTGGCTTCCACACATTTTCCAAAATACCAGCGTTCAGGCTGTGACGTAGAGAGTACTCCAAACAGGATATCCGGGGACTTCATGCTTGCTTTACCTTGAATAACAGCTCCAAGTCTGCGCTCTATATTACGCTTTTGCTCATAATCCTTGATTTCACCTTGCTTCAAATAATGAACCTTAAAGGTCTCATGCTTCGCAAACTCCAACGTCTGGATCACATTCAACAGTTCCTCTAATGAAGAGGTTTCATACAAGATTTCCATTTTTGCCGTAATAAAAGGACTACGGTTATCCTCAAGGTTGATATCAGACAAAATATAGGAACGATTTCCACTAGAATCCTTATTCATACCTAACTCAATTCCTAGCAAGCTTTCTAATTCCATACTACATAATTCCTGCTCCGTTTCATGACAAGCATACATATAAATAAATTTAGGTGCTATACTCCTTGACTTGATTGTTTTCATTGCTATGCTCCCTCTGTAGATGGTGAGGCCAAATCATTGTATTGAATACGACACCTAGCAGTCCAATACATAAAATAAGTAATCCTAACGCCACAAATATGTCTTGTGCTCCTTTAAGCTGAACTAAAACCCCACCTAATAAAGGTGCTAATAACATAACCATACTTAGTAAAGTACTTTGAATCCCAAATACACGACCAATCATCTTGGAATGGGTTTCCTTCTGTAGGCAATAGCTAAATGTAATAAAAAATATCCCATTTCCTATTCCCAACACTAGACCTAATAACAAAATAAATAATAAAGATTGTCCTACATTCAGCATACCTAAACCTACTATTGAAATGCCAATTAAAATATATCCCGTTCCTAATCGCCAGCCATAATTTAGCGCCGTATTCATCTTATTCATTTTATTCATCATCAAGATACTACCTATAGCACCTAGTCCTGAAGCAGCTATCATCCAGCCTAAAAATGACTCTTGTGATGGTGCAATTGTACGAAATAAGCTTGTAAACTGGTAATCAATCATCTGGATCGTAATTGTGCCTATGAACCCAAATAAAAGTGTATTTCTTAATAATTTATTGCCAAATATGAATGTCCAACCTTCCCGCCACATTAACCGAAAAGAGCTTTTTGGTTCAACCAAGGCATCACTATGATCACTTAGTTGTACCTCTGGATATGCTTGAGGGTTTACTTGTGGATCTAATTGTGAATATACTTCTTGCTCTGCTTCAGCTCTTGTTCTAGTTTCTATATGTGCGTTTGTTTCATTAACCTGCTTGTCTTTTACTAAAAATAACATCAAAAAGCAAACAAATCTTACACAGGCATTAAACAAAATACACCACTCTGGACTAAATAAAAGTAGGGCAAACCCACCAAGCAAGGGCCCTGCAATCTTTGAACCTTGATTGACTAGACCATTAAAGGAGGTAGCCTTTAATATTTGATTCTCTCTTACAATTACTCTCGTAAGTGCTTGTTGTGCAGGAACGTAAATCGTTGAGACAGCGGCACGAACAGCTATGAAGCAAAGCAGCCAAATCATATTAGGTGCTAAAAATATGGTTAAGGATAATACCGCAGTTAGCAGATTACAAACCCGCATTATTTTCACTTGAGAAAGTCGATCAGCAACAACACCAGCTACAGAACTAAGCAAAACTCCAGGCAGTGCTATTGCAATTGGAATCAACGCTAGCATTAAGGGGCTTACTCCCCAGCGATAACCTACAACAACCTGAATCGCTAAAGCATCAAACCAATCCCCAAAGGTAGTAAGCATGTACACAATAAAAACTTTTCTAAAGGTTTGATTGTTTAATAAACCTCTATTTTTGTATCCTCTCTTTTCATCCATTTCTTCTCCTCCATTACGACACTAAAATTTCTATCGTATGAAGTGTACTTATGGATTGTCAGAGTAATATCAGAGGGTTACCAGCATCTTGTGTATTTTATGTTCAAGTTGGGGTAAGAGCGCAGTGTAGTCCCTCTTATGCTTTGCGGCTTCATATAGTCCAATATACTTCTTTTGTAGGTTGCCTTTCACTGAAAATCTCATTGTGTAGTGATATACACGATATAATGCAAAGTAATATAAAGGAACAAAACCTGAAAGCTCCATAATCTGTAACCCTTTATCAACCAATAACTCTCCTGTTTCCCATTGCTTTTGCTTGAATAAGCTCAACCCTTTAATCACCTGAAAACTGCCTGTTTCTCGTAAGTATGGTTTTTCTAATAAAAGGTGCTCAATCTCTTCTGCTAGTTGGCTCAATCTTAGCTCATTTGGATGTTCAAATAATAAATGTACATACATTTCAGTAATTGCAGTCGATAAATAAAAGTTGCTCATCTCAGGTTGCTCACAATAGCTGTATGTAAGTTCAAGTCGTTTTAACGCTTGATCTTTCTTCCCTGTTAGTGCATACAAATCAATAATGTTTAAGATCTCCAGCTCCAAATGTTGGGAAGGCAATAATACATTCTTTTTCAAGGCAAGCTCACAATAATAAAGTGCTTTCTCGGGTTCACTTAGGTACATATAATTTAACAATAACCAATACAATCGCTCTTCAGTTGCGACATCCTTAGAATACAATAACCACTGCAAATCACCCTGTACAAAGTGAATATATACAGCATAAAATTTATCAACCTCATATCCTAATAAGTCCTGTTGATCCGCGAGCGCTAACATCGATTTTCCTTGACCATACTGATGATATTTCACAAAAACATCCCGCATCGCTGCATTTAACTCAGAATCTTGCAAAGTAGGCTTGAAATTTTGTTCGTTATGTAATCTATGAACACGTAAGGAATAGCCAAAGCTACGAATCGTTACAATTTCTACTCCAGACAAAGGATTCAATTTTTTCCGCAATCGATAAATATGATCATCCACTGTTCGATCTGTCGGATGTTCTCCTTGCCATACTTTATCTAACAATTGCTCCCGGCTAAAAGCCTGTCCTTGATTAAGGAAAAGAAATTGTAACAGTGCAAACTCTTTAGCAAACAACTGAATCGTCGTTCCCTCAGCAGTCAATGAAAATTCACTTTCGTTGAGCTTTAGATACATTATGGTGATTCCTTTCCTTAAATAAATCCTGAACAAAATACATGTTATTTTTATATTATCACAAATGTGGACGAGTTTATTTTAAAGAATAGATGAAAAAGTAACCCTTAACGATCAACTAATCTAATGAAATAGACGGTTTGAGTCGCTAAGGGTTATTTTAATGTGCTATTTATATGTGATTTACTGAGATTTTTAAATGATGTGAAGTCGATTCTTTTTGCAATATTATTGAACTAAATCAATGGGTGATATACGAACCAAAATCATCCCGACTTGATTTATTACCATGATAGAAAACAGTATCGCCCTCAATTAAGTTGAAATGGTTTCCATATGCATCTACAATTTTATTTTGGAAGCCTTCCATTAACCATTGATTTAGATATTTCTCTTTGTTTGCCCCTTCTCCCACTGTCTGATTCATCATCGGTGCATGAATATATTGCAAATGTGGTTCCTTTAGATTGCCGTCACGAATGGATTCAATATTAAAGTTAACGATAATAAAACCATCTGGCTCACTGTTTTGCAAAAAAACCGTTGATTTATCATCTAAAGTCCCGTAACGTCCAAGATTAGTTCCCTTTGTTACAATATACGGAGCAGTAGGTAAGCTATATTCCCCATACCATCGCTGCACAGCAACATTGGCTCTCATCTGATTAACAGAGGCAGGCATCGGTAAATTCAAATACCAATCTTTAGGACCCATCATCGTTCCAAGCTGTCTTGGTAATAACAACAAGCTATAGCTTCCAATTGGTGTTTTTTGTTTGCTTTGTTTATTAATAAAATTTTCAATATAGGCTTCTTGTGTTAACCCTGTTGCTTTACCTCCCTGCTTAATTTCAGTTTCATATTGATATTCATATCTAGCACTATCTATTAATTCTTGCACAGGAACATTTCTAAGTCGTTCATTTAAAATCGTATATCTTTGCACAACATCTTGCTTGGAGCCTATTTTTACAAAAGGATTGTCATCCGTTCTATAATATAAATCTACCTCACCATAGTCCTTCCCTGTTTTGCTCACATAGCGAAATTGTGGTGTGATCCGAATTCCATCCTGTTGTCCAAACATATTTCCTTTTGTTTTCAGATCAAATTTAAAGTGATACCCCGTTTTAATGACTGCATTTTTATACCCTTGTAATGGGTGACTACCAGGATAAATGGACAACATGTAAGGGCTACTATTTCCTCTAGGTGCACCGTCTATATTTTTATCACCAATCCAATAGGATACCCCTGTGGGTTGATTACTTCCTTCTGCGACTCGGAATACACGCTCCCAATTATAATCAGCAACATCTGTAATGTGAAAATCATATAGTCGCCCAATGACCTCAACCGCCACCTCATCTGCCGCAACATGGTTGTATAAATCAAGGTTAGCATCATATTGATAAGGTAAATCATCCGGTGCATTTTCTGCAATATTTCGGAAGTAAACCTGATAATCTCCTTCATCTACCCATACAGGTAAGAAAAAGGTGGTTTCAAGCTGCTCGACTGGAATATCAATCCATGTATTTTTAGGATAAAAGTTAGTTTGGGTTGCATCATACACATCAAAGGGAAATTTAACCTGCTTTGTTCTGAAATATTTTTCGTAATCACGATTCCCATAACCAGGATAACTACTTTCGGGTAGATGTTGCCCTGAGGTTGGGATTCTTACCACAAACGGTCGTTCTAAAATTAAAGCTGAGCGCTTTAAATTTGGACTACTTTTCTGATTATGACGTTGATCATCAGAAACCGCTGAATAATTGACAACTGGCGTATGCACTGTCACTGGATTTACATTTGGAATTGGAAAAGTTTTATCTTCCCCTCCCCCTACATTATCTGGTAACAACTCGTAATTAATTTCGCCTGTTGTCGGTTGATTTGCTTTATTAGTCAGCGTGTAACTAATAGTAAGTTGATCTTCATAAAGCACATCTTGATCTATGACAGACGGTCTTGGGATTGAACTTGGTGTAGGTCCTGTAGTTTCAGTTTCCTCATCATCCATAAGTAAATCACCATTAAAATTAACGTAATCATTTTTGACTGTATTTTCTTTAATCGACGCTTCGGCTTCTGCTTTAAATTCTGACATATAGTCGGGTAAGGAAGGTTCTGAAGTTTCTCCTTCTCCGCCTATGTCCTCTTCTCCTAAGTCGATTTCATCACAGGCTGACGGAATGACATGGTCTTCTACATCGTCACTATGCATTGAAGCTAATCTTGGTGGGTAATACCCATAAGGATTTAGTGTTACACTTCCACCCATCCCACCTAAAGCATAATTTGATAGAAACGCATTATTTATCCCGTATACTTCTAGATTATCAATTTGCCAATAAGCATAATCCCTTGTTACTGTAATCGTTTCTTTTACAGGTTCAGGGACTCTCATAGGTATATCTGGTGTTCCAGGGTCTGTGTCAGTAGCTTCTTCTCCTTCTATCGTCCACACTTTATTAAATGTTTTTATAACATCCACATCATACGTGACATTCCCTCTCATGTTTGCCCACTGTTGTTTAAACAAATATTCATTAGCAAGCACATTTGCATACAAATCCTCAGACGTGGGAATTCCCATAAGAACATTAAATCGTTCATTCCCTCGCATATCCGCTCTAAGCTTCCCACTAACAGAAGGGTCCATGACCTGGTCAGTCATGGTTTGTCCTTTGGAAGGGGAATGAATTTGGATTTGACACTTGCCTTCCGGTGGTAATGAGGAGCCTTCTAATAAATAGGTGATAACTAAATCAGCTCCACCTGGGGGAATCGTAAATTTCCAATTTCTATCGTCGTCTTTTTTAACTATAATTTTATCTTTTCCAAGTTTTGACTTAGGAATAAATGAAGATTGAAGTAATTTTGCCACTTGCCCCTTATAGTCTTTAGTTGCATCCACAGTATAATTAATTTCAACAAATAATTTATGCTTCTCTTCTTTCACAATGTCTTTTTTTATTATTTTTCCACTTCCATCTAAAACCTGAGTAATAATGGTCAGTGGGTGTGGAGAATCTGGAACCTTTATATCAAAATAATTTCTGAAATCACCCTTATGTTGCCATCCTTCAGATTCTCGAATTCCTTCTAATGTTTTAAAAGGTCCTTTTCTTGTTTTCCCTGTTTTAGCATCATAGGATTCAAGATAGCCATTAAAATAAAAATAGCCGCTGGTTCGATCTTCATTTTTAAAATCTTTAAATACATCATAAACATCTTTAGCTTCAAGTCTGAATACTGTTTTAAATGTGCTACCTGGGTCAGGATTTTTTGGGATCGTACTTAAAGTTCCCTTCGATTGATAACCAATCATTTTATAGTTTTTAGGAACACAATTATTCCCCTTACAAGATGATGTAGTAGTAACCATCCAATCTACTGTACGAAATCTAATTCCAGTTGATGCCTTATGTGAATCAACCTTGATAATTAAATCTCCTGTTCCACTTTCAAAATCAATTTCTGCCTTTGCTGCCTTCACTTCCACACTAAAAAGTTGACTAGCTAGTAGCACTATAATAAATACTATTAATATATAAAATGAATACCTTTTTATTTTCATAAGCTTCTCCTTAAAAGATAAGCCTTTAACTTTTTTTATCTAGGTCGATATGTTGCTTCTTCGAACAAAGATGCAAAAAGCGATACAACAGTATAAGAATAATCGCCTTCGGCAACACCAAAAGCAGGTGTGGAGAGTGCAATGTTAGAGTATCCAACATACTCTATATTTTTTTTGATATTAATCTTGGTTGAATCATAAAAAATTGCTTTGTTTGTATTCTTGAAATCAGTAACTTTAAAAGTAAAATATATCCGCATATAAGTAGATCCATCTATAAAAATAATCGAAGGCTCAGCTTTTACAGTTCCCTGTATTTTTACCTTATTCGCTTTGGCATTCTTAATATATTCGGCAACCTCTTCTTTTACAGCTCTTGCATTATTTGTGGTATTCATGACAGCAATTAACTTATCAGCCCAAGCCTGATTCAATGTTGTATAGTCTACATTTACAATTTGATTTACATATTGTTCTACATACTCTACAAGTCCATCAATACCAGCTTTATTGAAGCCATCTGATTCAAAAAATTGAACTGGAGTTTTAAATTTCTCAGGAAAGGCAGACTCATGCTTTAAGTCATACAACTCATTAGGTGCATCGGCTAATATATACGGGAAATCCTTATAGTTTTTAGGCAAATTAGTTGTTCTGATCGCCCTACCCCATGGGTCTTTTGGTGCATTTTTATGTTGCTCTGCTGCTGATAAGGCTTTATCATCAACAGGGAGTTTTTCTCCTTCATTAATCTTCAACACCCGCTCTATAATTGTAATCGCTTGGGCACGGGTTGTTTTTCCTTCTGGACTTAGCTTACCATCACCAGTTCCACTAATTAGCCCTTTTTGGACTGCAACATACATCTCATCGTTATCTTTGTCCTCAGCGCCAATTGCTCTAACCGCCATTCTAGCCATTTCTTGACGAGTAATCGGGCTTGTCCATTGCTCAGCCTTATATTCTCCTGATTTATAAATCCCTTTATTTTCACCTGCCGTAATATAAGGCTTATACCACGCTTCGCCTTGATTAAGGGACTCCACCGTTATGTTCTGCGCTACAATCAACATTTTCAAAAATTCAGCGCGTGTCACAAACTGATTGGGATTGAATTTCCCATTTGCTGAAGCACTTATGTATCCTTGTGTAAAAGCCTGTTTAATATTTACTTCTGCCCAGTGGCCTTGAATATCTGTAAAGGGAGACTCTAGCGTTTTAGATTCTTGCGTTTTAACACTCTCACTTGCTTCAGTGGTCTCTTGTTGATCTGTAACTGATTCAGCCAATGCGATAGGTATAGCTGTACTACTTAAGAGTAAAGAAGCTACGATAATAGCTGACAAACTACGTTTTTTCATTTTATTCTCTCCTATTCTCTGTATCATACTTTTGAACCATATATAGGAAAATATTATCATATTTAAAGTGTTAACTTTGTCGAAATTTGTAAGTCTTTATTAATTTCATAAAATTGTTCTAACTTTGCACAAAAAAAGATCGATTGCTAGTACTTTGTACTCTGCGTTCGACCTTTTAAAATTTTAAATAAGGAGCTTCTAAATTAGATGGTCTACTAGGACACAATTCTAATTCGTTAAGGGATAATTAGGAGTGATAACGATTTAAAAAGTTACTTATAAGTTAAGTTTCAGTTGAAATTAGTTAGTTATCGTATAATATTAAATTAGTGAGTAATATACGAACCAAAATCATCCCGACTTGATTTATTGCCATGATAGAAAACAGTATCGCCATCAATTAAGTTAAAATGGTTCCCATATGCATCTACTATTTTATTTTGGAAGCCTTCCATTAACCATTGATTTAGATATTTCTCCTTGTTTGCCCCTTCTCCCACTGTCTGATTCATCATCGGTGCATGAATATATTGCAAATGTGGTTCCTTTAGATTGCCATCTCGTATCGATTCAATATTAAAGTTAACGATAATAAAACCATCTGGATCACTGGGGACTGACCCCTTTATGTGAGACAGGGATCAAAACACCTTACAAGTTTAAGCAGCCAGACGCCGGTAATTCACTGGCGACTGGTTATTTAGTTT
>NZ_JAGGKG010000006.1 GCF_017873435.1 Paenibacillus turicensis | reverse complement strand
CGCAATGTAGAATGAAGCACTCCGAATTTAATGTATTTGAGTCGACATTGAAACACTACAGTGAGAGTTTTGGAGGAAAGTGGACAAGCGGAGCGATCGCATTTAAAAAGTGGATTTCTCCCATTACATACAATCAATGAAATCCACTTTTAAGCGCGATGGGAACTTCCTTCAAAAACGGAACACCGCTTCATAGCTAAATCAAGCTTGTGGGAAAACAAACCCACAAGCCACTTCTTTTTTATGCGCAATGTAGAATGAAGCACTCCGAATTTAATGTATTTGAGTCGACATTGAAACACTACAGTGAGAGTTTTGGAGGAAAGTGGACAAGCGGAGCGGTCGCATTTAAAAAGTGGATTTCTCCCATTACAGATATTCAATGAAATCCACTTTTAAGCGCGATGGGAACTTCCTGCAAAACGGAACGATGCTTCAAAAATTCAAATACATTCCCCTCGGAGAGCTTCATTCCCTCCACCACAGGCATTAGCCAATTTATGAACCTATAGGGTAGTCGTCCATGATGCACGTGTACCGCAAGCATATATTTATATAGAAATCCATTTGGAATGGATAGACCTAGAAAATTCACAGAAGAAAAGGATGAATGACCTTGGAGAATGTAACGGAGCTGGAGCTTCATTCTGATCGTGATTATCTGGGGGGATATCAGCAGGGATATCGTATTGGAGGATGTCAGGCAATACTGCAACGCATCTCTAGGCCGTCATTTACGAAACGTAAAGCTCGCATCTTATATGTTACTCAGGGCTTTGAAGCCATTGATGGAGGCATTCATCAAGCACTACACACGATCGTAAGTGAATGTATTGTGACCTCACCTGAGTCTATGCTTATGGACGCAATTAATCATCGACCTGATTTAGTGCTAGTGATGAACGCCTTACACGTTTTCCCGGCAGATCATACTGCACAAATCGACCAGCTTAGAGCGATGGGGATATTAACCGCAGTTTGGTTTGTGGATGATCCTTATTTCTCCGAGTATACCTCTGGCCTAAGCTTACATTATGATCTTGTGTTCACACATGAAGAGCAATGTGTGGAGCAATATAAGCGGCTTGGCTGTAAAAGGGTTCACTACTTGCCGCTTGGCGTAAATCCTAACATGTTTAAACCTGTTGAAGTTGCTTCGGGTTATCAGTATGACGTTTGTTTTATTGGCAATGCATTTTGGAATCGTATTGAGCTGTTCCAGTCCTTAGCTCCTTTTTTGCAGGATAAGAAGGTATTCATTGCAGGAGGACATTGGGATCGACTTCAGGAGGGGAGTGAACTAGCTAAATTTGTTTCACATGGCTGGATTCCAGTAGAGGAAACTGTTCGTTACTATAATGGAGCTAAAATTGTCATTAACCTTCATCGCCCTACTGCCTTTGGGCAAGACAATCATAACGTAATGGAATGGCAAGGCGGTTCAATTAATCCTAGGACTTACGAAATTAATGCTTGTGGCACATGTCAACTTACAGATGTACGTGGAGATCTAAGTAAGTATTATACACCAGAATACGATATTGGCACTTTTGGAAGTGTAGAAGAGCTACAAAGCAAAATTACCTATTATTTGGAGCATGAGAATGAACGAGTAGAAATGGCATGGCGTTCTTTATGGACGACATATCAAAATCACACATATGTGAGCAGAGTTTCTTCTCTGCTGAGTATTGCACTATAGGAAATAACAACAGGATGAGGAGTGACAATATGTTGAATCAACAAGCGAATCCTATAATGAATCCTTATGTAAGTTATGGGATTAATGATCCAAGACGTACTGGATTTGACAAAGGATTGCAGGATGGTTTTGAAGAGGGATATTTAAGAGGGCGTGCTAATGAAATTATAAGCAGACCAAGAGAAGTGTTTCCCGTTCGTCCAGTTAAAGTGCTTTACATTAATTCAGGTAAGGGATTTCCATATTCCCCAATCGATGAGGCAATCATAGCTACACTTCATTCTATGGTAGCTGAAGTGACTGTCGTTGATCCTAGTGCCCCTCTCTTAGAATTAGCAAGCTCCACACGTCCTGATGTAGTCATTGCTCTAGATGGAATGGGGCTTCCACTTGATCAAGTAGATGGAATTCGGGCCTTAGGAATTCGCACAGCAGTTTGGTTAACAGACGATCCTTATTATACAGATGTTACCTTAGGCATGGCCGTTCATTTTGATCACATCTTTACATTAGAACGCAATTGCGTTGAGCTCTATCGCTCACAAGGCGCCAGTCAAGTTCATTACCTACCCTTTGCCGCCTACAATGCTCATTTCCACCCTACCATTTCACAATCTGCGGTTCGCCGCAACGTTAGCTTTATTGGTTCTGCGTATTGGAATCGTATCAGCTTTTTACAACCTGTTATTGGTAGTCTGATGGAAAAGGGAACTCACATTAACGGAATTTGGTGGGATCGTCTGCCTGAGTTTTCTCAATATCCAAATCAAATTGAAATCGGCAAGTGGATGGGACCAGAAGAGACATCCGAAGCCTATAGTGGAAGTAAAATTGTGCTTAATTTACACCGTTCTCCTTTTGATGAGTCTGTTAACCAAAATGGTCTCGGCATTGTTGGCGTATCGCCTAACCCGAGAACATTTGAGATCGCGGCTTGTGGTACACTGCAGCTTGTAGATGCCAGAGATGATTTAGCACAATTTTATACTCCAGGGCAAGAGATTGAAACCTTTAGTTCTCCAGAGGAACTGATGGATAAGGTTAATTTTTATTTGGCACACGAAAATGAGCGAAGAGAAATTGCACTTCGTGCATTGGAAAGAACTTATAACGAGCATACGTATGCACATCGCATAGATGAAATGCTTCGGGCTATATTTGGCTAAATGAGAGTGCAGGTGAATGTTCATGTCAGATAGGAAAAAGATGATCTTGTTCTCCCATGTATGTAACGCAAGAAATATGACAGGTGCAGAAAAACTGCTATTATTTCTTGCTAGAAAACTAAATGCCTATTTCGAATGTGTGCTGGTTGTTCCGCTGGAGGGAAAGCTTGCACAGATGGCGAGAGCCTCTGGAATACGCACAAAACAGCTCTATAACCCATTATTATACGAAATGTGTGCGCCATTCGAAGGCTTACAGGCGAAGGCGGAAATGCTTGCTTATAGTTTTGATGGCAAAGCAATATTATCGTTTTTGCAAGAGGAAAACTGTGACTATGTATTTGTGAATACGTGTGTTAATGTTGTGCCTGCTATGATGGCGAAGCACCTCGGTATCCCTGTCATATGGCATATTACGGAGACCGTGCCAGAGCAAGCATTTCGTCATTTAACAGTAGGCTTAGTACAGAAATATAGCGATCATATTGTAGGGATTTCGGAAGCGGTGTTGTCTCCATATCGAATGGGGACAGCACCATCCAAAGTAAGCTTGTTATACCCCTCTTGGGAGCAATACGAATATCATCCTGAACGATGGGACACTGCTCGAATTACCAAACGAAAAGAATGGGGAATTAAAGAGGGCCAGACGGTCATTGGTTATGTTTCTTCCTTTTTAATTGCACAGAAAGGTCCAGAGCATTTTATTGAAGCTGCAATAGAATTGAACAGAAAATATAAAAACCTAAAATTTATAGTTATTGGTGGCGAACTAGATCGGAAATTTTATCGTCAACTAAAACGGAAAATTAGAGAAGCGGAATGTGTTGGGAAATTTATTTTTATTGATTATGAAGACGCCATCGAAACAGCCTATTGCGGCATGGATATTGTCGTTGTACCTAGCTTGTTAAGTGAGGGCTTTGGGATGACGGCGATGGAAGCTATGATTGTGGGTAAACCTGTCGTGAGCTATGCAGCAGGGGGATTACGTGAAATTTTAGAAAATACCAGCTCTAGTGAATACTTGGTTGGAGTTGGAGATAAAAAGCAGCTACAGGCTAAAATATCAAGCTTAGTTGAAGCACCTAATATGGCAAAGGAAATCGGAAAAAGTAACCAAGAAAAGGTAAATCTTATTTTTGGCCCACAAAATTATGAACATCAATTACACGCTTTAGTTGCGACAATTTCAAATCTAAGTGGCGAAGCGATTCACTTAAATCAGGAAAAAATTAACAATATAGGCACACCGATCTCACCACCTACCTCTGTTGTAACAGAAGCAACCAAAACTATAACTCGTCGAAGATCCTCACCAAGCTCAGTTCGTACTAAAAAGTCAAAAATAACTCGTAGAAAAATCTCAAAAAAAGGAAGAAAACTTAAGGGGAAAGGAAGAAAAAGCCTAAACCGAAGCCTAAACCGAAGCAGTCGCAAGATTAAAAAAATAAAGCCAAACATTAAAAGAACTAAGAAGGTTATATCGAAGCGTCGCTCCAAAAAAAGAAAAAAATAGATGAGACATCGCGGTTAGAAATGGGGAGTGAGAACGTGAAAATCATGACAATACTGGGCACACGTCCTGAAATCATTCGATTAAGTCGTATTATTCCTTTACTGGATCAATACGCGGATGGGCATGTGCTTGTGCATACAGGTCAGAATTTTACGGAGAGCTTAAGCGATATTTTTTTCAAGGAGCTTGGGGTAAGATCACCTGATTATGTGCTGCAAGATAAGCAAGCTTCATTTGGGGGGCAAATTGCTGCGATGTTTACCCAAATGGAACAAATTTTGTGGAAGGAGCAGCCTGATCGTATTCTTCTGTTGGGCGATACCAATAGTGCACTTTGTGCTATTTTGGCTGAACGGATGGGGATTGAGGTTGTTCATATGGAAGCGGGGAATCGTTGCTTCGACTTAAATGTACCTGAGGAAAAAAACCGGAAAATTATTGATGCAATTTCTTCTATAAATATGCCATATACATCACAAAGCAAAAAGCATTTAGAGGCGGAGGGAATTCATTCTTCTCGGATTGTACTAACAGGAAATCCAATTTATGAGGTTATGCAGTTTTATGAGGAGCAAATTACAAGCCGGATGATTTTGGAGCAGCTTGGGTTAGAGGAACGTTCTTATTATCTTGTTACTGTACATCGCTCAGAAAATGTAGATCATCCACATTCCTTAGCAGAAATCATGAAGGGACTTAACCTGGTAGCAGAACAAAGTGGTCGTAGACTCATTTGCAGCATACATCCTCGCACTCGCTCCAAACTTGCTGACCATGAACAGCTCCAGATGCATCCACTTGTTGAATTTTATGAACCATTTGGCTTTTTTGACTTTGTGAAGCTAGAACGTCATGCCGAAATGACATTAAGCGATAGCGGTACTGTTCAGGAAGAATGCTGCATTATGCATGTGCCTACAGTGACAATTCGTAATACAACAGAACGACCGGAGACGGTAGATTGTGGCAGTAACATCGTATCTGGTATAGATGCAGCTAGTATTGCAAGAGCTTGCTTAGTGATGAGCAAAATGGACAAAAATTGGGAAGTACCCACAGGATACCTTACTGCAAATGTATCAGAGACGGTTGTCAAATTTTTGCTTGGAGGGAAACGGCATGTTTGAAAATAAAGTAATATTAGTAACCGGGGGAACGGGTTCATGGGGACATGAATTAGTAACACAATTACTACCTTTCAACCCAAAGAAGATCATTATTTATTCGCGTAATGAATCAACTCAAGTCGCAATGAGTCGCCAGTTTGAGGATGCTAGATTAAGCTTCTGCATTGGTGACATTCGTGATAAAGAGGCATTAACAGTAGCGTGCCAAGGCGTGGACTATGTATTTCATTTGGCTGCACTTAAGCATGTGCCTGTGTGCGAGGATCAGCCTTATGAAGCGTTAAAAACAAACGTAATTGGCACGCAACACGTTATTGAGGCTGCAATTGAAAATAACGTTAAAAAGGTCATTTATATTTCTACTGATAAAGCAGCAAATCCATCCAATTTTTATGGCATGACAAAGGCGATTGGCGAAAAACTAATTGTATATGCTAATTTGTTAGGCAGTAAAACCTCCTTTGTGACTGTTCGTGGGGGGAATGTGCTTGGTACGAATGGAAGTGTTGTTCATTTATTCCGCGATCAGATTCGTAAAAAAGGGGAAGTTTCCATTACGGATTACAACATGACACGCTTTTTCCTTACTTTACACGATGCAATCTCCTTATTATTTAAGGCAGCGATTGAAAGTATAGGGGGAGAAATCTTTGTCATGATGATGCCAACGTGCAAAATCGTAGATTTGGCAGAGGTGTTAATTGAGGATTCAGCAGTTGAAAATGTAAATATCGTGGAGCGTGGCATTCGTCCAGGGGAAAAAATACATGAAATATTGATGAGTGATTACGAAAGTATCACAACCGTTGTTTATGATGATCATTATTTAGTCATTTTACCAACGATTGATATTCCTAATCTTAAAGAGCATTATCAAAATCATCAAAAAGTAACCTTCACTAGCTTTAGCTCCCATCAGAACTTAATGAATAAATCAGAAATTAAAGATATTCTCCGACGTGGGGGGTTCTTATTATGAAACTGTTAATTCTGGGTGGGGGAGGTATGGCAGGTCATATGCTGGTGCAATATTTTCAGCAGCAAGGCCGTCATACTTGTTATTATACAACCCGGAATGAAGACGATTCGCACGGCTTGTTTTTAGATGTAGCTGATGCTGTGGCAACGGAAAAAGTAATTGATGCCGTTAGACCGGATGTTATCATCAATGCAATTGGGATTCTGAACCAGTTTGCGGCTATGAATATTCATGAAGCCTATTATATTAATGGACTCTTTCCACATTATGTAGAAAAGCTTGCGGATCGAATTCGGGCACGCCTTATCCATATTAGCTCTGATTGTGTATTTGAAGGAACAAAAGGAAGCTACACAGAGCTGGATGAACCTGATGGTATAAGTGTCTATGCTAAAACAAAGGCTTTAGGGGAAGTGAAGCAACGAGGACATCTTACCATTCGTACTTCAATTATTGGACCTGAGCTTAAAAATAATGGGATAGGGTTAATGCATTGGTTTATGAATGCTACAGGTGAGGTGTCTGGCTATCGCAACGTATTATGGAATGGCGTCACGACACTAGAGCTAGCGAAAGTCATCGATCAATTACTAAGCTCCTCCTTGTCCGGACTTATTCATCTTTGTCATCCAATTCCTATCAGTAAGCATGATTTGTTAGTTTTGTTTCAAAAAATATGGCAACGAGGCCATGTTACGATTACACCAAGTGATACACCTATTCTTGACCGTACACTTGTCTCAACACGCACAGATTGGAGCCATGACACACCATCGTATTTCGAAATGCTAAAGGAGTTGGAGGCATGGATGCGCAAAACTTCCTTAGCAGCAAAACGATATTAATTACAGGGGCCTCCGGTTTTACCGGAGGTCATGCGTGTAACTATTTTGCGGGTGAGCTAGGTATGCAGGTATTTGCACTAGTTCGCAAGCCTATAAATACGACGGGTATCCCCCAAAATATCCAATCCAATATTCATTATATTTTTTGTGATCTTGGAGATCTTGAAGGTCTACGTGCTTTAATGAAAGAAATAAAACCTAGATATGTATTACATCTAGGTGGTAAAAATTCTGTACCAGAGTCATGGGATAATCCGCTTATTTATATGCAGACCAATGTGCAATATACGTTCCATCTGCTGGATGCGTTAAGATCGATTCCTGAAAGTCGAGTGTTAGTGGCTGGCTCGTCGCTTTCGGGAGATTTAAGTCGTATTCATCAATCTGCTCATCCGTATGGACTTAGTAAAGGCTTGCAAAAGATGGCAGTGTTGTGTTGGCACCGTTGGTTCCAGCAAGATGTAGTTGTGGTAGAGCCAAGCAATTTAATTGGGCCTGGCCCCTCAACAGGTTTTTGCTCCTTACTAGGAAAATATATTGTGTCTTATGAGCAAGGCATAGAGGTACCGCCCTTTCAAATTTCCTCCCGCGGGGATGAACGTGACTTTTTAGATGTGCGTGATGCAGTGGCTGGATATGCATTTTTACTGTTACATGGAAAAAGTGGGGAAGAATATGGGGTCAGCTCAGGAAAAACGCGAACCTTAGAGGAAATTGCTAAGTTAATGCTGGGGATGACCGATTATCAGATTCCTATCTTTTGGGGAAATAAAGAGGGAACTAAAGCGGTTCAAAATTTCCCGCAGCCATCCTTTATTCGTAACTTAGGCTGGACGCCGCGTATCCCGTTAGCACAGTCTTTACAGGATATTATTGATGATTTCAGAACACGAGGAGGGGTAAAATGAATCCAACAGTAAGTGTGGTTATTCCGTTTTATAATTGCGCCTATGTGAATATAGCGATTGAAAGTGTACTAAATCAATCCTATAGTCCCGTTGAGATTATTGTTGTAGATGATGGCTCCACGAGAAATCAGCATTTAATCCAGCCCTATTTGCCGTATATTCATTATCTTGGGAAAGCCAATGGAGGCACTGCCTCAGCCCTTAATCACGGCATTCAATTTTCTTCAGGTCAATATATCGCTTGGCTAAGCTCTGATGATTTATTTTATAGAGATAAAATAGAGCATCAAGTTCGATTTATGATAGAGCAACATGCACATATTTCCCATACTAATTTCCATTATTTAAATTCCGAAGGACACATTACACAATATAACGTTTCACCAAACTATTCCGTAGCTCAATTTTACTCTATTTTCTTACAGGCGAATCCAGTGAATGGTTGTACGGTGATGTTTACGAGGGATGTCTTTAATCAAATTGGTTTATTTAATGAAGGCTTAAAATATACGCAAGATTTAGATTTTTGGTATCGGGTCTTATTAGCGGGCTTTCATATGCCATTTTTAGATGAACCGCTCACAGGGTATCGTTGGCATCATGAAATGGGAACGCTAGTGCATAATGCAGAGGTTTTAAGGGAATTGAATTTTTTACAGCAAAACAATCGTGAGGCGCTACTAAGGCTAATTAGCACATCAAACTATTAACATTAAATTGCTAAGGAGTCGCAGGATGGGAGGGAATCCTTATAAAAATTTTAATGGCGACCTATTGGTTGATTCCTCACGTTGGTGGAGTATGGAAATTCATGAATGATATTAAGCACTATCTCGAGGCGATGGGGCATGAGGTGGACATATTAGGAAATAGTTCGGATTATTCAAAGTTTATTATCTACAATAAAAAAGAGTTATCAAAAGAGCATTTAAAGCCCATGTTAGAAGCGAAGCTGGGAGCAAATGTAAGCTCAAAAATTAGTGTAGATCCTTTTATTGATTTTTATGAACGTGATCGCTATATGCTGGAGCTATCTGCTGCTTATTTTGGACTTGATGAGTATGACGTTATTCATGCACAGGACATTTTTTCAGCTAGATCACTTGCAAGAGTGAAACCCAAAAATAAGCCATTACTATCACATTTTCATGGTTCAGTTACTCAGGAATTCCATAATCATTTTAATTTAAATCCTGAATTAGGGATTAACCAGCAAAGTGATGCGTGGAAATATTTCCCTAGTCTTGAGTATTATGCTTCGTTATCCGCATATCCGGTCATTACGGCTAATCAATGGCAAAAAAATAAGCTTGTTCATGAGCTTCATGTTCCAGAAGAAAGAGTTCAAGTATTCCAGTATGGGTTAGACCAACAAAAATTTTGGAATGAAGCCTCACTTCCTTGTGAGATACAAAAGCCGGTTGGCAAAAAGGTAATCATCTGCCCTGCACGTCTTGTGTTTGTGAAAGGAATTGATGTATTAATTTCAGCATTAGGTTTATTAAAGGCACAACGTCAGGATTGGGTTTGCTGGATTGTGGGTGATGGAAATAAAAGAGAGGACCTTGAGCAGCAGGTTGTTAACTTAGGTTTGCAAAATGACGTGTTATTTTTGGGGGAACGACAGGATGTGCCTGCTATGCTAATGAAGTCTGATATATTTGTGCATTCTTGTTTACAGGATAATCAACCTTTTTCTGTTATGGAAGCGCAGATGGCAGGTTTAGCAGTTTGCGTTTCCTCGGCAGGTGGGCTGCCAGAGATGGTGGAGCATGGCGTAACTGGCTTAGTGTCACCGGTACAGGATTTTGTTACATTATCTCAACACCTACATTTACTACTAGCGCAAGATGAACTTAGAGCTGCCATAGGCAACAATGCGAAGGTATGGGCACAAGAGCATTGGTCTATGGAGAACATGATTCATCGGTTATTAAACGTCTATTCTAGTCTCATAAATGTATAGTAGAGGAGATAAGAATATGGAGGGTCCGTTCGTTATTTGTGATTTGTATAATCGAATTTTCAGCTCACAAATTTCTACACCAGAATTACAGGTAGATTACATGGTATGGAATCAAATTTTTTCCTCATTACCAGATCATTATCAATTGCCAGATCATGAAGTTTTAAACATAACAAAGCAATAAAGCAAGGGACTGCTCTCGAAAAGATAACTTTTGGAGGCAGTCCCCTTTAGCACTCTTTTTTAGTTTTATTCATCCAATAAATAAATTTCACTTAATAGCTGAGTCCACCAATGATCATTACTTCGCCAAATGTCGAATTCCGGGAAATGAAAATGACAAACTTTATTTAATTCGCAAGCCACTTCCGTTGGTTGGTCTACAGGAGCATGGTTTATTAACAAAATACTAAAGTCATTTACAACTAGATTAGAGAGCGTTTCCTGCAAAGCAGCGACATCCTCCATTGACCCACCGACACGTACAAACAATATTTTATGGCTAGTCATCATCTTTTCAAGAAAACGGTGAATTCTTCGATCATATTTTACTTTAACCTCAGGATAGCTGGCCAAATGAGTTGATGAGTTTTTATGCGTATAAAAATCATGATTGGAAAAAATGTTGTAACAGTTCTCTTTCACTAAATATAATTTATCACTTGCCTTATTTTCCACACTAAGATGCTCCAGATCCATAAATCCTTTAAAGCGATTTTGGATTAACCGATTGACATCCTTTAACTCATAAGACGCCATCCAATCTATGGGTCCAGCATAAGGACGTAAACCATTTTTCTCTAATTGAATGGAAGTAAGACAAAGCTCACCTAAGCTAAATATTGCATCGTAGGTACCTTTCAGCTCAGACCAATTCATACAATCAACTCCTTTCTCATTCCATACTATAGTAAATGCTAGTTTTTAAGATTTGGTATGGATAATTGGTCGCATCGATCTTAAAAATGGGTAGGTATAATGGTTGGATGTGCCCTTACACTACACGCCTATGTGCATATTATGTTATATGTCAGAATTTGATGAGGGAGGTACGACATGTCTATTTTTCAGATTGAAACGGTGGAGGATCCTAGCTGCCTGTATGCCCCTTATATCGAAAGTATAGATGTAGAGCTAATGAATATAGGAATGTCAACGTATGAAGCACTAATTATGGTTGTGGGACCCGGGGGAGTATTTTATCAGGGATTATACGGTTTACCATCAGGAGTACCAATTAATATCCAAGGAATCAGAACAGGATATATATTTTTTAAATTAATGGTGATTACAAATACAAATAATTATTATGAAACTGTAATCAATTTAAGGTGCCGTAATCAAGGGCAATTGTTAGCTGTGTATACACAGGAGCAGATGCAAAGAGACTATTGAGACCTGGGGGTGCAGGTGTGAACGTACTATTCGTTTTTTTTGTTCCAAGTGGAGGTGTAGATACATTAAATCGAAATCGTTGCCTTGGGTTACGCAGATATGGAATTAAGGCAGAGTGTTTGTATTACAATTGGGGAGCGGGAGTTCAAAATTATGGCGATATCCCAGTCTATATTTCTAACGATGATAATGAAATTAAAAATATTCTTGAAAAAGGAAAATATGACTTTATTGTAGCAACAACAGATCATTACTGCTTTGAACGCTTCCGTAAATTAGGATATACGGGCAAATTTATTCTTGAGATCCAAGGTTATGGCTCTAAGGAAATTGCACAAGAGCAGTTAAGGAATGCAAGCTCAACCATTAATACGCATGCAGCTGCACTACTGAATCCCAATACGCCACATATCACTGAAATTTTCAATGAATTATATCCGAACATTCCTAAGTTTTCCTTTAACAATTGCTTTGACAGCTCTTCTTTTACTTACCATGTGTTAGAGAAGCCTAGCAATCCAATTATGGCTTGGGTAGGTAGATTGGAAGACAATAAAAATTGGAGAGAGTTTATTTTGATTGCATATATGCTAAAAAAAGATCATTTTCCCAACTTAGTGTTATGGATGTATGAAGATGCAAATCTAGCGATGCCAGGGGAAAGAGATGCACTAATGAACATGGTCTATAGTCTTAATCTACATCCTTCGCTTCATATTTTCTCGAATGTTCCTAATCTGGAAATGCAATACTATTATTCTATGATTGGGGACTCAGGTGGATTGGTGTGTCTGACGTCTAAGGTTGAGGGAGGGCCGCTGTCAGTGTTAGAGGCAATGAGTTGTCTTTGTCCTGTCATGACTTCTAGTTCTGATGGAATTTCCTCCTCAGTTATTCACAATGTAACAGGTAAAGTATATCCGTTAGGGCAAGTAGCTACAGCTGTAAAAGAGGCAAGTCAATTGATTGGTGATTATGAATATAGAAATTGTATCAGGGTAAATGCACATCAACACGTGTGCCATGCATTTAATGTAGATAAGTATTGCAAGCTTTTTATTCATATGCTTAATACGCTTTAACCAAATTTTATTTTTATTGGGGGAATCCTAAATGAAATATCAACACCGGACGGGGGCAGGGAAATATGAGCATGGTCCCATCTCGATTGGAGAAAATGAGCTAGTATTAACCTCTGTAACTTTAAGCCCAATCAGCCAAGGTGATAAAATTAAGCTACAATATATTATTGAATGGACTAGACCTAATGAATGGGATACAGGAGAACTAGAAATTATGATCAGACGTGGTTCTGTGGAGGGACCTATTATATATTGGACATTAGAAACATGTTTTGGTCAAGCAAAACATAAAGAGGTTATAACAGATACGGATAGCAGCATAGGTGTAGAGCAGTACTATTTATCAGTACGCTCTGCGGAGGGACGCGCCATAATTAATGGAGATTACTTCCTAACAGGAACAATTGAGTAATTAATAAAGCCCCCAAGTTTATTGGGGGTTTAGTTTTGTTGCGTATGTTAATTCAAGCCCCTTTTCAATTGGATATTGTACCTGCCAATTCAGGTGTTTACAAATGGAAGTATTACATAAACAACTATGCTTAATATCGCCTTCTCTTGTTGAGGAATGAAGTATAGGAACAATATCACCGTAACGCTGGTGAATGTTATTGGCTAAGGTGGCAAGTTTATTAATAGAAGTTTTTTTGGCGGTACTGACATGTAAAGTTTGGGAGGCACCTCTCTCGTGGGCGGCTATTAATGCTTGCACTACGTCGTCAACGTATATAAAATCACGGGTTTGCTCTCCATCACCATGAATGAGCAGTGGAAGAGATTTTGATAAGCGCTCCATGAAGATCGCGATCACGCCACCTTCTCCCTTTGCAGTTTGTCCTGGACCATATACGTTAGCAAAGCGCAAAATTGTATAAGATATATTATAAAAATCATGATACATCTTAATATATCCTTCAGCGGTTAGTTTTGATAATCCATAAAAAGAAATGGGATGTGTAGGATCATGCTCTGTGATGTACTCTTTTTGCAATTGTCCATAAACAGCAGAGGTTGAAGCAAAAATAACTTTTGTTGTATTACAATGTTCCCGACAGTACTCTAAAATATGCAAAGTTCCACGAATATTTGTATCTGCATCATGGGTTGGAAATAAAATTGATGATTGTACATCAGCTTGTGCAGCTAAATGATAAATGATTTCAGGTTGTATCGTTTTAATGAGTTCAATTGTATCAAATTGAGCAATATTATGAACATGTAGTATAGCCTTTGGATGGACCATCCGAGCTGCCCCCGTGCTTAAATTATCCATGACATGAACCTCATATCCTAACTGGACTAGGCTTGAAACAAGATGTGATCCAATAAACCCAGCCCCTCCTGTGACGAGAATTCGTTTCATTTTCTGTATTCCTCCCTTCATTTTCATATGAAATATCCTATGTTAAACATATCCTGTGTTGATTGGGCATTTGGAGGAGGCGGTGATGTTTTCCTGTATGTGTTCATTGATAATCAGACATCCTAAGGACGAAATAATGATTTCATAAACCAATAGGAAAGGCTGATGAGACAATGAACGTAAGTAAATTTCTTCGTTTATCTTTATCTGCTGCTTTATTAACAAGTGTTGTGGGGATGACAGGGTGTGGAATGAATGCGAAGAGCAATATTCGTACACAAAACGTAAGAAATGATCAAAACTATATGCGCCCTTATTCTACAAATGAAGCTGGACGTTATAATGCTGGTTATCACCATATTGGCTCGATGCGCTTTAGCAGTGCATTAAGCACTCAGGTTGCTAAGCTTCCAGGGGTGAGAGCAGCACATGTCGTGTTAACAGATCGTGATGCATATGTCGCTGTTAGGTTAATGGAAAATAACAACACTAGCCGCACCAATAGCTACAATCGTAGTAACATAAATAGCTATGGCTTAAATGGTACGACAGATATGAACAATATGTATGGCAATCGTGGTGGCAACAGCATTGCAGGGGATATTGGCCGGGCAGGTCGTGATCTTGGCAGAGGTGTAGTTGATACTGGCCGTGACCTAGTAGGTGGAGTAGCAAATACAGGACGTAATGTCGTTAATGACATAGGTGGTACAGGCCGTAACATGATGAACGATATGACGGGAAAAGGAAATGCCGGAAATTCTCGCATGAATAGCTACAACGGTACTGGTACAGGTATGGGAATGAAAAGCAGCAATATGAATAACAACAACATGAATATGGGTACGAATCAAGATCAAGTGCCTCAAAATGTGCGTGATGAAATTACTCGTTTGATTAAAAGATCAAATAAGGTTGTACAAAACGTGTATATTTCTAGCGATGAAAGCTTCATGAATGAAGTCGAAGGTTATTCAACAAATTCACGTGGTGGAAGTGTGATTCAGGATACAATGACAGGTTTTGAACGTCTTGTTAATCGCATTTTCCCATTTGGCAATGGTGACAATGATATGGGCGTAAATAATTACCGTAACAATCGAATGAACAACCGTATGAATAACAACATGAATATGAACAACATGGATATGATGGATAGAAATCCTTCGGGATATCAAAACGGCACTCGTTAATTTGTAAGAACAACATAAGACTCATTAAGCTTGATATCGCTTAAATGAGTCTTGTTTTTGTTTACAGATAAGAAATTATTTCTAGGTAGAGGATTGCCTGATTTTAAGTCTTTTATGGGCAATGATTAGAAAAGGTAAACCCAACATCGTGGTTAGCATAAGCGGGATAAATACAGCAAGACCATGATTTCCATATTGATCGAGTAGTAACCCTCCTAACACAGGAGCCATCACATTTCCTAAATTGTTAAAACCGATTGTACCAAAGTAGGTGCCCTTATATTCTGGCTTTGCAATGACATCAATGAGCATATCCATCATCGTGAACAAAAGTACTTCGCCAATTGTAAAGATGACAACTCCAAACATAAGGAGCAATATGCCGCCATCTAAGCCAAACAAAAGCATACTAAAAGCCACGCATATGTTACCTAATATTAATGGAACAATAGGTGGGAATTTGCTTGCTTTTCGTACAATAGGATATTGAACAACAAGCACAGCCACCGCGTTTAATGATAGCATATAAGAATAAATTTGATCTCCATTTGGTAAATTGGGGTTAGATGCTAAATATTGTGCAAGCGTAGACCCAAAGTGTCCATAACCCAACACACAAAAGATGGTTCCTAACAAAACGGGCAAGAAGACACGATCTTGCGCTGTTGTTGTTATAGCTTCCCTTAGAGAAGGTGCCTGCCGTTGGTGGTGATGTTGGGCATGTTCGGTTTGATTTGCTTGCATTAACAAGCTTGCACCGTGTTTTCTAAATTGAATAAATAGGACAATACCATAAACTACATAAACCACACCTGCAATTAGAAAAGGAAATGTAGATTTCGCTGACCCTAGCTGTAGACCAATAATAGGTCCAAACACGACACCAAGATTGATCGCTGCGTATCGCATATTAAATACGAGTAAACGATCTTTTGCTGGTGTGACATCAGACAACAACGCACGCGAGGTGGGTTCAAATACAGCTCTACATAACCCATTTAACGTGTTCACAACAAAAAATGCCCACAGCTCATTTGAAATAGCAAAACCAACAAAAACACAAGCCCAACCAAATACAGAGACAAGCATAACAATCTTACGTCCAAAAATATCTGAAATGTATCCGCCATAAAAGCTAACTAACACGCCAGCTAAGGAGCTAACTGCGACAGTAATCCCCGTTTGGGCGTGAGAAGCGCCAAGCGTTTGTGTTAAATAAATGGATAGGAAGGGGATGCTCATTGAGGTAACGAGTCGCCCAAACATAGTTCCAATAATAATGGTCCAAGCTAACGGATGAATGTGTTTTAGTTTTTTCATATTGCAGACTCCTATTTTCAAAATGACTTGTGTATAATTTTAAAGGGAAAAGGGGGAACTAAAAGTGTAACATTTTTTTTAGTATTTCACCTTTTGAGAGGAGTGAGGAAATGGATATAAATACTACCCACTTTATACATATAGCAAAAATGATGACTGTACCGCAAAAAAATCAGCCGTTTCCAATTACGATTGAACAGCTTTCGGAGTCTTTATGTTGTACACCTCGTAATGTTAAATTTATTTTGCGACGCCTTGAAGAGAGTGGCTTTATTGAGTGGAAGCCAGGGCGGGGACGAGGGAATATCTCGCAGCTTACTTTGTTAAGAGAAGTAGAAGAGGTGATTGAAGGTAGCTTTCAGGAGCTTATTGCTAAAAATAAAATAAAAGAAGCGATTGAGTTTATGCGTAGTTGGGAGAGCAATGAGGGGCTGAAGCAACGTTTATTTAGCTCATTAAGTGTTAAAATGGGTTTTCATAGTGAGATGGAGACGACTTCCAAACAGGATGTTTTAAGGTTGATGCAAGGACGTAAATTGGAGAAGCTTGATCCGGCATTTATTTATACTGCGTTTGAGGCTTATTTAGTAGGGCAGATCTGCAATACATTAATTACTTATGATGCCACAAGTGATGATTTCCTGCCTGAATTAGCACATAACTGGGAGCATAATGACGATTACACATTGTGGACGTTTTATTTACGTAAAAGTGTAAAATTCCATCATGGCAAAGTCATGACTGCTCAAGATGTTAAATTTACGATTCAGCGCTTATTAGATGTGAATAGTTCGGTTATGGAAAGCTTTAAAGATATTGAAGAGATCGTTGTAAAAGGCGAGCGGTGTGTACAGTTTCAGCTTCAACGTCCAAATTTGTTTTTTCTGCATTTGCTGAGCTCTGTAAATAGTAGTATTTTGCCTTACGATATTGAAGCTAATCATTTTAGTGATAATTTAATCGGGACAGGTCCTTTTCGTGTATATGAGCTAAATCAAGATGTGCTCATTCTTCATGCCTATGAACAATATTATGGGTTACGTCCTCACTTGGACGAAATTGATATTTGGTTTGTGGCAAATCCACCCTCAAATGAACGTTATTACGAAATCCCTTTGGAAAATAAAGTGAATTTACCTATGAAGGGGAACGAGGCAAAAAGATTTCATTATACAGCTTCGGGCTGTAAGTATTTGCTGTTTAACTTTCATATAGAGGGGATTCAGCATCAGCTTCTCTTTCGGCAGGCATTAAGAATCATTTTTGATCAGGTGGCGATTGTCAAGGAACTGGGAGGTTTTCGTGTTGCACCCGCAGATAGCTTCCTTCCATGGAGAAGTAAAGAAAGGGAATGGAGTGAGCCTTCTTTAACATTAGCAGCACAATTGCTTAAGCGTAGCGGTTATCAAGGGGAAACCATTAACCTTGCCTACAAGCTGCATAAGGATGATGAGGATGCGAAGTGGTTAAAGCGTCGGGCAGCCCAAGTTGGCTTAAATATTGAGCTACAATATTATGCACAAGTAGATACAACGATTTCTTGTAAAGTAGAGCTTATGCTAGAGTCAGCACATATTGTTTTGGTTGAGGAGATTTTAGAGGATGACTGGCAGTGGGGGATGATGAATTTTTTCGGGAACAAATCAAATTATTTACATCGCTTTTTATTGCCTGAACAAGTAGATGAGCTACATAGCTTGTTACAGCACTTTTCGGAATTAGAGAAGGAAGCACGAATCGCCTTACTTGTGAAGGCAGAACAAGTACTTCAGAAAAATGCTTGGTTGCTACATGGCTATCATATTAACAACACGGCGTTATTAAATCAGAGCCTGCTAGGGCTGCATACTAGCTCGTTTGGCTTTCTTGATATTTCTAAGCTATGGGTTAAGCCATCTTGAAAGTCTCTATTCTAATAATCTTTAGAATTTCTTTTGTTTTAGCTACAGTTTGTTTTTAATAATATGTCTTATTGTAAAGAAGACAGTATATGTGAATCAAACATATGATTGTCAATGGAAATTGGGGGAGCAAAATGTCACATACGATTTTAGTTGTTGAGGATGATAAAGAAATTGCAGAAGGAGTGAGTATTTATTTAAAAAATCAAGGTTATCAAGTGTTCCAAGCATCTAATGGTTATGAGGGGCTAGAGGTCATCAAGAGAGAACATATTCATTTAGCGATTGTTGATATTATGATGCCTATGATGGATGGAATTACGATGACGTTGCAGTTAAGACAAGACTACGATTTTCCAGTTATTTTTTTAAGTGCTAAATCGGAGGAAATTGACAAGGTCACTGGACTCAATATCGGTGCAGATGATTATGTTACAAAGCCATTTACACCAATGGAGTTATTAGCAAGAGTTAACTCACAGCTTAGACGTTATGATCGATACTTAAATACAGTAACTCAGAAGGAGCAAAAACATGTCTTTACGATCGGTGGCTTAGAGTTAGATGAGAATTTAGTTAAGGTTAGTATTGATGGTGTTGCTGTAAAATGTACACCTATTGAATTTAAAATACTAAGCTTACTTATTAAAAGCCCTGGACGAGTCTTTTCAGCGGAGGAAATATATGAACGAGTATGGCAGGAGCGTGTCATTTCTACAGAAACCGTAATGGTGCATATTCGAAATATTCGAGAAAAAATTGAAATTAATCCGAAGGAGCCAAAATATTTAAAGGTGGTATGGGGTGTTGGCTATAAATTGGAAAAGCAATAAGTTGAAAAGCTGGTGGAACGGTTGGTGGAGTAGATGGGTGTTATTATTGATCCTTGCGATCATTATGGTTAGTTTGTACCCTTTAATTGCTAAAAATGCGGATCAGATAGAGCAGAGTGGTATTGTTTCTATAAAGGAATCTCTAAAGGATGATTTTATTGAAAATTTGTTAAAGGCAAGTTATGTTTTGCCAGTTGAATTGGAAGGAACAATAGCGGGTAAACGTTTTTTTGCTGATACTTTATATCTTCCTAAATTTAATGGTTCTGGTGTGTATCCGATCAATAATTTGATAGAAAATTGGCAATTAGATTTTAATAAAAATTTAGAGCAATATGGGTTGCAGTATTATATCATGCGAGATAAGGATAAAAAATCACTCACAAATTCAATTGAGAATTTAGAACATGTTATTGGCGGACAGATTCTAAAAGATAAGTTTCAATTTTACGCTGTTATAAATTTTGATGCTGAAGGACGTATGAATGTTCCGTTTTGGTGGCTTTTTGATAAAACTAAAAAAGAGCAATTAATGACAATGGATTTGAATCGAACCTTAATTAAGCCAGCTTTAAATAAGTTGGAA
This sequence comes from Paenibacillus turicensis, assembly GCF_017873435.1. Taxonomy (GTDB): domain Bacteria; phylum Bacillota; class Bacilli; order Paenibacillales; family Paenibacillaceae; genus Fontibacillus; species Fontibacillus turicensis. The sequence continues at coordinate 196,596 of NZ_JAGGKG010000006.1, read as the reverse complement.
CGATTTCAAGCGGACAACGTAATGAAGGCTTTTCAACCACCAAAGGATTACACCCTCGTTTTTGCTGCCAAAGATAGGGATTTTTATATGAAAAACACGGTCATTATTCAAGGCCAAGATGGCTCCTTTGCAGATGCGGGCTTTGATTTAACACTCTGGAGTGCAATTGGTTGTGCCTTTATGTTAGCCTTCCTATTGCCAGGAAGAAAACAATGGGTTATACATCATCCTTGGTTGGCTAAAATTCCATTTGAAGTATGGGTAGTGATCATAAGTATAGGTACTTGCTCATATTTGTTGTTGTTACCTTGGTCCAATTTCATGATGCACAATGAAATACTTAATGTGCAACAAATTTTGCATGTCATTGGGATTATATTGCTTATATTTTTAATTTTGTCAATGTGGCATGTGGGAGCACTCTGTGTTACTCAATTAGCGGACTTAGGTATAGCAGGTTATTTAAAGAAACGTACAATCACTGGTTTTTTAATACTAAAGGTGAAGGCTCTAATGTTGTGTTCTTGGGCAAGGTTTAAGTCATTTTTAATCTCATTAAGTGAAATCGATTTACGTGAGCGTAGCAATAAGGCACTTATTAAGCTACTACTGATGTTGTATGGCGTGCTTTTCATTGGCTGTTTTATTGGGAGTTTTCTTCTTCTTCCTTCTCAATATTATTCATTTAGTCGAATAGTAGCTAACTTTATTGTATATTTTGGCTTTATTATTCCTATACTCTTTGTTGTTTTATTTTATATTCTTTCTAAACGTCTGAACCAAATTAAAAGCAACTATAACACGCTGCTATCAGCAACAGAACAAATGGCAGATAAAAATTTAGAAATTATGATTGATCAGGATTTAGGCATGTTTAATCCGTTAAAGGAGCAACTTGAAAAAATAAAAGATGGTTTTAAAATCGCGGTAGCTGAGGAAGTCAAAAGTCAAAAGCTTCGTAGTGAGCTTATTACTAACGTATCGCATGATCTGAAAACACCAGTTACAGCAATCATTACTTATGTCAATTTATTGTTAGATCAGCAAGGAACAGAAGAGGACAAACAAAAATATGTAAACATTTTAAATCAAAAATCACAACGCTTAAAACGGCTCATTGATGATTTATTAGAGCTTAGTCGAACGTCAGATTATAATATGGTTTTAAATCGGATGGACGTAAATATCGTGGAGGTTATTCAGCAGGTAGAGGTAGAGCTTGCAGAGCGGATTAAGGATTCTACCATTCAGTTCCGTTTCAATCTACCTGATCATAAGGTGTTACTGCAATTAGATAGCGAAAGAACTTACCGTATTTTTGAAAATTTATATACAAATATAATTAAATATGCGGCGCCTCATTCCAGAGCGTACATTGAAGTGGATGATAAAGATCAGGAAGTTCAAGTGATATTTAAAAATATGTCTGCATCCGAATTAGAATTTACTGCTGAGGATGCGATGGAACGATTTATTCGTGGAGACAAGGCACGTCATACCGAAGGCTCTGGGCTTGGGCTTGCCATTGTGAGAAATCTTGTGGAGATGCAAGGCGGGAACATTCAGATTGTACTTGATGGTGATTTATTCAAGGTTGTGATCACTTGGCCAAAGCACAAGAATGATAATACAATTACAGATGACAAAATTTAAAGGTATGCAGGTATAAAGATATAAAGATAAATACGTATAGACTTTTTGATATGAAAAGATAAATAAAAAGAAATAAGTAAAGATAAAGAAGAAAAGAATCCAGAGATAAAAAGAATAAGGGGCTGGGATTACATTAATAATGTAGTCCCAGCCCCACCTAATTAGGTGTATTTTTTAGTTGTATTTTCTAATGTTAGGTGGAATATAAGATTCAATAAAGTCATCAATCTCCATTAAGTCACTAGAGATTAAAATTTTGTCTCGGTCTGACTGAGTCAAAAAGTCTTCTGCCACCATTTTATCGTAAAATTGTTCCAATAAATCATAATATCCGTTTACATTATAAAAAATGCATGGATTTACATGCTCCCCTATTCTCCCCCATGAAATCACCTCGGTAATTTCTTCTAATGTGCCAGGTCCCCCAGGAAGGGCAATATAGCAGTTGGCAAGCTCAATCATTTTTGCTTTTCTTTCATGCATGTTAGAAACGACGATTAATTCCTTTAGTCCATTATGTGCTAGTTCTCTCTCCTTCAGAAAGGTAGGAATGACACCAGTAACGACACCATTTTGCTTTAATACGGTATCTGCAATCAGTCCCATCAGTCCTGCCTTACCCCCACCGTAGACAAGCTCGTAATGGTGCTTGACAATCCAATCACCTAACTCAATTGCAGCTTGCTCATACACAGGATTATTTCCTTTACTTGCCCCGCAATAAACAGCTATCCGCTTCAATTCAATTCCTCCAGTATAATTTCCTGACTTTCTCCATTCTCATCTATGTTATCATAAAATGAAAAGGGAGGGTGCTGTATTGTGTTAGACATTAATCAATATCAATGTTGGATTAGCGACTTTTATAAAAATCGGGGATGGTATGCTTTAAATCCTTTTATACGGGTCAACTTTTTGTCGGAAGAAACAGGAGAGGTAGCTAGAGCGGTTCGGGCTTTAGAAATTGGTAGAGATCGACCAGATGAGCAAGCAGCTTCTTCAGAACAGCTACTAGATAATTTAACCGAGGAGCTAGGTGATGTATTAGATAATATATTTATTTTGGCAGATAAGTATAACATTACCTTAGAGCAAATCCTTGAACAACATCAAAAGAAATTACAGCAAAGATTTCAAGAGGTTTAGGGGGAAGTTGTAATCAGGAGGGCTATACGGAGGATGGATGGTTGGCCAAATTTAGCGTATGGGGATGAGGTGGGATACAAAATGTATGACAAAAAGTTATACGAAACAGTCTATGCTTTAAAGGAAAAGGATCAAGGTATTCATTTAATGAATGAGTTATGTTCAAACATAGAACAAGATATCAGCATAGATGATATTGCAGACATAATGAAGCTTTATAGTGATAACGCTACTAATAGTGAGCAGAATGAATTTGTTACTGAGGTTATAAATAATGCAGTTTTAATTGATCCAAAACGTTCTTCACAAATTATTATTAATAATATAAACATATTAATTGAAGAAGATGCTATTGGCTGTATGACTTATTTGTTTTTACTTTTTATACATTGGAATAAAGAAATTACCGATATATTTTTAGATGCGCTAGTTAACGCAGATGTAAAGGATAGCAACATCATTATTAATGAGCTAGCTTATGAAATCGAAAATGATTATGACGATTTATATGATGATTTTTTTAAAAGATATTATGCAAAAAAAGCTTGAACAAAGCATGAGTTAATGGGTTGTACTAGGTAAATTAACAAATACACAATCATCATCGTACCAATAGTTTTAATGCTCCTTTTAGCTTAAAATGAAAAACGCCACCCAAGCTAGACTTAGGTGACGTTTCTTGTGAGCTCTTACTTATTTTACTGCTAGGTTAAGTTATTTTACAAAATTGGAAGCACTTGTGCCAGCAATACGTCCAAATACGATCGTATCTGTTAACGCATTTCCACCTAGACGATTCGTACCATGAATCCCACCTGTCACTTCACCTGCAGCAAACAGACCAGGAATGATTTCTCCAGAGGTTGAAATCGCCTGTGCATGCTCATTGATTTGAACGCCACCCATCGTATGATGGACAGTAGGTACACGCGCTGCTGCATAGAATGGACCATTATTAATCCCATTGTTAATGCCATCAGTATCGGTAAATAATGTACGTCCAAATTCGTCCTTTTTACCTTCTAAGTCTCCGCCTTTGCAATAACGGTTATAGTTGTTCACGGTGTCAATCAAGTTTTTCTCAGGCACACCCATTAATTTAGCTAACTCTTCTAAGGTATCCGCTTTTAAACTACGACCAGAGTCTACTAGGCTTGAAATGGTCTCCCCAAAATTATTTACTTCGTTCCCCTTTGGATACGTGTCACTATCCATAACGATAAACATTTTTGTTTCTTTTTGTTTGAACAACGCAAGTGTCATCTCATCGCGACGTCCACCTTCATTTACAAAACGATTCCCATCTAGATTAATGAAAATTCTACTTTCAACAGCATGTTCAATATTGCCTGAAAGGCTTCCTGTTTTTGGATCACCTAATGGAAGCAACTGAATATTTTCCATTTGAATGAGCTTAGCGCCAATTTGCTCAGCCATAATCATGCCATCACCTGTAATACCACTCGTATTTGTACTTGGAATGGAGGAGTCTAGGGTAGGCCATTTTTTGTTGATTTCATTATACTTTACACGCATTTCAACATTTTGACCAAAACCACCTGTAGCTAAAACTACACCATTTTGAGCTTTGACCGTAATCTTGTTGCCAGTCTTACCTGTGCAGCTTACGCCAGTAACAATCCCATTTTCCACGATAAGTTCATCGGCTTTTGTATTGTAAACCATCGTAATGCCATCATGTTTATCGATGTATTCCTGATAAGTCTTAAAAAATCCTGTGCCTTCTGGTTCAATTGGCTTATGTGCACGAGGCCACATGCCACCAGTTACTGTGAATACGTTATCATGGAATTTCATACCAAGCTCTTTTAGCCACACTACACCAGACCAAGCGTTATCTACAAGGGTATGCACCAGCTTTGGATCTCCTTGTTTATCTCCGCCCTCAAAGGTTTGCGTGTAGTGCTTCTCCACACTGTCCTTATTTGCTAGCGCAGTTTCACTGCCATCATCCACCGCATTAAAGGCTCCACCAGAAAGGATCGTATTGCCACCCATTTTAGACGCCTTTTCAATGACGATGACCTTTTTACCTGCTTGATTTGCCGTTGTTGCAGCGGCCATACCTGCGCCACCCGCCCCGATGATAACGACATCAGCGGTAAGCTCTTGATCCGCTTCCTTTGTCTCTTTTTTCTTAATTGCTAATAGCTTGTTAATCCCATCCTCATTTAGACCAGCTTGTTTGAGGCAATCCTTAACGCCATCTATGATTGCTTTGCTCGTAAGGGTTGCTCCTGCCACTGCATCTACACCTAAGCCCTGCGTTTCAATAATTTCAGCAGGTAGGGACTCTGTTGCGGGTTCTCCAACTCCAGAGGTTTCCTTATGGTCTACCTTAATATCTGTAATTGCTGTATCTGACACAGTGACATGAACCGTCATTTCATGCATACCAGACACTTTAGCTGAGTAGGTTCCAGCTACATATGTTGCGCCATCTTTTGGTGAAGCGCTTTCGGATTTGGAACTCCCTTTTCCACAACCCGCTAACATAGATAAAACTAAAATCATAATCAAGCTTACTAACATTGCCTTTCTGCCTAAAAGCTCATACCTGACTTTTCTCACTTCTGTCTCCCCCTAATTAGAAATATGCAAAATCATTATGTGAAATATTTCACTTAATATATTACCGTAGAACCTACTTTTTTTCTGAGTTAAATGTCACAACGCTGCTGGGCAAGCCTATTTGAAAGTAGGAAAGAAGGGGGGAGGTTCACGAGAGCTAATCTCGTTTCTTCCCTACAGCTCCAAGATAAATAATAAATTCTTCTTCACCATCTAATTGGAGAACCTCGTCAATAAGTTTTTGATCATAGATTCCTATTGCACAAGCACCTGCACCAATCGACTCACTAGCCAAATATAGGTTTTGGCATACGTGTCCAACATCGATAAGAATTTTTTTGTGAGCTGAAATATCATATTTCCACTCTGAGCGGTAGGGGGTTGTGCTCCATGCAAATAGAACGGAGGCTTTTTTAGCAAAGTTAGGTACAAAAGGTTGATCTAACGTAATGTCGTCAATTTTAGCTTCAAGCTCATCCAGCTTAAACATAAATAATAGCTTATGCTCTACTGGAAGGTATCTGTAAATCCCTTGCTCGATTCCCTCAACACGCATAATCATCAAATACGTTTCAAATGTGTGTGTTGCGCCACTACAAGGGACGGTTCGTAACGTAAGACCAAGCTTGTTCATCCCTGTAATACCTTGCGTAGCCCACAATAAATAGGACAATTCCTCTAAACTTAATGAGTCTGTAGAATAAAATCTCGTACTTCTTCGTTGTGTGATACAATCAAAAATGTTTTCATTACTTACAACGTCTTTACTAACCTTTGGTAAATCAATAATAAGTGAGCTTGCATCAAAGGGTTTAACGACAGGTGGTTGCCCCAAACCTTTGATTTTATCGGTTTTAATTCCTTTAAATTGATGAAAATTAGACTTTAAAAATACCCTTTGCTGTGCATACCTTGACATGATAGACCCTCCAAAGCTTCTTTAATTATTTAAATCTATCACGTTGACTTAATAAGTTTGTGATTGTAATCACTAAAGGGAAGGGAACAAACAAAAGCCCTCTTTTCCTAATAAAATAAGAAAAGAAGGCTTTATGTTTATAACTAGATTTTTAGCTCCCCAAGCTTGATTAGCTCCACGACTGCTTGCGAACGACCTTTGACATTGAGCTTTTGCATCACATTAGAGATGTGGTTTGAAGTACGTCGGTATTAGCCACATGATTATAGAGATTTGACCGTTCTTGTTTTTGCAGTGTAAGGAGTTAGCTCCTCTGGTTCAAAAAATTGACCATATATTTTACAACGAAAATGCTCTACTGCATTTGATAAGTCGTTATAGTGTTTTCGATATACAGTAATCGTATGACTATTTTCATCCTTAATTTCTTTTGCCACAAACCAGTTTTTGTTCATTTCTTGGAGAAGTGTTTTACAAACTGCTATATTACCTTCACCTGACTTATACAGTTGAAAATGCCAAGCTGGCACACCTATAGATTTTTTGAAATGAATGATGGGAATATAAATGCTCTCGTAAGTCCATTTTCTCAACGACCTATTGGAAAATATGAAATCCAAGTTTCCATATGCATTCTTTAAATTAGTCCAGTTTTTATTGTGCAATTCAATGTAATAATCAATAAGCTTCTCAACTTTATTAGAATCATCATCATCAAAGTAATAATTCGCTTTCCCAATCAAAATAATAGCCTGTATAGCTTCTTCATAAAATAATTCCATTGCCTTTCGTTTAACAGCAAAATATTCAGTTAGAGACATAATAAATCCTAATACTGCACTTCCAAAAAGTGCAAGTGAGATGTTATAAATTAGTAGCATCTGTTCTTTACTATGAAGGAGAATTGTTCCTATAAGACTAGTAGCACTGATTACAAATGTAATTATAGTCAACCATTTAGGACTACGCATATTATCTCACACCTTATCCCCTCAATGGCATATATATCATCTTCTATATGATATATAATAAAATATTCCTCATCTCCGAGATTCCGTCTAATCTCCATTTTCTCCCCTAATAAGTCCAGCAGATTAGTTTTCCCACTACCATTTTTACCTATTATTGCAGTAATGTTGCTGATTTTTTCATTGAATAATGACTGTGATCTTGTCTTCATTATTTTGAGTTCGCGCTTTTTTGAATCTCTATTATAAGTTACGTTGAAGTTTGACGAAAAATTAAATCCTAATTCTTTTATGTTTCTAAATTTTTGCACCCACAAATATATTAATTCCATTCGAACAACTCCAGTATATTATTATGAGTAAATTTGTCTGATGTCTCATGTAGTATCGTACCATATAATTACAATCGTTCGCATCCACTTCCTTCGTTCTAAGGCAACTATGCTATAATAGGATTATTACAGTTCCAAGTGAGGTGAAGCCGATGAAATGGGGAGAAATTACTGAACTACATCCAAGTCGTTTTGTGCTAGTTGAGGCAATCAAGGCAAGCTCCAGCAATCGTGTACGGCAATTAGAGGATATGGCTGTTATTCAAGATTTTGATAATCCGAAGGATGCGTGGACTGGTTATAAAGAATTGCATAAGCTACATCCTTTACGTGAGCTATATGTATTCCATACAAGCAGAAGCGATGTTGAGGTAGTAGAGGAGTTTTTCTCAGGAGTACGGCAACGAACATGAAACTGAAACTAAAGCAGGGCTTACCTATTATTTCACTAACCATAATCCATCATGAAAAATCTATTATTTTGGATAATATCCTATTTGATACAGGCTGTGCAGCAACAGTTTTTGATACCGATGCATTAGCTGCAATAGATATTCACATTGATTTTATACATGGACGAGCCAAACGCATGTATGGAGTTGGGGGAACAAGTGAAATTTGCTATGAGCAACATATTTCTGATCTAAGTATCGAGCACGTTGATTTAACTGATTTTCCAATTCAACTTGGTTCAATTCAAGAGCCATATGGATTTGATGGAATTGTTGGTATTGATTTTATGATTAGAGCGAAGTGCAAGGTGAATTTTGGAACGATGAATATTGAACTTGGAAATTAACAAGCATTACCGATATTAAAGGTAATTGCTTGTTTTTATTTTAAAACTATAGAACAACAAAACAAAAGCCCTCTCTCCTTAATAAAATAAGAAAAGAAGGCTTTATGTTTATAACTAGATTTTTAGCTCCCCAAGCTTGATTAGCTCCACGACTGCTTGCGAACGACCTTTGACATTGAGCTTTTGCATCACATTAGATATGTGATTTCTTACTGTTTTTTCGCTAATAAACAGTTGGCCTGCAATGTCGCGAGTCGTTTTATCCTGTACGAGAAGTTCAAAAACTTCGCGCTCACGATGAGTTAACAAAAATTTACTATTACGTTCGTTGCTTTTCAAAATGCGTCACCCCTCCTTGCTCGGGTTATGTGGTGTAACAAGGTTAAGGGATACAGTCAAGACATATTATGAAAGAAAAACCGTATTGGTGCGATGACGATAAAAAAATGGGCTTCTATATATCAACAATGGAAAAATAGATATGCCACAGAAAAAATATGATATTATAAACATTGTCGTTTATTTACGCTTGGGAGGATCGCTTAAATGAATAGGACTTTAAATGTGCTAGTTGTCGACGATGAGCATCTTGCGGTATTTAGACTTAAGGACATGCTAAAGAAGCAAGCTCCACCTGGCATGGAACTTGCTTTAATTGGAGAGTTTTTAATGCCTGCTGAGGCAATTAAAGTTGCAGAGAAGACCCCAATTCATTTAGCTTTCTTGGATATAGAAATGCCAGGAATGAATGGATTTGAGCTTGCAGATGAATTACTTAAACTTCAACCTCAGATGTACATCGTTTTTACGACAGCATATAAAGATTATGCCATTAAGGCGTTTGAGATTGATGCTATCGATTATTTGCTAAAGCCAGTGACATCAAATCGGTTAGATATTACATTAAATCGTATTGCTTCTTCACCTATGATTTCTCATGGACACGGTCATCCCATGCTAAAGCCTAGACTTGGCTGTTTTCAAAAACTACATTATAAGGATGAATGTGGTGTGGAGCAGCTCTTTCCATGGAAAACGTTAAAGGCGCAGGAGTTATTTTCCTATTTATTGTTGAATCGGGATAAGGTAATAAATAAGCAGGTCCTCATCGATTTGTTATGGCCCCAATACAATCTGGAAAAGGCAACCACTCAGCTTCATACGGCGATCTATCAGATCCGTAAGGTGCTCAAGGAAGTAGGCATGCCTATTGAAATTAAATATGTTGAAGGGGGATACAGTATGGTGATGGGCGAAGTTGAAATAGATGTGCAAGTATGGGAAATAGCGGTGAAGCAGGCGCCTGCATTTACCCCTCATACTGTAGAACAGCATACTGAGATCATGAATATGTATCAGGGACATTTTTTAGCGCAATCTGCTTATAGCTGGGCAAGCTTAGAACAGGAACGGCTTCAATTATTATGGTTTAATCATGCAAATCAGCTTGCAGAATTATATTTTTCATTATCCAGGTACCCACAAGCAATAGAAGTATATCAAAAAATGATTCATTTTACCCCATATATGGAAGCTGGATATTTTGGACTTATGCAAATTAATGCTATCCTCCATTATCCGTCAGAGGTTAAAAAACAATATGAACTCTTATGTGAGGCATTGAGTGAATTGCTTGATATTACGCCAAGTCATAAGGTAAAAACGTGGTATGAGAACTGGAGCACTTTTAGTCAATCCTAAACCTTGAGTGAGTTTTCAGAGACGCCCCTAGCTTCACTGCTTTTAGCAGTGAGGCTTTTTTGTGTTATTCAGAAAAAATTCAGTAGGTTGATTTATATTAAATTTTATATTCTTTTAAAATACGAGGTGAGGTGACAGGTGAAAATGAATAAGCGCAAAAAATCGGTATTTATTGGTGTAATTTTGTTATTGCTAATAAATACGATATGGCCTTCTTCATTGGTGAGCGCAGAAGATGTGGTAGATCATCAGAATCAGATAGAAATGAATAATGAAAGTACTCAGCATAATGAGAGCAACGAGAGTAGCGACAATGCAGATGACAACCAGAATAGCGAGACTAACAATGTAGAGAACAGCCCAAATAGTGAGACTGAGAATGCTCAGAACAATGAAAATAATGAAGCTGTTGAGAATACCGAGGGGAATAGTGATCTCACTGAGGCACTTCCAGAAGAAGAGGAGCAGTCGCAACAACAATTATCTAATGCAGAGGATCCTATTTCAAATGCTTTACCGATTACAACAGAGCATTTTAAGGTAGATAGTCTTACTATCACTAACGATGCGGGTCAATCTATCACAGAGATTCCTGTTGACCAAGGTTCACGCGTACAAATTGATATGAATTGGCATTTAGAGGGAGGACATCCATATCAAGCAGGTTCAACGTTCTCTTTTCAGCTTCCGCAGCAATTTGAGTTGGCAGCACCCATTCCATCAGGAGGACAAGATGAACCAGAACTAGCGGGTGATGTAGGCACATTTAGAATTAGTGCGGATGGACTTGTTACCTTTACATTTAATGAAGAAATTAATGAGGGTGCTGAGGTGAATAATGGCACATTTCATGTATGGCGGGAATTTAAACGTTCAAATTCCTCTGAAAGCACCAAGCAGGAATTAAAATTTTTAGTCGAGGAAGAGACATTATATACAATTCCAGTTCATTTTAAAGTGAATGGGGCACCCATGACAAAAACAGCAACGTCTAACAAAACGATGAATCCAACTGAAATGAGCTGGGTAATTGATTTTAATAAGGCGGAGCAAACGATTGCAAATGCAGTACTGCATGATGAATTACCTCATCATCTTACATTAGAAAATTTGAAAATTTACAAATTAAATGTGAGTTTAAATGGGAGTGTTACTGAAGGTGAAGACGTAACTTCCAGCTACACACCTTCGGCAACAACAGGGAATTTTGAAATTGCCTTTGGCAATATTTCAGATGCATATCGTGTGAAGTATACAACACCCATTACGGATACTTCTATTTCAAGTTATACGAACAAGGCAAGAGTAACTGGGACAAGTGAAGGGTCTGAATTGATGCAGACACAAGCGACAGTGCAAGTGAAATATAGTAAGCCTTTGGAAAAGCTAGCTGATGGTTACGATGCCAATTCACAAACGATGGGCTGGAAAGTTAACTATAACTTTAATGAGCGCTTCTTTAGTCAAGGGGACGCTTGGATCGAAGATCACTTTGATACCGAAAATTATGAGCTACTTGAAAACTCCTTTGTAGTGAACAAAGTTACCATTGCCAATAATGGAGCAGGAACTAACCCACAGCCGATGGTTAAAGGCGAGGATTATCAAGTTGTTAAAACAGCAACAGGTTTTAAATTGAATTTCACAAAAGACATTAGTGAAGCTTACGAAATTAAGTATAAAACCAAATCCATTCCTCGTGTGTACGCTGAAGGGGTTAGAGTTGAAAATGAAGTGACTATGCATGGTGGGCTAACGGAGCATGCAAGTCATACCCTACAGCAGGTTATTTTTAACAAAACGTCAGGAAATGTAAACTATAATTCTAAAAAAATAACATGGAACATGAGTCTAAACCAAGATGAGAAGGTTATGGACAATGTTGTGATTACTGACCATTTCGACTTAGATCAGCATATGCAATTTTTACCTGATAGTCTTGTCATCAGTGGGTTAACCGAAGGTGAAGATTATACTGTTTCTAAGCGTTCAGGCTTAGAATATAATCAAGGCTTTATTATTACCTTTAATCAACCTGTAACAGCAAGTCATAACATTATGTATCAAACCTCCTTTGATCCTAAGCTAAATACGAAAGGATATACGAATACGGCAAAGCTAGATTGGGAGGAGAACAGCAAGGCGCAAGTCCCTATTGAAAAGGAGGCTAAAATTAACCCTGATAACTATACACAAAACAACGGAAATAAAACGGGTGTATATGATCGTGCTTCCAAGGAAATTACGTGGACAATAGATATTAACTACAATCTGCATCCAATTGAGCAGGCAGTTGTACGCGATCAGTTTACAGGAGAGCAAACCTTTGATAAAAATCGACTCACTGTTCATGAGCTAGAGCTGAGTGGAGGCGTGAATGGTGTTGTTCAAAAAGATCAGCTACAGGAAGGTATTGATTATACCGTTGTAGAGACGAAGCAAGGGGAACAAATCAACGGATTTGAGCTCAAGTTTGCTAATCCAATCAATAAAGCTTATCGCATTACGTATAAAACTAGCCTTGTTAATCATCCTGTCGTAGAACAGTATTCCAATCAAGCGACGTTAAGAGATGGGGATAATCCAATCGATTTATCGAAGCTTACCTCGACAGTAGCACCCCCACATGGTGGCGAATACATTATGAAAACGGGGTTACAGGGTAGCGGTGAAAATCAAGATTTTGCTTATTGGACAGTACATGTAAACCGTAGCCAATCCCATATTGAGGCAGGGGCGAAGCTCACAGATACTCTTTCTAGCAATCAAATTTTGGTGAAGGATTCCTTTAAAGTTTACAAAACAAATGTAAATGATTTAACCAAAGCAGGAGAGCTAGACCCAGAACAATATAAATTAGAGATAGAAAATAACCAGTTCATAATAACCTTTACTGATGCGATTGATCGCGCGTTGATCGTAGAATATCAATCCTTTATCAATGCAGATCATGGAGAGGATATTACGAACGAAGCGAAATTTGCGGGTCAATCCTCTGGTGTTGTAGATAAGTCACAGGATAAAAGCATTAAAGTCATTTTCTCAGGTGCTTCTGGTGGGGGAACGACTTCAAAGGGCGATTTAACGATCGTTAAGGTAGATGCAGCTTCCCCTGATGTGAAGCTCAAGGGTGCTACATTTGGCCTTTATGATAAAACAGGCAAAACATTAATTCAAACGGCAGAGACAAATGAAGCAGGTCTAGCTGTATTTAGTAACATCAAGCATAAGGAATATATGCTTAAGGAGTTATCTGCACCTGTAGGTTATTTGTTTGATCTTGAATATAAAACAGGTAAAGTGATTTCATTTAGTAGCAGTAACCATACGATTGAAGTGAAAAACGTCAAAGGAGTATGGGATGTACAACTGACTAAAGTGGACAAAGATAAGACAGATAAAGTGTTAGAAGGTGCGCATTATAAGCTTCAACTACGTAATGCACAAGGAGAATATGAAGACGTTGTAGATTATAGAGATATGGTTACATTACATGACGGTACAATTTCTTATAGCAATTTGCAAAAGGGAGGGCATTACCGCCTAATTGAAACCGTAGCACCACATGGCTACAAGCTTGATGCCACACCAATTTTGTTTACAGTAGATGAAAACCAAAGTGCGACACAGCAGATTCAGGCTGTAAATGAAATTAATGTTGGAGCAGTTAAGCTTATAAAGCGGGATGCATTAACGAAAACACCGTTAGCAGACGTTATATTTAAGCTTCAAACTGAGTCAGGTGAGTTAATTCAAGACAACCTAACCACAGATGCTGAGGGACAGATTACAGTCGCTAATCTTCCAGCAGGTCAATATCAATTTGTTGAGGTTAGCAGTCATCCTGATTATGTTCTAGATCCAGCCCCACGTAATTTTGAAATTGTGGAGGAAGGTGTGACGGTTAACGTTGAGGTCACGAACGAGCAAATTCCAGGTACAGTGATCCTATCCAAAATTGAAGCGAACCGTCCTGAGCGCAAATTAGCAAATGCAATCTTTAGAATTTTAGACGAAAATAAAGCAATTCTAAAGGACAGCTCGGGCAAGGCAGTGGATCAAGTAACGACAGATACTACGGGGCAAGCTTTATTTAAGCTTAGACCTGGGAAATATTATTTGCAGGAAATTCAAGCGCCAGTTGGTTATGTACTTCAAAACACTTTAACGCCAATTGAGGTTGTGAAGGACAAGGAAATAAAAGTAACCATTGCGAATGAAAGATATGTAGGTGGAGGTGGCGGTGGAACGCCAAGTGGTCCAGATGGTGGTAGCACACCTCCCGTGCCTAATGTGCCACAAAAGCCAGACCCAGAAAAGCCTAACGGACCAGGTGAGGAACAACCTGAGCAGCCAAAACCAAACGAACCTAACACACCGGACAAAGAAAATAACAATCCTCCCAAAAAAGAGGAAGTAAAAACGCCTAAGAAAACGCCAGTGAGTGGGAAGGTAAAGGTTCCAGAGAATACAACGCCTAAGGTTTCGGAAAAACCAAAAAACGGAAAAGTAACTATCGATAAAAATGGAAACTGGACCTACACGCCAAACAAAAAGTTTGAAGGTAAAGATTCATTTACGATTTCTATTCAAAATGAAGAAGGACAAGAGGAATTCCTTACTATCGACGTAGATGTGATTCCTTTAGGTGGAGTAACAGGGGATGGTTCAGGATCAAACCCATCTTCAACAGGCACCCTTCCACAAACAGGTGAAAATAGCTCATTACCAATCCAGCTTCTTGGAGGAGCAATGATCTTGTCGGGGATTGCCTTATATGTACGTAAAAGAAAACAAACGATGAACTAAATGCATTAATGGACTTAATGTATCATTAAACAGTCATATCTGGCTGCTAAAGCAACTCAGGTATGGCTGTTTTTTCGTTGTTTAAGCACAGAAAATACATATATGTCCAAATACTTCACTTCATGGAAGTTATAATAGTTCACCAATTACATATTTGTACAATTGCATAGGAGATGAGCTTATCGTTAGTATGAATATGGGTAATATATCCATTTAAATTTGAATGGTAAATTATAATTGATGGGAGGTTTGATTTAGTTATGTTCAGTTTACGTAAGCGTCGATCAAGAGGATTTCGCCATTTTTTAGTAAGCACCCTTATGTTGAGTTTGTCTTTTCCTTTCGGCTTCCAAGTAGGTCATGCTGCAGAAAGCAAGGAAAATAATCCCACCCAATCACCACAATCTGAGATTTATTATTTTGTTAATGCGGGAGATCCTACGCCAACCGTGGTTAAGGAAGGAGAGCAATTAGGATTATACGCAAGCTCAACAGAACAGCCTTATGGAGCTGATCCAACAACAGGTAAAATGTGGGGACTTAAAACCACAACCACAGCTGTGTATACGAGTGAAGATAGTACAAAGCTTGGTTCGTTACGTTATTATAATGGAAGTCAACGTCCAGATAAAAGTATTGATTATGATTTTGAATTACCGCATGGCAACTACGATGTTACATTTGGCTTCTACAATCCCTGGAGTGGCAGAGACGTTAATATTATCGCAGAAGGAAAAAACCTTGCAGGCGGTAATTATGCGATAGGATCAGAAACATTAACACAATTTACGTACCGCAGCCTTGAAGTGGCAGATGGGATGTTAAACATCGCAATTCAAGGCCCACAAGGTGGGGACATTCATCGCTGGAATGACCCACTCATTAATTACATTATAATTAGCAGTCCTGATATTATGAAGATTCAAGACCTACAAGCAAGCTTACTTACCGCAGAGCAGTATACCTCTGATCCACAATACACAAACAGCAGCATCGCTACGCTACAGGATGTTATCTCACAGGCTCAACAGTTTCTTAATAGCATCAACGATGAACAACAAGCCGAGCTTACACTACAAAATGAACTACACAATTGGAAAAGCAAGCTAGATCAAGCAATCTCTGCACTTGAAGCCATTCAAACCTATTCCTCCTTTAAACCAGGAGAAGTATGGAAGGACACGAATGGGGTACCGATTCAAGCCCATGGTGGCGGCATTTTGTATGATGAGAACACCTCAACGTATTATTGGTATGGTGAGGATAAAACGTATGGCTATTCACCAACCAAAGGTATCCATGTCTACAGCTCACAAGATTTGTATAATTGGAAGGATGAAGGGCTCGCATTAACCGCAATTGAGTCCATGGAGCAATTTGATAATGATCCACTCATTTCACAGTTATATGCAGGTCGGAATGATCGAGCAGACATATTTAATGATATTGGAAGTACAAGAGTGTTAGAAAGACCAAAGGTGATCTACAATGACAGCACAGGCAAGTACGTGATGTGGCTCCACACGGATGGACCAAGTACAACCTCGACAGCTAACTATGCCAAAGCAGAAGCAGGGTATGCGTTAAGTGATTCTCCAACAGGTCCGTTTGTATATGGCAAGAGTGAACGAATGGATCGTGTACCACCTGGAGCGGAATATAACGGTCAACCTAATCAACCTGGGATGGCTAGGGATATGACATTGTTTAAGGATGATGATGGGACTGCTTATTTGATTTATTCCAGTGAAGAAAATATGACAATTTATATTTCTAAGCTGAATGAAGAATATACCGATGTAGTAGGTTGGCATAAAGAGGGCAAAAAAGAGCGCGATGCCACCTATCAAGCAGAGTATGGTGTCGATTATGTACGTGTATTTCCAGGAGCACAACGGGAAGCACCAGCGATGTTTAAATACGATGGGAAATATTATTTGATTACCTCAGGCGCAACAGGCTGGGCACCTAATCCAGCACGTTATACGGTTGCAGATCATATTTTTGGACCATGGAAGCCGATGCGTGATCCTGCTGTAGGTCAAAAGGCATCAACAACCTTTGATTCGCAAAGTACATTTGTCATTCCAGTTGATCCTGAAAACGGCAAGTTTATATACATGGGGGACCGCTGGAAGGAAGGCGATTTAAAGGACTCTCGTTATGTCTGGCTGCCCATTGAGCTTCAGCAAGATGACCAAATTGCTTTAAAATGGGTAGATGAGTGGGATTTATCGCTGCTAGATAAAATGGATCGCATCAAAGTCGTTACCCCATTGCCAACAACAACGTCTGTTGATGAAGTACCGCAATTGCCTACATTTCTGGAGGTGCAGACATCAAACGGCCAAGTTAAACAGACTAGCGTCAATTGGCAACTTAACTCCGCAGACTTTAGCAAGCCTGATCGTTTAGTCATTACGGGGGTGTTACCAGAGCTTTCCGGAAGAGAAATTTCATTTAACTTAGATGTTATTCCAGACAATGTGGTGTATTTTGTGAATGCAGGGGGAGCGATGACAGAGCATTATACAACATGGTTATCTAAAATGGAGAAAGACCTTTTACAAAATGCGAATCAGCCTGATCAGGCTTATCAACCAGCCCAAGGAAAAAACTGGGGTTATATAGGGAATGGTACAAATACGGCTGGCAGTGATTCAGGTGATTTATTTACAGCGTTACGTTATTTAAAAGGGAATTCCGGTGATGATCTCAGCTACCGTTTTGCTATTGAGCAAGGGGATTACACAATTTATGTGGGACTTCATGATCCGTGGTACTCCTCCTCTAAAGGAAACCGGATTGCAGATATTGTGATCAATAACAGCATTGTAAAAGAAGGGTATACCTTTACTAATGCAAAAGATGTCCTTCAATTTAACAAGCATGTAAATGACAATGAGGATTTAGAGGTGACAGTACGTCGTTCCCCTCATGCACCTACGTCTCATTCTGATCCACAAATTAGCTGGATAATCATTACGAAGCAATGAATATGAAGCAATAAATATACAGCACCGCAAATAACCTGACTAAATGTGAGATCATATTAGGTCAGGTTATTTGTGTTATTCAGCAAGTACGATCCAATCTGATGCCCAATCCTGAATTTGACCAAACAAAGGAGCAAGTGCTTTTCCTTTTTCGGTTAGCGCATATTCGATGCGAACTGGCTTTTCAGGATATACGGTACGTTGAATAATGCCTTCCTCTTCCAACTCCTTCAAACGTTCGGACAATACCTTGCCACTTAAATTAGAGAGCGAATTTTCAATCTCTACAAACCGTTTTGGACCATCTAATAACTTATATACAATAAATGTAGTCCAACGCTTACTGAGTAATTCAACCGCTTTTTCAAACCGTGGACACATTATCGCTGTTGTCATTGTTTCCACCTCTTTTTAATGTTTACAACCAATGTTATACCAAATTATATAATGACTTTATTAATTTAACAAGCTTACATAATAAAAATTAATTACTTGACGAAACTTATAATATAAAATAAACTTTATTACATAAAGTAACTAAGTGAATTGAAGTGTATTAGAAAATGTCGGATTATGACGTCTTCTTTTTATGTCGAAAAATCAGATAAGAATGTATAATATTGTTTTATATTTTTTAAAGTTAGATTTGGTTTTACAGCTTTAAATTAGCTTTTGGCTGCTTGGGAGGAACATATAATGAAATTAAATGCTGAAGTTTGTGTGATTGGAGCGGGTCCTGGAGGCGCATTACTATCATATGTTTTAGCCAAAGCGGGACTTTCTGTCGTTTTATTAGAGAAGCAGCCAACACTTGGTAAAGCATTTCGTGGCGAAATTTTGAATGGGGAAGGCGAAGCGGTTCTAAACAAACATCAAATCTTGTCTTTTCTTGCCGAAGGAACCGTCTTACCTTTAACGCATATTGAGTATTGGTCTGGTGGAAAAATTGTAAAGAAATTATTTCCTGATTCACCGGATGGAAATGTGGGTATACATGTACCCCAAGGTGATTTGCTAAATGGAATCATTAATCAGGCAAATCAATATGATAACTTTACCCTGTACACTGGAGTCACAATCAATCAACTTCTTCAAAATGAGGATGGACAATATTGCGGGGTTGCAGCTGTTTTAGAAAATGGTGAGCCATTCGAGCTACAAAGCTCCATTATTGTAGGTGCAGATGGACGTTATTCAACAGTTCGCAAGCAAGCCGCTTTGTCAGTGTCACATCGTAGTCATGGTTATGATCTATTATGGGCACGTATTCCTGCACCAGATGACTGGCAGCCTGTTATTCGTTCCGCTATCGTGGACAACCAGCAGCTTCATTTATTTACACAAGCGACAGGTCATATCCAAATTGGCTGGAACATCGAGGAAGATGCTTACCCGAGGTTGCGAAGACAGTCGTTTGAGCCGTTTATTGCAACATTAATTAAGGCTTTTCCTGATCTTGAGCATCATGTTACGAAGCACATTCAGTCATGGCATGATTTTGTCTTGTTAGATATCTTTAGTAGTCAAGTAGATACTTGGGCAAAAGACGGTCTTGTCCTAATCGGTGATGCAGCGCATACGATGACACCAACAGGAGCTTTTGGTTTAAATGAGGCGCTTCGGGACGCGGACTGGCTGGCAGAACATTTAATCGAAGGATTACATGCAAACAAGCTAAACCTAACCTGGCTTAAGCAACTTGAGCAAGCAAGACGAAAAACAGTGGATGCTCTGCAACAGGAGCAATTTTTAATGGAAGAAACCTATCAACAAAACTTTATAGTCAGCTAATTATTAATATATCGATTAAAGGAAGGTGTAATTATTATGCTACAAGATCATACAAACGATGCACTTGATGTGCTTAAACATAAAATTCATACCGTGAATGCTCAAAATGCAACAAGTATTATGGTTGGTCCTATTAAGCTCCCTGTTAATTTGGACGGGCAAACGATCCAGTTTCAATGGTATTCATGGTTGTCGCTTCACGATGAAGCGGAACGGGCTAGATATGCCGCGTATACGTCAGAAGAGTTGATCTCATTACTACCATCACTCCAGCTTGCTGAGGGGCAACAATCCAGTGTGCTTGTTTATGGTGATTTTGAGCATAGTCCAGATGCCGTAATTCGGATGCATAGCATTTGTCATACGGGTGACATTTTTGGTAGCAAACGTTGTGACTGTGGTTATCAATTACATCAATCGATGAAGCTAATCGTAGAGCATGGTGCAGGTGCACTCTTTTATCTTGCAAACCATGAAGGTCGAGGCATTGGCTTGCTAAGTAAATCGATGGCGTATATATTACAAGAGGAAGGTCTTGACACAGTAGAGGCTAACCTTGCATTAGGTTTTTCTGATGATGCGCGTAATTATAGCGATGCAATTAGCATCTTGCAATATTTAAGACAAAAACCAGTAACCTTGATAACAAATAATCCTAAGAAATTAGAAGCTTTACGTGCTTCAGGTATGAATATTTCGGGAAGAATGCCGTTATGGGGTGACGTGTCCGAATATAACGTGAAATATTTACAAACAAAGGTGAAAAGATCAGGTCACTTTGCACAAGGTGAAGGGATGTTAAATGAATATGCATGATAAAACAGATGAAATGTATATGAGACTTGCTTTAGAAAATGCCAAAGCGATGTCAGGCCAGACGGCACCTAATCCGATGGTGGGCTCTGTCGTTGTTAATGAAGGAAGAATTGTGGGCGTAGGTGCACATTTGAAGCCTGGAGAACCTCATGCTGAAATTCATGCGTTGAGAATGGCAGGTGATGCTGCTAAGGGTGGAACCATTTATGTCACCTTAGAGCCTTGCTCTCATCATGGACGGACAGGTCCATGTGCCGAGGCCATCGTACAAGCGGGGATTACAAAGGTCGTCATTGCTGCTTTAGATCCGAACCCACTGGTTGCGGGTAGGGGCATTAAAATTTTGCAGGATGCGGGAATTGAAGTCATTCAAGGTGTGTTAGCCGAGGAATCAACGAAGATGAATGAAGTCTTTAACAAATATATCGTAACAAAAACACCCTTCGTGATGCTGAAATCAGCGATGACGATGGATGGTAAAATTGCGACGCGTGAAGCAAGCAGTAAATGGATTACCTCTGAAGCAGCAAGAGAGGATGTCCATCGTTTACGTCATGAATATGCTGCAATTTTAGTTGGAGTAGGCACGATCATTCATGATGATTCGCAGCTAACTACTAGATTGCCTCATGGGCGCAATCCATTACGTGTAGTTTTAGATAGTACGTTACGTATTCCAGAAGAGGCAAGAGTGATTACCGATGGAGAAGCACCAACTTGGATTTTTACTGGTCATTCTCCTGACGAGGAAAAGCAGGCAAGACTTCAGCAGCTTGGGATCAAAGTATTTCGAACATCAACTGATCAGGTTAATTTAAAGGAAGTGCTTGAAACTTTAGGTGCGCACGAATATTCCTCCTTAATGATTGAAGGTGGGGGACATGTGAATGCCTCCTTTATCGAGCAGGGACTTGTCGATAAGTTGATTTTGTATATTGCTCCCAAAGTAGTGGGTGGCGCAGAGGCTCCAACCTTCCTAGAAGGTGCAGGCGTACAGCTAATGAGCGAGGCGAAGCCACTTCGTGATGTTACTTTTTCACAAATTGGGGTTGATTTTAAGATGGAGGGCTACTTCTAAGTAGCTCTTTTTTTTCGGCTTAATATAAATTAATGGTAGAGGCACAAAGGATGCTGGTAGTACAAGTAGTGAATGTACCACTCGCGGTTCAAACTAATATTTATTATAATGACTCAATCAAAAATCAGTACTTGACACTATTGGGAGTATGTTGCTACGGTGCAGAGGGTGGCTTCAACCGCTGTTAAGGTATGACTTTTTTAAATATAGCTTATAAATGATAAAAGTCATACCTTAAAGGCGGCCGCGTTCGCTTCTCCACCATCCCTCTGCCCCTTCGCTACTGTAAGTAAGTGTCAAATACTAAAAGCGGATTGAGTCGTTGAAGAAAGTTAAAGGAAAAAAATTAGTTTTAACAGCGACTACTTCATGATTCCACAATCTTTCAATATCCGTCTTCCATCAAGCTTTGCTCGCGCGCCAAATTTATATCAAACCTCAAATATTTTAATTTATAAATATACAAAATGTGAGGATTGGTGTAAAATTGCATTGTTTAGGCGGGGCACGTTGTCATGTTTTTGTTTGATGTGACTTGTGAATAAATGCTCAATATCAATTCAAGAGGAAGGAGACTCATTTTTTTACACGTATTAAGAAATTGAAAGATCAATTCATTTAGTTGTTAGTAATTAATGAATTCGTAATTAATGATCTAAAATATAGCTATCATAGTGAACAGACGGGGGTTTTGACATTGTTAAAAGGAAAGACTGAAAAAACTGTAAAGCAAAAATGGGCATTATCGATTTTAATTGTTCTTTTAGTAAGTATGCTTGCTGCATGTGGGGCAAAAGACAAAGCGTTCAACTCTAGTGCAGATGAAGCTGACAAAGAAAAAAATGGTGGCAATCAAGCACAAGCGGAGCAACTTGGCGAGCTTAATCTTGGAATGCTGCCTTCCATAGATGCAATTCCATTTGTAATTGCACATGAACAAGGGTTTGATAAAAACCATGGTGTAAATTTAAATATCCAAACCTTTAAAAGTGCTAAGGATCGGGATGTAGCGTTTCAAGCAGGTAAAATTGAAGCGATTAGTGCGGATCTTGTTGCTTTAGCGATTTATAATCAAGCTGGATTGGACGTAAAGGCAACGAGTACAACCTTTGGTGAATTTGATTTGTTGACGGGATCTGCGGACATTAAAGAGGTTAAGGATTTAAAAGGGAAAAATGTGATCTTATCCAAAAATACATCTACACAATATACAGTAGCAATGATGCTTGAGCAAGTAGGACTTACTGAAGATGATATCAACATTACAGAGGTTCCACAAATTCCAACCCGTTTAGAATTGCTTAAAAATAACAAATCAGATGCTGCGATTTTACCTGAACCATTTGTAACGATGGGAAAAGCGGCTGGATTAACGGTGTTAAGCTCTACACATACAGCGGAAATTAATCCGTTTATTTTGGCAATTCCGCAAAGCGTCATTGATGTGAAGTCAAAAGAGATCGTTGCGATGTATCAAGCTTATAATGATGCAGTGGATTACATGAAAACTCATAAGCAAGATGAATATATCGACCTCATTATTAAAGAAGTGGGTTATCCAACTACATTAAAAAATGAAATTACAGTGCCTGCTTATGTTGCGGCAAATCAAGTGGATGAAAAGCAAGTGGAGCGTGCGTTTGCTTGGGCGAAGTCAAAAGGTTTGTTAAAGAAAGACATTTCCCCTAAAGAAGTGATTTCAAATGTTGCATTCGACAAATAAAAATTTGATAAAATCAAGTGGGCTGCAAATTGCCGATGTGAGCGTTCGTTATGTCAGTGGAGAGTTAGCCTTAAATGGGATTGATTTGAATGTGCCTGAGCATCAAATTTATACATTGCTAGGACCATCAGGCTGTGGGAAATCGACGTTATTACGAAGTGTTGCTGGCTTAATTCAACCTACTCAAGGTGAAATTTTATATAACAATTCTCAACTGCAAAAAAATCAGGATACACTTATTGGTTTTGTACCACAAAATTATGGTTTATTACCTTGGAAAACGGTACACTCCAACATTATGACTGCCCTAAAAATTAGTCGAAGAGATTTAACAAGAGAAGAGCAGCATGCTCAAAGTCAGCTTTGGCTTACTGCGATGGGGATTGCGAATTTAGCTCACAAATTTCCACTAGCGATTAGTGGCGGGCAACAGCAAAGAGTGGCGTTAGCGCGTACCTTTGCGATTCAACCCCAAATTATGCTTTTAGATGAGCCTTTTTCTGCATTGGATGCTATAACGAGAGAAGAAATCCAGCATATATTTTTACAAAATTGGGCAACACATCCTACAACAACCTTGTTTGTTACCCATGATGTAGATGAGGCGATTGTGTTAGGTCAAAAAATTGTTATCATGCCTGCAAACAAAGACGACGCATTAACGATGATAGATAATCCAGTGTTTCCCGTTCCTTATAATAGTAAGCGAGAGCATCCTCTCTTTTTTGAACAAATGAAGGCAATTAGAAAGGTAATGCAGGAAAAATGGTAAAACAAAAAAAAGTAAAACACCTTATTACATTAATGACTGTCTTTTTGCTTATGAATGTAGGCTGGTATGTGCTTTACCTCATAATTGATCATCCTATTTTGCCAAGTCCAATTGATGTATATCAGGTTATCTTGCAGTATGATAAGGCTGAGATGGGCTTACATATATTGTATAGCTTAACTCGTATTTTTGTGGGAATGCTGTTGGCACTTGTGCTTGGGATGACGATAGGGATTATCATGGGCCGTTCTAAAATCATCAATCGTTTATTAGATCCCGTTGTATATTTAACTTATCCGATTCCGAAAATTGCCTTATTACCTGTAGTGATGCTCTTTTTTGGCTTAGGCGAAGGCTCTAAAATATTAATGATTATGTTAATTTTAATTTTTCAAATCATTATTTCCGTTCGCGACGGTGTCAAAGCAATCCCTGACAATACGTATGATGTATTAAGTACACTTGGTGCAGGACGCTTTCAAAAGTTTTATCATATTACGTTACCAGGTGCGTTATCAGTCATTTTTAGTACGATTCGCATTTCCTTGGGGACAGCGATTTCCGTATTGTTTTTCACAGAAATATATGGGACAGAATACGGTATGGGCTTTTACATTATGGATGCGTGGTTGAGATTAGATTACAACGGTATGTATGGTGGGATATTGCTGTTTAGCTTCCTTGGATTTGTATTGTTCCTTCTCATTGATCTGCTTGATTATTGGTTAATGAAGTGGCGGCGGGATTAGTAGTTGACAATGAGGAAGATGGAAGCTACGAGACAGAGCGTTCTTACGATCGTTATTAAAACCAGATACCTTATATTGGTAAACATAATTGTTGGAATCCGGTTTTAAATACGACCGCTGTCGCTTCTCCAGAATCCCTCTGTCCCTTCGCTACTGTGAGTTGTTTGTCAACTACTAATTTTATGATCATTAATTTAAACTCATCATGAGCGTAATAAGCCGATTATATGGGTGATGAAGACTTGAAGAGAAAATATGGTGACCGTTCAGATTGGAAACGTGTATTGAAAAGAGAATATGCCCAGTTATATCTTGAAATGGACAATTTTAAAGGCTACATATCACTTCTGAAAATTGCCAAAGTTAAAGAGCCGCTGACGTAAAATACTTTGACCAAAATGTTTGCATTGTAAATGATGGATGATTTATTTTTAGATTTGTCATTTTGCCGTCAGGAGATGTAATCCAAAAGGATTCGGAAGAACTCGATGAAGCATTGCTTAATGGTACAATTGACGAAACACTATATAACCTCGCAAGAAAAGAGGCTGATTTAATTAATTCCCTTGTTGCGCTTTCACAGGAACACAAAGATATTCTTTTACAAAAACTCCAAAAGTAAATCTGATGGAGAGCAAACCACCTTACCTGTAGATGGATTGCTCGATACACATAGTTACAATAATTTCGAAAATAGTCATTACTTAAATTACAAATCCTTTTGTTTTAACCTTCGTAGTGGAGGGGAAAGCAAAAGGTTTTTTTTACTATTTCTTGCTTAATTAAAGGTTGATCAAGACGTTTTGATGCATTTTTTACAATTAAATTTATAGCTCAATCTTGAAATCAGTGCTTGACAGCTAACCCCAACTAGCGAAGAGACAGAGCGATTCTGAAGATTGTCTCTTAAAATCATCTTCTATCCATAAATTAACTTTAATAAAAAAAAATATGATTTTAACAACAATCGCAAGAACGCTCTGGATCGTAGCTACCAGCCTCCCATTGCAGTCAAGTGCTGATTATTAAATAGATCCTAAATTAAAAATTCGTTAATAATTCAAAGGGAGCAGAGAAAACTATTTACAGGTTGTAAATTCGCGCATATAATTATAAATGATCATAATAACTCATAAACAGTCATTAAAAATAAATAAAACGATCACAAATGATCATTATAGCTGTTTAGGATGGTGGTAGCGATGTTATTTGAGGAAGAAAGAAAAAGTAAGCTTGTCCAGCACTTGCAGCAAAATGGGCGCGCATCCGTTCAAGAGCTTAGCACGTTGTTTGATGTTTCAGAATCAACGATCAGGCGTGATTTGAAGGAATTAGAGGATGCAAGATTACTGAAGCGTACGCATGGTGGGGCTGTTTGCTTGGAAAGTGTTAATTTTGAGCCTAATGTCCTTGAGAAGGAAGATCAGTTTAAACAAGAAAAAGAGAAAATTGGAGCTGCTGCATTTGAGTTAATTCATGAAGGTGACTCAATTTTTTTAGATTCCGGAACAACGACATTACAGCTTGCAAAGGAATTGCGTAAAGCACAATTAAGAGTCACAGTCATTACAAATTCAATCATTGTGTTAAATGAGCTAAGGGATGCTCGTCACCTTGAGGTATCGATGGTAGGTGGAATTATGCGTGCGGAGACCCTTGCATTTGTTGGACCGATGGCGGAACGTTGTATGGAAATGATTACAGTAGATAAAGCCTTTATTGCTACAAACGGCTTAGATTTAAAGCATGGGATTACAACACCTAACTTAATTGAAGCGGCTACCAAGCGTAAAATGTTGCAAATTGCTAAGGAAGTCATTTTATTATGTGATCATAGCAAGGTTGGGAAGGTTACTTATGCTAAAGTGGCAGATTTAAATGAAATTGATCATTGCATCATCGATGGACAATTAGATGTCACCGTAGCCGAAAAAATAAAAAAACAACATGTTAAACTCACGATTGTGTAGGGAGGAGCAGAAGGATGAAGAAAACCATCATCACAGTCACGCTGAATCCCGCTTTGGATAAAACAGTAAATGTTAACAAGATGGTTGTAGGTGGACTTAATCGCGTAGCTGATGTAAGAGTAGATGCTGGCGGTAAAGGAATTAACGTGGCTAAGGTGCTACAAAGCTTTGGTGAAGAGGTCGTTACCACGGGATTTGTAGGTGGGCATACTGGCGCAGTGCTGTTACATGAAATGGAAACGCTTCATATTAAAAATTCCTTTGTTACCATTCATCAGGAAACTCGCACTAACTTAAAAATTGTAGATCAATCTACAAAGGAAACGACAGAGGTTAATGAGGCTGGTGGTGAAGTTCAGTCATCAGAACTTAAGGCATTTTATGAGCTTTTTGATCAATTGCTACAAGATGCCGCAGTACTTGTCTTAGCAGGGAGCTTATCGCCAGGGTTATCGGTTGATATTTATGAGCAATTACTCCAAATGGCGCATGCGCAAGGTGTGCTGAGTATTTTGGATGCGGAGGGAGAGTCATTTTTACATGGCTTAAAAGCTCATCCCACTGTAATCAAGCCTAATATTCATGAGCTAGAAGGCTTGTTAAATAGACAGCTTCCTACAGATTCTGAAATTGTAAATGCCTGTCAAGAGCTCATCGATACCTATAAATTAGATGCAGTTATTGTGTCTATGGGAAAAGACGGATCGATTTTTGTTAATAAGACTGAAACGTTGCGGGTTACTCCTTTTCCAATTGAACCTAAAAGTACAGTAGGTGCAGGCGACTCGATGGTTGCAGCGATTGCTTCAAGCTTAGTTCATGAACGTAGCTTCGAGGAGATGGCTCGCTATGCATGTGCGGCAGGAACCGTGACTGCTTCTAAATCAGGAACGGATGTCGCTACGGTACAAGAGGTTGAACAAAAATTAGAGCAGGTTGGAATTACACGATTGTCTTAACAATAAACCTTGTCAAAGGTGGGGGAGAATAATATGAAAAAATTATTAGCGGTAACGGCTTGTCCAACGGGTATTGCACATACGTATATGGCTGCTGAATCATTACAAAAAGCGGCACAGGACAAAAATGTTCCACTAAAGGTTGAAACAAGAGGGGCAATTGGGATTGAAAATGCACTTACTCCTGAAGAAATTGCTGAAGCACATGCGATAATTATCGCCGCAGACACAGATATTGATGAGTCTCGTTTTGCTGGTAAACCTGTTGTTAAAGTTCCTGTAGCGCAAGGGATTAAAATTGCGGGAGATTTAATTGAACAAGCGTTGGCAAAAGAGGCAACGACAGCTTCATCCGCAGCAGCTTCATCCGCAGCAGCTTCTTCGCAAGATGATATTGCTGCTATGGCAGGTACAAAAGAAAAGAAAGGTGCTTACAAGCACTTAATGAACGGTGTCTCTAATATGCTACCTCTAGTTGTAGCAGGTGGATTGATTATTGCTTTCTCCTTTATTTTTGGACTAAAACCGGTGGATGGCTCGTTTGGTGCTACCTTATTAACGATTGGTAAGGCTGCTATGGGCTTAATGATTCCAATTTTAGCTGGCTTTATTGCCTTCTCCATTGCAGGTAAACCCGGTCTTGCACCAGGTCTTGTTGGTGGTGCTTTAGCGATCTCCGAGTCAGTAAATGGTGGTTTCCTTGGTGGGATTCTTGCTGGTTTCTTAGCAGGTTACATCGCTAAATTCCTTATTGACTATTTGAAATTACCGAAATCCTTTGCTGGCCTGAAGCCGATTCTAGTAGTACCTTTGTTATCTGTGTTAGCAACAGGTTTAATTATGCTTTACATTTTAGGTGGTCCACTTAACTGGATTATGACAAGTCTTGCAGCATGGTTAGAAAATATCGGTTCAGTAAATGCTGTTATATTAGGAGCAATTTTAGGTGGAATGATGGCATTAGATATGGGTGGACCTTTCAACAAGGTAGCATACACCTTTAGTGTTGGTTTGCTTGCAAGCAGTGTGTATGGTCCGATGGCAGCTGTAATGGCAGCAGGAATGACTCCACCACTTGGCATTTGGCTTGCAACTGTGCTTAGACCTAAAAACTTTAACAAAGAAGAACGTGAAGCAGGTAAGGTTGCCGCTGTATTAGGCTTATCCTTTATTACAGAAGGCGCAATTCCATTTGGTGCGGCTGACCCAATCCGCGTTATTCCAGCTCTAGTTACAGGCTCAGCAATAACAGGTGCGTTATCTATGGCGTTTGATGCTACATTGCTTGCACCACATGGCGGTATTTTTGCAATGCTAATTCCAAATGCAGTCGGAAATGTATTGATGTATTCATTAGCGATTGTCATTGGTACGATCGTTACCGCATTAGTGCTTAATTTGCTCAAGCGTCCAGTAGCAAGTAAATAATATTTAGGAGATGACTATAAATGAATGTACATGAGTTGCTAGATAATAAAGCAGTATTTATTCCATTAGAGGTTAGTGATAAAACTGAAATCATTAAAGCAATGGCTAAAGGATTGGCTGACGCGGGTGTAGTAACAGATGTGGATGCTTACGTTCAAGCTGTTTTAACACGTGAAGAGTCTGGCTCTACTGGTGTAGGTTTTGGTGTAGCGATTCCGCATGGTAAATCAGCAGGTGTAGTAAAAGCAGGCATCGCATATGCTAAATTGGCAAATCCATCTGACTGGCAATCGTTAGATGGGGAACCTGTTAACATTGTATTTATGATTGCTGTACCAGAAGCAAACGTAGGAAATGAACATTTACAAATCTTAGTTTCCTTATCCCGTAAGCTTATTCATGAGGATTTCCGCAATAGCTTGCTAGCTGCACAAAGTTTAGAGCAGGTGCATGAAGTTTTAAAGACACTTTAAGATTTTAAGACTTTAAAATTTTGTGCCAAAAAAAGCTGTCTTCCCCTTTGAGGAGTGACAGCTTTTTTTCTGCTTAGTAAGCTAACCTACTATGCCTCAAGCGACTTCAAGAAGTGAGTAATGGTAAGCAAACCTTTATCAAAGTTTTCAAGATTAAAATGCTCGTTAGGTGCATGTAGATTTTCATCTGGTAAACCAAAGCCCATTAATACAGCAGGCGCAGATAAAATTCTGGACATCGATTCAATGATTGGCAAGGAACCACCATCTCTAGTGAAAACAGCTCGAGTGCCATACACCGCTTCAAAGGAATCAGCCGCTTGCTGTAAAATTGGCAAGGATGGGTCCATCGTAAATGCAAACGCGCGTTCAAGAGGTGTAAACTCTACCTTAGCACCTTTTTGAATATGTTGATTTACATGACGCTCAATTTTGTTAAGAATATCCTGAGGGTCTTGTTTTCCAACTAAGCGGCAAGTAATTTTTGCGTTTGCCTCTCTAGGGATGACGGTTTTACTACCCTCTCCTTGGAAGCCCCCATAAACACCATTTAACTCAAGGGTAGGACGAGCACCAATTCTTTCTACAAAGGTAAATTCTTCTTCTCCAAATAAGGAGCTTAATTCTAAGCTTTGCGCCAGTTTATCATCGTCATGCTGTAATTTAGCGAACTCCGCTCTAAGCTCAGGCGTCATTTCAGGTGTTCCTTCATAAAAGCCCTCTACCGTGACTTTGCCTTGCTCATCATGGAAGGAAGACAACAACGAAACCATCGCATGAAGTGCGTTCGGAACACCACCACCAAAGGAACCGGAGTGTAGATCTGTATTTGCAGTGGTCACTTTGACTTCCATCGAGCAAAGACCACGTAGTCCTGTACAAATCGCAGGTTTTCCTTTTTCAAGTAGTGAGGTATCAGAAACTAATACATAATCGCATTGAAGAAGATCAAGGTTAGATTCAATAAAAATAGGTAAGTTTGGACTTCCCACCTCTTCCTCCCCTTCAATACAAAACTTAATGTTCACAGGTAGCTTTTGTTCTGTTTTCAATATTGCTTCAATCGCTTTGATGTGTAGGAAAACTTGCCCTTTGTCATCTGTTGCGCCACGCGCATAAATTTTGTCTCCACGAATTTCGGGCTCAAATGGGGGGGAATCCCACAGATTTAAAGGATCAACAGGCTGTACGTCATAATGACCGTAAATTAACAAGGTTGGTGCGTTAGGGCTATGCAAATAATCTGCATAAATAACAGGATTTCCGTTGGTTGTATGTAGCTTTACATTTTCGAGTCCTGCTGTCTTTAAGGCCTCTACCGCCCACCCTGCCGCTTGCTGCATATCTTGCTTATGCTCTGAAAGTGCGGAGACACTCGGAATTCTAAGCCAATCCTTTAATTGCTCGATGTGCTCCTCACGATGTTCACTAAAATAAGCTTCATAATTTTTCATTTTATATCCTCCTAAAACATTCTCATCAACTCGCTAGTTAGCATTCAAATTGTTGCTATGAGCGAGCTTTTCTAGTCTGAGCCTTTAAAAATTTTGTTATACTTTAGTGTACACCTTTTTGGGCAAATTTGAAAATCGTGCTTTTGTTAAGGGAAGCTTAAAAAATATTTATTTTTTTTATGTTGCTTTAAGGTTAAATTAGTGAGAATCTGGTAAAGTCATATTAGAATAATAATTAAAGTTTATTTAATCGAAGGGAGTCTTGTTTAAGCTATGGATGAGAAAGAAAAAAAAGAGCTTGAAGCAACGAATGAATTAGATAATCACGAAGAGGGTAAAGTGCAAGAGGAGCAACCAACTGTAACTGAACATGAAGTAGTTGATCAGGAGAATACACAAGACGTAAAAAATGTTATGGAGAGACAAGCCTCGGAACCTCTTCATTCCAATACATCTGGGGAAGGATCAAAACCAAATAATAAAGTATGGCCAATTATCTCCTTAGTTTTGGCTGTTTTGCTTGTTGTCGCATTATTTAAATCTCCTTTTGCTAAAAGTAGCAATGAAGCAGTGGCAACTGTAGACGGTGTTGAAATTACGAAGGACATGCTATATGATGAGTTGCTCAAGACTGGTGGGGAAGCGGCATTAAACAACTTGATTAACCAAAAAATGGTCGATCAAGCTGCTAAACAACAAAAAGTGACTGTAACTGAAGCTGATATTGATGAAAAAATTAAAGAAATGGTAGAGCAATATGGATCACAGGAAAATCTGGATCAAGCTTTACAGCAATATGGCATGACGATGGATAACTTGAAAGAAAACCTAATGGTTAATCTGAAGGTAACGAAGCTGATTAATCCAGAGGTAACTGACAAAGAAGTTAGTGACACATTTGAACAATATAAAGAACAATTTAATACACCAGAGCAAGTTCGTACTTCCGAGATTTTAGTGAAAACAGAAGATGAAGCAAAAGCAATTATTAAAGAGCTAGAGGGTGGTAAAGACTTTGCGGAGTTAGCGAAGGCAAAATCACTGGATACAGTAACAAAAGAAAAAGGTGGCGACACTGACTTTTATGCTAAAGGTCAAAAGGAAGAGGCAATTGCCGATGCAGCCTTTAAACTTGCTAAAGATGAAGTGAGCGCACCAGTTAAAACAGAACAGGGTTATGTTGTCATTAAGTTGACTGATCGCAAGGAAGCTCACACAGCAACGCTTGATGAGAAAAAGGATGAAATCAAGAGAACCCTTATCGGACAAAAGGTTAGCGAAAAGCAAGCAGCTTGGTTAGACGATTTAAAGGTTAAAATGAAGGTTGAAAATAAACTGTATCCTGAAAAGAAAGATACATCAGAAAGCGCAGCAACAAATACAAACAAAAAATAATAGTTTGATCATAAACAAACGGAAGAAGCTATAGGTTTCTTCCGTTGTTTTTATATATACAAGCGTTACAATATACATAGATGAATTTTTTATGTGATCTCAATCCGCTTAAGATACCCACGCAACTGTTATGCTACATAGACAAATTCAATTTAAATATTAGTTGGAATGTAGGGATATGTAGTTGGAATGATAGGGATATAGGATTTAATTTTATGGAGGTATAGTTATGTCTGAATGGTTTGAACGAAGCTTTGGTGAAGACTACTTATTAGTATATAAACATCGGGATATGCAAGGAGCTAAGCAGGAAGTACATAAAATGATCTCATGGTTAAACTTAGAGAAGGGAGCAACAGTACTAGATTTGTGCTGTGGGATGGGCAGACATTCGTTAGCACTAGCTGAAGCAGGTTATGAGGTAACTGGTGTTGATTTATCTAAGGTTTTGCTACGGGAAGCACAAAAAAATGATACAGAGCAACAGATAAAATTTATTAAAGCAGATATGCGGAGTTTGCCAATCACAGGGCAATTTGATGCCATTGTCAATTTGTTTTCCTCCTTTGGTTATTTTGAGAGAGATGAGGAGCATTTACAGGTGCTTCAAGAAATAAAAAGACTTCTTGTCCCAGGTGGAAAGTTTATTATCGATTTTTTAAACCCAGCATACACAATGGCTAATCTGGTTCCAGAATCGCAGCGTGTGGATGAAGGACAGCTGATCCAAGAGAAGCGTAGCATTGAGCATGGTTATGTCAAAAAACATATTACAATTACAGATATTAATTATGAGGGCTTGCATAGTACGCAGCCTGAGCGACATTATCTTGAGCGTATCCGCTTGTACACTAGTGAAGACTTTCAATCGCTTTTATCGAAAGCAGGTTTAACCTTAGAAACTATTTATGGTGGCTATAACGGTGAGATCTATGATGCGAATCATTCAAAGCGGATGATCATGGTGGGTTCAAATTAAATAATAGAGATGGTAAATATCCGTATAAGCATTAGCTAGTCAATTGAGTGCCCTTAGGAAAACTAAGGGTATTTTTTTGTGCTTTTTATAATAAATATATTAAATTTTAAAAAAAAGAATAGAAAATATTAGAATAATATGCAAATATATTACTATATCCCAAATAATCGGGGGTTATGCTGAATTAGAAGGGAGGATTAGGAAAGTTATACAGGAAGCTTAAATAAAAATGAATGAAGGTGAGGGAGTTATGTTGAAGAAAAAATTAATATCTGTAATTTTATTTTCTATGCTTGTCCTTACAATTTCTAATGGAGGCATAGTACAAGCGGATTCTACACCAAATATTGAGCCCACAGCAAATACAGAAGCCACAGGGAAAGTGATAGATTTATCCACAGTGCAGCCAGACCTAAATTTTGTAGAGCTTCCTTCAGAAGAGCTTCAAGCTACAGAGGTATCAAGTAAAGAAGCAAACGTGTTAACTAGAAAAAACATTGATGAAACCTATCAATTAAAAAATAAGATGAATACACAACGATTAAACACCACTTCAGATAATACTGACCCTAACAGTGCCTACCTTGTTACAAATGATACGGTTACCCAAGCACAAATTACACAGACAGGTGAATTAAGATGGTATGCATTTAGTCTTGCTGAAAAGAGTAAAGTGACGATTCTTTTGCAAATGGTGGAGGCATTAGATGCGGATTTATATTTATATTCCTTAAATGAAGAAACCTATCAGCTTGAGTTAATAGGAGGAAGTGCTACTAGTGGTTTAGGTACACCCGAATACTTTAATAATGTGCTGAATGCAGGAATCTATTTCTTCGCTATTGGGGGTTATGAGGGATCAGGAAACTTTGCCTTTGCTTATTATGAGAGCACTAAGGATGTTGCAAACGAAATTAATGATACGGTAGCTACAGCTACTCCTGTTACTCTCAATTCAAGTAGCAGTGGTGTCATCGATAATCCTAATGATATTGACTACTATAAAGTTACCTTAACCGAGGCAACGATGGTTCAATCCTCCATCACATCTTCAAATAATTATTCGTTATTATATGCTCAAAAATCAGGAAGCAATGCTGCAATTTATGCTGTACCTGGAAAAGCCAATACGTATAGAATGATGCCAGGAACGTATTATTTTGCAGTTTTATCTCAAAATGGAACGTATTCTTCTACCAGCACCTATTCTATTTTGTTCAAAAAAATAGGGTTGATCTCAAACGATAATCGGGTAACACGGATCGGCACTAGTGAAGAAGCCGGGATTATTTATGAGACAGATAAAGAAGGGACAATCAACTATATAAATGGTCATCCAATCGATATTAGCTATTCACTTTATGAAACCTATACGAATAGTGCTGGTTACCAGTCATATAACATTTCTATTGATACCGATGCTAATTATATTGCTCTCCAGGATTATTCCCCCTATGAACCTAAAGCGGTATTTTATCATAATTCTACTAGACCAGCGATGAACGTTAAAAATCAACCTGCCTTAATGTTGACCTATTTATCTGACTCTAATTTTTACCGAATTTATGTCACAGGAACGGGCGCATATTCCATGAATACACTATGGGAGACTTTCAATAACGTCACTGTTCTCATTGATCCAGCAACAGGGAAGCTAATCGATATTGTTTCATTCAATTATTATTATGATTATGCCCCTGTAGGTACAAATACAATTACAATTACACATCCATATCACTTAAGCTTTAATCAGTAATAGAATGTGATCACTACAACTTAATAATGTAATTCATAACTAATGAATTTACGAAATAAACATAAAACCCGAGCTAATCACGAAACTCCTATTTGAAGTGCTCCCGTCAAAATAGACAGTAGAAAAAACAAACATCTACTACTACTTTGATGGGGGCATACCAAATTAGAGTTTGAAATGATAGTCGGGTTTCTTTTACTTGATATTACTTTTAATTAGGAAAATCAACGATCCGTATCCATCGTTTCCTCGCCGCTCTCAATCTCACGCTCCGCTTGCTTACGGTGGGCGATGCGACTGCTTGCAGATGCAGCAATTGCACCTACAATGTCATCTAAAAATGTATGACAAGGACCCAGTGATTTATCGTTTAATCGCTCCAGCACACCTGGCTTTAATTTATCGACATAACCATAATTGGTAAAGCCGATACTGCCATACACATTAACAATGGAAAAGGCCAAAATTTCGTCTACGCCATATAATCCTTCATCGTTTGAGATCATTTCCTGAAGCTCAGGGATCAATAGTTCCTGCTCTGCCAAAATATCTAGTTGAATTCCGGTTAAAACTGCATTTTGTACTTCACGTTTATTTAAAACCTGCTCTACATTATGAATACATTCTTCCATCGTCAGGGTTGGGTAATATTTTTGCTGTAGGACCATGACAAGCTCAGCGATTTCTTCAAGTTTAATTCCTCGTTTATCCAGCCAATAACGTGTTGCATCTGCTACTTTTTTGCTATTTAATGCGTAAGGAGCTTTTAATTTTGGATTAAAGTCTTGTTCCATCATAATCACCTCGAGTGTATATTACTTCTAGTATTAACCAAGACATGCCATAGATGCAAATTTTAATATTTGGACTAGTTATTTTTCACATCACAGGCTCGTATACATCTAGTAAGTAAGACAAACTGTTGTTAGGGAGGATCTACCGTAATGAAATGGACGAGACTGAAAATAACGTTGATAGCTTGTGTACTCACTGTACCCGTATTACTAACAGGTTGTAATTTTGGCAAAAGCAGTTCAGGGCAAATTGATCCGCCACCTGCTGAGGTTGAATCACAAATGCTCGCAAATAGTGATAATAGTCCGACAACCGCACCACCAGCAGAAGAAGCGGTTTCAACCGTATTTTTAAAAAATGATCAAGGCTTGCTTGCTCCTGTATCTCTTCATCTACCCGCAGGTACAGATGGAGATAAAATGACACGTGCCTTAGGAATGTTAGTCCAAAATGGGCCTTATCGTGGTCTGATCCCTCATGGATTTACAGGAGTATTGCCACAAGGCACTGAGGTCAAGGCAGTAACAGTGAAGGCAGAAGAGAAGTTAGCCATTGTCGAATTTACAAAACCGTTTAGTCAATATGATGCCAAAGACGAACGTAAAATTATGGAGTCTGTCACTTGGACACTCACCGAATTTCCAGAGATTAAATTTGTGCAATTATGGGTGGATGGAAATAAGCTAAATGAGATGCCGGTAAATGGTACACCACTCGATCGTGATCTCAGCCGCGCGGTTGGCATTAATTTAGAAATTGGGAATAGTACCACCTTATCAGGTACAAGCCCTGTTACCGTCTATTTCTCCTCTCAGACAGAGGACGGAAATTCTTATTTTGTACCAGTGACCCGATTTGTGCCTGCTGGGGGAGATCAGGTACAAGCTGCTTTGCAGGAATTAATTAAAGGACCTGCACGTGAAGGTGGGCTACAACGAGTAATGAGCGATGGTACTCAAATCGAAGGAATTACAAACTCTAAGGATGGAATTGTGACCGTTTCGATTAAGGATGATATGTTTGAAGCAGGGGATAAGCTACCAGCAGAAATGATGCAGTCGGTTGTATTGACCGTATCAGATAACAGCAAAGGGGAAAAGGTACGGATTTGGCTTAATGGCGAAAAGGAAGTAATTGGGACTGATAATCAAAAATATAGTGAAGCTGTGAGTAAGCCTTTGAATATTAATAAAATTCCAATGTGATTATTGAAGTGATTTTGTGTATCAAACGTCTCCTGTATTATAGGAGGCGTATTTTTTTGCATTTACATCGAGATATTCTAGGTATGATTATAATATTAGTAAATTCATTTGTTTACCTAACAGGTAAATGAGGGTATAATGACATTGACCTAATAGGTAAATGGTGTTAAATATTTTTAAGGGAGAATTCCATATGCGTACTAAATTATTTGATTTAGAGTCTAAAAGACGTGATGTCATCTTAAATGCAGCGTTGAAGCAGTTTACATTAAGAGGGTTTGATGATGCATCCACAAATGTAATTGCAAAAGAGGCAAGAATCTCTAAAGCTCTTATGTTTCATTATGTAAATAATAAGCAGGAGCTTTTCCTGTTTGTTTATGACTATTTTACTGAGCTTCTTGAAAAAGAGTACTTTCAAAAAATTGATTTTTCAGAAAAAGATATCTTTTCTAGATTACGCCAATCCTATTTACTTCAAATTGCTTTGATTAAGCAATATCCTTCCGTTCTTGAGTTTGAAAAACTATCTATTGTAACTAAATCTGAGGAATTAAACAAAGAGTTGGAGAAAAGATCAATCAATAGGCAATCATCATGTGATCTCCAAATTTTTGACCAAATAGATACTTCTAAGTTTAGAGCAGGTTTAAATATTGAAAAATGTAAGCAGTTTATCCTTTGGACCAATGTAGGTTTTACTAATCAAATATTAGACAATATCAGAGAATTAAAAGCTTCTATTATGGATGATCAATCTATCATTGAAACTTTGGATGAAAATCTTGAAGAGTTAAGGAAATTGTTTTATAGGTGAGGTGATTCTAGAATAAGGGGCGATCCAATGCGGAGGTTTATAAGGGTCAGTTTAACATTCAGTATTATTCTTATTCTTGTTCTTGTATCACTTATTTCTTTGAAGGATGTAGGTAGGGAAGTCACTACTGAGGAGTTGAGCGATGTGCGTAAGCCAACAATTGTACAATTTCCATTACGTGGAGAATGGATGGCACCTAATACACCTGGAACAAAAATTCCGAGTCATGGTACAAACAAATTTGGAACAAGATATGCTTATGACTTCATACAAGTAGATTGGGGAAGAAAGGGGTTACCTTCTTATCAAGGTAGTCTAACTAAGTATCTTCTTTTTGGGATTCCCATTTATGAATATTATTGTTGGGGAAAAGAAGTATTTGCACCTGTTGACGGAGTTGTTTTTGAAGCAGAAGATGGCTATGAAGAAAAAAACCGAACAAATATTGTGTCAGATCTATTTAGTGCCTATAAAAATGCTCATTATTTTGATGCAAAAACAGACGATGTGCAGACTATTGCTGGTAATTACATTATTATAAAAAATTCTGAAGATATATATGCAGCGTTAGTCCATCTACAAAAAGGATCTATTCAAGTTAAAGTTGGTCAGCATGTAAAAAAGGGTGAATTTATTGGTAGGGTGGGTCACTCTGGTAATTCATTTGCTCCCCATTTACATTTTCAACTTATGGATAGCAGCGACATTGCGACTGCTAACGGATTGCCTTGTGCCTTTGAGTCATACGAAGTATTCCAAAATAATAAGTGGCAAGAAGTAGTTAAGGGTATTCCTACAGATAAAGATAGGATAAAGTTTTGTCCTTAACAAGTCCTAAAACGTTATTTATTCTTTATAACAAGTAACGAACCATTGATGCTTTTATGGCTAGCTTTTGGTAAAATGGGGAAAGTATAAAGAGTACTATTAAGTATAAGCTGTATTTTCAGCATGAACAGTAAGTGGGAGGCAGGTTAAGCATGAGAATAAACGGACGTGAGGAAAACGAGCGGCGGCCGATGAAATTGACCGTAGATGTGAATAAATACGCAGAAGGCTCTGTTTATATTGAAGTAGGAGAAACAAAGGTTTTATGTACGGCTACGGTCGAGGAAAAAGTCCCAATGTTTATGAAAGGACAAGGCAAGGGATGGATCACGGCTGAATATTCTATGCTGCCTAGAGCAACCCATACACGAAATCAACGTGAATCCGCACGCGGGAAATTAAGTGGACGTACCATGGAAATCCAACGATTAATAGGTCGAGCACTTCGCTCTGTCGTTGATTTAAATAAATTAGGTGAGCGTTCTATTACGATCGATTGTGATGTTTTACAAGCGGATGGTGGCACACGTACCACCTCCATTACAGGTGCGTTTGTAGCTATGACGATTGCGATTGATAAGCTGGTTAAAAAACATGATTTAAAAGAATTTCCCGTTACAGACTTTTTAGCTTCTACCAGTGTAGGTGTAGTAGGCCACAAAACATTACTTGACCTCAACTACGAGGAGGATTCTAAAGCAGCAGTTGATATGAATGTGGTGATGACAGGACAAGGGCAATTTGTGGAACTGCAAGGCACTGGAGAAGAACGCCCATTTTCACGGCAAGAGCTTGATGCATTGCTGAATGTTGCAGAAAAAGGGATTAAAGAAATGATTGAACAGCAAAAAGAAGCATTAGGCGATATCGCAGCTAAAATTGGAAATAAACATACGGAGAAAATTGGATGACAAATAATGTGACAGATACAAATAGATCAAATCAGCCCAATGAAGATGACGAAGTGATTATCGTAGCTACGCGTAATCAAGGTAAGGTAAAGGAATTTGCACATGCACTTCAATTTACAGGTAAGACGGTAAAAAGCATGTATGACTATCCTGATATCCCAGATGTGGTGGAGGATGGAGAAACCTTTGCAGATAACGCACGTAAAAAGGCACAGGTAGTGGGTGACTTGCTTGGTAAACCTGTTTTAGCAGATGATTCTGGACTTTGTGTAGATGCATTACAGGGGGCTCCAGGGGTTTATTCTGCTAGATATGCGGGTGAACCAAGTGATGACGAGGCGAATAATGCCAAGCTACTACAGGAGCTGGAGCAGCTCCATCAAGGGGAAGACACTGCGCAGCCGTTGTTAAGCCCTGCTCAGTTTATGTGTCACTTGGCACTTTATGATCCTCATACGAAGCAGTTTACAGAGGCGACAGGAATTGCAGAGGGCTGGATTACTTCTCAAGCCGCTGGTGGGGGAGGGTTTGGTTACGACCCGTTATTTTATGTGCCTGAATATGAAAAAACGTTTGCGGAGCTAACCTTGGAAGAAAAGCAAGCGATCAGCCATCGTGGAAAAGCATTGAAGCTACTGGTGGAGAAGCTAGGGCGTGTGTGAAAACTCACTCAAGGTTATCTATTACCGCCTTTTCACCTCCTACTGCGTTAGGACGAATCTAAGCTGTATTAGAGCAAGTATTCCTTGCTACTAGTGCAGCTTCTTTATATTATGGACTTAACCTGTATTTATTGGAACAAAGGAGAAACGAGTATGGCGGTAGCAAAAACAAATGCAATGCGAATTTTAGATAAAGAAAAGCTTCCCTATGGGATGTTGTCCTATGAGACAGAGGATGGCAAAATAGATGGGGTTGCCGTAGCTGCCAAAATTGGCAGAGACGCTGGTATTGTGTATAAAACGTTAGTTGCACATGCAGGACAAAATTATTATGTCTTTGTCATCCCAGTTGAGCAAGAGCTTGACTTGAAGAAGGCTGCCAAGGCAGCAGGAGC
This sequence comes from Paenibacillus turicensis, assembly GCF_017873435.1. GTDB lineage: Bacteria > Bacillota > Bacilli > Paenibacillales > Paenibacillaceae > Fontibacillus > Fontibacillus turicensis. The sequence goes on along the minus strand of NZ_JAGGKG010000006.1, from coordinate 155,725 downwards.
AAAAAAAATAGAAATGTTGCCTGTCAAGGAACTGGTCAGTGTAACTGGTTATATTCGTGGTGGGTGCTCTCCAATTGGTATGAAAAAGCGTTACCCTACTTTTATCGCACAAATGGCGGAGGTTAAAGACACGATCATAGTGAGTGGGGGCAAAATTGGTGTGCAAATTGAGCTAGCTCCTCAAGTGTTATTATCCGTTGTTGATGGGCAATGGGCTGATTTAACATTTGATGAATCCGACTAGAATAGAGTCGGCAATCCAAAAAATCCTGTTTTTCCTATTAAGGACGAAGCAACGTTAAGAACAAGGATGAAAGGACGTGTATACCATGCGCACAGCATCAAGCAAAGAGGACATACTGGCGTTTGATATTCGAAGGACTATCATTTTAGGAGCCTATATTAAAGAATGGTCCATGCCAGAGTATAGAGTTACGCTTAGTTCGTTCAGTCAACCTGACAAAGGGACAAACATCGAAATATATTACTTTCCTGCACGTAGTGGCGGTAGCGGGAATGGTGTGGCAAGATTTGCGACGGTTGGCTTATCAGCGGCCCTTCGTGCTAATGGACAATGCGTGGGTACGGAATGGATGATGGCTTTGGTTGACGATCTTGGTGGGGAATCGATAGATGTCATATTTTCTTATGTAAGTGATCTGATCGCTCATCACATTGAAGTAGTCAATGATGACTTGATCCCAAGAGTGATGGAAGAAAGTCAACTTGCTCCTATAGGCTGGTCTACAAAAGCCTTTTTATTGGACGAGCTTAGAGGAGAAAGTGAAGAACTGGAGGAGATCGCAGTAGGCGATGAGGAGGTGCAATTGTTATGGGCGCTACCTATTACTACCCAGGAGGCGGCTCTGATTTTGTCCAAAGGCGTGGAAGCCTTTGACACCTATATGGAAGAGATTCAATATTCTATTATTGATCCCCGTCGCCCTTAAATGACACAATTAATAGCCGACTTGTGTGTTTTTCTCCTAAATATGGACGAAAAAAACTGCCTTGCACCTACATGCTGAGGCAGTTTTTACAGTACAATTCAATTTAACCGTACTTATTTTATCGTAACATGATACGTTTTTAGCCATTGATTCACTTGTGTTAAATAAGCAAATAACTGAGGGCCAGACATTAATTGTCCAAACCACGGTAAAAGAGAGCTGCTATCAGATGAAGTGGCTAACGTCTTAATCTTAGCTACATCTATAAGAGGTAAAATCGGTGAGGAAGGCTCCTCAAGTACTTGTAATAGCTGTCCTTTTACTGCCTCTAAATAAGCGGGATTGTGTGTTTTTGGATAAGGACTTTTTTTACGATACAATACATCCTCTGGTAAAATCCCTTCTAAAGCGAGACGTAAAATTCCTTTTTCACGATCCCCAGTTGCCTTAATATGCCAAGGAATATTCCATACATATTGTACTAAGCGATGATCACAAAAAGGAACGCGAACCTCAAGCCCTGCCGCCATACTCATGCGATCCTTCCGATCCAGTAATGTGGGCATAAAGCGTGTAATGTTAATATACGACATATTACGCATGAGTATTTCATCCTCAGTTTCCCCTTCAAGTTTTGGCACTTCACTTATCGCTTCTTCATAACGTTGCTTCATATATTGCTTTGGTGCTAAAAAGTCAGCAATGTCTGGACTAAGCAAGCTAGCTCGGAAGTCACCCGCTACTGCCCATGGGAAAGTTCCAGCATTCAGTAATTCCTCACGGTGAAACCAAGGATACCCGCCAAAAACCTCATCTGCTGCCTCCCCGGATATCGCTACGGTTGCATGTTTTTTTATTTCCTTACAAAAGAGGAGGAGGGATGCATCCACATCTGCCATGCCTGGTAAATCACGTGCTAACGTAGCCGGTGCTAAAGCATCTACAAGCTCAGGGGTATCAAATGAAATGTTATGGTGTGCGGTACCAAGTTCTTTAACCATTCTTTTAATCCAAGGTGCATCGGCACCAGGCTGATAGCTATGCGCTGTAAAAAATTTATCATTGTCAACGTAATCTACGGAAAAGGTGTGTACTTGACCTTGCCCTGTACGTTTATAGTAATCTACAGCAAGTGCAGTTAATGCACTAGAATCTAACCCACCAGATAACAGGGTACAGACAGGTACATCTGAAATAAGCTGCCGATCCATTGTATCCTGAAGCAACGCTCGAATTTTGGAAGCCGTCTCTGGGATCGAGTCGGTGTGAGGAAGTGCTTCAAGCCGCCAATAGCAATTAATACGCAAGCCATCTCGATTCCAAATCATCGTATGTCCTGGCTTTAGCTCATGTATTTGTTCAAACACACCATGTCCAGGTGTACGAGCAGGTCCTAGCAGCATAATTTCTGCTAAACCTTCCCGCTTGATTACTGGCTTTACCTTCGGATGTTGTAGCACTGATTTTAACTCGGAGCCAAAAATAAGTGTACCTTCGATTTCGCTATAAAAGAGTGGCTTTACCCCTAACCGATCTCTAGCAAAAAATACATGCTCCCGTACACTATCCCAAATTCCAAACGCAAAAATTCCATTTAGCTTACTAACACAATCAGGACCCCATTCCATATAAGCTTGGAGAAGTACTTCTGTGTCACAGGTTGTTTTGAAATGACGTCCACGTTCAATTAAAGCCTGCTTTAGTTCGGGCGCATTATAAATTTCACCGTTATAAACGATGGCAAAGGTCGTATCCTCCTCCTGAATAATCATCGGTTGAGCACCATTTTCAGGGTCCATCACACTTAATCTACGATGTCCAAAAGCACAAGGAAGCTGAATCCATGTCCCTGCAGCATCTGGCCCACGTGGTGCTAAGCAAGCAGTCATATTTTCAAGTATTTTCATATCTTGATGTAAATCATTATTCCAATCTATAAAACCTGTAATTCCACACATGTAGGTTTTCTCCTCTCTGTTACACACTCATCTCTTATTGCAAACTCTTATTCAAAACGCTGCCCTAAACGTAATAACAGATTATGCGAGGGGAGAGAAAGGGATGTTTGAAGAATGTGATTAAAAGTTTGCATAGATAGGCACATCCACGCCCATACCAAAATAATCCTTTCAAAATAATGAGGAATAAGGTATAATAAAAAACGCGTTCTTTTTTTATTACATATAACCATGTCCCAGTAGCTCAGCTGGATAGAGCAACGGCCTTCTAAGCCGTCGGTCAGGGGTTCGAATCCCTTCTGGGACGTAAAAAGACTCTCCGTTAGGAGAGTTTTTCGTATTCCAGCAGGGATGACGAACCCCCTCGTTCGTCGGAGCAAAAATGCCAAACGCAGTGGCAGAAGGAGCGGAGTCTCGCACCGGAGTGCGAGTATCCCTTCTGGGACGTAAAAAGACTCTCCGTCAGGAGAGTCTTTGTCGTATTCCAGCAGGGATGATGAACCCCCTCGTTCGTCGGAGCATAAATGCTATCCCCCTATTTAACTTTGAGCTAAATAATAGCTACGATTCTCTTCGTTAAAATAAGCAATAATATGCTCATATTGCATAATATCAATCTGATGTATCCACAAGATCCTTTGCATAAAAATTGTATCCCCAAACATTTTATTTACAATTTTCCCACACGATGAAGGTTCATTTTGCAACGACTTTACCATCTCTTCACATGCCTCAAGCTCAAAATAAAATATGTAACAAACGATATTCTGAAGCAACACATCAAAGCAAAATTGAGCATAAGGAGAAGTATCATTTCTATGAAGAAATGACTTAATGATAGACCAAAGCTGATCCTTATTACTGTTATACATGTCTAACATCAAATTCACATCATTAATCAGAGCAATTATATCCTCTAATCCATCACCATGAGGTAAATACAGTGGGCCTGAATTTCCCTCAATAGCTTGAAGCAAAGCGAGACTAAGATTTTTACATGCCTCAATTTCTTCTTCTGAAATGCCAATCTTTTCATTGTATTGAAGGAGATTATTTTTATAATAGTCATGATATTCTGCAAAATAAGATTTTAAAGAAATTGTTGATTTCGTATGCACAAGATGAGAGCCGTCCAACCCTTGAAAGGAGCAGGAATACAACGTTTCCTCATTAACAGGGTGTGCGTACAAATAAAAAAACCAAAAGAAATCTCTTAATTGCTGTTGTTGCTCTATTGATAAAGCAGTTAGTTTAGTCACATGGGTAAGCTGTAAAAATGCAAAGTTTTTCATAAAATCATTCATCTTGTTATATCCATTAATATTACTAATAGATGTGGTGCTGTTTATCGTAAATAACAAATAAAATAAAGTTTGCTCATCATAAACGTCAAGCTGATTAAAGGCATTAGCAAGTACAGGCTTCAAATGGGGATTTGTGCTGTAATTTGGATCAGGAGGCTGTAAATCATAGGTCCAGTTCACGAAGGGTTGTTCGGGATGTTTTTTGAAAAATAAAACAGTTTCTCCGTCCTCTAATTCACCAAACTCAAATTCCGTCAATGCTGTCAAAGGTACTCGCTTAATCCCTCTATAAAACTTTAAATTTATATATTCATTGTAAAATGGTTGAAGCTTCATGTGTTTCCCTCCATACAACTATAATAAAATAGTTTAATTTGAAAATAGATGAATGTCTTTAATTGGAATCAAAAGGGTACTTTAGACTGATAGATTATGGCTTTTTTGAATCGTTATACTAGACTAGTCTGTTTTCATATATAAAAAATGAGTAAAATGAAATAGGGAGATGGAAAAGGTTGGAGAATACAATTAATATTATTGCAGGTGTGCTTGGTGTTTATTTTTTAATTGGAATGATGATGTTTTTTAATTATTTGTATTTCAAAAAAGGAAGTCTTAAGAAGTCAATTCTACATATTTTTATATCTGTTGCCTTATTATCTGGACTTGTATTTGTATACATAAACCAAAATAAATTTGTGGATTCTACTACTCCAGTGATTCCAGGGACATTTACAGCAGAAATGAAGGAAACACTAGATACTAAAAAACCTCATGAGTTAGAGCTCAATGATGTAGGGCAAATTGCCATGTTATCCTACTATAAGTGGGAAAAGGAAAATGAAGCTTATTTAGATAAAGTAAAGGATTATTATATTTATTATCATTTGAATGTCAGCAAAGGAAAAACAAAGGAAGAGCTTTCTAAGGAATTTGACCAAGCACGAGTAGCTGCAAATATGGCAAAATAAACAGCACTTTACTCCAATCGGTTAACTTAATATTGAACCTAAAAAGGCGTGGAAACTTATACAAGTTCCACGTCTTTTTAAAAGATATAGATTATAAAGCTTGATCGTCAATCGCATTTAACCAGTTCGTAATATCCTTAATTACGTTGTGAATTGTACCATCCTCAAATGGAGATTGAAGGCCTGCGAGCTCCACCAAGTTCAAGAAAGACAAGCTACCGCCAGCTTTACATAAATTATAATAGTCTTGCCACGCTTGCTCAAAGTTTTCCTTTGATTTTTTCCAAAATTGGAGTGCGCATAATTGTGCTAAGGTGTAATCAATGTAATAAAATGGTGTGGTATAAATATGGCTTTGCTTTTGCCAGAATCCACCTTGCTCTAGATAAGTTAGTCCATCATAGTCACGATGAGGCAAATATTTTTGTTCTAGTTCACGCCAATATTGCTTGCGCTCTGCTGGGGTAGCTTCGGGATGGCTATAAACGACGTGCTGAAACTCATCAACCAATACACCATAAGGAATAAATTCAAGTGCGCCTGCTAAGTGACTGAAACGGTATTTATCCGCATCCTCCTCAAAAAATAACTCCATCCAAGGCCATGCAAAAAACTCCATACTCATTGAATGAATTTCCGCAGCATCTGAGGTTGGAAATGCATATTCAGGTACAGGTAGTGAGACAGTTTGATACACTTGAAAGGCATGACCTACCTCATGAGTTAATACGTCTACATCCTCATAAGTTCCATTAAAATTAGAAAAAATAAATGGCACTTTTTGCTTAAATAAATATGTACAATAGCCGCCAGCTTGCTTGCCCTTTTTACTAACTAAGTCCATTAATTCATTTTGCTGCATAAAGCTGAAAAACTTATCAGTTTCAGGTGACATTTCTTTATACATTTTTGCCCCATTGGCGATAATTTGTTCTGGTGTTCCTTTTGGAGTTGCATTCCCCGTCGTATATTTAAAGTCATCATCAAAATGTTTTAGTGTGTCCATTTGCAGACGTTTCGCTTGACGTTTTTTCAAGCTTTGGCATACAGGAACAATTTCCTCGACGACCTGTCTTCGGAAATTAGCAACCATCTCCGCGTTATAATCTGTTCTTAGCATTCGATCATAACCTAATTCTACAAAGCTAGGATAACCAAGCTTGTGTGCAATACGTGTACGTACCCCCACTAGCTCATCATAAATGCGATCTAGCTCATCCTCGTGTTGTGCCATGAAATGAAATCTGGCTTCAGAAGCCCGCTTACGCATGTCACGATCTGTAGACAACTGGAAAGGGGTCAGCTGGGATAAATTCCGCTCTTCACCTTCAAATGGAATTTTTGCAGAAGCAATAAGCTGGGAATATTGTGTACAAAGTTTATTTTCAAGCTGTAACTCCTCAATAATTTCAGGACTAAAGGTACGAAGCATCTTCTCAGCGATGTTAAAAAATTGTTTGCCCCAAGCTTCCTCAAGACCTTCTCTAAATGGTGAATCCACCATCACCTTATAAAATTTTGAGAAATACTCTTGAATGATGGGATCATTTTCATCCATATAATCTTTTTCAGCCTTATAAAATTCATCTTCTGTATTGATGGAATGGCGTATGCTCACGAGCGTTTGCGAATTATTAAATTCCATACGTAGCTCATTAAGGTCTTCAGCTACCTTTTTTTGTTTTTCAAATGTGTCCGCCTGATTCATCTCTTCAAATAAAGCGTTGAATTTTTCCTTTAGTAGCTCTACATTTGGACGTTCATAAGCATATTCACTGAATTTCATGGGATCACCCTCCATAATCATTTCTTAACTTAATAAAATAAATAGTACATCGTGAAGTGCTGAGTTGTCCAATTATAACCAATATAAAAAGGAGGTCATAGGGTATAACACCTTTTGATCTCCTTAAAAATTGCTTTTATTCCTGCTCAATCTTTGCCTAGTGCAACTCGAAATTTCCCGCTATATCCAATGATTTTAATTAGCTTGGAATCTTTAGTACCATGCCAGGGAAAATGACATTAGGGTTTTTAATGTTGTTTAACTGAGCGATAGCTTGCCATGTTGTGCCATATTGCGCAGCAATGCTGCTTAATGTTTCACCTTGCTGTACAACATGTTGCTGCACTGGCATTGGCATCGGTGTGGACATAGGAATGGTTAGAACCTGGCCTACATAAATGGTGTAAGGTGCAGTAATGCCATTAGCTCTAGCGATTTCCATCCAATTCACATTATAGTATTGACCAATCGAATATAAGGACTCACCAGGTCGAACTGTGTGTGTCATATCATTATTTCCTCCTTAGAAATGGTTAGGTATGTGTCTACATAACAATGTATGCACGTGGCAAAAGGAGGTTACAGTTTTATACAGTAAATTTTATGTTTGATAATCTAATTGACAATGATAATTATTATCAATTAAGATAGTACTAATCATTGGGAGATAGGATGGGGATAAAATGAAAGACTCAAGAAATCGTGATGGTTCTGGTTCTGAAATATTGAATTTTTCCTCTATTAAATTAATAAATAATCATACACTTGTAGCTGCCCCATTAGGTAGAGGTTTAGTAAAACGCACGATTCACTCAGACTGGGAGCCGATGATGGAGGGGTTACCTGAAGGGACTTTGATTAACCGTCTTCATGTGGAGCGTGATCAATTATTTGCTTCTACCAATGAAGGATTATATATGTGGAAAAATGGGGAATGGATTTTTAAAGGATTAGTATTAGATTGTCATCAATTTCGGATTCGAGAAGGCGGCATGTTAGCTGCCACTTCTTGTGGGTTGTGGCGGTTAGATTTAGCAGAGGAAGCCTATGGGCCAGAGGATATGTTAGTAGGCCAACATACATCTATACATGGGGCAGAGGGGCAGGGACATCAGGGGAATTGGGAGATGATTATTCGTACCTCCTCCGTCTTGTACGATTTTTTATTTCTACGAAAATATATTGTGATGGCGCTTGGAAAAGGCTTATCCCTATACAATCGTTATACACGTAGATGGCTAGATTGTGATTTTGGTTATGCAGTGACTAGTGTTGCGACTAGTAAAAACCATGTACTTGGAACAACAGATAAAGGTGAGCTTGTAGTTGTTGATTTGGAGGGAAACTGCGATCGGTTTCATTTTGATGATATTTTTATTTTTGCGATTGTCCCGTCTGGGGATCAATTGTATGTGTGTACAGATCGTGGCTTATATAAGATTGTATATTGGGGAGGGAAAAAACCAAACTTGGTATCGGTTTCCTTAGGCTCCCATGTAACAGATATCGATTATGACGGCAAAAATTTATATATGGCAACCTTATTTGAAGGTGTCAAAATAGTTGAAAGGTAATAAAAAGGAAGTAACCAACCGTAGAGTTTATTCTACTGATTCTAGTACACTGGTTCCAGTACATAAACTAGGAGCGGATTACTTCCTTCTTTCTCAGAATACTTAATTTACTTTGTTTTTGATCTGTTACTATATCTACGATTTTTTTAACAAGCTTGTAGCATAATCTATTGCTTGATCTAGCGAAATATTATGTTTAATATGGCTACTTCGCTCTTTGACCTCAACATATGCAACTTCATTTGTAATCCCTTTGCCAACAATGACTTGCACAGGAATACCAATTAAATCTGCATCCTTGAATTTAATGCCTGGACGTTCATCTCGATCGTCTAATAACGTTTCAATCCCTCTCACCTGTAGCTGGTCATAAAGCTGCTCAGCCACTTTCATTTGTGCTTCATCTTTAATAGAGATAGGGATGATATGAATTTGAAATGGAGCGATAGCAGCGGGCCAAATGATACCATGCTCATCATGGGCTTGTTCAACAATGGCAGCGATTAGTCGAGATACACCAATGCCGTAACATCCCATAATAAGATGCTTCCTCTGTCCCTCTGCATCCATAACAGTTGCGTCAAAAGCCTTACTGTATTTATCCCCTAATTTAAAAATGTGCCCAATTTCAATTCCTCGCTCTAACCTTAATTTACTATCCGAATGTGGGCTAAGGTCGCCTTGTACAACATTACGAAAATCCCCAATCTGCTGAACCACAAAGTCTATACCTGGCTTAACATATCGAAGATGGTAATCACATTCATTTGCACCCGTGATTGCATTGGACATAGTCAAAATTTCTTGATCAACTAGCAGTGGGATGCTTAATCCAACTGGACCTGCAAAGCCAACAGGTGCACCTGTAACCTCCTTTACGATGTTTTCATCTGCTAGCAGCAATGAAGTGCAGCAAAGTGAATTTTGTACCTTAATCTCATTTACCTCTCGATCCCCACGGATTAACACAGCAACTGGTTTATCATCTGCAACGTAAATTAACGTTTTAATAAAGCTAGAGGCAGGTTCATCTAGAGCTTCGGTTAGTTGTGTAATCGAATGTAGAGAAGGGGTATGGAACTTTTCAATGTTAAGATTAGGGTCATGTATTGGCGGTTTGTGCTCTGATCCAAGCCTGACCTCTGCCTTTTCGATATTGGATGCAAATGTACCATCCTCACTTATTGCAATGATATCCTCTCCAACTGGAGACAATGCCATAAATTCATGCGAGCCACCTTCTCCACCCATTGCCCCAGCGTCTGCCTCCACGCTACGAAAATTTAAACCACAGCGATTAAAAATGTTATTATAGGCCTGATGGATTTGCTCATAAAATGTATTTAAGCTCTCCCATTCTGTGTGGAACGAATAAGCATCCATCATGATGAATTCACGCACACGTAGAAGACCTGAGCGAGGTCTTTTTTCATCTCTATATTTATTACCAATTTGATATATCGTAAAAGGGAACTGACGATAGGAGCTAAATTCATTTTGAATTAAAGTAGTTATCACTTCTTCATGTGTTGGACCTAATGTAAAATCACGTTCATGTCGATCTTTGAAGGTAATTAATTCTGAGCCATATACAGAATATCTGCCTGAGTTGTGGAATAGGTCTGTAGGTTGCATTACAGGCATCAGTGTTTGTTGTGCACCTACTTTATCTAGCTCTTTAGTTATGATCGTAATGATGTTGTTTAAAACCCGATAAGCTAGTGGCAGGTAACTATAAACCCCTGCTGCTAGCCCTCTAATGAAGCCAGCTCTAAGCAAAAGCTGGTGGCTTGCTGTTTCTGCTTCTGTCGGCGTCTCTCTTAGGGTTGGCATAACGAAATGGCGTTGTTTCATTTTGGATTCCTCCTAAATTTTCTTGTTAATTTTGTGAAGGTTGAAAATAAAAACAAAAAGACACATTCGTCAAGGGACGAATGTGTCGTGGTACCACCCTCATTTGTTCTTAAAGTTGATAACGGAACGAACCGGTGACTATTAACTGTCACTGCTAGCTAAGTAGGACACTTTTGCTTCCGATGTGAAGCCTTTCAGCCAAGGGCTTCTTCTCTGTGCATGGGGATACAAAATGTATGGCTTAACGTTATAATACATTTTCCTAATATAGTTGTGTAAGATTATAACGTAATTTCAATAAATGTCCATACCTAAGTGTCCCATCTCATACCTCATTATATTTACAGCACCACAATTTTGCGTTCAGCCGCTAATTTCCGCAACTCAATCTGGATTTTCTCCTGCAGCTCCTCAGAAATTAAAAATTCAATTCCATAACTTAATGCTTCATTGTCTAGAGCTTTTTGCCATTTAATCTCTCCTTTAAATATGTAGGAGGTATGATTTAATTCAATATGTATGTTGACCAAAATTTGATAAAGGTTAGCTTTTAAATCTAAGACCGAATGAATACGACAGCCTGCCTTATTAATATCGATCATTTGTACGTCCGCGGGTTTACTAGCTACAAATGCTCCGTTGATACCTATTATTTGAAGCTTGCAAGGCACAGGAGGTGTCATAGAATAGCGAAAAGGTACTTTACGTTTTGTTGTCACGTGAATGACCTCCAAGATGTAGTAAAAAATTCAAGTTATATTTATCATCGTCAGGTAGCTTTAAAATCATAAATAATTTTAAGTATATAAATTAATTGTTATATAATCTAACATGAAATGTTCTTATTTGAATTTTTTATTGCATTTATAAATTGAAAATGATAAAAATAAATATGGAATTGTAAGTCGATGACACAATATCTAACATATACTTATAATAAAGATACATTTAATGGATGGGCTAAGTTCACGATTGAAAAATGGAAGGTGGAGATAGCATTGGGGAAAACGACGAGAAAGGTTGCCATTGTAGGTGCGGGAATTGTGGGTGCAGGTTGTGCCTATGCCATGATTAATCAAGCGATTTGTGATGAAATTATGATGATTGATCGCACATACGAACGCGCCGTTGCACAAGCATTAGATTTGTCTCATTGTATGGATTTTACCTCTACTAGAACTAAAGTTTCAGCAGGTCGCCTAGAGGATTGCCGTGATATGGACGTTGTCATTATTACAGCCGGTGCGAATCCAAAGCCAGGTCAGACACGTATGGACTTGCTTGAGGATGCAAGAATGATCACAGAAGATCTAGTTCGAAAAATAATGTCAGGTGGTTTTGACGGAATATTTGTAGTCGCCTCTAATCCTGTTGATGTTGTGACGTATATTGTAAAAGAGATATCTGGGTTCCCTCGTCATCGTGTTATCGGTACGGGGACTTCGATTGATACCTCCCGCCTAAAAACGTTATTATCTGAACTGTTTTCAATTGATCCCCGTAGTGTCCATGGTTATGCACTTGGAGAACATGGAGAATCACAGTTTGTTGCTTGGTCTCATGTGACGATTGGTGGTAAGCCCCTCCTGCATATCCTCGAGCAGCACAAAGATCGATTTAGTCATGTGAATTTAGACGAGATTGCACAAAAAACGAAGGATGCAGGATGGGAGATTTTTACGAAAAAAGGGAACACTCAATTTGGCATCGGGAATGCCCTTGCTTATATTACACGTTCCATCTTAAATGACGAGCATCGTATCATTGCGGTATCGGCAATTTTAGATGGAGAATATGGGTGGAACAATGTGTGTGTAGGTGTGCCAGCAATTATAGGTGAAGGCGGCATTAAAGAAATTATTGAACTACACCTCAATGAAGAAGAAAAAATGAAGTTATCACAATCCTGTAAAGTAATTCAGAAAGGGATTGCCTAACTGAAGGAATTAACTTTCTCTATATTTAAATGTAATAATTGAAAGAACTAAGGCGACAACACAGCAGAGACACAACAATAACAAGCTCGTAAAATAGGATTGCCAATCTAAAGATAACGAACTTCGTAAGCCATTTACAAACCATTGGAATGGATTGTAGTGGCTTATTTTTTGTATCCATAATGGGGCACCATTTAAGGAATAAAAAGCGCTGCTACAAAGCATAAGTGGGAGTGTTAAAATATTTGTAATTATACTAATATTCCCCTCGGTTTTACTTATCGCTGAGATACAAAAGCTGAAAAATACATATCCAATTGCACCGATTATCATCATTGGAACAAGCATGAGGATAGAGAGGAAAGATAATTGGATTCCAAGCCAATACACGCCAGTCGCAACTAACATAAGTCCACAAGCTACTGAAATGAGTGTCCAAGCACTTGAGATACTAAAAATATAGCTAAATAACGTCATTGGAGTTACACGAAGTAAATTGTAAACCCCTCTACGGCGATGTCCTAATACGGTATAGGAGGTGGTCATTAAACAATAAAATAAAATGCTGACTGCCATCATGCCTGTTAAAATTACCTGAGTGTAAGCAGGTGTTTGAATATATAGCGATAAGCCAGCGGTAGCACCAATCGGTAATAAAATAGACCAAAATAATAAATATGGATCACGAAGTGCTGATTTTAAAGTAAGCTTAAATACTGTGTTCATCCAGATTGCCTCCTCTAATTTAATAGTTTTTTTGCAGTTTGATTGTCATGATTAAAGCTTGGTTCCGTTAATTGAAGATATAGCGCTTCTAAATGATCCACATTGTACTGCTCCACTAAAACATGAGGTTCCCCTTCTGCCACAATTTTCCCCTCGTGCATGAGAATGATTCGATCTGCAATACGTGCTACCTCCTCCATATCATGAGAGGAAAATATAACAGTACTCTGATTTGATGCTAAATCTCTAATTAAAGCTCTAATCTCATGACGCGCTCTGGGATCAAGTCCTGCGGCAGGTTCATCTAATACAATCAACTCTGGATTGTGCAAGGTGGTAACGGCAATCGCAAGGCGTTTCTGTTGTCCACCTGATAATGCAATTGCAGGGGTTTTTCTAGCTTCTAGCAGATTACATAGCTCTAGTGTGTTACGAATATCCTCTTTAGACAACTTAACATGATACATAGCTGCAAATAATGCTAAATTCTCCTCTGCTGTATATCCCTCGAAAAAAGGTGTGGATTGTAGCTGAACCCCAACATATGCTTGGAAATTCTCTCTCCAAGTTGTGATCGAGCCAGAGTCGGGCTGAATGATACCTAACAGCAACGCTAAGGTTGTGGATTTACCAGCACCGTTAGTACCAATTAATGCAACAACTTCTCCTTGTTTAATGGTGAAGCTGATTCCTTTAACAACCTCGCGCCCTTTGAAAGATTTGTACAGCTTATTTACTTGAATTAAATCATTTGAATCAATTAACTTATTCATGTAAACACCCCTTATTCACTTTATTCTATTTTGTATATTCAAATTTGAATATTGGTTTATTTTTTTCTCCCCCTAAATCATTCAGAGGGAGAAGCGTTAATTTTCCGAGTCCAATAAATCAATTGCTTTTTGTACGAAGCTTTGTTGCTGTGAGATCACATTAAGCATATGATCCATCATGAGATGTACCATGGGAGGGACGTTATTGTTCATCGCTTTGTTTTTAGCCTCTAAACCATGCTTCATAGCTTCAAATTCTTGTTTCAGTGTATTTTTATGATTTTCTAAAGCCTGGATACATTCTTCCCGAGGCAACTGCTGATAAAACGATAAAGCAGCATATAACGAAGAAGGATAAGCGACGTTACTTCCTGTTATCGTCTCAGAAACTAAACTTTTTAAATATGCCCTACCTTGGTCTGTAATTTCATATATTGCTTTTTGGCGATGCCCCGTCTGTTCGATACTAGCAATCTTAATATGACCTTCTTGCTCCATCTTTTTTAGAGCGTGATAGATAGAACCGATTAAAACACCACTCCAGCGCTCAGCATCTGTCATTAGCAATGTCTGCCCAATATCGTAACCTGACATAGGCCCATGCTCGAGAATTCCTAATACCAGCAATCGAGTCAGTGTATACTCACCTCCGAATACTCAACTTTGAGTATGTTCTTGTAATGATATTATATTTAACTGCTCATACATTTGCAATAGTTAAATTTATCAGCTTTTAATTAACAAATAAAAGAAAAAACAAGTACAAAGGAGTTATTCCTCATGTACTTGTTTACGATTCAAAATAAATAACCATCGTAACAATGGCAGTTTCATTATTTAATGCCTCTGCTTTAAAGCCATGCTCAAACCACTCATTTGCGGATTTGGTTAAATATTTACCACTCCATGGATCGTACATCGTATAAGAGTTGTCAGGATTTTTATTTGTAATGACATAGGAATGTGCTTTTCTTGATAATGAAAACGCATCTGCGATTACCCACTTGTTATTAGCTAACTGGTCGTCGATATATTTTTGCCTAGTTGAACTGCTTTTAAATAAATTCCTCTGCCAATCCCCAAAGGATTTGACCTCCGCACCGGTTAACGCAGATAAAGCTGTCATTTTGTTTTTCCCATTTCCACCTACATTATCATGTCCACTTTGTTGAATTTCTTTAGTAGCAAACGTATGCACAATGTATTCTTGAACGGGGTCAACCGTGTATTTCTTTGTAGTTTCATTATAGGCTGAATATTGTATTCGAATGCCGTTTTGCTGATTGTATGGCTTGTAGTCTGCTGGAAGCATGAATGGATGATAATTTAAAGCCACCATTTTTACCGCAGACGCCCAACACCACATTGACTTATTTTGTACCCATGGATCAGGGGAGGGAGCTGCATATGTGGTTGTATGTATAAGGTTAGTAAGCATGATGAAGCCGAGTAAAAGTGTAACAATTTTTTTAGTCATACTAGCCCTTTCTAAAAGAGAAATTTGTTATAAAAGAAACGATAACATATAACATATTGGAGCTATTATTTACGGTTAACTTGAAAAATATCCTAAAAGCAATTGTTGTGCTAAAGATTGATTCCTTGATTCAAAACAGCCGAAAAAACTCCCCAGAAGGAGAGTTTTAGTGTAATGGTAGTAGAATTCCAACATATACTCATATGCTTACTGTTTAGGAAACGACCTAAAAG
This sequence comes from Paenibacillus turicensis, assembly GCF_017873435.1. Classification (GTDB taxonomy): domain Bacteria; phylum Bacillota; class Bacilli; order Paenibacillales; family Paenibacillaceae; genus Fontibacillus; species Fontibacillus turicensis. The sequence continues at coordinate 140,182 of NZ_JAGGKG010000006.1, read as the reverse complement.
TAATTAAATTATGATCAGGATCTAAAAAACTCATGTTTTTAGCACCCCACGGTCTTAAAGTAGGAGGTTCAATAATCTTGACACCTAATACTTTTAATCTCTCAAACTCAACATCAACATCTTCAACTGTAAACGCGATACAAATCTTGTGGGGGTTACTTTTTCGCTCTTTTCCATCATTATAAACAGTTAATGTTGTTTCCTCTGATATAATAAATTGATGAACATCATCATTGCTACCGTTGTCGATATTAAACAACTGTTTATAGAAATTTGATAATGTAATAACATCACTCGTTAATAAGCATACTTCTCCTACTTTCATTCAACATCCTCCTAATGTAAGCAATTGAGATGACTTAATAAGGTTTGAAATGCTTGAATGCTTGGAAGTCTGACTATATAGAATAATCTTTGAATGTATTATACCCCAATTTATTATATAAAAAGATAGGCATTTATGCTCCGACGAACGAGGGGGTTCATCATCACCTTCTGGAATACGCAAAAACTCTCCTAATAAGGAGAGTCTCTTTTAACGTCCCAGAAGGGATTCGAACCCCTGACCGACGGCTTAGAAGGCCGTTGCTCTATCCAGCTGAGCTACTGGGACATATTAAAATCACGTTTTTTTCGCGCAAAACATACTATATCATATGGACGACTCATATGCAAGGGAAAAATGAAGAATTGATTTTGAACTAATTTATACGTATTATCACCTTGAATAAAGTCTATGCTATAATCTAGAATTGATTAATAAAAATTTGAGTGTTTGTCAAACACTGATTTCAAGATTGAGCCATAAGCATAAAAACATGATTATATATGATGATCATAGGATAAGGAGGTGCTCACATCAGCCAATCGGATAAAAAAAATCAGGTCGTTTTGTTTCCTAAAACGTTAGATTATTATCAAATTGAATTGACACGGATGCTAGAAACAGAACGTTATAGCGAAGCTATGGATCTTCTGTCTTTTTTGCTTTCCTGTGAAGGACAAGATCCAAAGCACTATGAAGAATGGCAATCTTTACTAGAATGGTTGATGAGTGCATTTCCCCAGTCCGAGTCTAATCAAATGCAAGAGGAAACTGAGGATGAGGAACTGTTTGTCAGAAAGCATATTGAACAGAAACTACATGAAGACCCTAATTATGGTGAAAAACTGCTGGATACAGTTATTAATCAACCGATGTCGGAGCGTAGCTTACTAGCATTAGAGCAGCTTGCTTTTGTTGATTTACCCCAAATTGATGATGCACTATTAAATTGGATTTCCAATGAAGAATTACATCCTTTACTACAGTTTAGGGTCATCCAAATATTGGCGAGAAGAGGGAATAAAGAAAGTTTCTATGTAAAGCGTGGCAAGGAAAACGTAGAAATTCAGTTCAAGGATGTTCCATTGAAAACCAATCTATTTCCTTATCCAATTCAAGCTGTGTTAGAGCGGGTTGAGGAGCAAGCTGCAATTCATAATCCAACGTTATTTTATTTTGCCCAGGAGCTATGGTACCAATTTATCATGAGTATCTATGGAACTGTAAATTATAAGACGATTTTGAAAGAAGACGATACGGAATTGGATATATGGGCGGGAGCCCTACATGCGGTTGTGTCTAAGCACCTGCCAGACGGGAATAAGCAAGATGAGGAAATTAGAGTTCAATACGGTATTACAGATCATTTTCGATTACGCTTTGAACAGGCCTGTCGAGCAATTGAACAATTTGTAGCTTTAGGAATTAGTCTTTAAAAATAAGATAAGGCTAAATTAAGCAATTTGCCTTGCTCTTGTAAAAACATTGGTTGTTGTTTATAATATAGTGGTTATTCTTATCGTGTAATGAAGTCAGCTATACTGTAACCTTGATAGCTGCTTGATCGCGATTTTGGGTTCAGTATATTAAGTATATAGTGAAATTTGGAGGGGAAAGCATAAAATGAAAGCAACATGGGAAAAAATAGAGAAGAACCTTGGTGTTCTTGAAGTTGAAGTAGAAGCAGATCGCGTAGCTGCTGCACTTGATAAAGCATTTCAAAAAGTGGCTAAAAAGGTTAACGTACCAGGATTCCGTAAAGGTAAAGTACCTCGGTCCATTTTTGAATCTCGTTTTGGTGTAGAAAGCTTGTACCAAGATGCAATTGATATTTTGTTACCTGAAGTTTACTCAGAAGCAATCGAACAACAAGATATTTTCCCAGTAGATCGTCCAGATGTTGACATCGAGCAATTTGCTAAGGGTGAGTCTTTTAAATTCAAAGCTAAAGTAACTGTTAAGCCAGAAGTAACACTTGGCGATTACAAAGGGATCGAAGTTCCTGCTGTAAACAGCGAAGTAACTGACGAAGAATTAACAAGTGAGCTTGAGCGCTTACAGCAACGTCATGCAGAGCTTGTTGTGATTGACGACGAAGCTGCTGTAAATGGCGATACTGTTGTCATTGACTTTGACGGATATGTAGATGGCGAACAATTTGAAGGCGGTAAAGCAGAGCGTTATTCTCTTGAACTAGGAAGCAACTCCTTTATCCCTGGCTTTGAAGATCAAGTTGTAGGTTTAGCTACAGGCGACTTTAAAGATGTTGTCGTTACTTTCCCTGAAACTTATCATGCTGAAAACTTAGCTGGTAAAGAAGCAACCTTCAAAGTAAAACTTCACGAAATCAAACGCAAACAACTTCCTGCACTTGACGATGAGTTTGCTAAAGATGTAAGTGAATTCGATACATTGGACGAGTTTAAAGAAGATTTGAAAAAACAAATCGCTGACCGTAAAGAAAAAGAAGCATTAGCTGCTCGTGAAGGTATCGTTGTAGATCGTGTTGGAGAAAATGCTGAGGTAGAAATTCCTGAAGCAATGGTACAAGGCGAAATCAAAAATATGGTTCGCGACTTCGACAATCGTCTTCATGCTCAAGGTATGAGCTTGGATATGTTCTTGAACTTCTCTGGACAAACATTAGAAGATCTTCAAGATCAAATGAAGGGTGATGCTCAAAAACGCGTTCGCAACAACCTTGTGTTAGAGCAAATTGCTAAAACAGAAGGCATCGAAGCAACACAAGAGGAAATTGACAAAGAAGTTTCTGATATGGCTGAAGCTTACAAACGTTCTCCAGAAGAAATTCGTCAAATCTTGGCTTCTAACGGTTCATTAGGAAGCTTGAACGAAGATGTTCAACTTCGTAAAGCAATTAAATTCTTAGTTGAAAACAGCAAAGAAATTGCTGCTGACGAATATGAAGCAAAATATGCTAAAAAAGAAGAAGTAAAAGAAGAAACTCCAGCAGAATAAGACAGCTTTCACAGAAGGATTACATCTAAGGCACGTAGAATTGTTTGCGTGCCTTGATTTCTATCCACCACATTACATATATTTCCAGCTAAATTAACCGCATGGCATTTTTTAATTGAAGTCGCTTTAAAAATGACATGCGTGTGTGAACATGATAAAATAATGATAAGTGCATATATTGATAAGGAAAAGAGGTTGAACCTATGAGTCTAATCCCTATGGTTGTAGAACAAACAAATAGAGGAGAACGATCCTACGATATATATTCTAGACTACTTGCTGACAGAATTATTTTCTTAAGTGGTCCAATTGATGATGAGGTTGCTAACCTAGTGGTAGCGCAACTCCTTTTTTTAACAGCCGAAGATCCTAAGAAGGACATTCACCTATATATTAATTCACCTGGCGGTTCTGTTACAGCTGGAATGGCTATTTATGATACAATGCAATATATCGGTCCTGATGTCTCTACAATTTGTGTTGGAATGGCTGCTAGTATGGGGTCGCTTTTGCTGACAGCAGGTGCACCTGGCAAACGCTTTGCGCTTCCTAACAGTGAAGTTATGATTCACCAGCCGCTTGGTGGTGTACGTGGGCAAGCGTCTGATATTAAAATCCACACGGATTGGATTATTAGAACAAGAGAAATTTTGAATGGAATCTATGTTGAAAGAACGGGTCAACCCCTTGAAAAAATTCAACGTGATACAGACCGCGACTTTTTCATGAGTGCGGAAGAGGCTAAAAATTATGGAATCATCGATCAGGTGATTGAGAAGCCGATCAATTCATAAAGGGGTGTATATATGTTTAAGTTTAACGATGAAAAAGGGCAGTTAAAGTGTTCCTTCTGTGGCAAATCTCAAGATCAGGTACGTAAGCTTGTTGCGGGTCCTGGTGTTTATATATGTGATGAATGTATTGAGCTTTGCTCAGAAATCGTTGAAGAGGAATTAGGGCATGAGGAAGATCTTGATTTAAAAGAAATTCCTAAACCAAAAGAAATTCGCGATATTCTAGATCAATATGTTATTGGTCAAGATCAAGCGAAGAAGGCATTATCCGTTGCAGTGTATAATCACTATAAACGTGTCAATACAGGAAGCAAAATTGAAGATGTCGAGCTGCAAAAGAGTAACATCCTGTTGCTTGGACCTACAGGTTCTGGTAAAACATGGATAGTTCAAACGATGGCTAAGATTTTAAATGTACCGTTTGCGATTGCAGATGCTACCTCCTTAACCGAAGCGGGTTATGTGGGTGAGGATGTTGAAAATATTTTATTAAAGCTCATCCAAGCTGCGGATTATGATGTAGAAAAAGCAGAGCGTGGTATCATCTATATTGATGAGATTGATAAGGTTGCTCGTAAATCTGAAAACCCTTCGATCACACGTGATGTTTCAGGTGAAGGGGTTCAGCAAGCTTTGCTGAAAATCTTAGAAGGAACGGTTGCATCCGTACCTCCTCAGGGGGGGCGTAAGCACCCGCACCAAGAGTTCATTCAAATTGACACGACCAATATTTTATTTATCTGTGGCGGAGCATTTGATGGTCTAGAGCAAATGATTAAACGTCGTGTTGGTAAAAAGGTGATAGGCTTTAATGCAGCAACAGACAGCCAAAAGGAATTAAAGCCAGGTGAATATCTCTCCAAGGTGCTTCCTGAAGACTTAGTGAAATTTGGGTTGATTCCTGAGTTTGTGGGTCGTCTACCTGTGATTTCTACGTTAGATCCATTGGATGAAGAGACACTGGTACGTATTTTGCATGAGCCTAAAAATGCATTAGTAAAACAATATCAGAAGCTTTTAGAGCTTGATAATGTGACACTAGAATTTGAACCACAAGCGCTTGAGGCGATTGCAAGAGAAGCGATTAAGCGTAATACCGGTGCACGTGGTTTGCGGGCGATCATTGAAGGCATTATGCTTGATGTGATGTATGAGGTGCCTTCACGTGAGGATGTTACGGATTGCGTCATTACGCAAAAGGTTGTTGAAGAAAAAATAGTGCCAGAACTTGGTTCAAATAAACCAAATAAATCAAAGAAACAAGAAGAGAGTGCATAATTTAAAATAACTGCACACTTTAAATCCATTCTCCACTTTTGCAAAGGAAAGTATGATTTGCAAGGGTGGAGATTTGGTGTTAGGGGGAGATCTGACATGACATTTTTGAGACAAGATACACGACCAGTTAAAGTGGGAAACTTAACAATTGGTGGCAGCAATGAAGTGATCATTCAGAGTATGTGTACAACCAAAACTGCAGATGTGGAAGCAACTGTAGCTGAAATTTTGCGGTTAGAAGAAGCCGGTTGTCAACTTGTGCGCGTAACTGTCAATAATGAAGAAGCGGCAGCTGCAATTAAAGAAATCAAAAAAAGAATTAACATTCCACTTGTTGCGGACATTCATTTCAATTACAAGCTAGCATTGTTGGCGATTGAAAATGGCATTGATAAGGTACGCATTAACCCTGGTAACATCGGGAAGCGTGAACGTGTTGAAGCTGTAGTGAAGGCATGTAAAGAACGTAACATTCCAATTCGTATTGGTGTAAATGCAGGTTCGTTAGAAAATCATTTACTTGAAAAATACGGTTATCCTACACCTGAAGCGATGGTTGAAAGTGCGCTTTATCATATTAAAATTTTAGAAGATCTTGATTTCCATGATATTATCGTTTCGTTAAAAGCGTCAGATGTACCGATGGCGATTGCTGCCTATTCTAAAGCTGCGGAAGTCATCCCTTACCCACTGCACCTTGGGATTACAGAAGCAGGTACACTGTTTACAGGAACAGTGAAAAGTGCAGCAGGAATCGGTGCGCTCCTAACAATGGGCATTGGATCTACACTACGGATTTCTTTAAGTGCTGATCCTGTCGAGGAAGTAAAGGTGGCTCGCGAGCTTCTCAAAACGTTTGGATTGATAACAAATGCAGCGACATTGGTGTCCTGTCCAACTTGTGGTCGTTTAGATATCGATTTATTTTCATTAGCTAATGAGGTTGAGGAATACATTTCTAAGCTTAAAGTACCAATTAAGGTTTCTGTCCTTGGATGTGCTGTAAATGGTCCTGGTGAAGCAAGAGAAGCGGATATTGGGATTGCAGGTGCAAGAGGCGAAGGATTATTATTCCGCTACGGAAAAATGATCCGCAAAGTGCCTGAAGCTGAATTGCTGTCAGAGCTTAAGAAGGAAATCGATCATATTGTTGAGGTTTATGAGGCAACTGGAGAAATTCCAGGTCGTAAAGAACATCATAATGCGAATCAGCCATCATAATTAGGTTATTTAATAAATCATATTTTGGCCGTATGTTTTAAGCCAGTAAGTTATACATGTAATACAAAATACAAGCCGCATACTGATTTTATCAGTTGTGGCTTTTTTTATAGAGTCCTAAAATGTATGTATGTTAAGGATTGAGATAAAGATACAATAAAAGTGGAAGGGGAGAAATGTGATGAGCCTAAAAAATGATCTACATAAAATGTACATGCCTTTGACGGCTAATCCTCTTTCATTTGATGCTACATATACGGAAATCGTTCCTAGCGATGCTTTAAAGCCCTATATTCGCTGCTTTTGGGGCTCTCAGACAACTAACATCAATTTTACAGATCGAAGCTTAGTTACACCTGATACTTGTATGGATATCATTATAAATGTGAATTATTCAAAAAATGGAGTTCAATCTGTATTCTGTGGAATTAACGATCAACCGTTTGTAAGCCAAGCTGAGGCTACGACAGACATCATTTCAACCTTTGCTATTCGTTTTTATGCGTGGGCAGTTCCTTTATTTTCTTCAAACGATATGAAGAACGTCTCTAATATATTTTGTAATAGTGAACACTACTTCTCTACACTTACTGCGAAGCTAGAACGTATGGTGTGGTTGTTTCCAGATTTAATGAAGCGAGCTGAGCAAGCGGAACTCTTTTTGTTAGAAGAGCTGAATTTAAATCGAGTAAATATAAATGTGATGAATGCAGTTTATACAATGCTAAAAAGTATGGGGAATATCCAAATGGCTGATTTATCCCAGTATACAAGTATAAGCCCACGTCAGCTAGAACGGTTGTTTAAAATACATATTGGCATGCCACCTAAAAAACTTGCAAGTCTAATTCGTTACCAAAATCTGTGGAGTGAACTTCTACGCCAGCCTCATGTAAACATTCAGGATTTGGTTCATAAATATGGCTATACAGATCAAGCGCATATGTTAAACGATTTTAAAAGGTTTCATACCATGACAGTGTCAGAAGCAAAGGAATATGCTTGGCAAAGAAAATAAAGGCTCATGTCGCTTTTTTACAATCCTTGTTTATACAATCGATCATATAATTAAAATCATAAACAATGCTTCAATGTTACTATCAATCAACAACTACCAGAAAGAAAAAAATATAAAAAAGGATGTGCTTTCCTTGGATATGATCAATAAAGAAACAAGAACATGGATGTATCGTAATGCTAGACCTGTTGATTTTGCGAGATATCAGTTTCATTTTGAGAATGGGAGCCAGCAGGCTGTTCTAGATGCACTTGCCATGTACCAAAATGAGGATGGTGGATTTGGACATGCTCTAGAAGCGGATAGCTGGAACCCCCAGTCAGCACCCATTCAGACATGGACGGCCATGGAGCTTTTAAAGGAAATTGGATATACAGAGTCTTCTCACCCTATTATTCAAGGTATTTTGAAATATTTAGCGAGTGGCAGTGACTTTAATGGACATTGCTGGGCGAACGCGATACCTACGAATAATGATTATCCCCATGCACCATGGTGGACTGCGGATGAGCAAAGCGCGGAAGCGATTGGGTATAATCCAACGGCATATTTTGCAGGTTTTATTTTAGCTTATGCTGATTCAGATAGTGAGCTATACCAGCTTGGAGCAAAAATTGCGCAAGAAGCAGTCGCCCATTTTTTAGCCCAGCAGGAGCCAATCGAAATGCACGTGATAAGCTGTTACATTGGCTTGTTTGAATATTGTACAGCAGTAGGGATTAATAACAAATATTTTGATCTTACAGCATTAAAGGACAAGCTTGAGCAAGAGATTGTGGGTGCAGTAACGGCAGATACTGCACAATGGGAAACTAACTACGTTTGCAAACCGTCCAATTTGATTAAATCACCAAATAGTAGCTTTTATCCTGTCATTAAAGAGCTTGCCCAATATGAGACAAAGTTTATATTAAAGCAACAAAATGAGGATGGCACTTGGTCTGTTGTATGGGATTGGCAAGGTTATGAGGAACATTGGCCTGTTGCTAAAGTTTGGTGGCAAGGTGATATTATTGTGAAAAACTTGCTTTATTTGCGGGCTTTTAAGTCGAATTGAATCAGTACCTGACCACTACTAGAGTGTGGTAGCTACGATCCAGAGAGTTCTTGCGATTGTTGTTAAAATCATATTCCTTGTATTGAAGTATATTTATGGGTGGAATTTGATTTTAAGAGACAACCTTCAGAATCTCTCTGTCTCTTCGCTAACTTAGGTTGGTGGTCAAGTACTGATTTCAAGTTTGAGCTATTGAACATTAAATAACTAAAAAACTCCCACCAATTTTAATGCAATTGGGGGAGTTTTTTTGATTATTTGGTTATTTATTTAAATTGATGGTTGACAATCAACTAACTTGCGGAGGGACAGAGGGATTTTGGAGAAATGTAATGTTCGTCTTTGAAATCCGATTTCAACAACGATCGAAGAAACCCTCTGTATCGTAGCTTCCATCTTCATGCATTGTTAACCATTAATTTTTCTACCATTTACGTTTTATGAGGCGAGGTTCAGGTAATACTATCCATTATCAGCTAATGTGGGAGGGACTGAAGATGGCAAATATTAATTTACTGCTTATTGTGGTGCAGTTATTTTTTGCGGTGATTATCGGTTTATATTTTTGGACACAGCTTCGTAATCAGAAAGGCACACGTAAAACGGTAGATCGCGAATCGAAAAAGGAAATGGAAAAGCTTCGTAAAATGCGCGCCATTTCTTTAACAAAACCTTTATCAGAACGCACTAGACCTGCGACGATGAAGGATATTGTAGGGCAAAAGGATGGACTTAGAGCTTTAAAGGCGGCTTTATGTAGTGCCAATCCTCAGCACGTTATTATTTATGGTCCTCCAGGTGTCGGAAAGACAGCAGCAGCTAGAGTAGTTATGGAGGAAGCGAAAAAAAATCCATCCTCGCCGTTTAAAAGTGAGGCTAAATTTACAGAAATTGATGCAACCGTAGCTAGATTTGATGAACGAGGGATTGCCGATCCTTTAATTGGTTCTGTTCATGATCCGATTTATCAAGGTGCAGGTGCGATGGGGGTTGCCGGTATTCCACAGCCTAAGCCTGGTGCTGTAACCAAAGCACACGGCGGTATTTTGTTTATTGATGAAATTGGAGAATTACACCCGATACAGATGAATAAATTGTTAAAGGTGCTTGAGGATCGTAAAGTATATCTAGAAAGTGCTTATTATAGCTCAGAGGATTCGAACATCCCTGCATATATTCACGATATTTTTCAAAATGGCTTACCTGCGGATTTTCGGCTAGTTGGCGCAACCACCCGTTCTTCACAGGATATTCCGCCAGCATTACGATCCCGTTGTATGGAGATTTATTTCCGTCCTTTATTGCAGGAGGAGGTTGCCCAAATTGCAGAGGACGCCATCAAACGGATTGGCTTCCCACCTTGTGAAGAGGCGGTAGAGGTCATTAAGAAGTTTGCTACCAATGGACGTGAGGCTGTAAATATGGTTCAGCTTGCAGTAGGGCTAGCACTTACTGAGTCACGAAATCATTTATTGGCTAGTGATTTAGAGTGGGTAGCTACAAGTAGCCAATTATCTCCAAGACCTGACCGAAAAATCCCAGAGCATTCTGAGATCGGTGTAGTGAATGGGCTAGCCGTATATGGACCTAATATGGGAACCTTGCTTGAAATTGAAGCGACGGCGGTTCCAGTTGCTAAAGGCAAAGGAAGCTTTACAATTACTGGCGTTGTGGATGAAGAAGAAATGGGTGGAGGGGGCAGAACGTTAAGACGTAAAAGTATGGCGAGAGGCTCCATCGAAAACGTATTAACGGTACTTAAACGAATGGGTATTCAAGTTTCAGGGTACGATATTCATATTAACTTTCCTGGTGGCACACCCATTGATGGCCCTTCTGCTGGAATCGCGATTGCCACTGCGGTGACCTCCGCAATCCGCGGGATTAAGGTAGATCATCAAATCGCAATGACTGGTGAAGTAGGCATTCATGGTAAGGTAAAGCCTGTTGGCGGGGTTGTCGCAAAAGTTGAGGCAGCGTTCCAAGCAGGTGCAACAACAGTCTTAATTCCAAAGGATAACTGGCAAAGTCTTTTCGAGGGACTTGAGGGCTTACAAGTTATTCCTGTAGAAACAGTAACAGAGGTGTTCGAGCAAGTATTTGGTTCTCAGCGGGATAATAGCTTAGACCTGAAAGCTGTGGAGGATGCTTTTGCTCCACCACCTGCTTCTTTTTTGCAAGCAAAACCAACACATCGAGCAAAATATTGAATAAAGGGCGGTTGTCTTGAAAAGGGCAACCGCTTCTCATTGGTGTTTTCATGTAACATTTGCTAAAATAGGAATGATATTTAACGAGAACGTTTGGAGGTGCGAAAGCGATGGGACCCCATAAATCGAAAGGCCGTCGTTTTCCTTTGTTGCCATTGAGAGGTCTGCTTGTATATCCAAGTATGGTATTGCATTTGGATGTAGGCAGAGAAAAATCAGTCAAGGCATTGGAAAAAGCGATGGTTGATGATAATCTGATTCTCCTGTGTTCTCAATCTGAAGTGAACATTGAAGAACCAACCGAGGAGGACATTTTTTCCGTTGGTACAGTTGTAAAGGTACGTCAAATGTTGAAGCTCCCAAATGGAACGATTCGTGTATTAGTTGAAGGTATGGAACGTGCCGAAATCGTGAAGTTTTTGGATAATGAAGAATTTTATGAAGTTTTAGCAGAGGAAAGACCTGAAGAGGAAAGTGATGACCCAGAAATTGACGCATTGATGCGTACAGTGCTTGCGCAGTTTGAACATTATATAAATTTATCTAAAAAAATAACACCTGAGACGCTTGCGGCTGTCTCTGACATTGATGAGCCAGGTAGACTTGCTGATGTTATTACGAGTCATTTGTCTTTAAAAATCAAGGACAAACAAGAAATATTAGAAACGATTGATGTGCGCAAACGTCTCGAAAAGTTACTTGATATTTTAAATAATGAACGTGAAGTGTTAGAGCTTGAACGTAAAATTAGTCAACGTGTAAAAAAACAGATGGAAAAAACGCAAAAGGAATATTATTTGCGGGAGCAAATGAAAGCCATTCAAAAGGAGCTTGGTGAAAAGGAAGGTCGAGCTGGTGAAATTGAAGAGCTAAAACAGCAGCTAGAAGCCAAGCAGCTTCCTGAATCGGTAAAGGAAAAGGTCGAAAAGGAAATCGACCGCCTTGAAAAAATGCCAGCTAGCTCCGCAGAGGGCGGCATTATTCGCAACTACTTAGATTGGCTGTTGGCTTTGCCTTGGTCAGAAACAAGTGATGACGATCTTGATCTTGTAAAAGCCGAACAAATTTTGAATGACGATCATTATGGACTAGATAAACCTAAGGAGAGAGTGCTTGAATATTTAGCGGTTCAACATTTAGTTGAAAAGCTAAAAGGCCCAATTTTATGTTTAGTTGGTCCACCAGGAGTGGGTAAAACTTCGCTTGCACGTTCGATCGCTACTTCTTTGAATCGCAAATTTGTGCGTATTTCATTAGGTGGTGTTCGTGACGAGGCTGAAATTAGAGGACATCGCCGTACTTACGTTGGAGCGATGCCAGGCCGTATTATCCAAGGTATGAAAACGGCAGGTACACGTAATCCCGTCTTTTTATTAGATGAGATTGATAAAATGGCTTCTGATTTTCGTGGCGATCCCGCTTCAGCTTTGCTAGAGGTGCTTGATCCAGAGCAAAATAATACGTTTAGCGATCATTTTGTAGAAGTGCCATTTGACTTATCACACGTCATGTTTGTAACGACAGCGAATGCTGTGCATAACATCCCTCGTCCATTGCTGGATCGGATGGAGATGCTGTATATTCCTGGTTATACTGAGCTTGAGAAGCTAGAGATAGGATTACGTTATTTGTTGCCGAAGCAAATTCGTGAGCATGGCTTGACCGCTGAGCAGCTACATGTTGACAAGGAAGCTTTACTTCAAGTCATTCGTGAATATACACGAGAATCTGGTGTCCGTAATCTGGAGCAACAGGTTGCCTCGATTTGTAGAAAAGCAGCAAAAAGTATTGTAGCCAAGGAATCAGAGCAGGTTGAGGTAAACGTCGATAACTTAAAAGACTTTTTAGGCGTAGCTAAGTTCCGTTACGGTATGGCTGAGCAGGAGGATCAAGTAGGCTTAGTTACAGGTCTCGCTTGGACTGAAGTAGGTGGAGAAACATTAAATATTGAAGTCACCGTCGTTCCAGGCAGTGGTAAGCTTATATTGACAGGTAAGCTTGGCGATGTCATGAAGGAATCGGCACAAGCCGCATTTAGCTATACGCGCTCAAAAGCAGTAGAGCTAGGCATAGATCCTGATTTCCATGAAAAAAATGATATCCATATTCATATTCCTGAGGGAGCAATTCCAAAGGATGGCCCATCTGCAGGGATTACGATTGCTACCGCTTTAATCTCTGCTTTATCTGGACGCCCAGTGTCCAGTCAAGTGGCGATGACAGGGGAAATAACATTACGTGGACGGGTATTACCTATTGGTGGTTTGAAGGAAAAATCACTTGCAGCACATCGTGCAGGCTATAAAAAGATCCTGTTGCCCATAGATAATGAACGTGATCTAGGTGAGATTCCTGATAGCATCAAAGAAAGTGTACAATTTGTACCTGTTTCACATATGGATCAGGTGTTAGAGCACGCGTTGGTTAAGCCTGTTTAGCTTATTTATTAAGCTTGATTACTTGCAGTACCTGCTTATTTCGTAGTAGTTGTATTTTTTTTAGTCGTTGTAATGTAAAATGTGAAAAGTAACATTAACACGCGCCTGATGTAGTTAGAGAGGATTATGAAATGAAAATAAAAAATGCAGAATTTGTGATTAGTGCTGTTGGGCCTGATCAATATCCAGATGATGCCTTGCCAGAGATTGCGCTGGCAGGGCGCTCCAACGTAGGGAAGTCTTCACTAATCAACCGAATGATCAATCGTAAAAATTTGGCTCGAACAAGCTCTACCCCTGGTAAAACACAGCATTTGAACTACTATCGTATTAATGAGCAATTATATTTTGTTGATTTTCCGGGTTATGGTTATGCGAAGGTTTCAAAAACGCTACGCCAAGTATGGGGAAAGATGATCGAGCAATATATACTTGAACGTGAGTCGTTACGTTTAATTATGTTAATTGTTGATCTTCGTCATCCACCATCTAAGGACGATATCCTTATGTATGATTGGCTAAAGCATTATGATATGCCTGTCATGGTTGTGGCAACCAAAGCAGATAAAATTCCACGCTCCCGTCATGCTAAGCATGTCAAAATCATTAAACAGGAATTGGGCATGACCCCAGAGGATAAATTTATTATGTTTTCCTCTGAAGCGGGTATCGGCCGTGAGGAGCTATGGGGATATATTAGCGAGGTCGCGGAGCTAGATAAGGAAGAGGATTTAGTTACGCCTCCTGTTGAGTCAGATTCCAATGAAGTCTGAGAAAAAAATGCAAGAAGTAGAGCCTTTAAAGAGGTAGAAGCTATAGAAGCATTTGAAGTCAACGAAGTTGCTGAAAATGCTAAAAGTTTTAGCTTCATTATTAAGCTTCATGAAATTTCATAGTTAGATGGTTACCAAAATAGGCAAATCATCATACACTAAAACCTTGAATATTCAAAAATTCAAGGTTTTTTCATATACGCCCCTCACCTATACATAACTCAAAAGCCTCAACGACGGTTAGAAAGCATGCGCCAGCGGAGTTTTGCAGGAATGTGGAGAAGCGCCAGCGTTCGCATTTAAAAATTGGATTGCTACCGTAGAACTAATTCCTGCAATCCAATTTTAAGAGCGATCGAAACATCCTGCAAAACGTAGCCCTCCATGCTCCAAACGTAAGTTAGATTTTGACTTTGTTCATAAAACTTCAACAAACTGTCAAGTAAAGTTCAAAAGTTTCGACTTTCTATGTGATATACTTAACAATAGATTTTAATTGAATGCATCAAATTAATGATATTCTAAACTACACAGGTAGGTGAACTTGCAATGCACGTTATGGTAATGGGGTTGAACTATCGGACGGCTCCGGTTGAAGTAAGAGAACGTTTCTCTTTTGTGGAAAGTGAACTTCCAGGAGCACTCGAAGAGTTGAAGCACATGAAAAGTGTATTGGAAGGCGTTATAATAGCTACCTGCAACCGAACTGAAATCTATGTTGTTGTTGATAAGCCTTATATGAGTGGACATTATATAAAAGGGTTTTTAGAGCAGTGGTTTGGTATACCGCGAGAGGAATTTAGTTCCTATATTTATGTTCACCAAGATGAAGCGGCGATCGCCCATTTATTTTCAGTTACTTGTGGACTAGACTCTATGGTGTTAGGGGAAACTCAAATATTAGGTCAAGTTCGTAAAGCCTTTTTGTTAGCACAAGAGCAGAAGGCGACAGGGACTTGGTTTAATCGCTTGTTTAAACAAGCAATTACTTTAGGGAAACGTGCACATGCTGAAACCGCGATTGGTGAAAATGCTGTTTCTGTCAGCTATGCAGCAGTGGAGCTTGGCAAACGGATTTTTGGTGGATTTGAAGATAAGGTTGTGTTAATTTTAGGTGCTGGCAAAATGAGTGAGCTGACCGTTAAACATTTAAGCGGTGGGGGAGCTAAAAAGGTGTTAGTTGCCAATCGAACCTATGCGCGTGCACAGGAATTAGCAAGGCAATTTAATGGGACCGCCTGTACGATGCAGCAAGCTATTGCAGGTCTTGATCAAATAGATATTTTAATTAGCTCTACAGGGTCAGAAGGATACGTCCTTACTGCCTCAGAGGTTGCGCACAAAATGGGCGACAGAACGAATCGTCCTTTATTTATTGTTGATATTGCAGTGCCAAGGGATATTGATCCTGCTATTGGCGAGCTAGAGCACGTATTTTTATATGATATTGATGATCTTGAAGGTATTGTAGAAAGTAATATGGATATACGTCGCCTTGAAGCTTTAAAAATCGAAACGATGATTGAAGCTGAGATTGTAGAATTCCAAGAATGGGTGGGTACGTTAGAGGTACAACCAATGATCCATGCATTAAGACAAAAATCGGCTTCGATTCATGAAAGCACGATGCAAAGTCTCTTTAATAAGCTGCCTGAACTAGATCAACGTCAGCAAGCAATGATTCGTCGCTTAACTAAAAGCATTGTAAATCAAATGATGCATGACCCGATTCATCGCATTAAGGAGATGGCTGGGGAAGTAGATGGGGCTGAAGCAATTAAATTGTTTTCACAAATTTTTGCGCTTGAGGATCAATTGGGGGACTTAGAGGAGTCATCAGTTGAGCAATCAATCAATGAAACTCACGAAGCTGAACCTGTGCTGACGCTGATATCAATGTGATAATAATATATCATCTTTAAATTAAATGCCCTGAGCCTAATCGTGTTTTTGACACATGGGATCAGGGCTTCTATGCTATAATCAACCTGATTTTGAGGAGGACATATATGAACAGGACCATTGTAGTTGGAACGAGACAAAGTCAGTTAGCTTTAACACAAACAAATCAAGTCATATCAGACTTAAAAACACTATGTCAGAAACATGGACTTGCCTTTGATTTTGAAATTAAAAAAATTATTACCAAAGGGGATCGCATTTTAGATGTAACCTTATCTAAGGTGGGTGGTAAAGGTTTATTTGTTAAGGAAATTGAACAAGCGATGTTAGATGGCGAAATTGATTTTGCTGTGCACAGTATGAAGGACATGCCTTCCATGTTGCCAGAGGGGTTAACGACAGGTGCAGTGCCACGCCGTGAGGATCCAAGAGATGTATTAATTTCAGCTACAGGATTAAGCTTGGATGAATTGCCAGAGGGTGCCGTTGTAGGGACAAGCAGTCTAAGACGTAGCAGTCAATTACTGAGCTATCGGCCGGATTTAAATATTCAATCGATTCGTGGCAATATTGACTCTAGAATTCGGAAATTAGAAACAGAGGGCTTCGATGCCATCGTGTTGGCTTCTGCAGGACTCAATCGAATGGGATGGGGACAAAAAGCTTCTTCTTATTTACCAGTAGAGCTATGCTTGCCCGCAGTTGGTCAAGGCGCTTTAGGTATAGAGTGCCGTGAGGATGATGTAGAGGTAAGGCAGCTATTGGCTTTATACAACGATAATATAACCTCACAAACGGTATCTGCTGAGCGCAAGTTTCTAAGTGAATTAAATGGGGGCTGTCAAATTCCAATCGGTGCCTATGCGACACTACTTGATGATAAAAAAATTGAACTTACGGGTATGGTTGGTTATGCGGATGGCCGTAAAATTCTAAAGGAAAGTATGATTGGCAATGATCCAATTAAGCTTGGCGAACAGCTTGCATGGA
Organism: Paenibacillus turicensis; assembly: GCF_017873435.1. Lineage (GTDB taxonomy): Bacteria > Bacillota > Bacilli > Paenibacillales > Paenibacillaceae > Fontibacillus > Fontibacillus turicensis. The sequence goes on along the minus strand of NZ_JAGGKG010000006.1, from coordinate 123,197 downwards.
AATTAATTTCTGAAGGTGCAGGTGAAATTTTGGCTGAAGCTAGGGAGTGAAATGGATGGCAGGTTTAGCTGGTAAAACCGTATTGGTAACAAGATCACGAACAGGAGCAAGTCAATTTGCACACAAAATAAAGGAAATGCAAGGACACCCTTATATTTTTTCGGTGATTGAAACTATACCTCCTAGGCAAGTATCGGATATTGATTATGGAAATGAAGTATTGCAGCAGCTTGAGCAATTTGATTGGATTTTTTTTACTAGCGTGACAGGTGTGGAGTATTTTTTTGATCGGATGAACACACTGAAACTGGAGACTAGTCATTTGAATAAGGCGAAGGTTGTTGCTGTTGGGCCTGCTACGGACGCGGCATTAAGAACGCATGGCATAGAGACTCAAGCATTGCCGGAAGTATTTCAGGCAGAGGGCCTAATAGCTAAGTTTGCCAATGAGCTACAGTCAGGGCAACAGGTTTTACTACCACGTGGCAATCTGGCACGACCTTGGCTACACGAGGTTTTAGTGGAAATGGGACTTCATGTGACCGAAATTATGATGTATGAAACGATCCCTGTCCGTCATCATGACCCTGCCTTACTCCACGCGCTTGAACAACGCCAAATTGATATCATTACCTTTACTAGCTCATCCACTGTGAAAAACTTTATGCAGGCATTAATCAATATGGGCATTGAGAATCCAATCCAAGCCATCGAAGGTATTCCAATTGCGTGTATTGGTGAGGTTACAGCCCAAACTGCACGTGACCTTGGAATCGAGGTTACACTTATACCTAAGGAAGCTACACTCGATAGCTTGCTTGAAGCAATTAGTCTTTATTCATTTTAATTTATTTAGGAGCAGTCTTAGCTATAAGCTAGAATTTAATAAATTAGGAGGTTGATTTAAGTATGATTTTTCCAATTACAAGACATCGTCGTTTGCGTCAATCAAGTGGAATGCGCAACATGGTGCGTGAAACTGTGCTCACTGTTAATGATTTTATTCAGCCTATTTTTATTACACATGGTGAGGGGATTAAAAATGAGATTTCCTCGATGCCAGGCATTTATCATTTTTCAATAGATCGGTTAGAGGAAGAGTTAAAAGAAATTGTAGAGCTTGGTATTTCAGCGGTATTGCTGTTTGGCATTCCTGAAAGTAAAGATGAAGTGGGGAGATCCGCATTTGCCGACGATGGTATTGTTCAACAAGCAACACGTAAAATTAAGTCGCTTTATCCTGATTTGTTAGTAGTAGCTGATACTTGTTTATGTGAGTTTACTGATCATGGACATTGTGGCATGGTTCATACATATGAACGGGATGGACATATTTGTGGTGATGTGATGAATGATGAATCACTAGAGCTACTAGTAAAAACGGCAGTATCTCAAGCCGCAGCAGGTGCAGATATTATTGCGCCTTCTAACATGATGGATGGCTTTGTGCAGGCAATTCGCACAGGACTAGATGATGCTGGATACACACATATACCAATTATGTCTTATTCCGTGAAATACGCCTCCGCTTTTTATGGTCCGTTCCGTGAGGCGGCCGATTCAGCACCTCAATTTGGCGATCGTAAGACGTATCAAATGGACCCTGCTAACGTCAGAGAAGCTTTGCGAGAAGCAGAATCTGATGTAGCTGAAGGCGCAGATATGTTAATGGTTAAGCCTGCTTTAGCATTTATGGATGTTATCTCATTACTTCGCCAGCAATTTGATTTGCCGCTAGTGGCTTATAACGTAAGTGGCGAATATGCGATGGTCAAGGCAGCGGCATTGCAGGGCTGGATTAATGAAAAAGCGATCGTAACCGAAATGCTACTTGGCATGAAGCGTGCAGGCGCAGACATTATCATTACTTATTTCGCAAAAGATATGGCGCGTTGGTTGCGGGAAAATTAGGGCTCCATTTAGAAATTAGTACTTGCCCGCGACCGGATGCTGGTAGCTACGATCCAGAGCGTTCTTGCGGTTGTTGTTAAAATCATATTCCTTTTATTGAAGTATATTTATGGATGGAATTTGATTTTAAAGACAACCTTCAGAATCTCTCTGTCTCTTCGCTAGTGTGGGTTAGGGGTCAACCACTGATTTCAAGATTGAGCCCAAATTTTATATCTGATTAAAAAATTGGAATTGGAGCGTGAATGCTATGGATCACAAAATCGGAAGAGTTCATTCATCAAAATCTGAGGCTGCTTTTGAGGCGGCAAGACAAGTTATGCCAGGTGGTGTTAATAGTCCTGTGCGTGCCTTTAAATCAGTGGGAGTACCCCCAGTTTATGTAGAGCGTGGACAAGGCTCTAGAATTTATGATATCGATGGTAATGAATATATCGACTACATTTGCTCATGGGGTCCCCTTATTATGGGACATGCCCATCCAGAGGTAGTGCAGGCGTTACATGAAACAGCAACAAAAGGCACTAGCTTTGGTCTACCCACCTTGTTAGAAACAGAAATGGCTAAGCTTGTCGCAAGTCGTGTACCGTCAGTTGAAATCGTTCGCATGGTTAACTCTGGTACAGAAGCAACGTTAAGCGCAATTCGTTTAGCTAGAGGATATACAGGACGTCACAAAATTATTAAATTTGAAGGCTCCTACCACGGTCATGGCGATAGCTTGCTTATTAAAGCAGGTTCTGGTGTGGCAACGTTAGGTCTTCCCGATAGTCCTGGTGTTCCGCCAGCGATCGCTCAAAATACAATTGCGATACCTTATAACGACATGGAAGCGGTAAAGCTTGCATTTAATCAATACGGAGAAGAGATTGCCGCAGTCATTGTAGAGCCAATTGCTGGAAATATGGGCGTTGTGCCCCCACTTCCAGGTTTCCTTGAAGGCTTGCGCGAGATTACAACTCAATATGGTAGCTTGCTTATTTTTGATGAAGTAATGACTGGCTTCCGCGTACATATGAATTGTGCACAAGGAAGATTTGGGGTGACACCTGATTTGACGTGTCTAGGTAAAGTCATTGGGGGGGGCTTACCCGTTGGAGCGTATGGTGGTAAAGCTGAAATAATGTCACAAATTGCACCTAGCGGCCCAATTTATCAGGCAGGTACATTAAGTGGAAATCCACTTGCGATGGCGGCAGGTTTTGCAACGTTATCTTTGCTTACTGATGAAGTGTATGAACGGCTAGAACAACTTGGCGCAAAAATGGAAGCGGGCTTTTTAGATAATGCGAAGCAATTAGGTTTGCCATGCACAATTAATCGTGTTGGTTCGATGGTTTGTCCATTTTTTACCGATCAGCCTGTGACGAATTTTGCTACAGCGAAGCAAAGTGATCTTGATTTGTTTAAACGTTATTTTGTAGCTATGTTAGAGGAAGGGATCAGTATTGCGCCTTCGCAGTTTGAAGGGATGTTTATTTCGGGTGTGCACACTGAGGAAGATATTGATTTCACGATTGAAGCACAGCGACGTGCGCTGCAAAAGCTATGAGCTTTAAGGTTTTAGGGTCAAAAAGAGGAGAATGGCTAGAGCTTACACCAGGGAAAATTTTTGGTAATGGCTCTTTGGAGGAACGCATAATAAAAGTGCAGGAATGGCTAATACAGCAAGGAATGCCACTTAAACTGGTGAATCTGCTCAGTCATGCGGGTGGGATTAAAATAGCAGGGGATCGCTTGCGCTTGCATCTGTTCCCTGCTGCATCTACAAAATATGAAGACTGTGGAGATGAAGCGGAAATTTTGTACGAGGATGATTTTTGTCTCGTTGTCCATAAGCCAGCAGGAATTAAGATTCATAGCGATGGTGGAGTTAAGAAAATTCCCACGTTAGATGATAGAGTCGCTAGCATTTTTATTCATCGCAATGAACCTGTTGCGCCACAACATATCCATCGACTTGATGAATTTACGTCAGGACCTGTGCTTTATGCTAAAAATCAATATGCTCAGTTGAAGCTAGATGAGGCGATGGCGCGTAAAGAAATTGGACGCCGTTATGTCGCTTTTGTAGAGGGGAAGGTTGATTCCACCTTGACTAAAATCGATCAACCGATTGGGAAGGATCGTCATCATCCTAAACGGCAACGTGTTAGTCCAAATGGTAAAGTAGCGATTACGCATGTTCAACTGCTTGAAGCTAGCAATAACTATAGTAAGCTAGCGCTAGAATTAGAGACAGGACGAACACATCAAATTCGGGTCCACCTTAGTGCCGCAGGATATCCGTTGGTTGGGGATGAGTTATATGGTGGCGATACAGCCTATATAGCTTATCAAGCCTTACATGGTATAAGCTTATCGTTTTTGCATCCATGGTCAGGTGAGAGCATCACAATCCACGATCCTTTGCCTGAAGCACTTGTCCAGCTACAGCAGCAGCTTGGAATAAATCTACTAAAATAGGGTGTGTCCTCAGACACATCCTATTTTCTCGTTTTTCATGAATAAAAAAGTCATGTCGTCCCATTTTGTGCATATAGATTAAACGAGTGGTAATTCGAGCTTTACTCGTGTTTGTTTATTGTTGAGGGGAGGTATAACTTTTGGTCGATCAATCTTACGGACTACGATTTGATATTTATGAGCGTATCCATTTAGGCGATGATGTAATTGGAATTGATGAATTAGAAGAAATTGAGCTTTATCCTAAAGTTCAAGTCATACCTGGAGAGGAATATGCATCCTTGCGGGGGCATTTATTGTTGACAGGGGTGTATCGAGGTGGCGGAGAATCTCAGCAGTTAGAGCACTATATTCCTGTTGAAATTACAATCCCACTTAGTCGAGTGAATGACTTAGAAGAAATTGCTGTGGAAATTGAAAACTTTGATGTAGATTTGCTAAATAGCAGAAGCCTAAATGTAACAGGTGTTTTGTTACTGCAAGGCATTGAAACAAATGTGTCCTCCACAGGTGAAGAGTGGCGGGATCAAGAGTTTACAGCAGAGCATGAATTACCGCACTCCGAACAAAGAGAGCCATACCCAGGCGTTGAGGAAGCTAATTCGATCCCGTATGCTGCGGACGAGCAGCAGGGGGCTTGGGTTCCTGAGCAGTTAAGCACCGTATCAGGACAAACGTTTGATGTGAACGCAGATGAAATTAAACCTCTTGAATCGTTGGAAGCCTCTAGTTTTCCTGTAGCAGAAGTGGTAGCTGAACCAATCCCTGTCGCAGAATCTCATATTTCTAGCTATCAGCCAGCAGAAACGTCAGAGCAGCTGACATGGAATGATGCTTTAATGTCATCTGGTGACAAAAGTGAGGAAGCTCAAGAGGTTGCTGTAGAGGCTCCTATTGAAGCGGTTAGCGCTTGGACAGAGGATTCCTTTAGTCCTCCTGAAGAGGAGCTTCCTGTTGCTCAGCTTCTAGATGCATCCCAACTAGAGGAAGGGCAGGAAGCGACTTTATCTTCAACTGAGCATCAAGAGCATGAAGATAAGCCAGAGATGAAAATTGCACTTGGTAGCAAAAAAAGCAACGATCAAAACGGATTATCTTCATTTAGCATAAGCAACCTATTGCCAAAGCATCGTCATATTGTAGAGAATAATGAGGTAGAGCAAGAGGAAGTAGAAGTGGAGCTCGTTGCAGAAGAAGAGGATATTGGAAATCGCCCTTCATGGAAAAACTTGTTTATTCGTCAGGAAGCTGAAGAGCAGGCCCCTTTCCGTAAAATGAAGTTAGTCATTGTTCAGAGGGAAGAAACCTTGAACGAAATTGCGGAGCGTTATCACCTTAGTTCAAGGGAGCTTCAATTGTATAATCGTTTAGAAGAGCAAAATTTGGCTGAAGGTCAAGTTTTATATATTCCTTAAATCTTGACTCTCTTGGGGTTCCAATGTATGATAAAGTGTATATAATGTAGGATAAGTTGTACATGAACTACACTTGATTAATAACTTGGAACGGGAATAGTAAGCAGTGAGGCCTTCAGAGAGTGGAATTGATTAGCTGAGAAATTTCACAGGATGTAGCTGATTGAAGTCGCCCGGGAGTTGCCTATTTGAATCGAAGTATGTATCGCTTAGAATAGGTCGGCAAGCAGCCGTTATCTGCATAAGTGTCATAGATGAGCTTGGTATATTTTTCTTAATGAATAGGATATAGATCATTAGGATGAGAATACATCATTTATGAAACAAAGGTGGTACCGCGAAAGTAAGCCTTTCGTCCTTTGAGACGAAAGGCTTTTTTGTTTGCCTAAAAGGGGCTCTCCATTAAAAATGTATCTTGAGCCGTTTAATTATGAATTTGAATATGAAAGGTTGATCGATGATGACAGAGAAGCTGAATTCCCAAGCTTCGGCTGAAATGCCTACGACATATGATCCAAAAGCAGCCGAGCAAAAATGGTATAAGTATTGGCTTGAAAATGATTACTTCAAAGCAGGACAAAAGCAAGAGGCAACCCCATTTACGATTGTAATCCCACCACCTAACGTAACAGGTATGCTTCATATTGGTCATGCCCTTGACTTTACGTTACAGGATATCATTATTCGTACAAAAAGAATGCAAGGTTTCGATGCGTTGTGGCTACCAGGTTCTGACCATGCAGGGATTGCAACCCAAACTAAAGTAGAACAAAAGCTACGTGAACAAGGTTTATCCCGTTACGATCTTGGCAGAGAGAAATTCCTTGAACAGGTATGGGAATGGAAAGAACAATACAACAAGACAATTCAAGAGCAATGGGCAAAAATGGGACTGTCTCTTGATTACTCCCGTGAACGTTTTACATTAGATGAGGGCTTATCCAAGGCTGTACGCGAAGTGTTTGTGAAGCTGTACGAAAAAGGTTTAATTTATCGTGGTAAAAAAATTATTAACTGGGACCCAGCAGCTAGAACCGCATTGTCTGACATTGAAGTTGAATATAAAGAAGTGAATGGACATTTGTATCATTTACAATATCCACTTACAGATGGCAGCGGGCATCTTACTGTTGCAACGACACGTCCTGAAACGATGCTTGGGGATACAGCGGTGGCTGTTCATCCTGAGGACGAACGATATAAGCACCTTATTGGCAAAACCTTGCTACTTCCGATCGTTAATCGCGAAATTCCGATTATTGCGGATGAATATGTAGAAAAGGATTTTGGTAGTGGTGCAGTTAAAATTACACCAGCACATGATCCAAATGACTTTGAAGTTGGTCTTCGTCACGATTTACCACAAATCATTGTGATGGATGAAAGTGGAACAATGAATCATGAGGCGGCTAAGTATAACGGTCTTGATCGTAGTGAATGCCGTAAGCAAATTGTAGCTGATTTGAAGGATATGGGCGTTTTAATTAAAATTGAAGACCATTTACATCAGGTTGGGCATAGTGAGCGTTCTGGTGCGGTGGTTGAGCCTTATTTGTCCACACAATGGTTTGTTAAAATGAAGCCGTTAGCAGATACAGCAATTAAGGCTCAAAAAGATAACACAGGTGTCAATTTTATTCCAGATCGGTTTGAAAAAACGTATTTGCATTGGATTGAAAATGTACATGACTGGTGTATTTCTCGTCAGCTTTGGTGGGGTCATCGTATTCCTGCTTGGTACAGTGAAGCTACAGGTGAAATGGTTGTTGCACATAGTGAAGAGGAAGCACGTGAAAAGTTAGGTAGAGACGATCTGATTCAAGATAACGATGTACTTGATACGTGGTTCAGCTCGGCATTATGGCCGTTTTCGACATTAGGTTGGCCTGATGTAGATAACGAAGACTTTAAACGTTATTTCCCTACGGATGTTTTAGTAACTGGCTACGATATTATTTATTTCTGGGTAGCAAGAATGATCTTTACTTCATTGGAATTTACAGAGCAAATTCCATTTAAAGATGTATTTATGCATGGTCTAGTACGCGATAGCGAAGGTAAAAAAATGTCTAAGTCATTAGGCAACGGTGTTGATCCGCTTGATGTTATTGAACAATATGGTGCTGATGCGATGCGCTATATGATTTCAACAGGCAGTACACCAGGGCAAGACCTACGCTTCCGCTGGGAACGTGTAGAGCAAGCGCGTAATTTTGCCAACAAAATTTGGAATGCTTCACGTTTTGCATTGATGAACCTTGAGGGCTTGACGTATGAGCAAATCGATATTACTGGAGATTTATCTACAGCAGATCGTTGGATTCTACATCGCTTTAACGAAACGGCACGTGAGGTTACACGTTTGTTAGATGCCTATGACTTTGGCGAAACTGGTCGTGTGCTTTACAACTTTATATGGGATGACCTCTGTGATTGGTATATCGAATTTGCGAAGTTATCGTTTTATGGTGAGGATGCAGCAGCAAAAGCGAAAACGGGTTCTGTACTGGCTTATATACTTGATCGTACGTTGCGCTTAATTCATCCGTTTATGCCGTTTATTTCCGAGGAAATATGGCAGCATTTGCCGCATGATGGCGATACAATTACTTTGGCGGAATGGCCTAAGTATGATGCTACACTTGAAGCACCAGACGCTGTACAGGAAATGAACCTATTAATGGATATCATTCGTGCAGTGCGTAACATTCGTGCAGAGGTAAATGTACCAATGAGCAAAAAGATTGAATTGCTCGTTAAACCAAGCTCAGAGGAAATGCTCAATATTTTAGCTCGTAATGAGCATTATATTGCACGCTTCTGTAATACGTCACATTACGAGGCTTCACTGCAAATTTCTGCTCCAGACAAAGCAATGAGTGCAATCGTTACAGGTGCAGAGCTATTTTTACCACTCGCAGGCTTAATTGACATTGCTCAAGAAATTGCTCGCCTTGAAAAAGAATTGGAGCATTACAATAAAGAGGTAGAGCGTGTAGAGAAGAAGCTAGCGAATGAAGGTTTTGTTGCGAAAGCACCTGCAAAAGTAATTGAAGAGGAAACCAATAAAAAAGCAGATTATACCGAAAAACGTAATAAAGTCATTGCGCGTATAGCTGAATTAAAAGGTTAATTAGATTAAACACATAACAAAGTCTTGCACTTGGTTACTTGATAATCATTGTGCAAGACTATCTGTTATGGATTTTTTTGCTCTGTAGTCCTATAATATCAACTGAAGGTGAAAATGATGGAAGTGAGTAATAGGGAGCAAGAACTGCCAGCAAGTTATGAAGAGGCAGTAGAGTGGATTAATAGCTTAATTCCTTTTGGAATTAGACCAGGACTTGAACGTATTTTAATGATGATGGATGCCTTTGGGAATCCACATGAGAAACTAAAATTTATCCATGTTGCTGGAACAAATGGTAAAGGCTCCTCTTGTGCTTTTTTAACACGAACTTTAATGGAATGTGGATATACAGTTGGCACATTTACGTCGCCCTATATTACAAAATTCACAAACCGTTTTCAATATAATTTGGAGGACATTGCCGAAGAAACCTTATTATCTGTCACAACGCAAATGATACCTATTGTTCGGCAGATTGCAGATAGTGAGTTAGGTTCTCCAACGATGTTTGAAGTAAGTACAGCGATTGCGCTTATTTATTTTGCTAGCTATTGTAAACCAGATGTTGTAGTATGGGAGACTGGTCTTGGGGGAAGGATGGATGTAACAAATATTGTTACGCCATTAGTTTCTCTCATTACGAATATTGGTATGGATCATACCGATGTGTTAGGTGATACGATCCAATTAATTGCTGCTGAGAAGGCGGGGATTATTAAGGAAGGTATTCCTGTTGTAAGCTGTGTAACCCAACCTGAAGCGATTGCTGTTTTAAAAGAAACGGCTAAAGCGAAGCATGCACCATTATATTTGTGGCAGGAGCAATTTACTTATACACGTGAGCCGATAAATGAGCTTAGCCAACAGTTGCACTTTAGTGGACCTTCCCATGACATTTTGATTGAAATTGGACTACAAGGTGAGCATCAATGTACAAATGCATCAGGTGTATTAACGGTGCTGGAAATTTTGCGTAAGCAGCTAGGTTATGTATTAAGTGATGATGCTATTAAAAAAGGCATGCGTGATACATTGTGGGCAGGAAGAATGGAATTAGTTCATTCCAATCCAAGAATTGTGCTAGATGGCGCTCATAATCCAGAAGGTGCAGCATCACTTGCAAATAGCATTCCTGAAACGTATCAATATAAAAAATTGAATTTGATGATGGGGATTCTTTCTAATAAGCATCATCGTGCCTATTTACAGCATATATTACCTATAGTGGATACATTGATATTAAGTGAGCCTGATTTTCGGAGAAAATTAGATGCGGAAGACTTATTTGAGATTGTGAATGAGCTTAAGGCACAATATGCAAAGGCAGATTTGAAAATTATTGTAGAACCTGACTGGAAAAAGGCGCTTTCTCTATTGTTAGCACAAACAGAGCAAGAGGATTTGGGCGTAGTGACAGGTACATTGTATATGATTTCTGATGTGAGAGCGAATCTTTTGCATCAAACCGATTCTGAAAAAGGCTGGTGACTTTCTTTGTTGAATTATACAGAACAACATGTTCATTTTATCGGTATCGGTGGATACGGTATGAGTGCGATTGCCCGTGTTATGCTCGAAATGGGGTATAATGTAACCGGTTCTGATCTTGCTTCACAAGAGTTAACTGAAAAATTAGCAACAAAAGGCGCAAAAATCTACATTGGGCACAAGGCAGAGCAGGTTCATGGCGCGGACTTAGTTGTTTATTCTACTGCTTTGCCTAAAACCAATGTGGAACGCGTTGAAGCAGAAAAGCTAGGTATTCCTGTATTACATCGTTCTGAAATGCTAGCAAAATTGTTAAATGAACGAGAAGGTGTAGCTGTTGCAGGTACACATGGTAAAACAACAACAACATCAATGATTGCAAGTGTCATGGACAATTGTGGCATAGATCCAACCTACATCGTTGGTGGTGAAATTGTAGATAAAGGAACAAATGCAAAAGCAGGGAAGGGAAAATATGTTGTCGCTGAGGCTGACGAAAGTGATGGCTCATTCCTACACTACTATCCAGCTTATGGCATTGTGACTAACATCGAAGCAGATCATTTAGAAAACTATGACGGTGATTTCAACAAATTAAAGCAAGCGTATGTTCAATTTGTGAATCAAATTAAGCCAGGTGGTAAAGCTGTTGTATGTGGGGATGATCACAATATCCTTGAGTTAATGCCGCAAATGACAAGTGAAATTGTTACATACGGTATTGATAAGAACTGTGATTACATTGCCAAAGACCTTGTATTAGGCGATCGCAAAGTAACCTATACGATGTTTCATGGCAACGAAGAGTTAGGGCAAGTACATCTATCTGTACCTGGTAAGCATAACGTTTACAACTCGATGGCAGCGGTCATTGTGTGCTTAGAGGCAGGAATTCCTTTTGCAGAAATCGTTGATGCGATATGTCTTACACATGGTGCAAAACGTAGATTTCAGGTGTTAGGAGATCACAATGATATTTTGATTATTGATGACTATGCACATCACCCTACTGAGATTTTAGCTACGATCTCTGCCGCAAAGGCAACAGGGAAAAAAATTATTGCTGTTTTCCAGCCACAACGCTATACAAGAACCTACTTTTTGTTGGATGACTTTAGTCGGGCATTTGGGGAAGCCGATGAAGTAATTATTACAGACATTTATTCCCCTGCTGGAGAAAAACAAATTGAAGGCATTAATTCAGCCAGACTGGTAGAGTTAATTAAACAAAATTCCAATGCGAATACAAGACATTTACCTACAAAGGAAGATGTTTTAGTGGATTTACAAGGCCGTCTTGCTTCAGGTGATTTAGTGTTAACGATGGGTGCGGGCGACATTTATAAGGTGGGTAAACACCTTGCAACTAAGCTTGAAAATTAATTGTGATCATGTGATAAACGTGATAAAGAATGATAAAACTGATAAAGAATTATAAAGCTGATAAATAAAAGGAGTGTGGATAACGCCTCGACCTAGAGGAACAATCCATACTCCTTTTTAGGTTTGCTATTTTCCAACCCAATTTAACGTCCCCATTGAATACGAAACAGTATACGCCGCTACAACACCACATAGCATTATGCCAAAAAACAACCAGTCTCGCCACGTAACTTGCAGCTTTACATAGTAATCTCGGTTTTTATCTCCTGTAAACCCACGCGAAATCATAGCGACAGCTAAACGTTCAGATTTTCGAATTGCACTCGCAAATAAAGGGATTGTACTTCGTTTAATGTTGTAAAAAAAGTTGGTAATTTTGTTCTGCTTTGGGCCTGCCCCACGAACGCGATGCGCTTGCTGAATGATAGATAACTCCTGTCTAAACAAAGGTAAAAAACGATAACCTGCTAAAATACCATAGGCCAGCTTTGGTGATAGCTTACACTGCTGCATTAAGCTAAATATAAAAGTCACTGGGTCTGTCGTTAAAATAAATAACAAGGATAACATGCAATACGCTAAAGGTCTCAGGGCTAAGGCAATAGCATGTTGTAGTGTGGAGGCATGAAGTTGTACAAATCCCCAAGAAAATAAAACATGCTGCTCATCTATTGAAGCGTGGTTTGGAAATAGAATAGCCGTCATAAAGTAACCAAAAGCTAAAAATATAAAAGGAATGAGCAGCAAAAGCCATTTTCGCCAGTTAAAAACACCAAACGTCCAGGTTAGTATAAGTGTAAACAAGCTGAAGCTAAGGAAAGTAACATAATCTAATGCCAAGGATAAAATACAAATACATACGATGACGCTGAGTGCTTTTATCGCAGGGTTAACCTGATTTAAAAAGCTACGATAGGAGTTCTTTGTAATATTTCTAGCGCCTTCAGGAGCAACAGAAGCGCTAGAAGGGCTAGTAGGCGTATAGGTGTTTATTTGTTTTGAGGTGGTCATGTTCATAGAGATACGCTACCTTTTGTACTAGAATAAGAGCTTTTTCTGTTTTTCATGGCTTCAAGTTGCTGAGCTAAATCAACTGATATCGGCTTGCTTAGATGATAGTAGGCTAACTGCTCATCAGGAAGCTGCCACAACTGTGAAGTAGGTCCATCAAAGACAATTTTTCCTTGGTTTAGAACAATGACTCGATGACAATATTGCTCTACAATTTCCATATCATGTGTAATCATAAATACACTCATGCCTTGGTTCACACGCAAATTTAACGCATCCATAATTTCCTGAGTAGAAAACTGATCTTGTCCATAGGTAGGCTCATCACAGATTAGTAATCCTTGCTGTTCACTTAACATCGCAGCAACGCTTAGCCTACGTTTTTGTCCTTCACTTAACGAAAAGGGGCTGACATGACGATGCTGAGATAACCTATATTGCTCCAGCAAACCGATAACACGTTCATGGATGGAGGACTCATTAAGTCCTTGCTCCCTCATGCTAAACGCTAACTCATCATACACAGATTCCGTTACAAATTGATGCTCTGGGTGCTGAAAAATGAGACCAAGCCTTTGCCTTAGCTCTAATTCAGGATAATGCTGAAGTGGTAGTGTGTTTAGCTTGATTTCTCCTTGTGTTGGCTTTAATAAACCTGACATTAATCTTGCCAATGTAGATTTCCCAGCTCCATTAGGCCCCACCAACGCAATAAATTCACCTTGAGGAATACAGAAGCTAATGTTGTTGATAATATTAATTTTGGATTTTCTAGATTTCCTAGCAAAAGATACCTCATCTAACTCCAACAAAGGGGGGAGGTGGCTTGTTTTTTTACTCTGCTTTAGCATTTTACTTTTATTGCGATTTAAGTATTGCAATGCATGATTTCGAATGGAAGCAGGCATTGCTGTCCATTTCTCGAACAGCTCATCTGCATCTAATGGTGCCTCTGCTTCAATCACAGTTTTGCACTTACGATCACAGTAGAGCTGTAATTCCTCATGTAACGTTGTCGCGGTAGGCATCCATATTCCAAGCTTCGCCGCTTGGGAAACATGATTGCTAAAATAATCAACAGCGTCACCTTGAAATTCAAAAGTTCCTTCCTTACCAAGCACCGCTAATTGATCCACGTAAGGCATCCAAGCATCTAGTTGATGCTCAATTAGCAGGACAGCAATGTTGTACTGTTGCTTTAGTCGATCAATACATGCTGCAATCCCTTTTGTACTGATTGGATCAAGATTACTAGTGGGCTCATCTAAAATAAGCACTTTGGGCTGTAACGCTAAAGCACAAGCGATGGATAAACGCTGCTTCATCCCGCCAGATAAGGACTCAATGTTAGCATAGCGATATTTTTCTAAAGCAACGAGTGTAAGTGCTTCATTAATACGTGTATCAATCTGATGAGCAGGTACCCCTATATTTTCAAGACAAAATGCAAGCTCATCTTCCACCTTTAGCATACAAAACTGACTGTCTGGATCTTGAAACACAATACCGACATGTTTTGCAATGGAACTGGCATTCATTGAGGATAGGTCTTTTTGTCCAAGAAGCACCTCGCCATGTACAATCCCCTCTATCGCATGTGGATAAATTCCGTTTAAGCACAAAGCAAGAGAGCTTTTGCCACTGCCACTAGGACCAAGTAATAAGGTTAGCTTTCCTGGCTGAAGCTCTATATTTAAGGATGAAAACAAAGGAGTGCAGTCATTTCCGTCTAAATAAAGAGATAAATTACGAGCTGCAAGTGCCATCATTTCATTCCACCTTTATAGTAGTATGGGAGGTAGCATGTGAATTTGTATGAGATTGTAGCTTCTGTAGCTTTTGTTGCTTAGCTATCGGAAAATTACGTAAAACTCCTGTTTTAACGAGTGCATCAGCAATCCATTTACCTAACCAGCCTGCCAGTACAACTCCACTTATTATCCGTACAACAAACATACTAATAACTAGTGAAGTGGAGAGTGCTGACATCCCTGAGTAGAAGTACCCCCAAATAAAGCTGAATACCGCTGAGCCTGCTCCAGCAAGTAGTAATACAGGCTTGCGATAGCTTTTGTACCGAAATGCAGCAAAAACTGCCTCAGCACCTAACCCTTGAATAAAAGCAGATAATATTAAAATAGGTCCAGTTGTGTTGCCAATGAGCACCTCAATCGTCCCTGCAATCGTTTCAGATAACAACGCGGCCCCTGGCCTTCTTAAAATATACGCGGCGATAATCGAGACAATAAACCAAATTCCGAAAATGATTTCATAACCCATCGGTCCCATAAAACCAAATAAAACATTTCCGACTTGGAGGAATAACAAGTAGATGACAGCAAAAACAACAGATAATGAGCTTAAAACGATAATGTTACGTAGCTTCCAATTTTTCATGTTAGAGATCACCCTTCTTTTCGGCTGTAGCTTGCTGTGAATGATTAGAATTTTCTGAATTTTTTGAATGCTCCGAAGGGCTATTGCAACCGATCGTAGCGGTCATGACGACATGATTCGTTTCTTTGGTGGTTGCTTGAAATACTTCCTGAAGTGTATCAAAAATTTTTGAAATATAACCTTGTAGTTGACTCGCATAATGAACACCACCAGCAAATGTACCCCTCTTTTCGGCGATATCCATCGCACTATAAATCGTATCCATATAATTAACTTCTCCTAATGGATAAAGGGCAAATTGGGCCTTGGCCTCCTGATCATAACTGACTTCATTACATAACGTATCATCAACATCCATGTAGCTGTCTCCCGCAGTATCACCAGGGCAACCTATAGAGAAAGTTGCACTAAATACCACATGTTGTTTACTGCTAGCTGCGTGCTGATAAATAGACTGCACCACATCAAATACGTGGTTCATTTTCCCCCGTACACAGGTGCTAATGCTGTCACTTTCAAGCCACACCTTAGAAGTGTTGGTTTCATTAATGGCATTTAAAATAATGGAAACAAATTGATCGCTCATCGGATAAAGCGAAAACCTGCAGCCAACAATTCTCCCTGTGCCACACCCTACATTGTTTTGTGCTATGTTTTGCTGTGTTGACATAATAAATCCTCCTTTTAAAGTGTCGGATATAAACGTTAAGGAGGGCGAAGAGCATAAAAAAACTGCACTTTCTAAATGAATCAGAAAGCGCAGTTCTATCTAATAATTTGAAAAATCAACTAAAGGTATAAATTATTAGCTTCGCCGCACTTCCCCACGCTAGTATTATCCAGATCGGGTACAAGGGTTAACCTATGTATGTTTACATAGATCTCTCAGCCAGCTACGGCACCCCTAGTGCAAAACAAAAATATGGAATTTGTAATGACTATCATTATACATAAGTCCTATACACAAATCTACCATATATTTAAAAGATAATTAAAACAAACCTGCTTGTTAAGCATAACTAGGCATATTAACTCATATGGTTAAATAGAAGCTTGGACAAGGAGCGTGCAAAAGGTGAATAAAGCAAAAATGACCTTTCGTTTTGATACCGCAAAGCCTGTACTAGATCAACCAATACGATCAATAGAACAAACTGCTCAACCAGTGGACAACTTACAAAATAGAGTTGAGCTCGGGCATGAACAAGTCCATCATGAGCCAAAGCAAGAGTTTGAACACATACATGGACAAGTGGATGATCAAGTTGTTCATCAAGTACAGCATCAAGTGTATGACCAATTATATGAGGAAAGTAGCTCTACTCAAAATGAGAGGGTGACCTACCAGCCGATAGATACCAGCAACTGGGGGGACCCATTTGTGGATCATGTCGATTTAGGAGGGGGGATTTATCCAGTCGAGACGCCGCCAAGTAAACGCACGACCAATTGGTGGAAGCTAAGTGGGTCCATTGCAGGTGCTGTTATGACTGGTGTTTTGTTTGGTGCAGTAGTGTTAGCTGTATTTAATCAAGATATTACAATGCCTGTCCCAACGGGGGGAGTTCCAAGTCAATCTGATCCCGCAACCTCAGTTTCATCTACAACATCTGGCTCCAAAGAATCATCCACCTCAATTCCACCTGTAGGAATTAAGCTACCAGATAAAACCTATTATTTCCTGCAATATGGTGTGTTTAGCACTGCACAAGGTGTACAGCTTGCCCAAGAAGAGCTGCGGGCGTCGGGAATTGCGGCAGCTAGAGATACAGTCGATGAAAAGCGTGTATACGCAGGTGTATCCTCAGAGCGTGAGCAAGCAAAGCTCCTTGGTAATGAATTAAAAGCACAAGGCGTTAATTTAATAATTCATGAGGTTGGATTTCCTAGAGCAGCCGTAGTTCCTTTCCAAGGAGAAGCGGCTACACTAGAAAATTATATTAAGTCCAGTGTAGCAATAGTAGATCTGTTATCAACCGCATCTGCAGATCGGCTCCAGCAAGCAGAAGCTAAGGCTCTGGATGAAGCAGAGATGAAGGCATTGCAAACCGCTCATCAGGAATGGATGACTGCAGCTACTGGAATTCAAGGAAAGTTAGCAGGTATGCAACTTGAAGCTGTCACCGTGATGGATAAGTCAATTCATAGTGCAGTAGAGGCGATAAGCGAATTTAATAAAAAGGGAGCTAAAACGTTACTATGGGAAGTGCAAAATGAGTTGATGAAATTTATTTTGGCAGAACAACATATGATATCGTCCACACAGTAAATGGTATAATAAGACAAGGGTAGAAATGATTCCCCTTGTCTTATTTGTGTTTGTATTGATAAGCAATTAACCTTATAATAATGAAGTGTAAAAATATGGCGAGAACTTTTTAAAATGAAAGTGTAACTATTGTCTTTAAGGAGCGTTATATCTTTTGAACTCAAAAAATACAAGACCGATCATTCTTGCCTCTACTTCTCCAAGAAGAAGTCAACTCTTGTCCTGTCTAGAATTAAGCTTTACCGTAGTTCCTAGTCATGCTGATGAACAAGTACCAGAAAGCTTTACACCAGAACAAGTTGTACATGAATTGTCATCACGTAAGGCGGAATCAGTGTACACTTCACTTGAGTCAATGCACAGCGATGCTGTTATTATTGGAAGTGACACGATTGTTGTTCTAGATGACACCATCCTAGGTAAACCTCAAGATGTAGAGGAGGCAGCTAATATGCTTACTTCACTACAAGGCAGAAGTCACCAAGTATGGACTGGAGTTACGTGTCTAGATGGATCTACTGGTGAAAAGCATATCGCTCATTGTGTCACAACCGTTACGATGAAGTCTTTGTCTGAATCAGAAATTCAAGCTTATGCTAGCAGTAAAGAAGGGCTGGATAAGGCTGGGGGCTATGACACCACAATGCACCTTGGAGACATTGGTCAGTATCGTGTATTATCTCAGTCGCCAAGCGGACAGCCAGAGGTAATTGTGGGACATACTGTCAGTAAAGTAACGTTTAGACCTATGAGTGACGCGGAAATCGAAGCTTATGTAAAAACTGGTGAGCCACTCGATAAGGCAGGAAGTTACGGGGCACAGGGGTTGGGCGCTGTTTTTATTGAAAAAATTGAGGGTGATTTTTTCAGTATAATGGGGCTACCCTTAAACCTGTTGTACCAAATGCTCCTGAAATTTGGTATTAGTCCATTTCAAGAAAAATAGAGTTTTTCTAACGGAAGGTGCTAAAATTTTTAGCACCTTTTTCGTGGTATTCGACCTTATATACTTGGGTTTCATCTGAAGGACAAAATGTTAGCACATTTAAAAAGCTAAAGGAGAAATCCATAAGCTGTGTTTTATTTTGTAGAGAATTTGAAATTCGGATTTGGATACACTTGTACGATTTAAACAAGTACGCTAGAATACACAACAACTTTACAATACTTATATTTTATGGCGTGGGGGTTGGTCGACCACGAAATGCGACCTTATGTTGAAACTGAACTAACGCGTTTAAGAGAACATCAGAAGGACGGTGATTTCCAATGAAGCTCGAGCTAAAAGAAAAGTTGTTCACTCGCTTCCCTTGGTCGATACCAGACAAATCTGACACCATGAGTCCTTGGACACAATATACTTTTGAATGTGGGGACGGCTGGTATCAAATCCTCTGGGACATGTTCACTGAAATAGAAGAAGTCTATAAAAATAATGGAATCAAGATCAAACTAACTGTTGGGCAAATCAAACAAAAATTCGGAGAGTTGAGAGTTTATATTCACGATGCACTTCCCGAAGTCAATGAACTGATAGTTAAGTATCAAGAGATTTCGGTAAAGATATGCGAGGGATGTGGTATTGAGAGTAGCATTCAGCGGAGAGTGCATTACTGGACAACATTATGCGATGACTGTTACGATAAGCGGATTGAAGAAGCAAGAGTAGGATTAGGGTGAATGTCTAATATTATAGGTATTTTCGATGGCTTTTTACCATCCTTCGAAAGTGGGTAACGTTAATAAAGATCTGCAGAATGTATCGAGGAATTCGTAGGGTGACTCCCTTCTACATCACTGGCAAGGCTTCACACTAAGTGTGGGGCTTTGCTTTTTTTTTATTTAAGGTTTTTCTTTTCAAATCGACCTCATTCAAGCTAATGTATTAAAAACGATAACCGGACGTAATTTGGAGGAATGAGAATTGTGACAAATATTACGGGCTACTGGAGCCAAGGAGAAATCATTTATACACATATGGAGGAAGAGGGTATCGCTTTCTTTCCTAAAGGAACAGGATTATTAATTTGGTTCAACCCTTATGTAGAAATAATTGATACATTTCACTGGAGGCATCAGAATGAGAGAGTTTCACTTTTAGGCAAAAAGCAAATTACCTTTCGAGATGATGATCTTTCTGAGATCAAACCTTCTGATCTTAGTGTCGCTGACATTTTAATGAATATGGTCAAACGTAAGTCAATCAATAGCGGAACTGTAAAGGCACTTGAATTCCTAGAGCCAATAGGGTATTCATCTGAAAGTCGATTTGGTTTTATATGCAGGGATATATGGGGTATGGATCATTACAAAAGAAAGCAAGAAGTAATAATGAAATATGGTGAACTCCAGAAAAGTGAAAATTGAAATACACAATCAAGGCAGCTTAAATCCTCAAGCTGTCTTGATTTTTTTTGCACTTAACATACTGCGAGTGATTATTTCTTCAAAAAGAATTTTTAGGGACATGAAAATTCTCGATACTTCAACACCTGAAAGTCAACCAAAAACATATTAAGTAAGAACAATTTTTAAACAATGCAAACTAAAAGAACGGAGGGATACAGTTGAGTGAACCAGAATGGATCGAGGAGTATCTTATGGACATGGATGATGAAGATGCCGCCGCGCCTACCGAGATAAGCTTGAACGCTCTAGCGGCAATGGCACAGGACTTTGCAACTCTAACTGGACTTGATTCAAGTCAATTGCGACACCTTCTAATGGAAAGGGCATTACTGCCACTAGCCTTGAAGAAAGATTTGAACAACGATATAATCCTTTCTTTCAGCAATGAAGATGGCAAGTACAAAGCATTGGTATGTGAGCTATATCCGACTTTGGCTAAGTTAGTGGACAATGTAGATCATTCAAAGAATCGTCCATATTTACAGGAGCTTCTTACAGTTGCAATGTCATTAGTTGTTTGGAACGCAATCGAGAATAAAGTAAAGGCGAAGTCAATCGATACGAAGCAGTTTCAAGGAGTTACCCAACAAGTTTGTGACTCTACGGTTTATTTTGAAAACGAAGTCTTTCCGATCACCGACTTTGTAAGATCAGTTGCAGTAGAGCGCCGCTCCGTAGAGAAGGGTGATTTTGAAGTCATTTCAGATTTGCTTGGGGTATTGAAAGCCTTGAACACTGTCGGAACAGGAAACTCATCGGTTGTTTCTGAAATAGCTACTGAGCCAACACAGGATAAGCAAACCTATATCAAAGAGCTTGCGGCAAAAGGTTTCTTCCCAAAAGATAATAAGACGTCAGTAGCCGGGAAGACGGGTATTCATGACACTCTGATTGGCTTAATCAAGCTGTTCTATTCTGAGTCACCAGTAAGTAGTCTTGGCTTCAAGGATAAAGTGTACATGGTCAATCAATCCCTTTTGGAGTCCAAAGGAGTTAATCCAAAAGGAGTCGATATCTGGAACGCAGCAACGTACACTCTGGACGAAGATTTGATGTTCCGAGTATTCATCAAAGAAGACGATATTTCATTTACAGTTCTGATAAAGCTACCAGTAGGAGTCACCAATTTTGATTTCTCGAGAAAGTCCAGCGAATTGGACGCTATCCCGTTATTATTCAGCAACATGAATCCTTCAGCGGGAACCGTCTACTCCAGTTCCTTAATGAAACAACCGAGAGTCTGTAACTTAGGCTCAACGAGGAAAGTTACGGCAGCCTACGATTGTATCGAAATGGTTTTATCCAAGGACTTACTGGCATTCCGAAACGCAAATTGGTCTTTGCGGGATTACATTAGAGCTTGTCAGGGCGAACAGAACGCCTTTGCTTCATTCGATGATTTGTCTTTAGGTGAGAAGATCGTTGTCGGCGTCATGCCAGGAGCTTTGAAAGCCGAACGATTTGACTGTTCAGGAAAATACAATGTGAGCGGTATTGTAGGTGGAGGAGCCGGTTCAGGTAAGACCGCAATGTATGACAGCTTATTGGTGCAATCAGTTGCCTTACAGGGGGTTGAAGGTAACGGCGCTGTGGTTTTGATCGACCAAAAGGAAGAATGGGTTCCGATTTGGAGGAAGGTGTTTAACAGCTTAGGAGTACCGTTTTACGGTTTTGATGGAGAAGTCCTTAACTCTGCAGAATTGAAATGGGGCGACATCAAGCGAGGGGAAAGAGTAGTCGAGAATATTCCCTTTAAGGTCAATGCTTATATCGGGGGTATCCTTTTTGCCAGAGTGGTTTATCAAACGATTCAGGTTATTCTCAAGGAGACAGGCTGTTCTGACATTATCGAGTTTAATAAAGGCAATCACAATTACAAGGGAATCACAAGGCTTCCGCGCATCTTCTTTTTGGTCGATGAGCTGAATTCTCTTTATGCAAGCATCAAAGGTGATCCTGCAATTCCGCAGAGTGTTTACAAAGGATTGATTTTAGCAAGGTTGACCAGAACAAGCGGCTTCCACTGGTTATTAGGTGGTCAAGATCCGAGTAAGACGCTAATCGCCAGTGATGAGCGAAGCAACTATAACTACAATATCTTCGGCAAGATGGCAGACGAGCGCTATGAGTATTTCGGGGTCACTCAGAATCAAGCGGTTCAAGGCTATGAGAAGAAGCATGGTACCCTCGATAATCCGAGTCCAATCCTGAGCCAGGGGGTATTTTACGCGGGACCGAAAGGGAAAACGGATTTGGTTAAGAGTTTGTTTGTTTCGAAGGATGAACGTCTGGACGCAATCAGAGACTTAAATTCTTCACTTAGCGGCATGCAAGAATTGGACAAAATCGTAAGATTAGCTTTAGCTGAAGGTTATTTTGATGCATTTGAAGTTACATTAGGTAAGCCCAATAACATTGTGTATGTAACCCTTCGTAATTTAGGGGTTATCTCACAAAAGGAATTTGAATATTACACCGAACGTGTATTGAGCGGAAATAACAATGACACATCGGACGTACTTGATGATGCATTGAATGTGTATGAAGCCGATTTTGTTAAAAAGAGCCCAACCACGTCCAACGTAGTTGAGCAGAATCGCCCACTCGAGAAAACATATAGTAGGACGATTTTACCCGAAAGACGAGAAGAACCAGACAACGTCTTGCAATCGAAGAATGCTCGACGTGTAAATCTTAATCCCGTAGTCCATGACCCATACATCCCACCAAGAGAACAAAATGCTTTTTCAGCAACATATGATGCTCAGATTGATCCCGAGGTAAATCCATTTGAAGTATTCAAAGTTGAGAATCGGGAGAACCTCAATCCGATCTCATCTATGACGGCATTCAGAATGATGTCGGATATGCTTATGAAGCAGATTAAGCAAATGGTTGGAGATTTGAAAAGGATTGAAAGCTTTGAAGTCACTGGTAATGGTCTTATCATCAACGATGTTGCATTTAGACCGAGGTTCTCACAAGAAGTATTGAAATCTATGCCTTATGCAATAAGAGTTCAAGTTGAGAAGGGAAATGTCGTAGAGCTATTCCATTTCAAAAACATCTTTAGGTTCAAAAATTTAGTTTGTCTTCGAATTGATAATGCCCGGCTTGCAGAGGGTCGTGTGAGACGCGAAATTGGTTGGAGTCAGAGAAAGTCATGGTTCAAGCTATTCGATCGTTTCCGTTATCTCAGTGAGCTGTATATCGGTGGAGAGTTAATTGCAGATGAGGAGACGGCTAAGGAGTATGACAATCGTGGTCGCGGCGGATTCACGTTAACGGAAAAGTTGAGAAATGCATTCGGTCTTGGGGTAAATGTGGTTTCGTCCTCTCACATGGAACGTGTTTGGGATTCAAAGCCGGTAAGAGTCATGGGAAGTGCGGTAGGATGGACACTAGCCTTTAAAGGGGTAACGTTGGCAGCGAGTTTACTCGGTCCTTGGGGGATCGTTTTCGCAGGTCTTGCAGGTTATAAAGCCTATCAGGAACTAAGAAATCGCCAAGGACATAAACAAACTCAAGTACCAAAACACCTTCAAGGGAAAATGCCAATTCAACAACAAAGGCAAAGTCAGTGGCAATGGCAACAGCAACAGCAAACTCAGGACCCAAGATATCGCCAAGGGACAAAGCGAACTAGACGCTGACCTTGAACTGGCAGTATGACCTTGTCGAATAAAATTGACTTAGCTAATCGGTACATGAGCTTATGGATGATTGTTCAATTTATGCTATTGAAAATTCACTGAATTTCAGGACAAGTTCTCCAAGCAAATTTATAGTACATGTAAAGGAAAAACCAAACGTAAAGGAGGAACGACCAATGCCACCTTATGTAAATGAGGATACCAAGATCTACTCATCGACCGTATACACTAAGGGCAGCTCTAAACGGACTTTCAGTTTTGTCATCAAAGGTATGATAATAAGCGCAGCATTTCTTGCTGGTATAGCTTCAGGGGGGATTTCGGCTCTTGCAGCACCGACTCCCTCCATCCCTCCAACCATCGCCGCGCAACAAGTCCAAGTCAATTTCGAAGATGAGGCGACATTAATAGCCAATCTCAACATGGCGGTTAAAGCGATTAAGGAAGAGGGATGGACGATAGAGAGATTGACCAAGATCATGGATCAATTAACCTTGATTGAGGACAGGTTATTTGAAGGGAATATTTTCAAGGGCAAAGGGGAGTTGAGAAGCCCTCTGAAAACTGCTCTTGCCGAAACTGAAAAAGTGTTTACGGCTCATGGAGCTGATGGATTGTCTACCCTTCGCGAGAATGATGCTCCTGAAAGATTGTATCGAATGCAGGAAATGCTTGGAATGAAGTCCAACCGGAATAATGTTAATTTAGCGCCAGTTGGTCAAAAGAACGAGGTAAAGATCGCTTCAACAGTCAAGGACGAGGTAACAGTCTACATCGATGGTGTTAAGCAAAACTTCCCGCAGTCAGCAATCGTAAAGAATGGAAATACTCTTGTTCCCTTGAGAGGGGTATTTGAAGCGTTAAAAGCGGAAGTAAAATGGGATCAGCCAACTCAAACAGCTACAGCAACTAAAGGAAACACGACCATTAAACTCACGATTGGGCAATCAACAGCTTATGTTAATGGTAAAGCAGTACAACTGTCAGCTAAAGGTGAAGTCATTAATGGAGCGACAATGGTTCCACTTCGCTTTGTTAGCGAAGCCCTTGGGGGAGAAGTTAAATGGGACTCGAAAACAATGACAGCTTATATTGAAAGTGCAAAAGCATCTGATTCGGGTAAGCAACAGGCAGTTGACGGTATTTCTGTAAAGCACGGTAAACACACATACGCTAGTCGAAACCAGAGTGAGTACGATCAAGTAATGAAAATTGTTGAGAATGCGATAAAAGGTTATGACGAATCTGGTTTTGGAGGTGTATATCAGAAGTACTATTACGAATACCTCGATGGAGCTAGATGGTCAGGCGATAAATCGGATCGATCCGACCGAAATCGTGGCTTGTATGCTGCAGAGAATTCAATTGGCGATTTAATAAAGGCTGGAGTCAGTAAAGAAGAGATCGTAAAGGTCGACACAATAGCTTCGATAGCCTATGACTTATTACGAGGGGTACCAGACCCTAAAGATGGCTCTCCGAGATCCGCTTACGACGCCCTTGCACGTTCCCCTCGCATGACAGATTGCGATTCTGACAGTCAGGTGTTTTCAGCAGTATTTGACGCGATGGGCTATAACACGATGATTGGCTCCAGTCCAAATCATGCTCAGGTGTACGTTGAGATAGACGGTAATTGGTATTCAATCATATCTGGCTCGTTTTCTAACGCAGGAACTAGTACTGATATTTCAAAATTCCTGAAAGAAAACCCAGATAGGGGAATCCATACTCAGCCGACTTTCGGAGCTGTGATAAGCAGATAATAAGATCAGTATGAGGCGATGTCATCCACGACATCGTCTTTTTAATTTTGTGAAGATTTTTCAAGACCTAAGCCCAATTTCAAGAGTTGGCGGGACATCTAACTTATAGATACAAGCAAAAGACTGTCATCCAAAACAGTTGAGCAAAACAAGAACAGCAAAAGGGAGGAAATGAAGGATGAGAAGGATAGTTTCCAGCATGTTAGTCCTCGCCTTGCTTCTTTCGTTATTCGCGGCTTCAGCCTTTGCGAGTGAAGTTGAGCCTAACGAAGTTGTCCAGAGCGAAATTGGAACAGAAGGAGGAACACAGTCCGAAGCGGTCAATTCAGTCAATGAAGCCACCCTGACCGAAGAAGTGACCGATGATTTATCCAGTCAGTCCATTCAACCCAATGAGACCGCACAACCCGAAGAGACTATAACGAAAGTCTCTGCCGACAACACATCTCTAACAGTAACAGATGGTCTGCACGTTGTAGTTTATTACGATTCTGATCAAGGTACCTACATCCCCGAGTTCAATTTGGAATTATGGAATGTAGCCGAAGACAAATTGATTAGCAGCGCTGTAGGCAACAGCCAGAACTTCAGTAACGGCAAGTATAGCCTGATTTTCAATCACCCAGGCTACAAGCTTGGCGACCAGTTTGCTCTAATCCTAAGAAGTGCAGACGGTATCATCGAAGAGGTCAATTTCAATGGATACAGCTTGAAGGTAAACACCCACTTCAAATTCGGCATAGAGCCATTCGTTTATTATGAAGGGGTAAATGACGAGAAGGTTTTCCAATACCTGACCGCCACGAAGCTTAACCCCATCGAGGCTTCGCTTAAGACCAACGGGAAAAAGATTGGACTGCAGCTCCAATCCGAATCAGGTTCCCCTTTGAAGCAGTTACCAATCAACATCAAGCTTTTGGAGGGCAAAGGAACCTTAACCGCCAAGTCAGATGACAGTGGTATGGTATGGCTCGACAGCAACAAGCTAACTTGGAAATTCCTCGTTTCATCGGAAGGTAAGGTCGCCAAGGACGGTTCAAATGGCAAAGCCGAAATCGAGCTTCCTGCTACAGTTATAGCCAACACGCAGAAGAGCGTCCTGACTTTCCCGATCATATTTGAAAATCAGGTAACCAGCGGCACTATGAAGGTAAACTTCACGACCGATGCCAATACAGACCTGAGTAAAGCATGGTCAGAATTCGATATTGCTCTTTCCGATCCGAATGGGGTATCCAGTACTTTCTCTGCGAATCTGGACACTACGGAGATCGAAGGCATCGCAGACGGCAAATACAAGGCATCGATCACATCCAAGTATGCCGAGGTCAAGTTCAATTCCGATGCCCTTGTTACCCTGAGTGATGGTAAAGGGGGCATCGGGGGCATCGTTAAGCCGAAGCATCTCCTCGAAATTAGTAAGGACGGCAAATCATTCAACTTCTCTGTCATCAACGTTGAGAAGGTTGCGGACAAGCAATACAAAGGCACTAATCCAATCTCATTCGCGGTAACGCCGGGAGAATCGTTTATGATTAAGGATAACGATACAGGTAAAGTAGAGACAGTAGCCATCGACGCCAACTCCCCGATCACTAGAGTCGTTTTAGGCGCAGGAGTCGTATTTGGTGGTTCGGCAAGCACACCCCATACAGGTGATGACATTGTCTATTTAGTAATTGGTTTTATCCTGTCATTGAGTGTAGCGGCAGGATGCTTTGTTCTCTACAACAGAAAGCGTAAAAAATCGTCACCTAAGATTTCGGCATTGAGTATTATGCTGGCGGTCGCATTGGTAGCTCCGCTTTTTGCTCCTTCGGGGGTTCACGCAGCTTCTTCGGATGCAAACGTGGGAGGTACTCCACCTGCATCGGGCGGCGCTAATTCGACTACAGCGGCAGGTACGTTCCAAACCTCCGAGCGGATCGCTGTACTCCAGTTTGGTTTCATTCCGAACAAGGTAAAATCAGACGGTAAGGGGGTTCTGAATCCCGACTCGAAGAAGGCTGACCTCGAAGATCCGTTCAAGTTCAATTATGAAGACCTGTTGTTCTACATGGCTCCGAGCAAGACTTCGGACAACTTATTCCGTAAAGCTGGCTCAGGCTTAATCACCTTTGAGCGAGGAACTGGAGTATCGACTCTTTACGGGAATAACCCACTCTATCCTGACAGCCGTAAAGGTCAGAGCCATGTCGAGTTGATGAAGCGTACTTTGGATTACGCCGACAAAGCCATAGCCAAATCGAGCAACATCAACTACTTCGAGCAAATCATTGCCGATACGCTGTACAATATCGCTCCGAGCGATTCGAACCGTACTCTTTCCGGTGAAGGTAACGTGAAGGTGATTGGTGATTCCTTGAAAGGGATGATCGAAGCCTACATTCTCCGTCACGGTAGCCAAGATGCAGGAGAGCAGTTCGATGCCCAAGTTATTGGCAGTCTGATGTTCTCGGGGTATCTGGACTTGATCAAGTCAAAAGGAATCTTGAAAGGCGAGGACTACATCACTTTCGAACAAATGATGCGTGACAAGTTCAACAAGAATGAACTGATCTTCTTCGCCCAAACAGTTATCGGTATCTCGGTCAAGGATAGTCGTAGTGCTTATGATCGTGACTATGCCTTTATCTCGATGCACGATGCGACAGATTGGTATCTCTGGACAAGACAAAAAGCTCGTCCGACCGATTCCGTTCTGCAGGGGTTAACAGCAAATCGAGAATTTGAAGCTGTCTCGAAAGGTGGAGCGACTTCCGCCGATCAAGGTTCCCAATCTCCCTACAAGGAGAACGGTAACCTCCCGAATACGTTTAGAACGTATGCCCGAGACTTTTACGCCAGAACGTTGAAGCCAGTAAGTTCGGCAATTCCGATGTCATCGGACGCTTCGGTCAATGGATTCGGAGGTTGGGGTTATCAGCCTTGGGGTTATGGGGACGGAGAAGCTGCGAAAAAGCCTGCAATCACGGCTGAGTTGAACGTAACGGTAGTTGACAAAAACGGTAACCCAACAAAGGATTCGTTCACGGTTCCAGTCAATGGATGGTCAGAAGAAAGCCAGAAGTATTTAAGCGATTTGAAGTCAGCAAGTGATGTATTCATCGCAGGGGGTATGTCTGTAGAACATAGCGGCAAGACATATGACATTCTTCCAGACGAAAGAGCTAAATTTGAACTAATTGATATGAAGGACAAAGAAAATATCAATAAGCGTCAGCTAACGAAAGGAGCAACTGGAGAAGAAGGGACAATTTCCATTCCTACATCTGGTTCAGACCTTTGGGAAATTGAGCTTGGGTGGGATACTCCGCTTCCGATGGATCTGCATAAGTATTTAGGTGGAGATGACCCTGCGAACAGTTCTGTAACGGAGAACAAATATAACGGTTCAGATGCTTATTCAAATGCCAAGCTTACTTTGTTCGTGAAAGCTAATGAGGACTCAATTGAGCCAATCGCTTCGAACTACGATGTTCCTCAATGGAGACTTTCGAAGTATTGGGATAACATCTCAGATAAAGGCATCAACAAAGCGAAGTTCAATTTGTCTTTACCGATCAGCACGTTCACGAACCCTAAACTTAGTCCTTCTGGAAACACATTGTTTAGCTTAGTCGATCCGGACTTGAGCAGTACACCTTGGGCATTAAGCCGAGCCAAACTGTTTGACGATACACCGACCAAGAACATCTCTGTCTATAACCCGGCAGCTTCGTTCAACCTAGCTGGAGATCTGTTAGCCATTCGAGACAACAGTTCGGTAGCCAATATCAAGTTGGCTTCATGGTTGAACAATTTCAGTTTATTCGATGGAAGGGTCGCTTCAGCAAGTACAGGCGCAGCTGAGAATAAGCCAGTTGTATCAAAGTCACATGATTTTAAATATGGGGTAAAAAGCCCTTATTCCTCCTATACGTACAGCGAGACGAGATACAATTGGGTTTCAACACAGTATGGCGGCTATTTTGTTCCATACACTTGGTCGGGATCGGCAACCCCGTCGTATCTGACGGCAGACTATGAAACGAGCATTCGCTTTAACCGTTACATTCCGAAAGATAGCTCAGCTCCAAAAGCGATTACCGATGCTTCCGATTCAGCTAACGGTATGTTCTGGCAAGCTAATCAAGGCAAAGAAACCTTTAAAGTTAACCCAGAGGTTCTATACGCCTATGATGATGCGTCAGGAAACACAAGTGTAGCATTCGCCGCGGGCGACAAGTTAAGAGAAATTCGTCCAGTGAGCTACAATCTGGCTCAATTCGTTAATGTTGAGGTCAAACCAGAAGTAGTCGGCGCAAGTACGGCGACCGATGCAAATGCCAAAGCCCTAGCGAAGAATCTGAACGCTGGAGGTAAGCAGGTCATCTATAAGGGGTCAGCGATAACCACGAACTTTGAAGTGACGGGCGAATTGGAGTTGAAGACCTTTGCTCTGGACATTGGTTCTTCCGCACTTAAGAACGCTTGGAATCCATCCTCGGCTTATAGTACGGATGCCATCAATGAAACATACTTGAGCGAGTATGCAACCAAGGATGAGGCTACTGGTAGGTGGCAAGTAACCTTCGATGCGAATGGTAAACTGGTCATCGACAATAAGGAGCATGGTGGTCAATCTGCCAAGCTGACAGCAACAGAGTCGAGTAAAGCTATCAAGGAACACACATTGGAAGTGCGCGGCGGCAAATTGGTTGGGGTTGATGGCAATCGAAACTTAGACAGCCTTCCGCAAGAATTGAAGGACGCTCTCACTCGGATGCATATTCTCGGTAACGATAACATCTTCAGTTCCTTCGAGAGCGGCAACGGTGATAAGCTTACTGAGCAAGCTGTTGCAACCCTCGGTAATGCAGTGAGGGGTTCGAATGATTTGAAAGTTGGTTCTGGATGGTATGCAGAAGATACGACTACCTTGGTCATTCGTGTCTATACAACAACCTTCGAATTGCCGAGCCATATGTATGTCGACAAAATACCGATGGAGATTCCAGGGCTTGAGGTGTCTGGCGACAAGAATCAATTCTTCAGCAAGGGCTTCACTGGGCATACGAAGCTGAGCTACAAAGTTGGTCATGTCGGCATGGTGTTCGACAGCTCCAAGGGCGACTTCGGCGGTAAACGGTCGACAGACTTCATAGTGGGTAACACTTCGATAATGGACACGTTCAGTACAGTTCAATAAAGCTCTACCTTAATGGGAGGTGTCGAGAAATTGGCACCTTCTTTATATTTGGGGTTCAATTCACCTTCGTTTCAAGTTATAGTAGATACATTTATTTTCCTACCATTCTTGAAATGAGGTGATGTTATGGCTAAATTATCCGAGTTGTCGTTGTATGCCAGATTCAAGTGGGCGGTTCCGGTTGTTCCCACGGTTAAAAAGGATGAGGGGTTCTTCAGTGATCCGAAGCCTTGGGATTTTGAGGAGCTAGTACTGGAGCTGATTGAACAGATGTTTGTTGAAATCGAGGAGTTCTTTTCTAAGAAGAACATGCCAGTAGAAGTGGCAATTTACGAAATCAGGGAAGTCTTCGACCGGCTCCATGTCGAGATGTACAGTCCACATCAGGAAGTCTATATGATCGTGGAGAAGTACAAGAAGCTATCTGAAAACCTATTTTAACTTAGTGGAAGGTGTCGTGAAAATCGGCACTTTCTTTTTATGGGACGATTATTTTATAAACGCTCGATTGTTTAGTTCGATTTTAATGGGGTTCCTGTAGAAGATTATTACTAATCGTTTCAAGCAGGATAAGGTTCCTTTGATTCCCCGCCATCCCTCCAACCTTTGAATGGGATTCGCACAACTATTATTTACAAGCATTTGTATGGAGTTGGGACGACAAGGGGCTTACATAACTTAACTTCAACACATGATTCAAGAGTCAACAGCTTCTAAGTGATTCAAAATAAATCACTTGGAGGTAAGCGGTATGAATGAGAAAGATTCGTCGGTTTCAAATGAGGTTCAGAGCATTGATGAAAAGATTGAAGAGTTCAAAGGGAGTGCCGCCAAGGAAGCGGATTTCATTTGGGGCGTAGATGTATTTTATGGGTGGCAGTCAGCATCCGGTCGTGAAAAGAATGTAGTAGAAGTCACCTGTAAGCTGGACGGTCAAAAGTTCTATTATCTACTCGAAGACCTGCGAGACATCAAGCAGACGGATCTGGTAATAAAAAGCCTTGGCTCAATTGCACTCATCAAGCGTAGCTACGTTAAGCACTTTGTCGATGTTGCTGACGGAATGATCATGGAAAAGAAGCAGAAATTGATGGACTGTATCGATGTGTATGTTCCATTTGACTTGGGGTCATTGAATGCCCTGCAGCATTATCGACTTGTTTATCGGCACTTTCAGGAAAACCAGGAGAAGTTCCCTTCAAAGATCAGCAACACCTTCAATTCGGAGGAACATGAAGGAGCAATCCTTGATGTAGAGTACCCTGTCGACAAAGAAGGCGTTCTGACAATTGCGTTTTTGCGCGAAGACTTTAGGAGTCTGTTCAGTGTCAGGAATGACAATGAGTACAATCAAATTCTTGATGCTTTGCATACTCTTGGGGTTCTGATTCCGAATTCAGGCAAAAAGAAAAAGAAGTCGGAGGCATTCACATTTGAACGCACCTTGTCAAAAGGGGTTGAAGTGAAATTCTTTATGATTCGTATTGACCCATCTTTATTCAAGGGGGAACTGGCGTAATGGCAACTAGACCAGATCCGTTCCCGACCCTTGGCGGAAAATCGCAGATCATTGATCGAATGGTTGAGATTTTCCATTATTGCATTGAAGAGTATGGTTTGACAGGAGCAGTCGATTATTTCATGGGTGGTAATCGGCTTTTCCTCCACCTTGATTGTGACCAAATTAAGTTCAAACTGGCTAATGAGATCGATCGAGGGGTTGTCGCCTTTTTCAAATGTTTGCAAGACCCATACAAGACTGATCAACTAATCGATTCAATTTGGAAGCTGGCGGATTATGTTGATACTGAGGAGCGCTTTACAACTGCTTGTGAAATAAGGCTGGATGAGCAAACCGATGAAATTATCTCAGGCGCTTTGACGTATATCGTTACCATGCATAGCAGGGCAACAAATAGGCAGGATTTCTGCAAAGCAAACGTAGGAACCAAACTAATTCATTCTAGTCTGGACAAGTTGGTAGGTTTCGATGAAATCATTGGCGATGTTCAGATTTACTGTGGAGATTATAAAGAACAGTTCCATAAGTATAAGCATCGGGAAGACCTTCTTGTGTGGTTAGATCCCCCGTATCTGACTACGGAAGCTGTTGAGGGGAAGAGGGGTAATCGGAAGAAAACAAAAGCTACAAACGGTTATGTCCATCCGTTTACTAAAGAGGATCATGAATTAATGATCGACAACATAACGTCACCTGAATGTAAGAACAAGATTATTGTAAGTGGCTATAAAAATGATGCTTATAGGCGACTTGAGCAGAATGGGTTTTACAGGTATTTCGTTGGAACGGTTCACGTCCCGAGTTCAGGGATAGGTAAGATGATTGCCGAGTATATTTGGAGTAACATCAAGATTCCAGATTGGGTTCTTGACTGGACACATAATGCCGAGTAGAAGGATTGAACTTCCTCCATCCCTCCAACCTGTTGAACTCGAAATATGCTGATTCTGTTGAATTATCTTGATTTGTCACAATAATCCTTGAGAACGGCATAACGACAGCCTTATACCAGTAACGATCAGAAAACACTCTCGACCAGGCAATCTGTGCTGAGAGTGTTTTTCTTATGCCTAAAGGAACAAAATGGGCGTAATTTTTGCAATTACGAGAGCTGCAACTGACAGCATGTTGTCGCAAACCCTTCTATAAACACACTTTTTTGAGCAGAACACCATTCGAACTATCTCGAGGTATGCCTTAAAACACACTACGCTCCTTATTTGACGCGAATTTCTTGCAATTCGTGTCGAAAGCTGTCAGTAAGAACGATGAAGAAGGGATTTCGAGGGGATTCCATGTTCGGTTGAAGGAGTCGATGAAATTTTGAGTTAAGCAACATCAGTTCGATATTCTGTGATCCCGTTTTTCCGTAACTCCTGATTTTCTCCGAATGTAAACCTATTCCAGTATCGGTCGCCCTGCTCCTTTCTGCGGCGGCTTTTGCTCGGCGGTCAAAATCGGCTCTTATAGCCGCCCTCTCCCTCGGCAGGTCTATTCCCTTAGTTTTGCCTTTTCGGTCGCTTACAGGGGCTTTCAGCGCGTCCTGCTCGGTTGTCGCCCTGTCGCTCTGTAGGGGTTCTCGTTTTTCCAGTCGTACCAAGGGTTTTCGGGCTTTTTGGTTCTAAAAATTAACCCTAAAAAAGATCAAAAAACACTTGAATTAATCACTAAATGAAGCTATTATTGATACACGTTAAATAACTTAAATTTACTAAAAAAGTAAATTTAAGTAAAAATAATCGAGAGGATGATAAAGATGTTTATAGCTTTGATGGTTTTGGGGATTGTTTTGTTTCTGCCATTTGTACTTCTGAATTTGGAACTTGTGAAGATTGGTATTAACAGAGAAGTGCCGATTACTCATCGACACATTGCCGGATATGCACTGATCATTGAAGCGGCAGTGATTGGGATATTAGCCGTGATTTTAATCTTGTAATTTGCAACAGTGAACTTGAAGTTTGTAAAAGAACAAGATGGAACGAGAGGAGCGAACTTCATGGCAGACAAAATTCCTATGCAATATGATGCTGATGCAGATCGGTGGTATGTGATTCTCAATGATAAGAAATGCTGGATGCATTGCGGTGAAGGCTTTGAGCTTTACATTTGTGGTGATCAAGTTCCATGTCGGCTTGAGCTAGACCATGATTGGTATGTAGTCATTCAAGGCATCAGCTTCAATTTAAGAAAAGGGACTAAGTACATGGTTAATGTATAAGAGAGGGGTAAAAATATGGCACGACTTGCCTATATCCGCTGTCAACGCAAGCAGGAAATCGAAGAATTTGAGCAGCAAGCTCAGGCAGATGAAGTATTTATTGATTTGGCTAACGAATTCGGTGTTACTTTGAACAATTCGCTTGAAGTAATGCTCGAAAAGTTAGTCAGTGGTGATGAGGTTGTTGTTCGAGGGTTGAGTGAACTGGCAGATACCGTAGCCGAAATACGTTCATTAATGGCGACTTTGCGTGATATAGGTACTGAACTACATCTTCTGAACTCAGTCAGTACAGGTGTCCTTTCGGATGAAGGACTTAAGATCCTCACGTTAATAGATACTTTCATAAAAGAAAAGGAACAAATTCGGGAAAAGAAGAAGCGAAAAGGCAGACCTGTGCAACCTTACCCTCCCAACTTCCTTGAAGTATATAAGGGATATCGGAATAAGGAATATAACAGGCTGGAAGCAGCAAAGAAGTTACAAATTAGTGTTAATACATTTCGAGATTTGATTATTGTTTTTGAATTTAGGTTTTAATTTGGAAAGGAGAGAGTTGGAGGTGATAACTTTTAGTGTGAATCCGACAGAAGAGCGGATTGGAGATGCTGGAGTAAGGGTTGTACCTAGGAAGAAACCTGTAGCCCATTACAGTCGCTTTGAAAGTTTAGGAATAAGCGAAGGTTTTGTTAAAACGGTTGATGGATATTTGGATCAGCCCATAAAAGTAGGCGCATTTGGATATGGTGTTGAGAGAAATACAAAAATGGCTATTAGCAGTAAGGAGGTTCCGATTCTGACTGTTGATGAATTTAAAGCCGGTCGTAAAGGCGGGGTTTCAGAAGCGATTCTTAAGGTAAAGAACTTTTCTGATAATGACAACTGGCTTGAATCGTTAGACACTGATTACGAAGTAATCAAAGCTGTATTTAATTTGGTTGAAATCGAGATCTATAACCATAAGAAGAAGTGGTTGCACTTAGTTATAGAAGTTGCTTTAAGAACAGGTAGATCAAAAGATATTGACTATCTTGGGAGGTTGATTGAAGAATTCAACGATTTCAGTAAACTGCCTCTAGTATCGCAAGATAAAGAGTGCTTCAAGTCGTCTACCAACCCAAGTATGATTCAAAAAGTCATCTTCTACTTAGAGGAACACAGTTTAAGGGATTTAGTGGGGTATATCATTACAAATAAAAAGGCAGCTGATGCTGTTGGATTGTCTTGACGCTAATTGGCTCATAATCTAGGAGGGCGATAATATGAAATCTCTAACTATCCCCAAAATAATTAAAGGTAGAGCAATTGTTGGAGATGTTGTCATTGGTTTAGAAGATTGGGAGATAGATAAACACTGGCGTAAATGGGAAGCGTTTGGAGATGAAGATTGCACCGATATTCAGATCAAAGATGATTACACTGATAAGCAAATTGCACTAGCAAGTTTGCGTAAAAGCAAAAGGAAGCTTGTTAAAGGTGTTTATCATTCAACTTTCGAGGAGTATTCCCATATAGTTCATCGTTGTACAGGTGAAGCTGCTCATTACAATAATAGAGAATGTAGGTTAGAAGTCATTAGAGGGAGAATTTATTTAGTCAAATATGAAACAGGCGTAGCAAAGTTAGTATATTATGGTCGAAATTTCGTAAATACTTCTGGAGATTGGTTGAGACAAAATGCTCATCCCGCAAGTGATAAAAATTGTAATGCAGTGAAATACCCAAAGAACGAGTTGAGAACAAATGTGATGTACCTGAAAAGCCATCAAATAATTACAGCAATGTTTTTCGGTCAAAAAGCTATAGATTTAGCAATAGATGGAGTGAGTGAAAGAACTCATGATATTAACCACAGAAATCTTAACCCTGATGACAACAGACCAGAAAATTTAGAGATAGTTACTTTGGATGAGAATACGGAGCACAAAACGATAATGAGGAGAGTTTTGAAAGAAAAGATTCTGGTTTATATGAATAGGCACAATTTGTAATAAGCGTAGTCTTAAGTTTATTGAGAAACTGGTGGTGTAGTTGAAATATGGTAAGAAATTGTTCAATAGCACAATAGTTTAGCGAGACTCGTATACAGAGATCTCGCTATTTTTATGCCCTCAGGGGTATTGACCGAACTTTATCGGAAATTCTGGACTTTAATGCATCGCCACGAAGGATTTTTCGTGCTTCCTAATTGAAACTTAGATTTTTAAGATTAGATTAAGAACGGGGTATTTGAAGTGAGTTCCTGAGAAATAACTGAGTTAGTTTAGAAGAGCGAATCCACTTTTCATAAACAGTGAAGTTTGGTTATCCAACCGAACAGAAATTGAATAAATAAGCGAACGGGATTTAGAACAGCGAACAGAAATTTTATAAAAAGCGAAGTGGATTCAGAAGGAACGAACAGAAGCCTTATAAAGTGTCGAGCGAATATATTCAGCCGAATACAATTTTATAATAGATAGGAGCAGTCTAAAAGATAGGTGAGAAACGGATATGAAGTGATGAGTGGATTTAATTTTGCTTTCACATCAAATACCAGTTCTAATATCTGTTTAGACTACTCGTTCCCTAGATTATGTTTATAATCGAGGATTTAGTTTGTTTCTATCTGATCGGTATATTAGGTAGGTCGAAATAAAATATCATTCTGAGTTATACCTTATCATTCTGGGAAATTATACCTACCAACCCCTCGGAACACTGTTGATTTCTCGCCAGTTCAAATTTTATCCCTCTACCCCTCTATGACTTTATTTGCTTTCATTTGAACCGTATACAGCAAGAAAAATAATCAGTTGAGAAAATTCCGTTTGCTCACGAGATGGGATCAAATTCAGGAGTTGAAAATGAAGCAAAATTACAGTACTTACAAGCTCACTTTCTCAAAACTGACTTAAATTCAGTTTGTGTGTTCAGTTAAGCTCTGATTTTCCTCTCAGGCTCTAGGGTTTTTCGTTACAAAAGAAAATCAGAGGACTTACGTCAGCCCCATATGCGGGTAAATTAAGTAAGTCGGTATGGAATTAACGAAAGAGGTTCTGATTATGTCGTTTCATGTCGAGTTAGTCGAGAGCCAGGCAACATCATCACATAAAGAAAGGAATTGATCGAATGGATCAGCCAAAGAAAATGTTGTGGTGGCAGATAACTGAAGCTGTTTCAACAATCCAGAAAAGACTAAAGTCAAAAGAATTGAATGATGCGGATAAGATGTTAGAGCATATGAAATTGGACACTATTAATCACATTGTTCTTTTATTAGGAGAACTTAGCAATCTAAGTGAGAAGTCAAAACTAAGGTACGAGATGTGGATAAACAAAAGCACAGGCAAAAATTCTTCAAAACAGGCAGCGAAGTACGGCATAACGACTGACTCATTACGATCCAAGATCATTTACTTTGATAACAAACTCAGAGTTTTGGTTGGTGATCAGACTATTGCTTCAATTGTTTCTACTTCTTCTGCAGACGAGCTCATAGCCATAATGGATCAATTTATACAAAATGCCAAGGAGAGAAAGGACGTGTTTATGTGATCTTCCCGAAGAAGCTGGAGAATGCAATTATTACAGTTAAAAATAAACTGCCAGAGAGCGAACCCTTCTCAGATACAACGCAAATTCAACAAAGTAAATTGGATGCTCTGATGGAGATCGTGAACTTTGTAAAGCAGATGAATTACATTAAAAGACCGAGGGTAAAGGAGAAATTCTCCTTCTTCCTTCGATCCAAATATGATTATCAGGAAACAGCGACCCACTTCGGAACATCTCGTAATTCAATTGATGTTATGGTATCACGGGTTTCGCGGCAGCTGGAGTCACTTGTCGGTAAAGAGACCATCGACATGATACTTCAAGATAAGGTATCGGAGGCGTTAAGAGTATTCAGGTCAGGGATATTAAACGAATCAGCAAAGGGGTTTTTCTTGCCGGAAGCGGCAAAGTATTTGCCCGAACCCAAGTATCGAATGTTCAGTTCCCTAGAGGAGTGCAGTTCTGAGATTCGTTTTTTAAATGTTTTAACAGAACATGGAATGAAAAACACGATTGAGGAGTGTGATCAAGAGAAATTGGCTCATATTCTCTATCTCATTTCGGATAATTCTAAGAAAATGATTGAAGGCGTAAGCGATGATAAAGTTCTTCAGTCGTATTTTGAGAATGGGCACCATAGTCGCGAGAAAGTAGCTATTGAACGCGAAGCTCTATTGAAGTTATTTAATGGAGAATTCAGTATGACGGACATTGGTGAACATATAAGTAATAAATATCAAGTCGAGAAAGCACTCGATGAGGTACGGAGACAACACATATTCCATGATGCCGGTTCAGGGCTTGAGTTGGCTTCCAAGGAGGGGTAAGCACATGTACTTAAAGGCTATTCCCCTATACAAATTACCTGCTGATACTTCTGTTCATTTCCTCAAAACCGATCTTGAGCAAATGACAATTGATGAAATGAGTGAGTTAGCGGCATCTCCATATCGAGATGAGAACTGGGTAAGGCTTGCATATTCTGTTTCAATAACAGCCTTTCGTCCATATATTGATGAGAGCTTTGCAGGAATAGTGGAGAGGAAGTCAGCAGTCAGCCAATTCGATTATGGGGATTGCAATATAGTCAACGCGGTATCGGCTGTAAACTGCTTATATTTCGACACTTCTTACCGTTCCCCAGGAACATGCGATTGGTCACGCGAATTCAAATTCTTTTCAGGAGAACATTTCCTCGGAGGCATCGGGGTATATGCGGTTAACTTGTCTTCTGATAGCACTTCAGGTGACAAGCTACGATCAATTACCTCAATAGCAAGATACTGTCTCCAGAGTGGCAATCCTTTCAATCGCCTGCTCATAGCGGTTGTAAAGCCGGATAAATGGGAACTTGCTTTTGCTCAAGTGAAACTATTGCTTCCTCCAGTTGCAAAAACAAGATCCTGTAAAGTGACGACCACTTTGTTTTATGATCCGGTTGATTTCTTCCGAGCTATACTCAGCGGCAGAGAGGTAAAAGATACTTATCACGAACAACACAGGTCAAGGTTTAGCTTCTAGTAAGCAGACTTAGCATAATTTCGGAGTTTTATATTCTTTGGTGTACATTTTATAACCGTTCTTCTGCCTTGTACCAGGAATATGGGTTCATTAAAGAGTAGATGATTTCCCACGCAAATCACAATGAGGCGACAATTCTTGTATTATGTTTATTTCTGGCGAGTATGTTTCAATGGAATGCAACCGAGTATACTCATTAACACACATTAATTGCCGTATCTTCAAGTGCATCTCACCCTTCGGGGTATGACGCATTTATTTATTT
The DNA here is from genome assembly GCF_017873435.1 of Paenibacillus turicensis. Classification (GTDB taxonomy): domain Bacteria; phylum Bacillota; class Bacilli; order Paenibacillales; family Paenibacillaceae; genus Fontibacillus; species Fontibacillus turicensis. Next base: position 83,639 of record NZ_JAGGKG010000006.1, on the reverse strand, counting down.
TCATTTTAGTCATTTCTTTCATGGATAAAAATGAATTTTAGTCTGAGAGTCCATGAATTTCAGGAGTGGATAGCTGATCAATTTTATAGTAAGTGGAACCCGAATGTCGAATACCTACCCAGTTCAATATTTAGGTTCACTTCCCTTCATTGCCCATATGCAGTTCTCCTTAACTGCATATGGGTCTTAGATACTGAGGTTAATGGAGGGTTGAAAATATAAAAAGTGAAGGGATGATCAGGATGATGCAAAATGATAATGTTGTACAAAAAGGTTCAGAACTTAATGATGAGTTTAGTCGGATTTGGAGAATAAGATATCGCATCATTAGTTTCTGCTATGGATTTCGAGATGTGTTTAACGCTCTAACAGTTTTTTTTAACTATTCAGAGTCTAGGCGTTTTCATATTACTTCGTTTTATGAGTAATATATCAGATAAACAGACTTCTTTTATTGTGTTTGGCTTGATTGAGATCGCTTCTGTAGTTTTGACAATATTGTTCTACAGGAGTTTCAGATGGAACAAGAACAATTATGCTAGTTTAGATCCAAGCGCTGCAGAAGTATTCGTGAGAAAGGAGAAAATGCGTAAAGTAATATTGGATATATGTATCATAGCGGTTGCTATTCAGTCATTCCTTATTTTGATCTTGAAATCAATCTATTCATAGTGAAGATGGAGCTTATATTGACGAAGAATCCTCTCGTTTCCTGAGAGGATTTTTCTTTGAGCTTTTGTTAGGGATGCTTAATAGGGGGGTATGACGACTTTTATACTTTACGGAAAATTTGAAACTAGTCTCGAGTTCGAATGAATTTTAGGAGTGGATAGCTGATCAAATTTATTGTAAGTGGGAGTTGACTGGCGGGCTGGTTACTGGTTCGACAGTCAACTTCCAACCCTTCATCATCCTTTTTACTTGCCCATATGCAGCTCACTCCTTACTGTATATGGGATCTTTTTAGGAAGCTTCTAAAAGAACACTTCATCAATAGTTGCAATAGTAATTGATGATTGCTCTTGAAACACAAAGGATGATGGAGGGAACCAAATACAGATATGAAGGGATGATCAAGGTGAGCAATGATAAGGAACAGTATTCTGATCAAGATCAAAGTAAATCAAAGAAGAAAACGAGGATCAGTTTAATCATTGGAGTTGTTATTCTCATAGCGATTTTATTGATGATTTTTCGAAGTTGTTCTTCTGATCCCATAGCCCCAGCGGATCGCAATGATCCAGTTGCAAGACCAGGTGTAGGTGAAGTACTTGATGGCGAACTTCCGAATATGTCAGATGAGCAAATTAGAGAGTATCTAAAGAAAATACAGGATGCATCTAGATTTAAAACTCAGGTTAGTTCAGCAGGGACTATCAAATCAGGTAGCAGGACTTTGAACTTGTTGGTTCAAAACCACGAGGACAACTCGATTGATTGCTATATAGAGGTTTTTTACGAAGGAGAGGTTATTTACACATCACCTATTTTAAAGCCTAAGCAATTTATTAAGACAATTGAGCTATCCAGAGAATTACCAGAAGGTGCAACAAAGTTGATCCTTAGATACAACGGTATTTTTGAGGATAGGATTGTTAATGCAACGGATGTCGACATTCAGGCAGTAAGTATAACAAAGGAGGGGTAAGAATGGTTATTTGGTTCGATTCATCCTGAAAGTCCAAAGCGACCAGACGAACCTAATATAAAACAGGAGGCAGAATCGATGAAGAATTCAGTATTTAAAAAGCTAACAGTAAGTGCAATGTTGATGGCGATGCTATTAAGTTCAGCTGTTGCTTCGGCGGCAGACCAGACAGTTGATCCTGAAAGCGGATCGACCATTGATGTTTCGGGAACCGCTGATGTTACAACTATTGTGGTTACCGTACCGACAGGACTTGCTTTTGCAATCAATCCTAACTCTCCAGATCCTTTCACATCCGTTCCTGCAACGGTGATCAATGACACGTATGCTCCAATTGATTTTCAGGTGCTTGGCGTAGTTTCAGATCCAGGCACTTCTGTGAAGGTAGTTGATCCCTCTATGCATACGGACCAAGAATGGAAAGGCTTAGGCAAGAGTGCAACATCATCTCAAATCGCCCTCGGCATTAAGGGGATATCAAATGGGACAACTATTTGGTCGCCTGCCGAAGTTGACGGTGTTTCCCCATCATCTGTAGCAGGTACAATCAAACTTGATCCTAAAGGTACAGAAGACATTTTGGTTGAAGCAAAACATGGTAATGCATGGGGTTCGGCTCAGACTTTGAATTACAAACTTTACGTAAAAGTTGGACTGACTGAAAATTAAAATTTGGGAGTTAACGAATCGTGGCGGGAGTGTATATCCTGCCACATTTTACTTTGATTGAAAATTTGAATTGGATGGTGAAGAGAATGAAGTCCATTGCAAAGCTTCTCGTTATGTCAATGTTCAGTTTCATGGTAATTGCTTCGTTTACGCCAATGAAGTCTCAGGCAGCTCCAGTGGTTCCTTTAGGCTCGGGATCAGAAGGTGACCCATATGCGATCAGTTCAGTAAGTCATTTGGAATGGGTTGCAAATCAAGTTAACTCGGGCAACTCATTTGAAAATAAGTTTTTGGAGTTATCTCAGAATATTGATGCGTCAGGTTGGGAGGCTACCCCAATCGGAACCCAATCGAAAATGTTTTCTGGGACATTTGACGGTAAGAATCACAAGATTAGTAACTTAACGATCAATAAGTCTTCATCTGATTATGTTGGCTTATTCGGGGTTTTGAGTACATTAGCTACTCTTAAAAACGTAGGGATTGAAAATGCGAACATCTCAGGGAAGGATAACGTAGGAGCTCTAGTCGGGCGTACTCTTGGAGAGGTGAGAAATGCATACGTAACTGGGATTGTGTCAGGTGCTGATAAAATTGGCGGTTTAATCGGTGATAATAATGGCAGACTCTATGATTCATATTCAACAGCTACTGTCACGGGGAACAGATTTATTGGTGGATTGGTTGGAAATAATAGCGGGGGGCAAATTTATAATTCATATGCAACAGGGAGTGTATCAGGCAGCGAAAATATCGGTGGTTTGACGGGGTATAACTATTCAGACATTCGGAACTCCTATGCAACTGGAAATGTAACAGGGGGAATCCGTGTGGGCGGTTTTGTAGGAGCAAATGGCGGATTCATTTCTAACTCTTACGCTACAGGAAATCTTTCGGGAGAAGGTGAAATCGGCGGCTTTTCTGGTTTTAATTATGATGGATATGGAAGGATCACGTCATCTTATTGGAATTCAGACAGCGACATAAAAGAGAGTAACATTCCTCAAAATCCAAAGCTTGGAGTCGGCAGCGACAATGTTGTGACAATTGCAAAGACGGTTGTTGAAATGAAATCAGATGATTTTGCACAATTGTTAAATAGTAACCGAGGTGCATTAGAGGCTGAATGGTTACTTGCGAGTAACACCAATAACGGCTTCCCTACATTTTCATTGATGGGAAGCGGTGGGGATGAAGGTAATTCAGAATCTGAATCTGGTCGAGAGGTCGATATTATTGGTAACATTACACCAACAACTATAATTGTAACTGTACCGACAACACTTAGTTTCGCAATAAAACCCGATTCAGAAAATGATCCATTTATCAGTGCTCCATTCAGTATGGAAAACCAGAGCAATTCTCCTATTGAAGTTTCTTTCTTGGGGTTCCAATCCAAAGCTGGAACGTCTGCTAAGGTCGTAAATGTAGATAAATACGCCGAATGGAGTAAGCTCCCTATTTCGAAGTCTGAAACTGAAATTGCACTTGGCTTGAATACTGACGGGAAAACCATCTGGGCACCTGCAGAAACTACGGAGATGCCAAATACTGTGGTTGATACTATTATGATTGACCGGCTTGGAACCAAGGAATTCGAATTGGACGGCAAACACGGTATGGCATTTACTCAACCCAAAGTGTTTGGTTACACCATGTATATTAGGGTTGGTCTAGCAAGTTAATATTGATTAAGTCGTTAGCTCCCCTCAATTCCAGAGGGGAGTTTTTTTCATTTGCAGAAGCATTTTCATTTCAAGAGTTGTTACCAGATAAACCTTACAATAACTATAAGCCACTAATGATTGATCATACAGATTACGTTCCCATGTTCAAACCGAAGGAGGTTGATACAGTGAAATTAAAGATAAGAGTCTTATTTTTGGTTCTCTGCGCTGCTTTCTTTTGTTTAAGTTCTGGAGTATTCGCCGCGGCGGATGCAGATATAAAATCTATCGAGATTCCTTCAGGAGATAAGAAGCATATGCAAGACGTTTGGAGTAAATTAGGGGATGGGGGAAGTCATCTCAACCTTGAGTTTGAAGCTAACACAGGAGATCATCCTGATTCTCGGCTTCTGGTCTATGATGGTACGAGCGGAACGGTAAAATTCAACAATACCAATTTTCAGGATGCAATTGATAAATCAAGGAAAAGAGTGCTAAGGGAATTCGTTGAGGTGCTTCAGGGGTCGTCAGTCTCGGATCAAACGCAACAAGTATTATTGGGTTCAATATCTGCTTTGAACAACGAAGTTTCAATGGTGCTGATCCCTTTAGTTACGGAAAGTGCTTCAGCAGATATGTATACTGCAATGATATGGATCAATCCGATCTTGCCTTACGTTAGAGTAGTTTTCGGCATAGGGGCGATCTTACTTACAATTTATCTGATTGCAACATCGATTGCCGATTTGTTTTACATTGGACTACCTGTAGCAAGAGAGTCAATGGATTTGAAGGCAGATAATAAAGGGCGAAAGAAGCCATTTGGAATAAGTGATGATGCGATTTCCGCTGTTAGGGAAACAGAAGCTTCATTAAAATCATCAGGCAGTTATAAAAATGCGTACATGCTTTACTTTAAACGAAGGTTTTTGACTTACATTGTTCTTTCGCTCTGTCTGCTCTACCTGATCGGTGGAGAGCTTGGCGGACTTATTGCATGGCTCCTGAGTTTAGGAAGTGGAGTTGTATAAAACATTAATCCTCTCATTTCATGAGGGGATTTTTCTTTTGCTTAAGTATCAGTAATCCCGAAATCGTCGAGTTAAGAAGCCTCGAGTGGTTCATTTATCACCCCGCAACACATGAAACCTAGAAATACCTTTGTATGACGTTTGAGATTAACACAACTTCGACATCTGGTTTTGCAGAAGGATTACAAAAGTAGCACATAAATAAAACGATTTTCAGAAAAGGAGATGACGGGAATGAGGGGTATTGAGAGCGGTCAGGTCAATGGGTTCGTTATTGATCACGGTGAAGGTGTCGAAGCAGATATGCATTCAGATGAACTCAGTGACAAGGAGTTTTTAAAGTTACAGAAAAAGATGATCCGAGCCGAAAAGTGGCTAAATCGCTTAGAGAAAATAACTGCATGGTTGGATCGAGTTCAGCACTGGGCTGAGGAGCGAGCTTCAAAATCGAAATAAGAGCCAGGGAAAAGGATGGAGGTGAAAAGGTTGCAACCTAAGCGTATAAATCGATTTATAGCGGCGCTTATTGCCGTATTTCTTCTAATAACATCCATACCGCTAAATTCGGCTTCTGCAGTCGGTACTCCTTCAACAGACTCCCCAAATGCTATGGCACGTTCGATGATTGACTTCTTCCGGAAAGACAGAACGGAGCTTGCTGTAGACAGGGTTTCTAGAGATGAATTGATGGTGTATGGGGTATTTCTTTCCAATTTCTTTATCCCAGGGAAGACCAAATTAAGTGATATGGTCGATGCTTCAACGGATAAGCAGGACACCATTCCAAGGATTGTGAGCAATAAGTTTTTTGGATCGCCTGATAATTATAAGCAGATCGTGGACGTCAATACGAAGTTATACAATGCGATCATGGAGGTATTCCAATCCTCAAAGTCATCCTTCGGTTTGTTTAAGTCCGTTCCTCAGGATGGGTCACTTCCAATGTCAGGAGAAGATTTTTATAACAAACTGGCAGGAGTAGACACGAATCGAAAAATATATGCGAAGAATGGTTCAGGCGACAATGTTGTAATGGACTTGAACGATAAAGCAACAAGAGCAGCTATTCAAGTACTGTTCTCTTATTCGCCAGAGTTGATTTTGGATAAGGAGAAAGGACTTAGGGCTTTAACCGCCATGTATATCGATGGATTAGGTAACATTTGGGGGGCTTACGATAATGTCGCAATAGAAGAGTATGTACTGGTTCTTCCTGCAGCATTAAATCCAGTAGTCTTTTCTAAAACTGCTAATGGGGGTAAGTTTCCGGTTGCAAACGTTTTTGTTATGGGCGGTATAGTTAAGATTACGGAAAACTTTTTAGACGGAAAACCCTTCATGACTCCGTACTATAACATTAAGGATTACTTTACGAACGGTTCTTCGGCAGGAAGCACAATGAACAGAAGTAATATGCTTAGTATCTTTGGTATTCAATCGCATTCCAGTATGACAAAGCTATCAGGGGGTTCAGCATTCCGAAGTCTGGGCGATTCAGACACTTTGATCATGAACAGTGATAAGGTCACCTCAAATCCGTATCAAGATGTTCAGAAGTATATTAACGAAACCGTATCTAACACTTTTTCAAGTAACAATTCGTTTATCTTTTTGACCATTGATGCAAGTAAATTCACCAATGGACAAAAATATTTTGTAGATGAAGAAGCACTCAACAGTGATCAGAAGGATACTTTGTCCAAATACTTATTCGGTGGCAGTGTTTTTTCATTGGATGAATTAGCTGACGATATGTACTATTTCAACGTACCAACTGGAGCCAGCGGCGGTGAAGGTGATTGGAAAACCGATGATGATGCTTTGATGATGAGGCAGAAGATGTTCGCCAAAGAAGTATCGGGTCAATATCAGTTTTATCAAGGCTCTTACTTCTCGTCACCTTTCAACGGCTTTCTTCACTATTACTATGATAGCAAGAGTTCAGGGAACGAACAGGATCAAGTAGATTTTTTAGTGAAATGGCTTCAAGATAACACGACCAATAAAACTATAAATTCAACTTCTGCTGAGTTTAAAGCGTTAAAGAGCTTTTTGGATTCGGGGAATTTTGGAACCGATGATCCTGATACAATTAACGCCGCGCTAAAGCTGTTGAAATTCGACAGTAATAATTTCGTATATAATTTGTTACCCTCATCGACACTCGTCGAGGATAATCTTATACGATCAAACTGGTACCAACCAAAACTTATATCTCCAACTAGCTTTGGTTTAACTGAATATGATTCTTTTCTGGGGTATATTTCAATTGCGATAAGAAAGAGTGCTTTCTTTAAACAATATAACGGATTTGATGATTATTCTTACTTTGAATTTAATGGTGCTGGTCTTTTTCAGTCAGGAAATGGCGGAAAAATCGTAGGTCATGATACTGTCAAAGGATCGAGTAAGAAGGTTGTTGGGACAAACGGACAAAATGCAATTTCTACTCTGTTCTATAATTCTATGGTGTATCGGGTATTTGGAATGAATAGTACCTTTACCCGACAATTAACGAGCAACATGTACGCTGGAACAGAAGTAGATGGCGTTCTAGGTAAATATACTACTCGGACTGCGATCATGAATGATGTCAATAACTACCCAGGTATCTATTGGGGTTACATGGTGCAACTACTCGGCATCGAAAAGAGTAAAGACAGTAAAACTGGTGAGGAAAAATGGGATAGCAAACGTTTCGAGAATGATTTATTGCCCACAATTATATTGAATACGATGGGTGGGGGATTAGACCTTGTTACGATCATCGGAGGATCGGGGGTTGTTGCTTCCGAAGAAAAAACCATGCAGGAAATGCAAACCGATATCGTTAAGAAGATTTATGGTCTTCTCTCGGACGGTCCAAATCAGTACAGAGATAAGCTGATCAAATCTGCACAAGACAGCTGGATTATATCCACCCATAGAAGCATTACCGGTTCGTGGATCGGAAATATTTTAAGTGTAAGTGCAGGCGGAAACCAATCATATGCTTCGATTGTTGGTTACATCAATACGCCTAGTCTGACGGAGTTACCTATAACTTCTTGGTTACTGGACGATTACATGTCAATATACTTGTTGCTGATCTTATTTGTTGCGATGATTGTGATAATAATGGTCATAACACATGTGCGTTCAATTAGAGAAGGGGTATTAATCTTCATCGTAATGGCTTTCGTACTGATAATTCCTCAGTTCTTTATTTCAAGTGTAGTAAATTTATCAAATACTGCAGGAGATAAGCTGTATTCTGGGAGGTTTAATTATTGGGCAATTACTCAGCATCAGCAAGCACTGTCTTCTATGCGTTATGTAAAGCTTATGGATGATGAGAAAAACTATATTATTGCTCAAAACATGGAGTTTGCAAGGGAGGCATATTCCTCAGATGTTGGAGTTCGGGTTAAATGGATGTCGCCTAAGAAAGATGATGTTTTCGATGATATGTTTAACAAAGGGAAAATAACTCAAACGTTAAATGAAAATCTGAACATCTTTAGGTGGTTATTCAGCAGTTTTATTAACCAAGAAGAGTATGTTTTCAATGATCCACTGGTCACCTACTTATATAGACCATATAACGCTATAGCTACAGCAGCCAAAAATTCGTACTCCAAACTTACAGAAAAAGCAGTATCAAGAAATGAGTCTGCCAACAAATTATTAAACGCTAAAGAGTCATCCTTCGTTTTCCCTGAGTACAGATTTAAGTCTTTATTGGACGACAATAAGAAAGTTCAATATTCTGATCAACAAAATCAGTTAATAAAATCGAGTGCAACACTATCAGTCACCGATAATTCTGAAATGGAGGAGAGCTATAGGTATTGGGCTTTGAATAGTTCCAATGTTTCTAAAGCCATTTTCCGAAATGATATCAACTCTAATGCAGGATTACGTGCCGCGACAGATGAGCATTCCGAAGCCTTCCTGTTATCAACTGAAAGTCCGTTTTATTACTTCTATAATGCATTGAAGAGCAGATATTCAAGAGTTGATGGAGAGTTCAAATCAGCCTTACTTTCCAAAGAAGTATTCAGGGCTTCAAGTGATGATGACCTGAAGGTAAATAATTCAATGAGGGATTTCCTCGATCTTGAGGGGTTATTTACTTACGTGATTCCTTATTTGTATCAAGGTAATGACTATGTTTACAGGTGGACGGCTACGAACGGGAAGAGTGTCGATACCTTTAACTTCAAAAACGCAATAGAGCCTTCCGATCCTGCGATGAAGGCAAAATTTAACGAAGAAGCGAAACGTAAAGAAGACCTAAAAGCTGTTTGGAAGTTGTACTCACCTTGGGTTGACCAGATTTATTCTCTCGATGTAATGGGGAAACAAGTTCCAATTGCCAACAAAAAAGTATATGTTGCTGATACGGCTAACCCAGGTGCATATGATGATGCCGGAAGACCGATGATCTTTTCTGAGGCAGATATGTATGCGAAGGGGTATAATTACTCTCAGCTTACTGATGTAGAACGGAGAATCCAGTCCACACTGAAATCAACGTACAAGGATCTAATGTATTTGACGAACTATTACGATTTCGATAATGAGGTTCTTATTACAGCAGCAGCAATGATGGCGACCTTCAACTTTAATCGCGAGTTCTCGGAAAATAGGCTCCTCGGAGAAAGTAGTACGTTGTACCCGCAAAATTTTGAGCTAAAAAACTTTAATTACGATGCTTTCATGAGACTGATCTTAATGAATTCTACTGGAGAAGCGTTAATGGACGATCAAGACCTGTACGCACGGGTTCTTGAAAAGACGTCGATATTCTCAGGATTACTTTTGATTCTGTGTGATTTGATGGCTGTCATCGTTGTGCCAGTAGCGAAGTTATTCGTATTGCTGTTGCTTTTGTTCTTAACCATTGCGATTTGCTTATCAAGTGTGTTGGTTCCTCCAGAGAGACTGACAAGAACCATTAGTAAGAATTTGTTTATACCGTCTCTGATCTTCTTGGCAGCGAGTATTGGGTTTGCATTTGTGATCTCACTATTCATGGGTGAAGGGTTAACGGGATATGTTGGAGGAAGAACGCCATCACTCGGAGTTAGCGATCCTTCGATAGTCATGTTATTAATGGTGGCTGTTGACGTTTTGTACGTCTTTATCCTTTGGAAAATTGCGAAGTTACTCATCGCATCATTGAAGTCGCATGTGATTTCAACTGTTTTTGCAACTGTAGGGCTTGCAGTAGGTGCAATGACTGCATTTAAACAATATATGCATTCATCGATGAGCAGGACATTTGATGGAGCTCTAAGTCACGCTCTTGATACAAAAGGTGAAAATGCAGTTAATGGTGGACCGACGGGTGGTAATAAGCCTTCAGGGTTGAGATCGAGATTCGGAAAAGGAATTATGTATAACCACGATCAGCTTAACCTGAGCCATTCAGATGGTAATGAAAAGAGTAACCCTTCGATGAACGGCAGAGATGGGCAATCGAATAATGCCGTACTACCTAATGAGAAAGATCGTAAGTTTGAGAATTATATTGATGATCTGTCATCCCGAAGAGCAGGGAGTACTGATAGGAAAGACGATGGGATGCGAAAGCAAACTAAGAAAAGTGATTCTGTTGGTAAAGATATAAAGTCCGATCAAAGCCAGCAAAAGAAATCCGAGAAGTAGAGATTGGAACAGTCGGAAATTTTTCAATAGAAGAGTTTCCGACTTTTTTTTTGTTTGAGAAGTAGTAAAAACAGCCAGCTAAGGGACTTAAGGTGACTCTTTATTCTGGCTCTTGAAGGTAAAAGTTGATTTAAGTCGTTCATTTCGATGAAATGGTATATCTTGTCCTTTGTGCGCGGATGGGGTATATTGGAACTAATAAAATATTCTTTGGAAGCGGAAGCACCGCAGACAAGCCTATTAACGGGCGTAGTCTGCGGTTTTTTGCGTTCAATGACAATTGGAGGATGATTCTTATGAAATGTTGTACATTTTGTTCTAGCGAAGCTGAAGTACTGTTTAATCACCTTACTCATGATATTGGGTCGCTTTGCGTAGAGTGTTACATGAAACTACACGGATCATGCGGAGTTTGCCGCGGCAGCTTTCTACCTGAAAAAGTGATGCCTGATGTAGATAATCGGATTGAGATTAAATTTATTGGAACAGGAGAAAAGAACTTTATCGTTTGTAATCAATGTGATTTAGAAATTCGTCAGCATTTCCCGTTGATGTTCGTTTAAGGGCATTGGGGGCATGGGTCTAATCTATAGCTTACAAAGTGATCACCTTTCACTAAGGTGATCTTTATTTTTGATTTTAGATAAATTAGGCTCAACATTTTTTCGAAAAACCTATGAAAAGTGCGTCAAAAAGTAACTTCAAACCTGAGAAAAATTACATAACTAACCAGTTAATTGTGGTTGGTTAGGAGGCTCAGGGAGTGCATGTTGAATACACAAGTTTATCATTCGGTTTTGAATTAGAATTCACAGGGATAAAACGTTCAGTGGCAGCTCATGTTGTTGCGGACTTCTTCGACACAGGCAGACCAACACAAATTGGTGGATGGGGTCATGATACTTATGAAATAAAGGATCGATCCGGACGGATATGGAGAGTCGTTAAGGACGCATCAGTTCAAGCGGTTCGACAAGAGAACTCCGAAATAGTAATCGTATCGGATGATTATCAGTGTGAACTTGTATCCCCTGTTTTGGGGTATTCTGATATTCCTTTATTACAGAGATTAATTCGTGAATTGAAGGAAAGCGGCGCATTAGTAAACAAGAGTTGCGGATTACATGTACATGTAGGAGCTGAGAGATTCTCTCCAAATAACTTGAGAACTCTTTGTAATATTATCTACGCAAAACAATCTTTGCTGACCAAGGCATTGGATTGCAGACAGGATCGGCGCAGATACTGCTTGGATCTTTCAGATGAGTTTATAAAGAAGCTGAATAAAAAGAAGCCGAAGACGATGGGGGAGTTTGCAGAAGTTTGGTATCACGGATTCAATGCTTTACCCTTCCGTCGAAACGATCGATATAACGACTCCAGGTACCGGATACTGAATTTGCACCAGTTATTAAGCGGCAGATTAAAGACAGTAGAGTTCCGTTTATTCAATGGAACTTTGCATGCCGGCAAAGTGAAAGCAAGTATCCAGTTGAGTTTGCTCATCGCGGCTCAAGCCCTTAACCAAAAGAAAGCAACCAGTCGGGTAACAGTGCCTGACAACGGGAATGAGAAGTATTCATTTCGTGTATGGCTTCTCAGACTTGGTGGTATTGGTGATGAGTTCAAAACCATGCGTCATCACCTACTTAAGTACCTTGAAGGTAATTCTGCATGGAGGGAGCCGCCAACGAATGATGACGCTCGGGGCTTGTCAGATGTCGAAGCGCAGTAAGCCCCATTCGGGGTATTCTTGGGCGATCCTGACCGTTATTGAACACTGTACAACCAATCGTAATCCAAGGTAAACTTACCAACTAACTATTGATATTGGAGGTACCGAGTATGAAGCCTTATGTAGCTTACGGGAGCAATATGCACATTAAGCAAATGAAGATGCGTTGTCCTGATGCGTATATCATCGGGATTGGGTGTATTGAAGATCATGAGCTAGTGTTTAAACGCGTAGCCACCATCTCTAAACATATCGGACTATTTGTACCTGTTGTGTTGTGGATGATCTCCGAAAGGGATGAAATCGCTTTAGATCATTATGAAGGCGTTTCAGTTGGACTCTACAGAAAAGAGATCATTAAGATAAAGTTAGAATCGATTAGTGTAAAAAATGACGTGTTTAATGAAAGTGATCTTCCAATTGAACTAGGAGCGATGGTTTATATCATGAATGCCGAATCAAGACCAATATCGGCGCCTACTCGGATATACTATGAGACTATTCTTGAAGGCTACCAACAGAACAACATTGATGTTCGCCCCCTTTCTGTTGCAGCTATTAAAAGCGATTATAGGGACACGGATTATTATGAAGGTTATAGAACAGCTAGACGGAGGAGGTAAGTGTTTGAGCCTACAAATAGTAATGACTCATGGGGTTCGAGAGATTGGCTGTAGGGATTGGCAACTGGTTATTTCATTAATCATCAAGCACTTTTATGGCAAAGAAGAGTTTCTGTCTTTTAAGACTGTTGGGAAGAAAACGGTAGTTACGAATGGGAATGACGGTCATTTACTCACTATCGACAACAAGAAGTTATTTTCAGAAGTAGTTTGGGCAGTATACGGCGATGAGGGGAAGATGAAGTATTATACATTCATGCTTCCGCATGAGTATTAATCACGTAAGTAGCGAGAGTTTGAAAATTGTAGGATCGATGTGACTTATATACAACAGACTATTATTCTGGTTCTTTATATAATTAAGATGATGCCTTCTAAATGGAATGGAGTGGGAATAAGGGACAGATACACTGTTCCTTCTTTTAAAGTTTAACGAATCCTGTAGATCGGAGGTCAATATGAAAACGAAAAAGTTAACAGCAGTAATACTTGCATTCTCAATTATTTTAGGGGGTCAAGGAGCACTCGCGGCGCAGTCTGAAAAACCAGTTCAAATTGCTTCTGCGGACTTCGATTATTCCAAGGAAGCAAAGGAAGCTTTGGACTATATCAACAAAATTCGTAAAGATGCAGGACTCAGTGAAGTAAAGTTGAACCCGTACCTAACCAAAGCATCTGAAAACCATGTGAATTACCTCACTTCCAACAATACAACTGGGCATGATCAGGTAGAGGGTAAGAAGGGTTATACTGGTAAGGAGCCAAAGGATCGCGTATTGGTAGTAGGCGGGGACACAAAGTTGGCACAGGGGTTGTCTGAGGTGATCTCGTATAGTGGCACCACAACAAAGGCTTCGATTGATACTTTGATTGGTTCCGCTTACCACAGAGCTCCTTTCTTGAGTCCTTACACATCAGAAATCGGGGTTGGGTATGTGGGCAGTAAGTTTGTTATGGTTGCGAAGTCTAGCGGGTCGGATACAACTGCTGTATCTATGTACCCGTATAACGGACAAAAAGATGTACCGACCACATTTGTAGGTGCAGGTGAAAACCCTAACCCACTCAGTAAATTTGGTATCGAAAGATCGGGTTACGTCATCTCCTTTTATCCGCCACATGTACTAGACACTAAGACTATTGATGCAACTATTAAAGACGGTAAGGGTAACAATGTTCCCTTCTTCTCCGAGTGGTATTCGGGGTACTGGTTCTTCTATACTAAGCAACCGTTAAAAAATGGGGAAACCTACACAGTGTCTGTGAATTATAAACCTCTCTACGAGGAAGAGTACGAGGGCAAAACGCTCAACAAAACTTGGTCTTTCACAACTGCAACAAGTGGCTCGACTGGTGGCTCTAACGGCGGTGTAACCACCCCTCCAACTGGAGGCGGAGATGTTAACCCTCCACCGAGCGGTTCAACTTCTGCAATCACGGGTAACTTTAACAAGGACAATGTCGGTGTAACAATTAATGGCGATTTGGTAAGTTTGAATCCTCCTGCGAAGATCGTCAACGGAAGCACCTTCATCCCACTTCGTGGAGTTTTCAAGAAGCTCAACTCAGAAGTAAAGTGGAATAATGACAAGCAAGAAGTAACTATTGTTCGAGAAAGTATTACAGTTAAGCTGACAATTGGCAGTAAGACTGCGTATGTCAATGGCAAGGCGATTACACTTTCGACAGCACCGTTTATCAATAACTCATCAACCTATGTACCTTTAAGATTTGCTAGTGAAGCCATTGGTGCAGATGTAAAATGGGATCAATCAAATTATATTGCCATCATTAAATCTGAATAATTACTGATATTGGGGTCAGATGCATCAAGCATCTGGCTCTTTTCTTATTGTGAGCAGTGTTTCCCTATGCTAGGGGACACTGCATTTTTTTTATGCCGATTGAAGCCACGGATAATTAAGGGGAATTAGTTGCTAGAAAAATTTCAAAATGTTGTAGAGTTTGATTGATTTTCAGGATAGTCATCATGAGCAAATTTATAAGACCAAGAGAAAAAGAACAAGTAGAAGTAAGGAGATGAAGGATGTGGCAAACAGTAAACAGGAAAGAAAAAGGTTCATCTCAGTTCTCTTGGTGATCGCTCTGCTTATTGGGCTATTCCCAATGAGCGCTCTTGCTGACGATCCACCAAGCGACACCGACTACGGAAATGAAGTGAGCGTAACGGATGCTGTTTACGGCGAAACCAGTGTAACGAATGCAGTATACGCTTCCGACCCGAGTCATTTCATTTACGAGTTAAATCCGGAATGGATGAATGAACCTTATGCCTATATCCGAGAGTATATCGGACCAGGCGGAGATGTGGTCATCCCCGAGACAATCGAAGGGCGACCCGTTTCAAGGATTTTTGGAGCAGCATTTCTGGGTAATCAAAGTATTACGAGCGTAGTTATACCTGAAAGTGTTGAGCGAGTCGAGGTTAACGCGTTTGCGTACAGCTATGGAATTAAAAGTATTGTATTTAAAAATCCTGATACGATAATTGGTGACAAGAATGGTTTGTCTGATTGGGACATTGTGATCCCATACCAAGCTACAATTATCGGTCATAACAATTCGACAGCAGAAAGCTTTGCTCGTAAACGAAACATCAATTTTTTGAGCATTGATGAGCCTTGGACTACTGAAATAGACTATGGATCACAAGATGCAATGTCTCGTTTCCATCGAGGTGAAGATGTTGTCGTGAGCGAACTGTTCCAAAGTAGTGAGTTGGCCAATTATTTCGCACATTGGATGGGCGAGCCTTGGGGACTATGGACAACACCAGTCTGGAACGGGACGATTAACGATACGCTCAATAAGCGTGACGTTGAGATGCGGATGCAAAGGTTCTATCAAAACAAAGGACACTTCTCATTCGGCTCCGATGATTTCAAGGGAATCACAAGCTTAGAGGGTCTGCAGCTATTCAAAGACAGTATCCTTAGCGACCCTAAGTTCTCGTACAATGCAGTATTTCAGTTTAGCGGCAATCAGCTTCGTGAAGTGAATGCCCTGAGCTTCCTGAACGGGGTAAATTATCTTGATCTGAGTAATAATCAGTTGGAGAACATTGACGGGCTAAGTGGTCTTGAAAGGTTAAGTCACTTGGATGTGTCCAATAACAATTTAACCAATCTTGATGGCTTGAGTAATTTGAGAAGGTTGATCGAGCCGCAGACAGCGGCGACAACGACCAGTGTTCTTGATTTCAGTCATAACCGGCTCTCCAACATCGAGGGGCTAAACAATGTAAGCATGCTTGATACACTAAATGCAAATAAGGTTGATTTCAGTTACAATTTCTTAACCAATAGTAACATTCCCACTTTATCGAAGCTGTTCAAACTTTTCGACCAAGTAGCAAAACCTCAGTTGCTGTTCGACTACAATTATATTTTTATTGACGACCAGGCAGCAGGTAAACAGTTCTACAACGATTGGTTAGAAATATCCGGTCTATCGAGGGGCGACAACCGAGCCAATACTCCGCAATACAATTATCGATTCGTTAAAGGTGCTGACACGTTAAGAGTCGAGCATCGTGTCAAAGGAACAGATGAATTGCTATCTTTTGAGGAATATTCGACAGCGGACAAGTCTTTGGACTTGAACGCTTCCATTACGTACAATGCCAAGAATTTTGAAGGTTATTCCCTCATTGGTGATTCAGGTAAGTATGTTTTAAACAAAGATCATATTTTCACTTCCAAAATCGGCACAGAGCGTCACTTAGTTAATTCAAGAAATGGGTTATCGATCTCCAATGTAGGACTGCCAGATAATATGACTAGTTCAATTACGGATGAAGGGATATTGACCACTACCGATACAGCGGGCGAATACAACATTGTTGGTAAAGGAACTACAGAGGTTAATATTCATAGCGAAGGGGTATCTCATGGCATTTATCCGCTCACTTTCGACACCTTTGGAAGCAAGGACAATGTCATCGTTTTCTATTACCAATCTTCTGCTTCATTAGCGAAGCATAAGTTAACAGTCGGTATGGAAGGGCAAGGTACAACCTTTCCTGCAACTGGCACTTACGAATACGATGACGGAGAATGGGTTTCCATCTCTGCTCGGAATACAGTACCAGGATATGAACTTGAAAAATGGGTGATTGATGGCGAGGATTACTTCGATGCCTTTGGTTATGGGGTAAGCTTGAAAATGGACAGCGACAAAACAGCAATAGCTCACTTCAAGCAAAACCAACCACAGCCTACACGGTATACGCTAACGGTTAATCAAGTTGGAATGGGAACAGTTACTCCGTTCGCAGCTGGCAGTGTTACGAATTTTCCCGAGTTTGAATCGGTCAGCCTGATGGCTAATCCCTCGCCGGGATATAAGTTCGAGAAATGGGTCGTGAATGGGCTAGAGTCAGACGATCAGGGTATTACCATGTATATGGATCGCAATGTTGTCGCGATAGCGCACTTCATCCCCATTGCATCACCACCAAAGGAATACAAACTGATCGTTGAAGTCGTAGGTGAAGGTACAGTCAATGTTGTAAATGAAGATACAAAAGATGTGTTCCAAGATGTCCGAGGCGCAGTAGGACAGTTTAAGGAAGGAACTGAAATATCCGTATCAATGCTTCCTGATCAAGGGTATAAATTCACTAGATGGGTGGTTGATGGTCAGGAAGTTGTTAAAGAGTCGTACTCATTTAAGATGGATAAGGACAAGAACGTCCAAGCATATTTTGAGCCAGTCGTTCCATCCCCAGAACCGAAAGGTGGAATAACGGTTGAATTTGTTGATTGGGAAACGAACAGTAAACTCAAAGAAGATGTAATTCTGTCGGATTTGCCGTTAGGTGATCATTCATATAGAGCTGATGCGTTTATCGGGGTATATAAGCTAATCGGAGATGCAGTTAAAAATGTCGTGCTGACAGCAGACGTGCCATTCGAAAAGCTGACCTATTTCTATAAGAAAGACGTTGTCATTCCGACACCAGAACCAGAGCCGAAGCCAAATCCTGAACCGACACCTAGCCCTAATCCAGAACCGAAGCCAGAACCAACACCTGAGCCGAAGCCAGAACCGAAACCGGAACCGAAGCCAGAACCGAAGCCAGAACCGAAGCCAGAACCAACACCCGAGCCGAAGCCAGAACCGAAGCCGGAACCGAAACCGGAACCGAAGCCTGAGCCAAAACCAGAGCCGAAACCTGAACCGACACCCAAGACGGAATTGCCAAAGGTAGAGTCACAGCCGGAGCCTGAAACAAAATTGAATGAAAAGGATCAGGATCTTAATCCAGACCGAGAAGGAAGCCATGTGACCACAGTGCCTGCTCCAGTGGTTGAAAAGAAAATGGATACTTTGCTCGTTGAAGCTGTAGATCATGAGACTGAGGAACTTCTCCAAACAGAGGAAGCTGATAGTTTGCACTTAGGTTTGAATGAGGTCAAAGCCCCTATTATCATGGGCTACTCCTTGCTCGGATCGGATACGCAAACGGTGCTTATTGGTGAGAACGGTGAATCATTAACCGTCACCTTTAGGTATGTGAAAGAGGTAGTGCCGACTGCGACGCTTGGAGTCGTGTATGGGGTTGTGAAGGACGCGAACGGTAATCCTATGCAAGGGCTTAAAGTCGAACTTCATTCTGATCCACGAATTGCTTTTACCAACGAAAACGGCGAGTACCGCTTCGAGGATGTCGAGCTTGGGAAGCATACTGTTATATTGAAGAATCCATTTACCGACAAAGAAATTTCGAGAATAAACGTGGTTGCGTACAAAGACTACAGAGACTCAGATTCGGTTACGGTTGAATCGGTGCAAGTAGCAGAAGAAGTAAAACGGTCAATCGAATTAAATGAGTCAATGAGTACCCAACGGGTTGACTTTGTTATTGAAGCTTTTGAACAACCAGAACCGGTAGCGCCTGATAAGAAGTTCCCTATCGTTCCGATAGTGGCGACTCCCCCGCTAATCATAATTCTTCTGGCGTATTCCAGAAGAAGGAATGTGGTGATTTACAACGGAGCTAATCTGCTGATTAAAAAGATTAGGGTGAAGGCGAAGCCTGAAACTGTCATTGATTTTACTGGTTATGCTGCAAGTGCATTCAAAGTGGTATTCCGAAAGCCAAATAGCTTCAGGGATATTGATTTGTACATTAAATATGGTGATAGCGTAACGCAAGTTGAGTTGGCAGAAGGTCAAAACTTCATAGTGTTTTCTCCTGACGAATAGGTTTAAGAATGCAGAGACACCTCGTTAAGCGCGAGGTGTTTTCTCCTATTCAGGGGTATAGATCCCGCCGCGCGAAGGTTTTCGAGAATTTTTGAGTTAATAGCTTCCGATTGATGTTCTTATGTTCGTTAAACACACAGCAGTGATAATTAGCCTGTTAATCGGGCTTTCAAATTTATCTAAGCAACATTTTTATTGCTCGTTCTCAACCAGTAACGATTTCATGAGCTGTAAGGGGATAAATCTTATTAACAACAAGAAGGAAAGGGTGATGAAAATGAAGGCTGTACAGAACAGAGCAAGCACCTTTACCAAGACTGAGGAAGAAACGCAGACTCCGCAATCTGATACATTTGATGACCTCCACTTCTCATTTTTCTCCGCTGACGATAGCGAGATCAATGCAGGTATCGGGGTAAGTATCGATCCGAGTCGCAATTTTAACCAGTCGATGTCATACACCACATCGTCGGTAGAGGAAACTGATTTAGTCGAAGCAGTTGTAGAAGCAGCCGAAGTCGATGCTGTACCTCTAACAGATGAAAAAGGAGCTACCGAACATCAGAAAGATTCGCTCGACATTCCAGCGGCAGAATCTGAGAAGGTACCCTCATTCGGACTAACCATTCATTCTGATGAATCGACTGATGCAGAATCGACTGATCCAGAACCTAATCAGTCCGAACTCGATATTATACTTGAGAAGAGCGAAAAACTTTTCGCTGAAACTCGTAAAGCAATAGATACCACACAATTTAATCTCAGTGTGTCTAATTTGAATTCAGTCCCTTCGACTCAAGGTACACTTTACATCGATAAAGTTGATGACGAAGTCTTATCGCTTACAGATGAACAACTGGAGCAAGAGTACGCAAACGTAAATAGGAAAACTGCAGCCGACCGAGTTGGTATCGCAGTAGACTGGACGATTCGGACACTCTTCAAAGACCCAGTAAAAGTTTTGTTCACAGTTTTACACAATGGGATAAAGAGTTTCTTTAGTTCAGTCGGAAATTTGCTAATATGGGGATTCTTCAGTATCGTATTAATAGTATGTTTTTACGTTTTAATAGGTAACTTCTCAGACGCTGGACAGTCTGCAGAGGATATGATATTCCAAGCTTACGAAGCCGTTAAGAAAGTATTGGTAACCTTATATAAAGAAGTATCATCGAACTTCGGTGGTAAAAACGGATAATGATTTCTACATTATTAAATAGTCCAGTCTGACCACAGAACCCACTCAACCCGGTCTACCCAGGAAGGAACTTTACATTAACCCCAGTCACGATGTGGATTGGGGTTTTAACTTGTCTTGAGTGTTTTATATCCTCCGAACAGAAATTTATTAGGAATATGAGTGGTTTATAAATTCCGAATTGAAAATTAATATACCACTAGCCTGCTTAGAATACGTTTTTATAAAGTCAGGATGGTTGTAAAAGTTGAATGCCACATACCTTTTTCCTTATGTAGAATCGAGTCGAAATGAGGAAGGGGTTCGAGCAGGAAGTGGAGAATATTTACTATTATAGATTCAATGAATAGCTACGCAGAAAAGAGTGATTGAATGACGAAGAAAAATAACCCGCTCGATGAAAAAAGCTCAGAGCAGCTTACTAATATACTAAAGGATTTATTTGGGGATAGCGATCCGTTCCCAATGTTGAAAAATGAGTACAAGCCGCTCCCCTTAAAGAAAAAGGGCGATATTGAGTATGAAGTCAGGTGGCACACGACTGATTTAGAAAAGGATGGACATAAGGTCATCCATGTAGCCCAGAACCGATTCGGGGAAAGTGTCATGATTTACCGCTTAATGTATGGTGACGGGATGGATGATGTAAACATTCATCTTAGGGTGAAGGTCATTTCCAAAGATGGGGTAAAAGCTCCAGATTCGAACGTCCACGTACATGTTGAGAACAAACATATGGATATCGCGGATATAAAGATTGAAGGAGAACGGGTTAACAGAGGTTACGGCTCGATCATGATGGAAGGGCTAATGAAGATTGTCCATGAGATGCAAATCAAAGTTATTACCGGATGGATTTCCTCGGTAGATTGGGATCACATCGACAGGTCGGAACATTTCTACAGAAAACATGGTTTCGACTGCCAACTCGATCATGAGAATAAGAAAGGTACCATTCTTTGGGTTAACCCGGAACTAGGAATTACAAGGGAAGATTAAAAGACTGACTAATTTAAAATTAATGATAAATGCAAATAAAATAGTTTAAGGAGCCACGTTATGTATCCAAAACTTCATCTAGTCGATTACAATTCGAAAGAACCTATTGAAGGGCAGCGGTATGGTCATCAACTCAGTAATCAATACTGGGATATTTACTCGAATGAAAATCTGAAAGAGCGAGCAACGAAATTGACGGAGGCAGATATATGGGTCTACACTCATTCATACGACTTATTTCAGATGTTTCCGGACATTATATCTTTTGATGGTCTTTACGATAAGAATATTAAGAGTTCATTAGCGATAAAATATTATTTGGTTTTTATGGAGAAGGATGAATTTGTTGTTGACAAATTGCTAAACGAGAAGGATATCAATTTCACAAATAAAAGAAAAGAAGCTAGGTTAGTTTTTTACGAGTTTTTGTATGAGGTAGATCGAGACTATCTTGAAAAGAAGATAATGGTTCACATAATGAGGGATAAGTATTTCGAAGTTGCACAACACACACAAAGGGATAAGAAGGAGCATTTTTACAGGACTAGGGATAATATTCTTGAAATTATTGATACTCAATCACCATTAGGCACAATGAATATACCTGCTTTTAATTTCTTTATTTCTCTAACTCCACTTAAAGTGATTCATGATGTTGTGAATTATAATCTTATTGATCCTATCAGTAAGTTGCGATATTCCAGTTACATCGGTCTTAATAATGGCAAGAAGTTATACGCTACTCATTGGGGTATTAATCGTGAATTTTTAGAAAGTTTTGGTCATCATGAGTTTCACGATCCAATTTTCTATAAAGATCTGGATGAGATATTACGTTCTACTTGGGAAGCTAATATTGCGAGACTACTAAACGAAAAAGGTATCGAGTGGAAATATGAAAAGGAAAGATATGAGGTTGATCTTGATAAAGAACAAAAAGCAAATTATCTACCTGACTTTGTACTTCCAAACGAGAAGGTAATAATAGAAGTTAAGGGATTTTGGGATACATACAGTCTAAAAGCGTATACTGCAGCAAAAGCCAAATACACAGAATGGACCTTTTTACATGTCGATTCGGATATTTATCATTCTTTAAATCAGGTGTATAAAGATAAAGTATCGAACTGGGATTACTCGAAGATCTCAATTAAAGCGGACATTCTTCCTATAGTAGGTATCACCCAAAAAGAACGAATTCCTTTTATAAAGAAATTATTAGTTGGAGACAATGTAATCTTTGAAAGAGATGCTAACAATCCTTTTGATAAAAATGCTATAAAGGCTCTGAACAGCGATGGTGAGCAATTAGGTTTTTTATCGAAGGAATGGGCTAGTATATATGCAGAAAAAATGGATCTTGGAATTAAATATCAATGTGAAGTGGTAAGTATTGAGCCTAAAGTTATCAATATAAAAGTGAATAGATTAAATACTGACGAGATGACCATTCCAGAGGTATTAAAACTTTGAAGAATAAGTCTGTGTAGGGTTAGAATAATAAATAAATTTAAGGCTGGTGAGACGATGAAAGCCTGGCAAATATCGATATTCCGTTGAAAACATACACCGTTCACCTAGACCATGACTTATGTTATGGAAATGAAGCAAAGAACCGAGCTTGGATGGAAGAAACAGCAAGAGACAGGAAGCTGGAAGCCATTCCGCTCGAAAGAAGAAGCGTTAGACATTTACGATATAAGCTACAAGGAAAAGTTAACCTTAATCGAGTGTAGTAACTGCAGGTAAAGTGGTTGAAAAAGCAGTACAGAATTCGCATGCCGAGTTCTGTACTGCTTTTTCTTATGCTAAGAGATGATTTAAGATTCTGCAGTTATTTCATCATCAAGTCTATATGTACAGGACAGTATATTCTATCCACTAAATCCAAGAGCATGAAAGGGTGATAACCATGAAGTTCCTTATGAGCGTAGAAAGGAGCCATAAACGTTACAAGCGATTATTGCACTCAAAAGGTATCGATCGACGGACGAAGCTAATCCTCAGTGAGAAGTATAACGCCCTCCGACAGATTATCATATTCCTATTCGGAGATTTCCTAGATAACACTACAATTCATAATCAGCAGTGCGTGGAGATATTCCAAATGAACAAATTCAGCATCCCTGAATCGGCATCCGATCTCAACTTGTCGGAAGACACTCTAAGGAAGGTTCTAACCAGTGTTGATCAAGAAATGATGACGAGTGTCGGTAAAAGCACAATCGAGAATATCAACAGGGCTAGGACTGTTTGGGATATTCAAAAAGCTATGAGGGGTTTCAGTAAAATGTTAAGAAGTTTCCGTAACTCTGCCTAGACTGTTTTATCAAGCATAGTTTTTCAATCATGACATTGATCCAAATTTGGCAGTTGGCACAACATCAAGCTTATATAAGTAGTCGATGCCCTCTGATAACTTTATTAAGGGTTCGATCTTCAACCACAATATTCCGAAGAAAGGATCTGATGGAATGAAGTTTTTAACAAGACTCGAGAGTAATTATATTCGTTACTCGGATTTGATGAGTTCAAGTGGAACTGATCCGATGTTAAGACCGCTTATTACGGAAAAGTTCAATGCTCTAAGATTTATTTCGTTCTTTATGATTAATGAGTTCACAAGTCGCTTGTCTGGTCAATTTCAGCTTTGCGTAAAAAGCTATATTTCAAACAAGCGTAACCTTAAAATTGCAGCAGCTCAGCTAAACATTTCGGAGGAACAATTAATAAGTGCCCTAGCCGAAGTCGATAATAAGATGTGCGTCTTTGTAGGTGAAAGGACGATTGAAAATATCAATAGGGCAAAAACGGTTCGGGGTATCCAAAGTGCGTTGAGTCACTTTCATAATAATTGGAAAGGATTCTCGGCTCAAAGTTCCTGATCGCGACGTAGCCTTATAGAATTAACTTCCAAAAAATGTAAGTTCCCTCTAGGAGGCTCACAAATCGATTTACTTGTATGGGTGGTTGTGGTATCGCTATTAAATCGATTACACGGCGTTTGATTCTATAAGGGGTAAGGCTTCTCGCTTTTTGTTTTCGTTCAGGTTCGGCTTTGATTACATTACAATAGAAGGAAGGCGTTTAAATTGCGGTTGGGGCGCTGTCGGCTTTTATGTTGGTAATAATCAGAGAATCATGCTATATTACCAACCAATTTCTATTGTATGAATCGATGCAAAGGATGATCGCTGTGGACTTGAAACAAAGAGTGGCTTTGTTCTACGGGCTTCGATGGGAACCGTACCGGGAGACGTGTCTAAGAATTATAAACGAGAAAAATATATTGATGGATACTGATGTGAATCATGCGGTTCGCACACGTAAGCGAACCGATATCGAAGATCTTGAACTTACTTTGCTTGAGTTAATTGAGGAATTTGAAAAGAGTCAGTGTTAAATATCATATGGGTTGGAAAAAGGCAGTATTGAACTCGTTCATCGAGTTTTATACTGCCTTTCTTTTTGTAGCTCGTAAAAATAGTTGCTGGAATGGTCGAGGGTAAGTCCAAATTCAGCATCGGTATCTAGATTAACTATATAGAAGTAACGGATACGCTATTGCTTTTTGGTCGCCTAATCCCAAGGATTTCCCTTCAGGGGTATGGCTCCTGAATGTCTTTCTTCTATATAAGAAGAAGCGATTCGCTCTTCGTTCCCAAGGTCGTGCCAATAGTTATCAGGATCGTCTTAAAAGAACACATTTCCTTCTTTTAATCGTCTGCCGCGCTAATGGTTTCATTCATGTGTCGCCCGTATGAATAATTCCGAGCAAAAAGGGGGACTGCACAACTCGTCATACAATACCCATTATGTGACGAGTTCGTAAAAATCGGTTGCTGTTTCGGCTTACAAATCCTATTAATTCGTCGTACATTACCTTTTCTAAACTCGTCGTATAAGACGCTTCAAGGGGGTGAAAGCCTGTGAAAATCGATGTCTTAGTCGTTCGTTATCTGGAGCATCTATCAATAGAAGAAAAATCCAAAAATACGGTTAAAGGTTATGGTATGTGTTATAAGCGATTTATTCAATGGTTGAATTTCTCTTGGGGCGAAGTCATCGAAATTGAAGATGTATCACAAACCGTAATCCGAGATTTCAAGTCCTTCCTTGAGTCCAGGATCGACCTAAGATCGGGAAAGCACTTATCTCCTATAACAATTAACCATTACTTGACTGCGCTCAAATCGTTATTTCTATTTGCGAAAAGTGAGGGTATTAGGTTTAGATCAGAACCGATCAGTGCGATTAAACTGATTCCGATTGCGCGGCAAAATGAGACACGCTGGCTCCGACCGGAAGAAGTAAAACGAATATTCCACGCCATAGAAAGGTTGGAGCGTACCAGTGCTAAAAGAAAGGCTCTATATAAAGCGGTAGTTGCAATCTTAGTCAATTGCGGGTTGCGAGTCGAGGAGGTTTCCGACTTATTGATAACCGATGTTATTCTTCAATCTGGCTTAATCATCGTAAGAAGCGGTAAAGGCGGGAAATATCGGCAAGTTCCTTTTCATCATAAGACAAGTGAAAACATTAAGCACTGGCTATCGTTCCATGACGGCAGATCGGGGTATTTGTTTTATTCTCAACGGAGCGCTCATATGTCGACTCGAGCTATCCAGCACATGATCGAAAAGTTATCCGAGTTAACACAGATTGAATTTACGGTTCATCAGCTTCGACATACTTTTGGTAAACGAATTACAGAAATAAGAGGGATTGAGTATGCGGCATCTTTGATGGGACATACCGACATCAAGACGACAAGAAGATATGTAGAACCTTCAATACAAGAATTACGAAGCGTTGTTGAAGAGATTGAGGAAGGATAGCTAGATTAAGGGGGGAAGGCAATGTATCGATTTAGAGAACTTGAAAAATTCATCAATAAAGGCGTAGCGACTATCGAGAGGAAAAGGCTCTCCTACAATGAACCGAAGCCTATCATTCATGGGTGGTCACCGAACAATTTTCGTCGGCTCATCATTGGGTTTGACTGGGCAGTTATTCAGCATTTTGTAACAAGCCAGCGTTCGCATACTCTAATTGAACGTGTTGATTTAAGAACAGTATGTAAGAAGGACATGGAATTATTAGCTTCAGATCCACAAAAATATAAGTCGATCCTTTCTTCGATCATCTCGAGGCGTATTCTTTCTTCTCTTGAGGAGATCGTGTTTTGTACTGAAGAGTATCCCATGAGGATGCTTTCCAGTGACACTTTTCTCAAAGATCTGGTTGATGGAGATACGAATTACAATACTCGTTTTCCTAGACTTCGGCATATTTCTTACTGTTCATGTAGAGTGGAAAACCTTTGGAATCTTCTTAAAAGGACAAGAAAGCCAACTGATTTATGCCTGGATGCAATTAAGGAAGAAGGCATTCAGATTCACCATTTCATCGAACCTCATGTTGAGGATTGGTGGTCTGGAACTTCGCTTCGCCCTCATTTCTACAGTATGGACTCAAGTATCCTTCAGGAGTATTTCGATAAGTTGAAGAATGAAATAGTAGTTGCAAAGCTCACTGAGCGGTTAGAGAAGATCATTAATAAGAATGATTTCGAAGCAATTGAAAAGTATAGCTCTACTATCAATTTGGTTATCAAGTGGGGGTTCGACTTAATCGACAAAGGGCAACAAATATTTAATGAGGCTTCAGTAGGCTGTCAGACAGAATGGGCGCAGTATCTGTCATTTGAGAATGTATGCCGGGGTGTCCGTTATGAGCTTTTCAAGAGTCCTGAATTTATCAAAGTGGTTATGCGGATTGATTTCGAGCGTATCGTTAAAGCCATGAGGGGCTACGGTGCTGATGAAGGTGACGTCAAAGTTGTACAAAGGTTTCGCGATGCGGTGATCAATCACATTTTGAAAGCAGAGGATGATTATGAGCTGGAGATAAATAAAGAGAGCATCGCTCATAGCCTGTTGATCCTACAAAAATTAGTAGGTATTACATTCGGACAGGTTGTTAGTATCATCTACCTTTCTTTTATCAAATACCTGACCCAAAATTCAGTCGACCATGCTCAATTCCAATTCGGTAGATTGAATGGGCAGATTTCAGATTTGACATACACTCGCCCTATGATCGAGTACTGGAAAGACCAACTTGTAGCTGGAATAGGTAAGAAAGCGATGGATGCCATTGGAGCAAATGAAGTGTTGGTCGAGCAGTTAGACGTTCGCGCTAAATATATTGAAGCTACCAAGATGTTAAATGGCTTATCAGTGGCAGGGGATGTGATCAAGGATGAATTTGTTGGGACAACTCCATAAAAACAATGAAGTAATCGCCGCGGCGGTCTATATATCAGTGGTAAACATGGATCGAGAGGAAGCTGAACGAGTTATCGCCGCGCAGCTCCACCAGATACATTCTTTCGCTGATCAGCACAACATCGTCCTAATCGATTCTTACATTGAAAGAGATGGAAGCGAGACTGAAAGGAACCGGCTACTCGAGGATGCAAGGACTGGTCGGTACCGAGTAATTCTTCATTGCGGGGATATTGATTCGGATAGTTTTTATGAATTTGGGGTCGTTGAAATCAATGTTCTGCAGTACGAAGCAAAATGAAACCGTAATAAGGGAGAAGGTTACTATGGCTGAAAGTGGTGTAAAGGAGTTCAAAGATGAGTGCCTGAACGTAATAGCTAAGCTGGAGTCATTACTTGAAATTGGAATTAGTAATGATGAAATCAAGCCGTACGATATTTCTGCATTAAAGGAAAGAGTCTTATCAATCAGAACGGATAATGACATAAAAAGGTTTATGGATGGATGGGACTTTATAAGGTTACAGAATCTCATTCGATTATGCGGCAAAGTGTGTTGTAAACATGTAGTTGAGCCGAACACGATAATGCAAATCTTTATTTGTAATGGTTGCCCGATTTTCTCGTTCGAGAAGAAGTATCTATAGAAAGGGGTTAGCAGAAATGAAAGGAAGACCCGATAATTTACTGATAGCTCTTTTTATCGATAAGCACCAGAGATGTCATTCTGGAACGTTAGTTGGTAACTACAGTGAGTTCCGCCCCGATGTAAATCTATTGAACAATCAAGAGAGGTTCCAAAAATACTATGAGGACAGCAGATATCTATGTATCATGCTTCATAATTGTATACGTACCCAAAAGGATTTCAAGGAAGTAATTGAATTAACAAATGAGAACGTAAGGATAAACTGGATAACAATCTTTGATGCCTTGGATCACGTTCTCAAGAATTATACTGCGATGTCATCATCTGGACTACCCATAATTTCAACTAGCCCTTCAATTAAACAGGATGCTATAAAAATTAGACATTACCTAAGGAAACGGAAGGAAGAATTCGATTTGATAAGTTTGTCGGATTTGAACATCCCTGCACCGATGGAGTTCGGGATGCAATTGAGAAGAGTGGTTGTTGGAATGGGGGTCATTTAATCTAATTATCCGGTAATTGAAGGTGTCGATAAAATCCTCATCTATCGTTTGCCGGATGATTATTTTACTTGATCGATTAAAGCTCTTAGCCAGTTTTTCATAATATCTGCCTAAGAAAAAAGACGGGTAGATAGTTGGTCATTGAAGAATTTTTAATAAATCTACAGTTCAAATGAATTTCAGCACATGATGGCAGAAACAAAACATATAAACAAGACAACGACTGTAAAGAATCAAACAAAGATCGAGCAGAGAAAGAACAACAATCCAGAACAGGTAAGCTCCTGAGGATATCTATACGACTTCTCCGATTTCCCTCCATCCCGCCATCCTCGACTAGATAGTCGGACTCAACGGTAATCACACTTCACCGAGGTGTGATTTTTTTTTGCGTTGTACTACTTCAATAGGGGTTTCACGATCTTTTCATGCGAACTTCTTCTTTGATCGGGTGAGCTGAAAACAACTTACGGAGTTGGCTCAAGAGTCGTAGACATAAGAGTAGAAACAAATTTTAATGACAAATATCAAGGAGGAAGAATGGCATGGAAAAACGAGAGTCCAAGTTCGGAGAAGTAGTTGATCGCATCGGTGGATTGGGAATCGTCGTAAACAAGGACAATGAAGAAGGGCTGGCTTGGTATGGTCTGTATGGCTTAGTGAATGAGGAAGACGAATTAATAATCCCATGCGAGTATCTTAACTTGCAGATGGT
This sequence comes from Paenibacillus turicensis, assembly GCF_017873435.1. GTDB lineage: Bacteria > Bacillota > Bacilli > Paenibacillales > Paenibacillaceae > Fontibacillus > Fontibacillus turicensis. The sequence continues at coordinate 54,026 of NZ_JAGGKG010000006.1, read as the reverse complement.
TGATTACGGTTTGATTAGGGTTGAGAATCAGAGCGGTATCTACGCATATTTGGATCATCGAGGGAAAGAAGTAGTTCCCTTCTCGAGGGGTTACAATTTTGCAGGATCTTTCATTGATGGGTTAGCAATCGTGGGCAAATACACCGAGCAGTTGGATGACTTTATCGATGCCATATTTGAAGATGATGATTTCGATCAATATGATCTACTCGATGACCCAGTGAACGGCACTGAACGTTCCCCTTTATTCTGTATTAAAGAGTGCCCCAAATATTTCGGTTTCATCGACCAGTTCGGTAACGAACTAATCCCATTACAGTATCAAGATGCCAAATGCTTCTACAAGGGGTTAGCCGCAGTCAAAGATTCGAATGGCAAATGGGGTTGCATTGATACCGCTGGAGAAGTAGTGATTCCTTTCGAGTACGATGATATGATGAACACATTCCATCCCGGATTCGAAGGTTTTATTGAAGGGGCGATAGTCGTAAAGAAGGATGGCAAGTGGAGAACAATTACGAAAGAGAATATCCCTGTAAATCCACTTGAATACGATGAAGTACTCTCGCGGTATATCCATGTAGCGGTTGTGATGAAGGATATGCGGAGATTATGGAATAGTTTGAAGTATAGTATCAATTAAGGGTTCGATTTATGAAGACAATAAATCAATGCAAGCGGTCACCTAATAGGGGGTGCCGCTTTTTTATTTTCTTGAAAATGCGTAAGACTTTACGCGCGGGATTTGTCGATTGTTGTTTACAGAAAGCAGGAAAAAAGGCTCTCGATGGTGAATATTTACAAGACAATAGTACTATTTCGTGAGCCGCGCTCACATGTGATAACCAACCAGAAAAGTATTGGAGGACTTAAAGGTATTGAAGAACTTGGTTGATAAGCTGACAGGCAAAGACAAACTGTTGGAAGAGGTTACTCATCTCCGTAGTAGGCTGGACAAAGCCAATTATGAGAATGCTATTATAGCGTCCAAGCTTAATAAAGTTAGTGATGATTTCGCCGCGGCAAGGAAAACCATCGAGAAAATGCAGCAAATAAATTCTGAAATGGTGACAAAGTATAAATCACTTGAGCAAGAATTCTATAGGAGGGATTCTGATTTTAAGAAGCTGCAGAAAGAGTACTCTGATCTATCGGACAGTCATGGAGAACTCTCGAATCAACTAACCGCGACTAAGAATAATTATAAAGCCCTGCAGCAAAAGCACCTTAAGATCGAAAGTGAACATTCTTATTATAAGTCGAGATTCGGTGAAATCTTAGAAATCCAGATTCCCCAATCAGATAATCCTGTAGCGAAGACAGATTGGGACAGCAGCTTCTTTGAAATTGCTGAAAAGATAAAAGGTAACCCATTCAATGAAAATCAGGTTGAAGCTATCCGATACGGTATGGAAAAGCATCTTCAAATTATTGCAGGTGCTGGTAGTGGTAAAACTGAAACGATCTGTGCGAAGGTTGCTTACCTTATTCAGATGAAGAATGTTAACCCCAATCGGATCTGTATGATGACTTTTACTCGTAAGGCTAAAGAAGAGATGGAAGGACGAGTAAACCTCTTCCTTGGGGTGGAAAATTCAAAGGTCAATGTCAGTACTTTTCATGGCACTTTCATGAGCTTGTTCAATCAGTTAAAGAGGCAGAATCCTGCTTATTCCTCAATAGGGATTCAAAACGGAAATGCTGATGAAGGCGAGTTTGAGTACAAGAGAGAGCTGCGTAAGCTGATTAACAAATACAGACTGTTTAAGTTTGACAAGGAAAACGAAAAGACGATTTTTGATCGTATAAGCTTCTGGATTAATATGGGGTTCTCAGTTGACCAAATGACCGATTATATCGAGAAGCATTTCGACAGTGTAATCGATGATAAGGAAGATATTCCTGTTAGCGTCCGCTTCAACATGATGATTAATGAGTTGAATCAGGTAAGGAAGGACAACGAGATTGTTGTATATGATGACTTCCTAATTAACTTATACGATGCATTGCTTCAGTATCCAGAAGCAAGAGAGTTCGTCCAGAACAGATACGATTATATCTTCATTGATGAGTTCCAAGATATTAATCCGTTACAGATGGAAACGGTCAAACTAATTTGTCCCCCAACAAGTGCTTCGAAATTAATCATAGTGGGGGACGATGACCAGTCGATCTATGCTTTTAGGGGGTCAGATCCTAGCTATATTAAGGATTTTCCAAAAGTCTACACCACTCATGAGATAAGATTGATGAGGAACTATCGCTCAAAGCGGAAGATTGTAGATGCTGGTAACTGGGTTATCTCTGAAAATAAGCATGATCGCATACCCAAGTCGATGGATGCATTCCATAAAGATGATGGCGAAGCGATCATCGTAGGCTGTCCAGATACCAAAGAAGAAGCTCACTGGATTCTGTCGAGATCTCAGGAGATCGGTAAGCTAGAACCCTTTGTATTGGAGGGCAAAGTCGATCCCATCAACTATACAAAATCGACAGTCTTATATAGATCAAGAAGACAGCTTCAAAGTATGTTCCAAGCCTTAGATGTTAAAGGGGTTCCGTATGTCATCGAGAAAATGGACGATGTTATGGGTATCTTTTCTATTCAGGATTTTAATAATGCGTTTGGTATGTGGCAGGAGTTGATGGCTTCAAGGGGGAACAAGCTTCAATTGTGGAGGTCCATTTTGACTAACGCACTAGGACACCATTTCGTCAGTAAGCACGCTATTGAACAGTGGTATCAAAACTTGGACATCGCTACTTTATCCGACGTTATTCGCGAGGCTTGTGCGCTAGTCATTGAAAAGTCTAAAACCAAGGACACGCTCCCACTAAAACAGTACCTGACTCTTCTTATTAATCTGAAACAAGATAAGCCGGTTAACATGAAGGAAGTCGCGGACCAATTCTTAGCTTTTCCTAGAGTTAAGGATAATGTGACTGATGAGGAAAAGGAATGGATTCTTAAGGAACTCGAAAAATACAGCACTTGGAATGACTTACTCGGTTTCCATGAGAGGATGAAGCGGCGTAAGGATGAAATGAAGGAAAATCTGGAGAAGTACCATGACAAAAAGTACAATGCCCTGTATTTCTTAACGATTCACGGAAGCAAGGGGTTAGCTTTTGAAAATGTATTTGTCATTGGTTGCAATGATGGGGGTCTGCCTTCAAAATATGCCGAAGAGCTTAAAGATGTGGATGTTCAATCGTGCAAAGAGAAGGCTGAACCACCGACAACGATGGAAGAAGAACGAAGACTAATGTATGTCGCAGTTACAAGAGCTAAGCAGAAACTGTATGTGACTTTTCCAAAGACAATTCAAGAGAAGCCATGTGGGCGATCGAGATTCTTAAAAGAACTGAACTTACCGATTATCGATTCTGATAAGGTCAGTCCAGTTCACGTAATAGCTGCCCCTTAATGGGCAGCTCGACACTAACAATGCATAGGCTGTTATGATTATTTGTCCGAATAGTTTCAATACTCGTACTTTCCGCTGTTGAAGTCAAGCTGGAAAGATAAAGGGGATATCACAATGAAGTATTTACTGCTTGACACCAACATCTATATCGACATGATCGTATCTAGGAATAAATCACATACGGCAGATTCCTACGAGACGTTGAAAATGTTGCTGGATCATGATCAAGTGAAGATTTTGTTACCTACTATTATTGAAACTGAAGTAAAGAGACATGTTGCTGGCGAGGTCAAGAATGTAGGTAAATTGGTGGAGGAAGCTGGGAAATCAATTGATAAAGTTTATTGGATAAATCACGTAGAGGAGATCAGGAAGTATAATGAAAAGATTAGCCCGTTAAAGCAAGCTCTTGGAAATATGGTTGATGAGTTTGGAAGAAATGAAGAGCGATATATAAATGATGCTACTCAAAAGATAACGGGATTATTGCAATACAGAAATGTGATAAGACTTGAGGAGAACAGAGATTTATTACTAAAAGTTCAGAGAAGAAAACTATATAAGCAATGTCCGTTTCATATCGAGGGTAAGGAATCTTGGGCAGATGCTACGATTATTGAGACTTTAATAAATATCCGCGATTTTGTGACTATTAATGATGAAGATCGGATTTATTTTATCACACGAAATCACAAAGACTTCTCAAAAGGAACCGATAAGACGGAGAAAGAACAGATTCACCCACATATCGAAGAGGCACTAAGACAAAATAACTTACTTCAGTTATTCAACTACAGGTTACATTACAGTAAAACTTTAATTAAGGATTTTTCTGAAGAGACCCAAGAAGCTAATATTTATCAACAATTGATAGAAGAGGAGGAAGAGGAAAGAAGGCAGATGGTCGAGGATTCTCGTCGAGATTTGAATAAAATGGAAAGAGAATCAGTTGGGCTGTCGTCATTATCCTCTGATGATGCATACATAGAAGGTATTAGTGAGAGCACTGAGGTAGAAGAGCTAACTAATACGATTGAGTCTTTGCTTTCTTCTTTAGGTGCCGAGATTGAAGATGCCATTGATGAGTACTATCAGTTTGAAACTGATAGCAATGCTAAGCCCATTGCGGACTTAGTTGCAAAGATTCAGATTTATAACGTAAACTCGCCGTTCTTACAAATCAATCATGATATTAGTTTCACGGAAGAAGAAGTAAGAGATGCAGTTATGGAATTCGTGAATGAACACTTGTTTTCATTAGAAGATCTAGAAATCACTCGAGACAGTATAAAATACAAGGATTACTTTGCAGTTGATGAGTTGTTAAGCTTTATTGATCTTGAAGGTAATACAGTCAAGCTATTTGTGGAAGGTCAACTCGATCCGAGGGATGACGATTCGGATTCTTTATGGGTTGTGCTCCATAAGAATGCAGAAAAAATTTCAGAAGGTGAAATCGAAGTGTATTATGGGTATATAAACTTCGATGAAGACGGTGGAGCCGCTGATGGTTCAGAAGAGTCAAAAACATATCGACTTGAAAAAGTCATTCGTGATCTATCAGAAGTTGTTCAGAAAAACAGAGATTCTGTTAACAAGATGAGAGATGATATTAAGACTATGAGGGGTCTTCTTGCAATATAAAAATATCAAGTGGTGGTGTCTCCCAAGGCACCATCTTTTTTTATTGGGCATATGTCACTAAGCTAAAGAGCGTGTAGCATTGTTCAGAAAGAAGGTTCAGATAGCTCGGCGTGGGGCATCTTCACGGTAATGCGCATTCTGTAAAAAAAATAATCTAAAGATGATGTCTCCCCGACATCATCTTATTTAATTTCTACACATTGCTCAAGAGTCACAGGCAAGATAGTGTACGCAAATAAAAACTAGGAGGCAAGACAGTATGATGAACCAATTTCTCGCGATTGATGGATGGAGCAGCTCGAACCCAAATTTGACCGGAAAGGTTATGGACAAACCAGGTGTAGGACGATCAGCCTTCGTCACACGGAAACAGGAGAACTCAATTGTGGTTAGAGTCTTTAACAATGGCTTCATCGTGGCGACCTACAAATTTCCGAAAGTAGATCTCCCATTCAAGTCCAAAATGCACCGCTGGCTTAACATGGGTTTCTGTGGGGAATGGCATTACAAAGAAGGGCAAAACAGAGGAGATTACTTCATTAGAGCAGTATTGGCTGGACTCAAGCCAATTGGATTTGTTACCGTAGCCAACCATGACAAGAATGATTACCATGAGCTGGCTCGACAATCGGATTTAGTGTCCAAGGAAACACAAATTGCTGATCAGAAAACAGTTGGCTTCGCCCTAAGCGGCACCATTAGCCAGCACTTGGATTTAGAAGCCCTCATCAAATCGTATGAGCTGCTGGAAGAGGCTCGCTACGGTGAAGTGAGAGGTTACTTCATGAATCAGTATGTTAAAAGTAAAATCCGAGCCTTAAGTAACCAAAAGCTCTCAGACTACCTTGCGGGGTATGATTTCACTAATCCAAAGAGTGATTATGACCTAATCTTTTCGGGCTTACTGTTCGGTCACCCTATCGAATCGACATTTGCAAGCCTTGTCGGAAGCATGGTATACAACAACAAGTCCTAATCCCATCTCAGGGGTATCCTCTTACGATGCCCCTAAAGAACAGCCCAAAAACATTCGATCATACAAACCTAAACAAATGGAGGAATTAACATGAATAACTACATCTATGCTAGAAGTGCAAAGCAGTCTCCCAAAGCAATCAATGCCCAGGTCAAAGAGTGCATGAAGTATGCCAATGAAAAAGGGCTTCTCATTGATGAAGTATTCATCGATGACGGTTTCAGCGGCTTAAGCAAAAATCGACCGGGCTTCAATAAGCTCCTAAACACCGCCAAGAAAGGAGATACAGTAATTGTTTCTACAGTGTATAAATTGTCTCGTGACATTTTTACACTTCATCTACTTATAGGAGCGATGCGGTACAACTTCGTATTTTTAGATCACTTGGACTTTTCAATAGATGAAGATTCTAAAGTGTTCGAATTATATTATAGCTTCTGGTGGCAAGAGTGGTTAAAGCGAAAGGGAAGTCGAGGTAAGGGGATCTCAAAATGATATAAGACTGACAAGCCGCCACATTAGTTGGCGGCTTCTTTACGTCTTTGATGCCCCTAGCTCTTGATGATCCATCTTAACACGTCCATAAAGGGAAGGGTTTATCAGATAATTTGTCGAAATATTACAGCGAATGGGGTAAAAGAACCGGCATCATGGGACAGCCGTAGAGAAAGATCGTGAGAATAGGTCATGCTGAATAGATTATCAAGAGATTGTGGATTAGGAGTGCTGCTCAATAATGTTATTTACACCTGACTATATTGAAAATTTGCTAAGAAGTTTAAACCAAACATGGTTCCAAAATGAATTGGCTATCCTTTACAGCAACTCCCGAACCGAAATGAACATCAGAGACAAGTTCAATCTGCTTTTCGCAAATGTCCTTAAAGACGATAACGATTACTTTATCCAGCGTGAGTGGGAGAAGCGGCGTGATTTGGCAATAATTCGATACCGTAACAAACAGACAAATCCTGTAGCATTATTTGAATTCAAGGCGCGACATGCATGGTTCATTGCTAGTACTGAACGAGGGAAAAAGAATGGTGAAAGTGGTTATGAAAAGGTGTTTTATGGGGACTCAGGAGTAAGAAATGGTGTACTACAGGATATCAATAAACAGGCTATATATTCAGAGAAGATCCCCTGTTACAATATTTTGATTGGTGTAAATCCTTTGAGCAGAATTCCTAATAAGTACAGTGTTTTCAGTAAGGATTGCAAGGAGATCAAGCGTATTAACGAATCTTTTAATAAATTCGGTAGCGCGGCGAGGATTAAGGAATTGTGTAACTCTAATGTCAAGAGATTTTGCGATGAACGAGATCATAGTTTCTTTGCATTGGAATACAACATTGGTGAGGCGCTCGATATCGAGTGGGAAATGCTCTTATGGGGTATCTATAGGAATCCTTGATCGTTTTATTTAAAAGGGGGTATTCGATGGCGAGTATTAACGAACTCATTGATGCCATAGTTCAGGTACTACTTGAGGAAAAGGCATACGACATACCGACTGTTTGCAATAAGTATGGATTGGAAAGCGGAGATGAGTCTGAGGCATTTAGCAGTAGAAGGGTTTACGTCCAAAAAAGGCTCAAAGGTAAGGATCAATTATTCCTTTTGGACTTAGCTAAGCGAATTATAAATGACTACGGCTCAAAGGCAAACTCATTATCAAAGTTGGTTCTTCGACTTAATCCAACGGGGCTTTATACAATCAGTGAGATCACCAGGCGAAATATCATGGATGAACTCCATGCCAGAAATAATATCCCAGGTAAATACGAATTGGTCGACTTCTTGAATCGGGTATGGGATTTGGACAGCATGCCTTCAACTGATTCCCGCTTTAAGACCGCTTCAGGTGATATATGGCAACATATGATCAACAATTCAGACTGGGATGAAGTCTACTTATATGAGAAGTATTTAGAACTAATGATAGCGCCAGATGATGTGTTTATAAAATTCTTGGAACAGGTCGTACATCCATTGGTTCGACAGCAGGACGAGCAGGACGAATATATTGAATTCATCAATAAGCATTTAGGAAATGACGGATATAAGTTTAATTTGGCGGACAATATTTCAGGGTTTCCAGTCTACCGTATCGATAAAGTGCTTGATGGGGTAAAAGGCAATGTGAAAAATCTGATCTTCGCCGCGGTGGGTCAGAAGCCTGAAATTGTAATTAGTGACTCGATTAATAACGACATTAGAATTGTAAAGCATGAAGAGAACTGTTTAGTTTACGACCGTACTATTCCGAATACAGGTCTGTATTGGGCTGACCTAGTATCGTGGTGGGCTGATAGGAATGGGGTATCAGAGCCAAATTTAGAGACCGAAAAACAGCTCTATGTGCGTTTATTTCAAACATTAGCTTCTCCACCAGAGAAGCTGCTATTTAAGAGTTACTTTAAATGTTTTAAGGATTTGTTCGATAAGAACTTTCCTGCACTAATACCACAAGTCTATTTACACTATGATCCCTACACGATAAAACAGCGAGCAGGAAAAGCGTATTTACCAAGACAGCGTATGGACTTTCTCCTACTGTTTTCAAACAAGCAGCGTATTGTACTTGAAGTAGATGGAAAGCAACATTATTCTGATGAAGATACATCAAGTCCCAAAAAGTACGCCGAGATGGTGCAAGCCGACAGGGAATTAAAACTCAACGGGTATGAGGTCTATCGATTCGGCGGGTATGAATTGATGGACGAGGAAGCTGGAGCAAAGATCGTTAAAGAGTTCTTCGAAGGATTGTTCAAAAAGCATGGGGTTAAGCCTTCATAATTTTCGATAGAGAATAATAATCCAGATACCTAGTCGCGAATGATTAATAAATTGAAGGGGTTGCGGTAAATTGCGTCTTCCGGTTGAAGATTGGTTAGTAAGTCAAAATGTATCAATTGATGCTCGGGATCTACTCGAGGAGGCAATTGTTTGTTATAAGGCATCTGCGTATAGAGCCAGTCTGTTGTTGTCGTATTTATCTTTTCAGACAATTCTAAAGGATCGCGTTCTGAACTCATCTAAGCCAGATGATTATCCAGATTCACTTTGGAGGAAAAACCTCAAAGAACTTGATGAAGATGAAATATGGGATACTACAGTATTTGAGATAACCAAGAAAGCAGAAGGACCTGTACTGTTCCCTTTGACTGAGGATTTAAGACAACAATTAGCTTTTTGGAGAAATCGCAGGAATGATTGCGCACATGCAAAGTCTAACTTAATCAAGGCTCCACATGTAGAGTCGTTTTGGTATTTCATCCAATCTAACTTGCCAAAATTCAAGGTCAAAGGGGGTAAAAGCTCGGTTCTAGCAAAAATAAAAGTACATTTCACTAGAAGCTTAACACCAGTTGAAGCCGATCCTGATCCGATTCTTCAAGAAATTCCGTTAGCAATGCCGGAGCGGGAGTACAGGTCATTTCTTGATGATGTGAAGGAAGCCTTATACGGTGGTTATCCTATTGAAATTTTTGATGATGAGCAGAAACTAGTGTTCTGGCATCGGATGTTCAGATTGCAAGAGAACTTTGTCGTTCAACTACTTCAATTCATGAAAGCCAACATGAAGTTGTTTAGAGCAGTGTTGAGATATGAACCAAGTATAGTTCGGTTTTGCAGGAATGACCCTGAATTAATCCGATCCTTATGGTATGCACCAGGTGAGGATACTAATCCGCGTGTAGTAACTGCTCTACTTCGACAACAATTAGTTCCTGTGGCTCAAGTTGAGGAATGTGTTAAGAGACTTATCCAGTGTCAAGCGATTCTCGATCCCGCAGAACTATCCGAGGAGGAGGAACTGAAATATTTGTTGGAAAATAACTTCGTAGAGTTATTTAGGATTTATGCGTTTCGGGAAGGCTCAATATCGTTATTTGATTGGGCAAATCATCATAAAAAGAGAACAGTCATTTGGTATTTAGAGAAGTACGGATTTGATAAGGATGTAGTGACAGCTCTTTATTCAGCTTTTTCGCCAGAGCATCACCCTTGGCATTTAAGGGAAGCCATCCGTGTTTTATTTACTTCAAAACCTGAAATCAGAGAGCAGTATATCGACGCATGCAGAGAATTCGAAGCTCTTACTGCAGATAGATTGTTGTAATACGAGATTCCTTAAAATTCAGCAGCATATCATATATGTATAAGTAAATTATATTGCCGTTCAAAAGAAGCAGTGAAATTTCAAAGTTTATACTGCAAGGAAGAAATAACAGAAGTGATGTGGAAAGGACACATCACTTCTGTTCTTTTCAGGAGAAGAGTTAACTACAGCTTTCTGTACATCTGCTGATTCTGAGGCGTTTTCCCTAATATTTCAAGGGAGTTACTTGCATGGTTCTCGGCGTAGTTTAAGAACATGGAGCCAAGCTTAGTACGATTGCCCTTAGCGATCCGGTTCCATTCAAAGCCCCGAAACAGGTCTTTGACAAGGAACTCCTCACCTTGATCCAGACTTGGAACAGTTGCTTTGGCAATGTTCATCAAGTCCTCCAGAGAAGTGTTTTTATCGATTCGCATTTTACATTCTCCTTTCTGTTCGAGATTTTCTCATAGTAGCTAATAGCGAGTAGCTAGTAGCTTGTAGTTACATAGTACATCTGCTTTCTATATCCGTCAAGTCGTATTTATTTGGGGTATGCGCAACAATTACTTGCATTAATTCTCTGTCCAAGTTAGAACTACAACAACCTCAATGAAAGGCGCGGTTACCGCATACCTCATTGAAAATGTAAATTCTATTTGGAGGTTGTTATGGACAGAAAAGAAATCATAAAGACGTTAGGCGATCATTTTGGAGTAAAGCCTAAGTACATGGGGGTTCCGAGCTTTATTTATCAGATTGAGACTGACACGGAGATTTACTCGATTGACAGAGCGGGCAAGATCACGAATTCGAATGGCATGGAGGTTGATCTCGACAGCGTATTAACTGGACAGGTTGCTGCCATACAAGATGAACCACGCGAACCCAATGACCAAGTTGAACCAGTCATTCAAGTTGAATCAGGCGATCCGGTCGAGCTCACGGCAAGCTCAAACTCCCCACTTGAAGTAGCTGTACCGCTGGAAGGTCATACAGGGGTATCCCTAAGAAATTTGGTTAATTTGCTTTACAGCAAACAAGTACTTGTAAAAAGATCACTTAGTATTGAAACGAATATTATCGAAGATAATTTTGCTAAAGCCATCAACGATGCTAATGTCGATACATTGGAAAGTTTCAAGACAGCGATATCTGAAATCGGTGAACAATATTGCCCAGGCATAGCCTTCAGTTTCGACAGCAGTATGGTCATCTTTAAGTTTTTCCAAGCTGAACGTAGTCCCGAAGAGATGCATGCCTATACGCACCTTGTCGGATTGCTGAACCAGACCGCGATGAAGCTAAAGTATACGTCACCCAAAGGCAAGGACACCGACAATGATAAGTTTACTTTCAGACTTTTCCTGATCCGGCTCGGTATGGTGGGAGATAAGTACAAAACGACCCGAAAAATATTGTTGGCGAATCTAGATGGTCACTCTGCATTCAGGGGTGGCAAAAAACCAGAGAGGGTTTAGGTTGATACATTAGAGGCTTAATTGTAGCGAAGCTGAAAGCTACAGACATGACTTCAAGTATCAGGAAGGGATAAATGCTCCAACTGTCGAATTTTTATCAAGGAATTCGTCAGGTGGGGTATTATTATTTGATGGTTTTCTGTTGTACGAATTAAAAAAGAAAGTAAAAAATGAACCTTAAGTTGATGTGCTACATAGTTTAGGTTGCCCACTGTCTGATAGCAAATGAATCAACCCTGTCAAAGTCGAATGACAGGGTTGATTTTTGCGAAATATTAACTGGCAGGCTTCCGTTTTCTTTTGACTTTATCTGCCTTTAGTTCTTCAACAACCTCAGCGATTGATAAATCATATTTCTTGATGGCAAAATCGACCACCAACATCAATTCCTCGTAAGTCCACATTACGACTTTCTTTTTGTACCTTCCGGCAAGATCCTGCAACACGGCTACAAAACCCTGTTCAAGTTCCCCTGCTACCACAATTCCTAAAACATTGACAGTAGTGTCCTTACATTTATAAACAAACTGTTGAAGCATCTCATAAGCTTTTGTGTCTGTTGGTTTTATCGGTTTCTTCTCATAACTCTTGGCTATCCCTACAAATACGGCATCGTCCATACCAAGCATCTGGATGGTAAAGCTGATATCACCGTATTCTTGTCCATGATGCGGATGTAATTTATGATCAGTAAACGTTACAAAAGGTTTCATTATGCAGCGGACGCTTTTTTCATGCTGACAGGCTTGGCAGGCATCGACACTATGTTTAGAACATTTTTCTGTAAGTAAGCTCAACACTTCGGCAAGTTCTTCGCGGCGTTTAGGGGTAATTCTCCGATCCCAAACGGGCTTAAATTGTTGAAGTTCCCTCACTTTGAACATGACTTTCGAAGAAACTCTAGATGAATAGTGAACGACATTGTTTTGAAGATAGAAGGATTCTTCCTCATGTGAAAATCCTTCATCCGGGAAATACTTGTTTATGATTTTTTCGGTAAGTTCGACTAAAGTTGATTTAGGATTAATTACGACTCCATCATACCAGGAGTCTATTCTGACCTTATGATCCATTAAGCAGCGAACGTTATCCTGTTGAAGTTCGGTGTAACAGAATGAACATACGACCTTTGGAACCTGTCCTCTTTTTACGGAAACCGTTAACAAGTCGGTGTTTCCGCAGTTATTACAGGTGATATCTGCATAATGGTCGCAACTATCGCAGTAAGGATAGAAGTGGGTAATGGTATGCTTCTTCAGTGAACCTACAATTTTATCAACATTTAAGTCGTGGAGCTTGAAGCTATCAATCTTTTTTACCTTACAGGTGACAACTGCCTTAGTGACTTCCAAAATAACTTTTTTCTCGTCATTTGTAGTTGTGAAGGCAACAAGATCGGGATCTTCATCAAGTCCAAATGATTCGAACTTATCGTCGATTTCACCATTTTCCTGAATGGAGTTAATGTAATTCATGATCTGTCCGATTCGCCAAATCCCCCAACGTCTCATTTCAGAGGCTTTAAGCTGACGGGTAAGATAAATCTTGCCTTTGTCATTGTTGACCCCAAGAGTTGAGAAGAAGTCTCCGTCCTCGTCGATTGCTTCTTGATAAACTGAACTTGGCGAGTCGTACCCATCGAATTCAGTAAGTTGACCAACCTTATTACCAAGATCACTGTCAGCCAAAGTAACTTTGCTTGGCTTACCTGATTCGGGGTCAGGATTGCTCAAAGTGGTTCTTTTCATTGACTCTTTGCTAAACACACTGTCGACAATCTTTTTGGTGATGTTTACAGGTGAAACAAAGCAATCAAAGGCTCTTTCAAGAGTTTTGGATATTGTTCCAACCAGTGACTCAGTAGGTATACTAATGCTCACAAAGCGTTGATCAAAGTTGATCCATAAGAAGCCGAACTTCAATTCGTAAATAAAATCGGACTGTTCGGTTTCAGGATTGATGTAATTATATCTTTCTTGATATTGTAATGAGATTTCTACCGTTTCGTGATTGACAACTGTTTGGTCAATAGCAAGTAGTCCAAATATGTTGTCATTGGGGTAAGTGATTGGCTTGAGCAACTCATTCATTTTGGACACACCAGTATTATTCTTGTGATCTGCAATGAATGAGGATGAACTCAGTTGAGGGTTATGCGGACGCAGCATAAACAGCCGAAAATTGGGTCTGCGGCTGTATCGATTATCTTCAAAACAGGTTTCGATATCAGATTCAGTTATCTCTGGTGAGATAGCCACAATCTCAACTAGTTTTTGCTTGTCAAGTCGCTCCAAAGCCACTTTTAAATCTCGTTTAACTTCACGTTTGACAACTACACGATAACGGTTGATTAAATCCTGCTCGTCTACCTTTGAATATAACAGGTGACGTATAACTCCATTCTGGACATGAAGTAATTTATCTGCGTGTTTTTCCGACATAATAACCCCCCTCTAAGAAACATTGAATATTAAGACTATTGTATCACATTTCCAGAACTGTGATGAAGGATGTCGCAAAAGGAAGAATTAGACCCGGTTTATTGATTTCGACTAGTTTAGGGCTGTAAGTCAGACAGAGGATTTTTAAAGAAATCTCCGGGATTTGGGGCTCTAGAAGGATATCGGCTGGGAAATGTAGAATATTGTAAGACTCCTGTGTATGAGTGGGGTAAAGAACACCTGAGGAGGTTTTACATTTGTCTTATCAGTCGGAAGCCCAGCTTGAGAAAAATCTGATCGAGCAACTTGTTCGTCAGGGCTACGAGCGAGTAACAATAAATGATTATGATTCGCTTTTAGGAAACTTTAAACAGCAACTGAATAAATTCAATGAGAAGAAATTAAATGGTCAGCCACTGACGGATTCGGAGTTCAGCCGATTCCTAACTCAGATTGATGGGAAAAGCATTTTTGACTCCGCAAAGATTCTTAGGGATAAACAGGTGTTCCAGCGTGATGACGGAACAGAGGTCTATCTTGAGTTGATGAATACCCGTGATTGGTGTAAGAACATTTTTCAGGTCACCAATCAGACAACAGTCGAAGGGACGTATAAAAATCGTTATGATGTAACAATTTTCATTAACGGCTTCCCTGTAGTGCAGATCGAGTTAAAGCGCCGCGGCTTAGATTTTAAAGAAGCGTTCAATCAAATCCAACGGTATCGAAAACACTCCTTCAGGGGGTTATATCGCTATCTGCAGCTGTTTGTTGTCAGCAATGGGGTTGATACGAAATATTTTGCAAACTCTGATGGTGACATCTTGTTTTCGCACACCTTCTTCTGGTCGGATGCAGAAAATAATCGTATCACCAATCTAAGCGATTTCACGTCCAACTTCCTAGAAAAGTGCCACATGGCTAAGATGATAGCCCGGTACATGGTGTTGAATGAGACCGAGAAGCTATTAATGGTCATGCGACCGTATCAGGTCTATGCAGTTGAAGCACTTATTAAGCGTGCCTTGGAAACTAAGAACAACGGTTATATCTGGCACACTACTGGTAGCGGGAAGACATTAACTTCATTCAAGGCGAGCCAAATCCTTGCGAACGAACCGCATATAAAGAAGGTCTTCTTCCTCGTTGACCGAAAGGACCTAGATAGTCAGACCTTGGCGGAGTTTAACAAATTTGAACCGGATTCAGTAGACATGACAGACGATACTGAAAAATTGGTGGCACAAATTTCGGACTTAACAAAGCCGTTGATCGTTACTACAATTCAAAAGATGGCGAACGCTATAAAAAATCCTCGATATGAGGAGATTATGAAGCCGTATCAACAGGAGCGGGTTGTCTTCATTATTGATGAGTGTCATCGCAGTCAGTTTGGTAAGATGAAAAAACTCGTTGACAATCATTTTAAAGAGGCGCAGTACTTTGGTTTTACTGGAACACCTTTGTTCGAAGAAAACAAAAGCCAAGACGGTCGGGTAACCGCCGATATTTTTGAGAAATGTCTACATACGTATCTGATTAAAGATGCGATCCATGATGGCAATGTCTTGGGGTTTTCGGTGGATTACATCCAAACGGTTGATGTTTCAATTAACGAAAAGGATCAGACCCGCGTAAAAGGAATTCTGACTGATGAAGTCTGGATGCATGATGATCGAATCCGTTTGATCGCTGAGAACATCATAAACCATCATGATCGGAAGTCACGCAGTAAGGGGTATACAGGACTATTCACTGTGGATAGCATCCCGATGCTGGTTAAGTACTACGACACCTTCAAGTCCATGTCACATAACTTGAAGATTGCCGGCATTTTCACCTATGGACAGAATGAGGACAGTGAAGGCGATGGACAAGACGAGCATTCTCGGGATAGCCTTGAACGTATCATCAAGGACTACAATGCTATGTTTGGAACCAACTTCTCAACAGATAAGTACCAAGGATATTTTGCCGATGTTTCTCGTAAAGTCAAGACTGCTCAGATCGATATCTTACTGGTAGTCAACATCTTTTTGACAGGATTCGACAGCAAAACTTTGAATATCCTCTACATGGATCGCTTCTTAAAATATCATAATTTGATTCAAGCCTTCTCTCGCACCAATCGGACGGAGAAAGCGACCAAACCTTACGGGAATATTGTATGCTTCCGCAATCTCAAGGAAGATACGGACGAGGCAATCAAGTTGTTCTCAAAGACAGATAGCGTCGATGATGTCCTGATGAAGAGTTACGAAGAATACCTTCAAATGTTCAGGGCAGCTCTGGTAAAAGTCAAAGCTCTCGCCGCTACGCCAGCGGAAGTAGATGCTTTGGAGCGGGAGGAAGAAAAACAAGAGTTTGTCATTAGCTTCCGTGAGCTTACCAAATATCTGACTCGTCTCCAAACTTTTACCGAGTTTGAATTCGACTCGGCTCGATTGGGTATTTCTGAACAGGAGTACCAGGATTACAAGAGCAAGTATCTCCGTATTTATGACGAAGTTAAGCGCGGCGGGGGTAAAGAATCGATCTTGGCGAACGTTGACTTCCTAATCGAGCTGATGCATACCGATCGGATTAATGTAAGCTATATCATGAATCTGATCCGGAACATCGATTTCGATAATGAAGAGCAGCGGGACAAGTCGGTAAAAGATATTGAAGATGAGATCAATCGGGCTGATAACGAGCAGCTACGACTCAAAGCGAATTTGCTGAAGGACTTCTTGCGAAAAGTAGTACCAACGTTAACCAATGCAGATTCGGTAGACGATAACTACAATGCCTTCGAACAAGAAGAACGTATGAAGGAAATTGAAGCATTCGCCAGTGAAGTGGGGTTATCGGCTGAAGTAATACAAGGCTTTGTACAGGAATATGAGTACGGCGGACTGGTCAACCAGCAAGAGATCAGTGATGCTGTTAAGTTGCCATTCCTCAAAAAACGAGCAATGATTCAACGGATTATCGAGTTCATCTCAGAGCACACCAAACGTTTTTCATAGTGCTATTTATAAAAATAGCAGAAAAGGACTTGCCTTTTCTGCTGTTTTTTATTATATTGAAGTTGTTGGTTTAATGCTATTTTAATAAATAGCAAAAGGGGAGGGTTGGTTTGAATTTAGAACAATGTGCATCGGTGGTGCAAGGGGCATTTTTATCCCGTATACAGACGTCACCTTCATTGGAGGCAGTAAAGCTTCCGGTCTACACGATGAAAGAAATGAACGAGTGGTTAAGTCCTGATCCCACATCGGTAGAGAATCAGCAAGATGCTTCTGATGTTCATGTAGATCAAGGGCGTTTGGTATCTTTACCACTCGCCAAAGAGGGTTTAGTCCTAATAAGCTTGACTGGACAACGAGCAGTAGCATTGCAGCAGGAGCATGCTGGAAAGTTGATCCCTTCTAACTTTGCCATCATTGAGCCTACAGGTGAATTGCATCCTGACTATCTGGAGTGGTATATCAATGAACATCCAGATTGTCGCAAACAATTGAAGATCGCAACGCAAGGTTCCAGTATAGCAGCTTTGTCGATTCAAATGCTTAGGACTTTGGAAATTTTTTTGCCACCTATGGACGATCAAGTGAAGATTGGTAGCGTCCATAGATTATTACATCGAAAAAATCGACTACTTCAGGAGAGAATCGTATGGGAACAGCAATATATCAAACAGTTATTGATGGGGTATCTAAAGGGGGAGGTAAACAGATGACAACGACCGAGTTACAACGTCATCAACAAGCCGAGTTACATAAGAAGCTTTGGGACATGGCAAATGACCTACGCGGTCAACTCGAAGCTTACGAGTTTAAAAACTATATACTTGGTTTAATCTTTTACCGTTATTTGTCTGACAAAACAGAGGATCGGGTTAATAGTCTTCTTAAGGAAGACAATATTTCTTACAGAGATGCTTGGAAGGATCAAGCTTATCGGGATGCTTTAAAAGATCAGCTCATTCAGGAAATTGGCTACGTCATTGAACCAGACTACCTTTTTTCGAGCATGATTGAGGAGATTGGTAAAGGAGAGCAAGGCAAATTCGATATTGAAATGCTACATAAAGCGGTCACCGCAGTAACAGAATCAACCCTTGGAGCGACGAGTCAGGATGACTTCCAAAATTTATTTGATGACATGGATTTGAATTCCTCCAAACTAGGGCGTGATGTAAAGTCTCGCTCCAAGCTAATCGCAAAGGTCATGGTCAATATTAATGATATCCCCTTCTTACATGATGATGTGGACATTGACGTTCTGGGCGACGCTTATGAGTATTTGATCGGACAGTTTGCTGCCAATGCGGGGAAAAAAGCTGGTGAGTTCTATACTCCACCACAAGTTTCCAAAATCATTGCTAAGATAGTTACGCTGGGTAAGAATGACTTAAGAAATGTCTATGACCCGACTTGCGGTTCAGGATCGTTGCTCTTGAGGGTCGCCAAGGAAGCGAGAGTCAGAAAGTTTTACGGGCAAGAGAAAACCTCAACTACTTATAACTTGGCTCGTATGAACATGCTCCTGCATGATGTGTCTTATCATAACTTCGATATTCAAAATGCCGATAGTTTGGATGAGCCGCGGCATCTAGATATGCGTTTTGAAGCCGTAGTAGCAAATCCTCCATACTCAGCAAAATGGAGTTCTGATGAAAAGTTCCTGCAAGATGAGCGGTTTAGTGCCTACGGAAAACTAGCTCCCTCATCCAAAGCCGATTTCGCTTTTGTTCAACATATGATTCATCATCTTGATGATAACGGAACAATGGCAGTTGTCCTTCCTCATGGGGTATTGTTCCGCGGTGCGGCAGAAGGAGTAATTCGTAAATACCTGATCGAAGAAAAAAACTACTTGGATGCGGTGATCGGCTTACCAGCAAACATTTTCTTTGGGACAACGATTCCAACGTGCATTCTTGTGTTCAAAAAGTGTCGAGAAGCGAATGATAACATTCTGTTTATTGATGCTTCCAATGATTTTGAGAAAGGTAAGAACCAAAATCGTCTTCGTGATGAAAATGTGGAGAAGATCGTTGAAACATATACGACTCGGCAAACTATCGAGAAGTATTCATATGCCGCTAGTATTGATGAAGTCAAAGAGAATGACTATAACTTGAATATTCCACGTTATGTTGATACTTTTGAGGAGGAAGAACTAGTCGATTTGAACAATGTACAAGCAAGAATTAAAGAGATTGATTCAGAGATACTACAAATTGATAAAGAATTAGAAACGTTTTTCAGAGAACTTGGAATACGGGAAGGTAACTAATATGAAGATATTGCCGAAGCTAAGATTTTCAGAATTTACGAATGAGTGGAAGCATAAAAAGCTTGGTGACTTAACAATAAAGGTGGGAAGTGGAAAGACTCCTAGAGGTGGTAGTTCCGTATATACTGATGAGGGCGTAGTATTTATCAGAAGCCAGAATGTTTTGAATGGACAACTGTTCTTGGATGACGTTGCGTATATTTCGGAGGAAGAAAATAACAATATGTTATCTACTCAAGTATATGAAAACGACATACTATTGAATATCACTGGAGCATCTATTGGTAGGAGTTGTATAGTTCCACTTGGTTTTCCAAGAGCCAATGTAAATCAACATGTCTGTATTATTCGAGTAAATAAAGGCTATGATCCTTCCTTCATAATGAATCAAATTATCTCATATAAGGTTCAAAAGCAAATTGATAGCTTTCAAGCAGGGGGAAATAGAGAGGGTTTAAATTTTGAGCAGATAAGAAATATAAGGGTTAGCATAACATCTGAAACAGAACAGCGTAAAATTGCATCTTTCCTCTCACTATTAAATCAAAAAGTGGAGAGACAGAAAGAGAAGATCGAAGAACTAGAGTTGTTCAAGAAAGGTTTGCTCCAAAAGATTTTCTCACAGGAGATTCGATTCAAAGACGAGAATGGGCAGGAATTTCCTGAGTGGGATTCATCGGTCTTAGAGGAATTAGGTTCGTTTACTAGAAACTACAGCTTTTCACGCAGTGTCGAGGGAGAAGGGGAATATCAACATGTTCATTACGGTGATATTCATTCTAAATTATCGGGAGTGATTACCTCACAGACGGAGCTTCCGTCATTAAGTATCGATACAGAAACAACATACACACTTCTTAAAGACGGAGACGTTGTATTTGCTGATGCATCCGAAGACACTTCTGATCTAGGTAAAAGCGTTGTTCTTCTTGAAGGTAACAATAGAAAAATAATTGGTGGGTTACATACCCATTGTTTTAGACCATATAGCCGGTTAGACTCGTTGTTTTTGCATTACTTTACACAGACTACTGAGTACAGGAAGTTTATTAATGTAAATGCAAATGGGGTATCAGTTTTTGGACTGTCAAAGCCAGCGTTATCAAGTCTAGAAGTTCCACTTCCTGATATTAAAGAGCAAAGAAAGATATCTGGTTTTCTCTACAAGTTATCTCAGAAGATTGAATTGCTTAAAAAGAAAAATACCGAGCTAGAAGTTATGAAAAAGGGTTTTATGAATCAAATGTTCGTCTAAAGCAAGGGGAATGACTCCCTTGCTTTTTATTTCTATTTGTTGTTATTTACCACCCAACAATGCCCCTTAACATCCACATAGAAATCCCATGTTTCCGGATCGAAATCGACCCAATTTTTCCTTGCTCCAAGAAAGCTCACTGCTTCAAGAACCATCTCATCATATCCAGAGCGCAATTCCTCAAACTCAGACATCAACTGTTCAATCTGTTTTTTCTTAAGTTCAATCACATCGATTATTTCCCGTAGCGACTCAGTTCTTTGTTTAGTAAGCACTCCAATGTATTTGCCGTGTTGTTCGATAATCCTATCGTTTTGCTCATAATCGTGATGCTTGAGTCTACTGAGTGGTTGACGAGAAAGAAAATCATAAATTTGAGCCAATTCAACATCTCCCTGTTTTTATGACCATTATACACATGCATCCTGCGAACTTCTAAAGCCGCCAATAACTGGCGGCTTTAAGCTTTAGCTTGTATCAAGTCATTCCCGTTTATGTCGAGCAACTCGTATGCTTTCCCTATCATGTCTTTGTCGCGGTCGAACAAGTGAATCGACTTATCATGAATACCACTCGTCGCAGTGACAAAATTCATTTGTTGTACCATAAATTCAGAATTGCAGAGTACAACTACTTTATTGCTATATGTAGTAAGCTCTTGCTGAAATAATACTGCTTTTTCTGCCACCTCTATTGAGTATACGGCTGGTTTTCCGTCAGTTGCCTTCATATCTCGATGATCAACAAAGACGCTAAGTTCTTCTTTTTGAAATGCGTTGCATATCCCCAACAGGGTTTTAGACATATGATCTACATGTTGTCCGTTCAGCAAGCCACTAACTTGAAAGGACAGAATCCGTTTATCACTGTCCAAATGATACTTGAACCGTTCAGAGATTGGAACGGTAAAGTCATGCGGTTGGTAAGCGAGGGTATCTGAAAGCCTTTCGACAGCAAACATATACGAAATTGATACATTCAATGCTTTAGCAAGTCGTTCGATATTATCCAAGCTGATATTTCGAAGTCCTCGTTCTACACCACTGAGATAGCTCCGATCCATTCCTGCTCGGTGAGCCAAGACTTCTTGAGACATCCCACTTCTTGCACGAAGTTCACGTATTCTATTCCCAAACTCAATTCTTATATTCACAAAATCCACCTCAAACTAATGCACTTTAATTAAGTCATTTCCGTTAATGTCAAGCAACTCGTATGCTTGTCCGACCATATCTTTATCACGACCGAAAAGAGGAACCGTAGGAATGCCACTTTCTTGGGTAATTCTTTTTAATTGGTGCACTTGAAATTCCGAATTACAGAGAACTACGGCTTTACTGCTATATAAAAGCAAGTTCCGTTGAAAAGCTATAGCTCTATCGGCAACTATTGGCGAGTAAACTACCGGTTCGCCATCAGAAGCTTTCATATCACGGTGATCAACAAATAATCTCAGTTCACCTTTCCCGAATGAACTACAAATTCCCATGAGGGTCTTGGACATAAAATCAACATTATCTCCTGTTAATAACCCATGAACCTGAAAGGCGAGTACCCTTCTGTCAGCATCAAGTTGATACTTAAACCTCTCTGTAAACGGTATCGAAAAATCATTTGGTTGATATGCAGGGGTTGACGAGAAGCGTTCGCTCGAGAACATGTACTCAACCGATACAGAAAGCGCCGCGGCGATCTTTTCGATATTAACCAGGCTGACATTGCGTTCTCCCCGTTCGACACCACTTAAATATGTACGATCAAGCCCCGCGCGATATGCAAGCGATTCCTGAGACATGCCACTTCTCGCCCTCAATTCACGGACTCTTTGCCCAAATTCATTCCGTATGTCCACAAACAAAAAGACCTCCTTCCCATATTCTTCTTAATAAGTATATCGGGATAGTAGGTCAAAAGTTATAGATATGATGGATAATTTAGTCGAGGTGGTGTTTTCGATGTGACTTAAAGTCAACTGACTAAGGAGTAGGTTCTAAATATCATGGACTAAGGGTTATCTGATTAAACAGGCGGTCGTCTGTCTTTCCACTCATCAATTTTTCGGGGGTCAACCTTCAACACTTCACAGATATGCAATGCAATATTGACAGTTGGAGTTGTCAGACCGTGTTCAATGTTTTGATAATGCTTCAAAGATATATTAACAGCGCGGCTGACGCTCTCTTGGCTAAGATTCTTCTTTTCCCTAGCTTCTTTCAATTTCATAAAGGATACAGCCCCTTGCATTCGTTTCCTTTATGTTAGGGAATACGCGAATTTTTGATAACTAATTATAGTTGGCGAAGTATAGTTCCTATATTATACTTATCAATATATGTCGAAATGCCTACTCTGGTAAGGAATAATGAGGATTTGTCTAGAAGGGGCAGTGGGACAGTGTTAAATAAAGTCTAACCAAAGGAGAAGATGCACTTGTCGAGTTCAGCACCACAATTAATCATCACATTCTTTTTACTCGTGATTATTGTTCCACCGCTAATTGCATTCTTTAAAGTCTCAGCTGAGGGAAAGTTAGGTCGAGGTGCAATTTTATCGGAAGAAGTATTGAAAAAGTTCAGGGAAGTATTCGCAGAACCAACGGAGAGATATATTGCTTCAATTGGTAATGGTTATATCATCAACTTCCTATCAGGGGGTTCGCTTGCCAGTGGATTTTCCGTCATTAGTAACAAGCGGGTTTACTTCAAAGGAAAGTGTTACTACAAAGAAGCTGGTAAGTTGAAAAAGTCTTTTGAAGAGCGGATGGTTGATCTGAAGGATGTGACCGGAACAGGTTACACCAGGGTTAATCCGATATCACTGTTGATTACTTCCTTATCTTCACTAGTTTTATCAATCATTCTTTTCGGTGTTCTAAGTAGCTTGGGAAGTAGTGATCAGGCAACAGTTATGAACATTTTGACATTTGTATTGATCGCTTCAATATTGAGCTTTTCAATCACGCTAACTGCATACATATTGAAACGCAAAAATTTGTTCGAGATCTCCTTCGCAGGGGGTATGATTGCCTTCAACATCAATTTGTATGATAAAGCAGAGATCGACGATTTTCAGAAGCAACTTAGAAGGGCTAAAGACCATGTTGTAGAATCAGCGCCTACTCAGGTTGCAGCGGCAGCCGCGCCACAAACGCCCACTGAAACTAACTCCAAACTTGGAATTGCTGACGAGATAAAGAAATACTCCGAACTACTACAGCAGAAGCTTATCACCCAAGAAGAGTTTGACGAAGCAAAAAAGAATCTCCTGTCCAATGGTAACAAATGAGTACTGTCGTTAAAGGATTAACCTTGAGCAATGGTGAGGAGATCAGAGCGGTATTAGGTAAAGGTAACATCGGGAACAAGGGTCAAAAGCCTGTAGTAGTTCTTACCAATAAGTACATCCACTTTTTCGGTGAACATTATCGGTATGATAATGGCGACACTTCCAGAAAAATATTCGAACCCGAATCGATACCGCTTCAAGATTTCATTGGTGCTGGCTACATACGTAAAAGATCGAGACGTAATCTCTACTACCTTGTAACGGTCGGGGTATTAATCACGATCCTGATGCAGATCTCTAGAGGAATGAAGAAATATGGTGCGCATTTTAGCCAAATTAAGCTTTATAGCTCGATATTGGCAGGAGTCTTTGTTATCGCCTTGGTTCTTTATCTATTTAAGAGGTACAAGCTGTTCGAAGTCGCCTTTGTAGGGAAAAGGATTTGTATTAGCGAACACCACTTTGAAAAATCAGATATCCAGTTATTTATCCAATCGATGTATCAGGCGAAGAGAACAGTTCAATAACTTGGCTTTTAGAGCAATTGCTCATGATAAGCATACAACAATGAAAATGGAGTGATGGAAAATGAAGAAGATATCTATGATGTTGGTCTTGTCTTTGGTTATTTCCCTGTTTACTTCACTAACGGTTATGGCTGAGAGTGGAGCGAAAGTTGAGACGAAGCAAGGAGGTTATGTTTCAATCTCAAACGTAACTGATAAAAAGCAGTTTATTGATGAAGGATCAGGTGTTGGAGATACGGTTTTTGTATCCGACAAGCCAGTAACGCTTACTATTACCGGAAAAGACCCGCATCCGAGTATCAGTTTCCTCCCTGACGCGAAGCTTGGTGGTGAGTCCTTCATTATGGGAGAAGCTTCCGAAGATATCGCTGTAAAAGGCAGTACCGTAAGTCTCAGCAAGAAGGGCTATTATGGGGTGAACGTGCGCTTCGGCAGCGAGTTTTCACCTGATACTGTTGCCGAATTCGTGGTGCAGATTGTAGGCGAAGGAACTGCAAGTAATGATCCTAAGACTAACTCCGAATCCGGTAACAGTGAAGCCGAACAAGGTATGTCGACAGTAAATGTTCTTAATGAAAATTCGGGGTATAAGATTAAATTCCCGAGCAGTTCTTTAAAGCTACAGAAAGTTAAGGGAAATGACGATGAGATCGGTGGTTTTGAAGTCTCTGCGATCACCTTAAAGACCCCGAAATTTGAGAAGGACTCTAATGTATTCTTGTTCGATCTAGTAACTACAAACCCAAAGGCTCATTCAGTTTATGTGAGTGTCGACAGCTATTTTGGTGGTCAAATGAAATATGTAGACGAGGAATTTAAAGACGGTAAGGTTTCCGTATATATGCCTAGTGTTACATTTGAATCTGTTGTTACAGACGATGTTTTGGTTGCGTCGATTGAGGTTTATGATAAAGATCGTAATGTGATCGACTCGTTTAAGAATATTTACTTCATGTATGATGGTTTCAATCATTACAAAGTGGTTGATGCAGATACAAATCAGTCGAGCAAGCCTGTGTCTGCCAAGCCAACAGCATCCAAGGTAATTGTCAACGGCAGAGAAGTATCCTTTGAAGCCTACAACATCAATAACAACAACTTCTTTAAACTTCGCGACATTGCTTCAGTTGTAAATGGCACTGAGAAACAATTTGAAGTGAAGTGGGATGGAGCAAAGAATGCAATCAGCCTTCTTTCTGGTCAGGCTTACACTCCTGCTGGAGGAGAGCTTAAGTTATCTGCTAAGCCTGCAACAAAAGAAGCCAAGCCAACTTCCTCCACCTTATATATTGACGGAAAGGAAGTAAGCTTGGTCGCCTACACAATTGATGGTAATAACTACTTTAAGCTTCGTGACATCGCAAAAGCGTTCAATATTGGCGTAACATGGGATAGCAAAACAAATACAGTTGGAATCGACACGAAGATTGATTATAAAGACGAAGAGTAATTGACCATAGAGGGTTCTATTTTAGATGGTGCCTGTTACAGACACCATCTTTTATTTTGTCCTTGTTGTATTAGGGGGCATCGAGGGAAGCGGATTTCAGTCGCATTATTTCTTTTGTTGAGCCATAGGAGCCATCCGAGATACAATTAGTGGATAAACATACAATTTTCCTAGCAGGGGGTAAACGATGAGCCTACCTTACGATAGAGAAGCCGAGTTGAAAGAACGATTCAATCAGTTCATAGCTAATAAAATAACCGGCTCCAATGAAGATTACTATTCTCGGATGTCAGTTGAAGACTTCGAAGACATAAAGACTACGTTGAAGGATATACACAACATTATTACATACAAAACGACCATCCGTTTCATTGACTGGGTAAGTGAACGCTTCCCTTATGTGAAGGAGAATTATCAAGTTTACTTGGAACAAGTACTAAAAACCAGACCGAATGATAATGGATACGATCTCATCGTTACTGGAGAGGTCAATATTATTGCCGAGATCAAATGTAACAAGCCGATCAATAATGGTTACAAATTTGGTTCAGCCCAAAGAAACGGAATCGTAAAAGATATTCTGGGGCTACTTGAAGGGAAATCAAAAGTAAAATCGAATCCCGCGGCAGCGTTTAAATTTTTGGTGATCTATGATTTTGGCGATCATACTTTATCCGCCGCGCAGCACTTAATAAAGAATTTGCAGGCTGATCTTAAGGAGAAGGTCGAAATTTATGAAGATAGTAACCTGCTAACGACAGATAAGGTGTATGTCGTATTCATTAAGTAAAGATTGGAAACAGGTCGTAACCACTTATCCGATTGGAAGGTGGTTTTTCTATAATTGAGCCAAAACTATCGATGGGTTAAAATATAGAGAATACTACCAATGATTGCTTCATGTGAAAGGAGAATTGAAAATGGATGTCATAAGATTAAACGAATTATTACCTTTAGACAAGAAAGTAACCACTATTTATACAGGTTCGGAGCTTCTGCTTGCCTATGAACTCGACAAGTATGCCCAAACCTTGCTTAAGAAGAAATTGGTTTTGTCCGATGTAACAATTTCAGAGGAATTGCTCATCGGTGAACACTTCAGTTTCGTGGTAACAAACGGGCTTGATGTGGGGTTCAAACCAATCGGGACATTGAAACCTTACTCCGATAGGAACTTCTTTACAAAATCGGTTGAGGGAGTCTACTTTAAGAAAGATACCGATGATGAAGTAGTGTTTGAACTGCAATCAGATATTATGGCTAATCAAGTCTTGAATGCTTCAAGTAAAAAATCTGCAGGATACATCAGCTTAATTGCTTATATCATGGTAAGAAGTGCTAAGGTCAACAAACCTATTCCGAAATTAATAATTGATCATGGGGCAGTTTATCCTGATGGTTTCGAATATGTGGATCTTTACATCCTTATGCGATTCGGAAATAGTTTGCTCGATGGATTAGTCGAGATAAGGTATCTTGAAGAATCGAGCACAGATAAAATACAACTTGATAAATTCTATAATGAAGCCGCAGATGGTCCATCCGAAATTAAAGAGCATCAATTTGATTGGATAGCTTTCGTTATGCAATTCAGACAGCGGGGATGGATGAACCGATTCTA
Organism: Paenibacillus turicensis; assembly: GCF_017873435.1. Lineage (GTDB taxonomy): Bacteria > Bacillota > Bacilli > Paenibacillales > Paenibacillaceae > Fontibacillus > Fontibacillus turicensis. Next base: position 26,524 of record NZ_JAGGKG010000006.1, on the reverse strand, counting down.
CAATAAAGCAGAAAAGTTTCAATATCTTACAAGCGAATTCGAGATAGGTGATGTCGTACTGCTGTATGAACGTATAGGTGCAACGGAGTCCAATCCGGGTAAACTTTCTGAGTGCTACCCTGCAGTAATTGAAGGGTTTGATGAAGACTCTATCTCATTAACATACTATCCAAGAGTCAAGACGCGATTGACAGAGGAAATTGAAATTGAAGCCATAAATTCAATTCCCGAAGAATTGCGTGTAGCCCAAAAGATACCTACGTATGTAAGGGAAAAAGGGAATCGAACTCTTATAAGTCATCGAGAAGATAAAATTATGAGATACGATCAAGAGACTTACTTTTTTGGAAAGACAGTAAAGTTCAATCTAAATGATTTTGGTGTAGAGCGGTATACATACAATGAAAATAATTTTCTTCAACAATTATTTGAAACAGATGGAAGCTATCAGTTCATTCCCACAAATGAAGGAGACAAACTAGCCTTCTTCTCAACAATTGATACGGTCTATCATGTGTTCGAAGATTACAATGTTGAGTATAAAAAAGATAGGTTCCTAGAGAAGTATTATTATTCAAAAAACAGAAAGCCAGGATACTCGATTAAATTATTAGATCCGAAGGAGGGGTAAAATGGGTGCTGGTAAGAAAACAAAATATAATTCAAGATTTCTAGAAATCGGTCATCAGATAATAGCGGATATGCCAAAGAGTCGAAAAGAGAATTTATGTTCATTGTCTCATACTCTACATTTTGTTACTTTACTCGGATTTCAATCATTTAAGTCAAAGCGTAATGTCGCAGATGGTGTGAGGAAATCTGAACCATGTCCTACAAAGGTAGGTATCACCTTGATCTCTGATGTAGATATTGACGATGTTCCTGTCATTGATGTTCGTTTGGATAAGTATACGGGAATAAGTAAAGATCAGATCGGAAAACGTAAAGTAAAAGCAAATGAAAAGTTTGATCTTACCTATTACGAGTTTATGTTCCTGATGTTAAGGGATGAGTACGCTGGTTTTTTTGAAGCTAATGATGATCCTAGAGGTGGCTATGTTTCCTTATATTTGAAAGCATTTGAAAAAGGAGACGCCAAGTTACCCACACCATCGATTCAATTTAAGAGAAATAAGCCCAAGAACAAATCAGGTTATAGAGAAGATGTTGTTCCAATTACTGAACAGATCATCCCAATCGACAAGAAAGTTCAAGGTGAATGGAAGGTAATACCGAAGTACGCAGATAAGTATGGTCCATTACTGGAGCATCTACTGAAAAAGAGAGAAGAAGGCAAGAAGCGGAAAGCACAAAGCATGAGGGAACTGCATTTAACATCCAAATAAAAACCTGACTACAGTGTAGAATACCTTTGGTGGTCTACACTGTTTTTATTCATCCAAAATAAATTAGGGTCATTTTTTTTTTATGCAGGAGTTGAGACGAAAATTGGGAAAGTGCTCAAGAGTCTCGGAGAGTGATATACAAACCCGAGAAAGGTGTGCTTAAAATGGCAGCATCATATCAAACTCTTGAAGTCATGAAATCCTGTGTTTCACCAATTGTAGAACAGCTCGATGAGCGACTGGCTCTTAAGGAACGGGGAATATCTTATGGGAAGAAAGATTTAGAAATGAACGCAAATACCTTTGCCAGATATACATTAGGTCGAATGCATTTAGTTCAGCTTGGTAATGCACAGATCTATGCTTACTGTAATAAGGGGTATTACATCGAAATGAACGATAGGATGTTAAAGGCAATCTGCCGCGGCATTATTCATGAAGCAAAAACGGATATCTGGTGTCGGAAATGGGAGGGTGAGTACTTCGAGGCTTTAAGGAGAGAGATACCATTTGTTGAAGAAATGAATCCCGAAAAGGGGCTTATAAACTTAACGAATGGTATGTTAAATCTTTATTCGATGGAAATTATTAATCATGACCCAAGCTACTTATCCACCATTCAAACTCCGATTGAATATGACGGATCAGCATCGTGTCCGAAGTTTGAAGAATTCCTATTCGACATCTTTGAAGGTGATAGGGAGCGTATCATGCTTGTTCAGGAAATAATGGGTTACTGCTTCATACCGGACATTAAGATTCAAAAGGCATTCTTCTTCATTGGTTCAGGATCAAATGGTAAGAGTGTATTATCAGAAGTCATCCGTCACCTAATCGGAATCGGAAATGTGTCAAATGTTTCGTTGAAAGATTTAGGCGGTCGTTTTGGAATGCAGAACCTTCCGGGAAAATTGGTGAACGTTTCGACCGAAAATGAATTTGATCGGAAGTTCAATACTCAGAACTTTAAAATCTTAACTGGTGGAGATGCGGTAAACGTCGAGCAGAAGTTTAAGGCTTCTTTCAATACACGATTATTTGCAAAGACGATTGTGTTGCTGAACAGTATGATGGATTCCAATGACTTAACGAATGGGTATTTCCGCAGGCTTCAAATCATTCCGTTCAACAAAATTTATCGGGAGTTGCGAGCAGGGGAAGCTCCTATTGAGGGGGTAAGCTACATGGACAAGTCTTTGCTCGATAAGTTGCTGACAGAATTACCAGGCATACTGAATTTTGCAATGAAAGGTTTGGCTCGTTTAATCGAAAACAACTTTAATTTGACCGAGAGTAAAGTGTGTGAAAAAGCATTAGAGGATTATAAGGTCAGTCAAAACCCAATTCCCGAGTATTTCAATGCGCGGGTATATTGGGATGAAGGTGAAGTGACCTTAAGATCAGATTTCAAGCGTGATTTTTCTAGATGGGCTGAAAATAACGGTTTGGACAATGTGAAGTCCATAGGCTCAACAAAGTTTTGGGAGATGTTCAGCAGAGTTCTCATCGAGAAAGGCATTAAAGTTCGCGAGAAGAAAATCAACGGTGATTATTATGTCGAAGGGCTCGGGATTTACTTTTATTATCCGGAGTGAGTTTTTGAAGTAGCTCGCTTGCGAGCTTAAGGAGGAAAGCTCTATTTTGTAGAATTTCAATTATGAAGCACTTATTTCTCTGACTGTTTCTTGTCAGGAAGTGAGTGCTTTTTTTATTTGAGTCTAATTAATCTTTACCTGTAATTGAGTTGATTTCGTGTTACGGATATTTTTCAAGAGTCCTTAACAAGCAGGCATGGAGTTACCGCTCCAAATATCGTGCAAACGGAGTGTTAAACATGTCTGTAGTCATTAGTAAGTCAATCGAGTCAAGAAAGTCCTTCCTCTCCAAGGTCTGGTATTCCAACATGTCAGTGTTGCGGGTCATTGGAGGTGCATTATCTTGATTAAAGTGAAGATGGATAATGCAAATAAGTTGGTGTATGTCTGGATGACTGAGCAGGATAAGGATTCGGCGGAATTTTTGGAACTCAAGGAAGATCTCAAGACCAGAAAATTCAAGTCCTATAAACTAATCACATTCGTTTCTGGGACTGATGATGTCCTTGTTGATCTTGAAAAATTAGTGCTTCAAAATGCACTCAAAAACAATGTTGAACCAGTTTTCGATACCAAGGTACAATGACCCAAATCCAATGAAAATATAAGAAATGGGGTATCAAATATGACTAATTTTAAGGTTGTAAATTCTGGAGATAAGTGTTTGTTGATTGGTTATACACGTATTAGCCGCGATGAAGATAGAAAGAATTATGCTACAATTATTGCCCAAAAGAAGATAATTGCAAATCATGCAAAAGAGGTTTTTGGAAAAGAAATTTCTGAAAAGTATTTGTACGAAGATGATAATTACAGCGGATATTCATTCAACAGACCTGATTTTAATCGGATGTTAGAAGATATTAATTTTGCAATTGAAAATGGGTATCAAGTAGTACTTTTGGTAAAGGACATATCACGAATCGGGCGGCATAATGCTTATACATTGCTGTTTCTCGAAGATATGAAAAGGCTAGGTGTTCGAGTAATTCTAATAAGTGATAGCTACGACTCATTTGTTGATGATGACTCGATACTTGGAATTAAAACGTGGTATAATGAGAGGTATGTCAAAGATATAAGCACCAAAATAAAAGATAACAACAAGACAAAAATGATTGATGGCAAGTATTTGTCAGCAGTCCCTTACGGCTACAAGAGAGATTCGCTTGACCGAGAGAAAGTAATTATTGATGAAGAGACTGCTTGGGTAGTTAAGAAGATCTTCGAAATGTATTTACAAGGTGACGGCTACAGAAAAATTTGTATTTACCTGACTGAAAACGAAGTACCTACTCCATCAATGGTTATCCAAAGAAACAAGGAAGCTGAAGGTAAAGTTTACAAAAAAGATGTTACACATGTTTGGGTTCAGCGAATGGTTCAAAGAATCGTAAGAAATGACTTTTACATTGGAGTACTTCGACAAGGTAAATATAAGCTTGCTGAGATCAACGGGAAAATTCTGAGGGTCGATCCATCTCAGCACTATGTGTTTGCAAATAATCACGAACCTCTGGTAAGTGTAGAGGATTTCGAACTTGCACAGGAGATTGCTGAAAAACGTCTCACCATGCATTATAGAGGTTCGGGACATAAGCATGTAAACCTATTCACTGGCTTTCTTGTTTGTGCCGATTGCGGACGCGGTTTTGTTGCACTTAATAAGGAAGGTAAACATAAGTCCTACATATGCGGGACGTACAGAAGAGTAGGTAAAATAGCTTGTACAACACATTACATCTTAGATCGAACATTGCTGCTTGCAATAAAAGCCCACCTTGTTGTCCTCAGAGAAAAACTAAGCGATGCAATTAGTGGTTTTGATGGTAAATTGAAAGATCAGGTGAAGAGAACTGACAATCTAGATAAATCCCTCCAGAGGCTAAATTCAAGTCTAAAGCAACTTTCTGATGAACTGAAAGTAACAATGAAGCAGAGGATAAATGAAGTTGCTCGACGCCCCGAAGATGAGGAAATTATCTTAGAAACATATGCAGAAATTGAAGCTGAGAAGCGTTTGCTAATCAAAGATATTCAAAGGCAGATTGATGATTTAACTGAAATCAAAAAGCAATCTTCGAGGTTTCATGAAGGTTCAGTTACTGCTTTGAGCGTTCTTGATGAACTTATCGGAAAAGAGATGTTTGATCGTAAGGATCTTGGTTTGTTGGTTGATAAAATAATTGTCAACGAAAACGGAGAACCTACAATTTACTTGAAAGCCAATATTGAGAAATTGCTACAGTACGAAGGTGGGGATCATGACCCTGATGGTAACGGTGGCGGCTTTAAAGCCACCGTTACTTATAAAGCGGGGGCGGTAATCAAAACATTAGTTTCTACTCTAGCGTCAAACTTTTATGGAGGGGAACTCGTCAATGATACTGTCGGCTTAAAAGTACCATCGTTCACTACAAAGCCGGAGGTTATGGAATTCAAGGCTTAGGCGCCTCTATCGTTACAGGGATTGAGGGCTGTTATTTTAATGTCGTTGGTTTGCCCTTATCATTACTTAGCGATATGCTAAAAAAATATAATATACATGTTTTAGCATAGTCACCACAAAAAAATGGAAGTGGTAAAGCATATCCTTCCGAAATGTATGTCTTATTTTACATTCGGAAATGGAGATGTTAATTATGGTTTATCCTTCTCATTTACTCAAAGATATGCCAGAGCATGAACGTCCACGTGAACGTATGCTTCAGTATGGCGTTAAGGCTTTAAGTCATTCAGAACTGCTGGCAATCTTACTTCGAACAGGGAGTAGGCAACAATCCGCCCTTCAATTGGCACATAGTGTATTGCTCGAAACTGAAGGTGTTCGCGGACTTATGGATTTTAGTTTAGATGAGCTTTTAGGTATAAAAGGAATTGGCCCAGCTAAAGCGATTCAAATTAAGGCAGGAATAGAGCTAGGGCATCGAATTTCGCAAAGTAAGCTTCCTGATCCTACAGTGATTCGTCGGCCAGAGGATATCGCTAATTATGTCATGGAGCAGTTGCGTTATTTACAAAAAGAGCATTTTATTTGTCTATTTTTGAACATAAAAAACCATATCATTGCCCAAGAAACATTATCAATTGGAAGTCTGAATGCATCGATTGTTCATCCGCGCGAAGTATTTCGTGCCGCGATTAAATGCAGCAGTGCTTCCATTGTGTGTGTCCATAATCATCCTAGCGGTGATCCAACTCCAAGCTCTGAGGACATATCGATTACCAATCGCTTATGTGAAGCTGGCAAACTACTTGGAATTGATGTGCTTGATCATATCATTATTGGAGATGGATTGTTTGTAAGTTTGAAGGAGCAGGGCTTGATGTAATATAATAGCTAAGATACACGAGGAAAAGGAGAATACATCATGTTTGGAAGCTTTACGAAAGATTTAGGAATTGACTTGGGGACAGCGAATACGCTTGTCTATACACGTGGTAAAGGTATTATTGTAAGAGAACCCTCGGTAGTAGCTATTCATACTGACACTAAAAATATTGTTGCAGTAGGGGAATCAGCCAAAAAGATGATTGGTAGAACACCTGGCAATATTCGTGCTATTCGCCCTATGAAAGATGGCGTAATTGCTGATTTTGATACTACAGCAACGATGATTAAATATTTTATTAATCAAGCACAAAAACAACGTTCATTATTTCAACGCCATCCTAACGTTATGGTTTGTGTTCCATCTGGGATTACAGCAGTAGAGCAACGTGCCGTTGAGGATGCTACGAAGCAGGCAGGAGCGCGTGAAGCTTATACAATCGAAGAACCTTTTGCAGCAGCAATTGGTGCTGACCTACCTGTGTGGGAGCCAACTGGTAGTATGGTTGTTGATATCGGTGGCGGTACTACAGAAGTTGCAGTCATTTCCCTTGGAGGGATTGTAACGAGTAAATCTGTTCGTGTGGCAGGTGATGAAATGGATGATTCTATCATTCAGTACATTAAGCGCCAATATAATCTTATGATTGGGGAAAGAACCTCAGAGCAATTGAAAATGGAAATTGGCTCTGCAATGCCACTTGAAAAAGTAGAAACGATTGAAATTCGTGGACGTGATCTTGTTACAGGACTTCCAAAAACATTAACGATTACTTCAGATGAAATTTCAGAAGCGTTAAGTGATACTGTAAATGCAATGGTCGATGCAGTGAAGGTTACACTTGAAAAATGTCCGCCAGAGCTTGCAGCGGATATTATGGATCGTGGTATTGTATTAACAGGTGGTGGTGCTTTGCTTCGCAACCTTGATAAATTATTGGCAAGTGAAACCGGCATGCCTGTCATCGTTGCAGAAAATCCACTGGATTGTGTTGCGATTGGAACTGGACGTGCGTTAGACAACATTCATCTATTTAAATCTAAAAGTTCTTCCACTTTACGTTCGAAACGATAATCATCAAGAAGTCACCCTTATACTGGTTGAATGCTTTTATAAACTGGAAAAGCGGCGCCGTCCCCTGGACGGCCTTGCCGTTTTTTTTCAAAGTATTTCCTATATTTTTTTGGTTCATTTAATGATTTTGCAATTTGTAAGGTTGGAGGGTGCTCAAACTGTTTAAGATGCTGGGCAACAAGAGACTATTTGTTTTATTGACGGTACTTATTATTTTTATTGCCCTGATGGGCTTTACATTAGGCTCTAGGAAGGAATTGTCCTGGCCTGAGAAATTTGTAAAGGATACGGTGAGTTTTGTACAATCGATCTTTTACAAGCCTGCTAGCTATGTAGCGGGCTTCTTTGAGGATATAGGAAACTTGAAATCACTAGAGGAAGAAAATGAACAGCTCAAAATTGCTTTGTCCCATTACACAAGAGATAAAGCAAAATACAACTGGATTGATCAGGAGAACGAGCGACTTCAAACCTTGCTTAAATTTACAGATGCGCAAAAAAAGCTTAATAACTATGATTGGGTGATTGCACAAGTCGTAAGTGTAAATGAAGATCCAATCAATAAAACGATTGTCTTAAATATCGGCAGTCGTGAAGGTGTGAAGGAAGGGATGGCTGTATCCTCTGTACAGGGCTTGGTTGGTGTCATTAGTCATGTGAGCAACTTTACCTCTACCGTTAAATTAGCAACTAGCATGGACGCAAAAGATCCTAATTCTAACGCTATTGCAGCAACAGCCCAAGGAAAAGAAAACCAAGTATTTGGGATGATTGAAACGTATGATAAAACAACGGGTAAATTTTTAATGACTAAAATTGAAGATTCTAAAACATTAGTCAAAGGGGATACCATTGTTTCCTCAGGTATTGGCGGAGTTTTTCCACGAGGTGTAATTATAGGGACTGTAGATGAGGTTCAGGTTGATTCCTACGGATTAACCTATACCGCAACGGTTACTCCAGCAGCTAGCTTTATGGATTGGAAGGAATTATTTGTGGTGTTTACACCAGAGGTAGAAAAGTAGTGAGTAGAGTCCAACGCCGTAAATACATTCTTTTGCTGCTGCTGTTTTTGTTGTTTATTATTGAAGGTACAATTATTCCTTGGTTGATCCCAGGTTTTTTACAAAATAGAATTGCTCCACATCTCGTTTATATTGTGATTTTATTTGTAACCGTGTATTATGATCGCCATACTGCACTTATTTTAGGATTCTCTTTTGGTATGCTCCATGATATTGTTTATTATGGTGCATTGATAGGTACGTATTCCTTAGCAATGGGTTGCTCTTGCTACATACTTGGTCTTATATTTAGATCTCATCGTGCACCTATGCCACTTATGTTGATTGTGACTTTGCTTGGAAGCTTATTGTTTGATTCCATTGTATACGGGGTATATTTGGTGTTTGAAATTACACATCTTCCGTTTTCATGGGCGTTATCTAACCATATTATCCCTACGATGTTTTTTCACTTTGCATTTGCGTTGATGATTTATGTTCCTCTACGACGTCAGCTAGAAATCATTGCAAAACGCCGATCCTTGGATGAGAATAAGACACGCACCTAAGTACTTTTCTTGTTAGGAGGCAGGAAACTTATGTCTCCGAAGCGAATTGATCTAAAAGGGAGGTACAGGCTATGAACGTTAAATCCAATCATGTTACGATTAAGGGCATCAAGGACGGCCTGGTTTTCCTTTTAGATGACAAATGTGAATTTCCTAGTCTTCTAGAGGAGCTACGATATAAATTAGAATATAGTCATCAAAATATTTTGACGGGTCCGATTATTCATGTTGATGTTAAATTAGGTGCTCGTGAAATAAGCGAAGAGCAAAAAGTGATGATTTTAGATATATTATCGAAAAAGGGCAATTTATTAATTCGTTCTATCGATTCACCATCTGTTAAGAAGGAAGAAGATAGTGCAACGATCACGACAATGGGAGGAATTGTGAGATCAGGACAAGTCCTTCATCATGAAGGGAACCTTCTGTTTTTAGGAGATGTAAATCCTGGTGGCAGTTTGACATGTACAGGAGATGTATATGTACTCGGCTCGCTACGTGGTATGGCACACGCGGGGGTAAATGGAAATGAGAATGCAATCATTGCTGCTTCTTATTTGTCCCCTACTCAATTGCGAATTGCGGATATCATTAGTAGACCTCCAGATGAATGGGAAAATAAAGAAACTAGTATGGAATTTGCTAGCCTGCGAGATGGTGTGATGCAAATTGATAAAATAAGCAACATTAGTCGTTTCCGGAAGGATTTAAATGTGTTTAAAGGGGTGTGAATGATGGGAGAGGCTATCGTAATTACTTCTGGTAAAGGTGGCGTAGGCAAAACAACAACATCAGCGAATATTGGCACAGCACTAGCATTGCTTGGAAAAAAAGTTTGTCTAGTAGATACCGATATTGGTTTGCGTAACCTAGATGTTGTTATGGGACTTGAAAATCGTATTATATATGATTTAATCGACGTTGCAGAAGGACGTTGCCGTCTTAATCAGGCTTTAGTAAAAGATAAACGTTTTGATGAGTTATATATGTTACCAGCTGCACAAACAAAGGATAAAACTGCGATTTCACCAGAGCAAGTCAAGGATATCATTTTAGAATTAAAAAAAGAATATGAATATGTTATTATTGACTGCCCTGCCGGGATTGAACAAGGCTTTAAAAATGCTATCTCTGGTGCAGATCAGGCGATCGTAGTTACTACGCCAGAAAATGCTGCGGTGCGTGATGCTGATCGCATTATTGGTTTGTTGGAAAATTCACATATTGGTTCGCCTAAGCTTGTTGTGAACCGGGTTAAATCTAGCATGATGAAGTCAGGGGATATGTTAGATATTGAAGGTATTTTGCAAGTACTAAATATCGATTTAATTGGAATTGTACCTGACGATGAAATGGTAATTAAGGCTGCAAATACTGGAGAACCCACCGTAATGAATCCTTCCTCGCAAGCAGCGATTGCTTATCGCAATATTGCCCGGCGTATACTTGGCGATACGGTTCCTCTCATGGTGTTGGATCAAAAATCCAGCGTCTTTAAACGTTTCAAAAAGTTTTTCGGAATGGGTTGATTGCGGTTGCTGTTTAAACTTAAAAAGCTTGACTGGGTTATTGTAGCTACATTAATTGTGCTTATGGTGATGAGTACAATATTAGTGAATAGCGCAATTGCTCCTTATGAAAATCAGTTTAATGGTTATGAAATGCGAACAATTATATTTTACATTTTAGGCTTTGGTGTAGTTTTTGGTGTATCGCTAGTTGATTATCGTACAATACTCACCTATAGCTGGTATGTGTATGGATTTGGCTGCTTATTGTTAGTATTTGTTTTCTTTACACCTGCAATTAATGGGGCTCGGAGTTGGTTTTCGATTGGGAGCTTGCAGTTTCAACCCGCTGAGCTAGTTAAAGTGATTTTAATTATGTCTGTAGCTTATTTACTTGGTAAACGAAATGGGCAACCTCTAAAAATAGGACAAGATATTATTCCGATTACGGGTGTAGTAATGCTCCCGTTTTTACTTGTGTTGATTCAGCCAGATCTAGGAAATGCGATCATTTATCTTGTGATTCTTGTTGCAATGTTGTGGATAGGAAATTCAAAATATAGTCATGTTGTAATTGGTCTTGCTGGAGTGACAGTTTTGCTTATTGCATTTGTTACTGTATTTAATGCATATAATCAAGAAATTCGTGATTATTTAACCCAGCATAATAAGCTACATTGGTATCAACGAATTAATACGTTTGTGGATCCTGACAATGCAAGCAGTGATGATAGACATCAATCTAACTATGCAAAAATTGCGATAGGTTCCGGTGGCTTAATGGGCGATGGCTACATGTCTGGTCAGCTTAAGAATAAAAAGTTTATTCCTTATCCCTATTCTGATTCTATATTTGTTGTAGTAGGGGAAGAGTTTGGTTTCATTGGTGCCTCCGTATTGCTATTAACATACTTTTTACTTATTTATAGGATGATATTAATTGCTTTAGGCTGTATTGATAAAAGAGGGGCATATATTATTGTTGGAATTGTTGCCATGTTTCTATTTCAAATATTTGAAAATGTAGGGATGATGATTGGATTGATGCCAATCACAGGGATTACACTACCATTTATTAGTTATGGGGGCACCTCGTTATTAATTAATATGTTATGTATTGGAATTGTTTTTAGTATTAAGCTCCATCAGGAAAAATATTAGATTGTAAAATTACACACTAAATCAAATTAGTGGCTGGCAATGATGGAGATGGATGCTACGATCCAGAGCGTTCTTCCGATCGTTGTTAAAACCAGATTCTCATTTTGATATTAACTTAGTTGTTATAATCCGGTTTTAAATACGAACGTTCCACTTCTTCAGAATCGCTCTGTCTCTACGCTGTGTGTGGTGTTTGCCAACCACTAATTTAAAATATTAGCTCTTAATTTTATCTTGAATTTGAAAATTGGAAAAAAATTTAAAGCAAAATAAAATCAGTGTAAAAGCTGGTGCATCGCGCACTGGCTTTTTTTATTTGTGTGCGTATTTTCATAATTTAGCCAAGCCCTTCATAAATATAAGGTATGAAATAGAGACAAGCACAGTGAGTTAACGCTCTTTAGTTTGTAATGAGTGAGAGCTGATATAAATCTCTATAGTTTGTTAGGAGGGGTGGATCCAGTGGAAGATATAAAGTCTAATGTTAAAAAACGTAGAGACGAACGTATTAGACAACTAACCGCAGGTGATATTGTTCGAGAATTGCCAATTTCACCTATATCACCTATGTCACATCCAGCAGATTCAAGAGCATCAGCAACAACACCTTCAACAACGAAGCATTCATCCTCTACGAGCTTTTCTTCAATGGAAGCTGATCCAGAACTAGCATGGAAGCATAACAATCCTTGGAAAAATAAATTTGAAAATGACGTTCCAGATAAGCCTACACGTAAAAAAAGCTATTTTTGGAGAGGACAAGGTATACGTCTTTTGGTCAGTGTCATTATTTTTGCTGGTATTTATGGAATCCAAAATGTACAAACCTCTTGGTCGTTTCCGGTTCAATCGGTCATTGTACAATCGCTCACTCATGAAATGGATTTTAGTAAAGTAGAAGTGTGGTATGAGGACACCTTTGGGGGATCACCTTCCTTTATCCCTATTTTTAAACATAATGACCCACAGGGAGTAAAGGTTGAGGGAAAAGCAGGATTTGTAACTCCATTGCAGGGGAAAATTGTAAGCTCATTTGCAGTAAGCATGAAAGGAATCGAAATTCTTCCTAATGACAAGTCCGCTAGCAGTATAAATGTACAGAGCATATCGACAGGTAGAGTAATTGCTATAAATCAAGATGCAGTTACAGGTAAAACAGTCGTTATTCAACATACAGGGGGATATATTAGCAGTTACGGACGGATGGAGCAAGTGTTTGTTCAAAAAAATGACTGGATTGAAGGGGGGGAATGGATTGGTTCGCTACCTGCGACAACAAGTAACCCTCAAGCTACATTGTATTTTTCTATAGAAAAAGATAAGAAATTCATCGACCCAACGGATGTGATTATGATTGATTAAACTAGCTGGAATTACAATCAAGCTTCATCCTTTTTTTGTGCTTATGATGATGGCGTCTGTTGTAACAGGTCATTTTTTAGAACTATTAAGTTTATTTGTAATTGTCTTTATTCATGAATTAGGTCATGTCACCGCAGCACGTTTATTTGGTGTTTCTGTTTTGTCGATTGAAATGCTACCGTTTGGTGGAGTAGCTGTAATGGAGGATAGCGCTTATTTGTCAGCAGGCAAGGAAATTATAATCGCCCTAGCAGGTCCTTTGCAAAATGTATTATTAATTTTTTGTGCTTATTTTTACCAATATATTGGCTTAGGAGAAGGGGACTTTTTGTCGTATTTTATTGAATGTAATCTGATCATTGCCTTGTTTAACCTGCTCCCAATCCTCCCTTTAGACGGGGGGAAAGTTAGTCAGTCATTATTTAGCTTATTTGCACCCTATCACGCAACTTTATTATGGTCACTTCGAATCAGTGTTGTAGGTAGTCTATGTATGGTTAGTTATGCGATTATTCCATTTTTGCTAAGTCAAAAGCCCCCTCAACTTAATCTGTTATTAATTGGAAGTTTTTTGTTATATTCCAATTGGCAAGATTATCGCAATCTCCCCTACAGGTTTATGCGTTTCCTTATTCGTCGTGAGCAGACATATACCAAACATTGGATATATGGAAGTATAGCAGTTCCTATTGTTTCTCATCCACAGAAACCTTTAGAATATATATTGCGTCTATTTAGAAGAGAGAAATATCATTTTATTTATGTGATGAACGAACAAGGTGATATTGTTGCGGTTTTACCAGAACAAAAGGTCATTTCAGCTTTTTTGCGTGGTTTACCTAATCCATGAGATAATAAAAACTTATTAAGTAGAAACATTAAATACTGTTACAGAATAAAGGGTGAGCAAATGAAACAAATGCTAGTCCATTGTGCATCTGATCTCACAGCAATGGCTTTAATAGAAAATAATAAATTAGTAGAATATACAGTAGAATACGCACAACGCCAAGGTGTTGTGGGTAGCTTTTTTAAAGGGAAGGTTGTTAATGTTGTTCCAGGTATGCAGGCGGCCTTTGTAGATATCGGTCAAAAGAAAAATGCCTTTTTATATATAGATGATATATTGCCACAAAATCTAGAACAGTATCCTAAAGAAAAACCTTCTATTCAAGATTTAGTAAAAACTGGACAAGAACTAGTTGTGCAGGTGACTAAGGATGCATTTGGAAACAAAGGGGCAAGAATTACAACGCATTACTCTTTGCCAGGACGTTGGCTAGTATATATGCCCTATGCGGGGTATGTTGCAATTTCAAAAAAGATTAAGCAAGAGGAAGAGCGGGAGCGTTTAAAAACAGCAGGGGAACAGCTCCGGCAAGAAGAAGAAGGTTTAATTTTACGTACTGTAGCTGAACAACAAAGTCTAATCTCAATTGAACAGGATTTTAGATATTTACAAGAGCAATGGAACAGTATTTTGAATAGGGCACAAAAGGTCGCAGCACCATCTGCATTACATCATGATCTCAGTATGGTTCAGCGCTTAATTCGTGATGCATACAGTCCTGAAACGGACAACATTATTGTAGACTGTCCAAAGGTAGCGGAGGAGGTGTCGGTATTTGTGTCCTCCATGCTACCTAATGAGAAACCACATGTGAATGTGTATAAAGGGACAACACCTTTATTAGAGGAATATCTTATTACTCCCCAAGTAGAACGTGATTTTGGAAGGAAAACCTGGTTGCCTGGTGGTGGGTATTTAATCTGGGACCACACCGAAGCTTTAACGGTAATTGATGTGAACACTGGAAAGTATACGGGGGGGCAGGATTTAGAGCACACGGTATACCATACCAATCTTGAAGCTGCTATGGAGATGGCCAGATTGATCCGCTTGCGTGACATTGGGGGCATTATTATTATTGATTTTATTGATATGGACAGTGAAGCGCATCGTGATGCGGTATTGGATACTCTTGGCAATGCGATGGCCCAGGACAGGACACAACACCATATTTTAGGTTGGACAAGGCTTGGTTTAGTGGAGATGACGAGAAAAAGAATGAGAGAGATTATGATCGGCTAAATTTGAAATAGAAGTTGCTTTTCTGACGTGCTGGTGATATTATATTTAGGTATGTGACATAAGTATGACTTGTGCACATGCTGTAACCGCTCCGATCGGGTTAAGAAGTTTGTTTGATTTTTCAAGCAACACCTGAATTAGGCGAGTCTGAGACATGAGGAGGTGCAAGCATATGTACGCAATTATCGAAACAGGTGGCAAACAATACCGTGTTCAAGAAGGCGATGTTCTTTACATTGAAAAATTGAACGCAGAAGACGGATCAAGTGTAACATTTGATCGTGTATTGGCTGTATCTAACGGTGAAGGTTTGGTAGCAGGAACTCCATTGGTATCCGGTGCAAGTGTAACAGCGAAAGTTGAAAAACACGGCAAAGGTAAAAAAGTTGTTGTTTATAAATACAAACCTAAAAAGAACTACCACAAAAAACAAGGTCATCGTCAACCTTACACTAAAGTAACTATCGAGAAGATTCAAGCTTAATTATCGGTGACAATATGATTATTGTTTCTATATTAAGAGATGAATCTGACGGTGTTTATGGTTTTGAGATTAAGGGACATGCTAATTTTGCGAAAAAGGGCCAAGATATTGTCTGTGCTGGTGTTTCTGCGATTACCGTAGGTACTGTGAATTCGATCGAGTCATTAATTGGAGTTCATATGGATTCCGTTATGCAAGATGGTTTTCTAAATGCACGTCTTCCGCTTGGACTATCCTCTGAAGCTAAAGAAAAGTCACAGTTTTTACTCTCAGCCATGATAGTTATGTTGCAAGGGATCGAGGATTCTTACAACAAATATATTAAGATTCGGGATATAATTAATTAAAGAAGGAGGAAACCATTATGTTGAAGTTGGATCTCCAGTTATTCGCATCTAAAAAGGGTGTAGGTTCCACAAAAAACGGTCGTGACAGTATTTCCAAACGTCTTGGCGCAAAACGTGCAGACGGACAAACTGTAACAGGCGGAAGTATTCTTTATCGTCAACGTGGTACGAAAGTACACCCAGGCAATAACGTTGGTATTGGTAAAGATGATACATTATTTGCTAAAATCGATGGCGTTGTTAAGTTTGAACGTTGGGGCCGCGATCGCAAAAAAGTGAGCGTGTACCCTGTAGAGGTTGCTGCAGTAGCAGCAGCTGTTGAAGCTTAAGCTTAATGCATTAGGTTTTTAGAAGCCTCAGACATCAGTAATGTCTGGGGCTTCTTGATGTTTATAGCACATTTCAATATTTAGAAAAAAATCAATTCCTTGATATAGCTTTAATGGGACAAGGATTGTGATATACTAATGTAATGAAATAGGGTAAGGAGTTCATTAATTTGGTAAAGGAACGAGGAAAGTAACATATGAAGCAGTCGATTTTAGTACCAGTTGGTATTGCGGTATTTTCAGCACTCTGTATGGTACTCATTTACTTTCTTCATTCACCGATCATGAGCCTTATTCTGAGTATGTGTATGTTTGCTGTTCTTTGGGGATATGTATTTTATGTCAAAAAGCAAGCAGCAAACGAGCGCAGAAGTTTACTTGAGTCAGTACAAAGGACAGCAGCCGCAACACTTAGTCATCATCGTCATGATTGGATGAATGATTTGCAGATTTTGTACGGTTATATTCAATTACGCAAATATGATAAACTTGCAGGCTGTGTGGAAAGAATAAAGGAACGGTTGTTAATTGAGAGCAAAATATCTAGATTAGGCATCCCATCCTTAACTTTTTATTTACAGTCATTTCGTGAACTAAACAGCAATGTTCAGCTTACCGTGTTGATTGAAGGTGATCTTCAGCTTGATTCATTATGCTCAGAGCAGGGGAATCAGCACCTAACATCTGCAATTGTAGAAACTATTCGTGCTTTTCAATTTAAGGATCGGAAATCTTGGGGAGAGTTGTTACAATTAACAGTCTCATTTTACCTTGATCAGGGTCATGTTTATGTTTCTTTTGATCAAGAAAGTCCAACTAACAACATAGATACAATCAAGCTGCACTTGGAGCATTTATTATCGGGAACTGAAGTGGTAGTTTCTTGTAATGAATCAGAATCAGAGAACTCAAAACTTCTACTGTCTGTACCTTGCAGCAAATCAAATGAGGTGAATGCATGTTCGTAGATAAAGCTAAGATTTACGTAAAAGGTGGAGATGGCGGAGACGGCATCGTCGCTTTTCGACGTGAAAAATATGTACCTGATGGTGGACCAGCCGGTGGTGATGGAGGTAAGGGTGGAGATGTTATCTTTCGTGTAGATGAAGGATTACGTACACTTATGGACTTCAGGTATCAACGACATTTTAAGGCTGATCGTGGTATTAAAGGGCGTAACAAAAGTCAGCATGGTGCAAATGCAGAAAATATGATTGTGCGGATACCACCGGGTACGATCGTTATTGATGACGATTCTGGTGAAGTATTAGCAGACCTTACGCGTCATGGTCAACAGATTGTTGTTGCCCGTGGAGGTCGTGGAGGGAGAGGAAATACAAGATTCGCGACTCCTAAAAATCCTGCTCCAGAGCTTGCAGAGCATGGCGAAGAAGGGCAAGAACGTTACGTTACGTTAGAACTTAAAGTAATGGCAGACGTTGGTTTGGTTGGATTCCCAAGCGTAGGCAAGTCAACTCTATTGTCTGTTGTCTCTGCGGCACAGCCTAAAATCGGAGCGTATCACTTTACAACGATTACTCCTAATTTAGGTGTTGTAGATGTAAGTGAAGGTAGAAGTTTTGTTATGGCAGACTTGCCAGGATTAATCGAAGGCGCAAGCGAAGGTGTAGGCTTAGGTCATGAGTTTCTTCGTCATATCGAGCGTACTCGTGTTATTATCCATGTCGTTGATATGGCAGGCTCCGAAGGTCGTGATCCGTTTGATGACTGGCAAAAAATTAATAATGAACTAAAGCAATACAATGCCCACCTAGAGGATCGTCCTCAAATAGTAGCTGCGAACAAAATGGATATGCCTGATGCTGAGGAAAATTTAGAATTGTTTAAACAGCAAATATCAGAGGTGCGCCCTGACCTCATTATTATGCCGATTTCTTCATTAACGCGTAAAGGGGTTCAGGAGCTTTTATATCGTGCGGCTGATTTGTTGGATCAAATTCCACAAGCACCGGCGATTGAAGAAGTTACTGAAATCAATGAACGTAAAGTATATAAGCTTGAATCTAAAGACGATAACAGCTTTACGATAAAACGGGATAACGAAGATTTCGTTGTGGAATGTCCTAAGGTTGAGCGTATGATGAAACGGATGCAGCTTAATACACATGATGCGATCTTAAAATTAGCAAGAACGTTACGTCACATGGGAATTGATGATGCATTACGTGAGCGTGGCGCAAAGGATGGCTCCATTGTGCGTATTGCTGATTTTGAATTTGAGTTTGTTGAGGGAAGTAGTTATTACTAATACGAACGTTCCACTTCTCCAGAATCCCTTGTTTCTCCGCTTGGTTTGAGTTGTTTGTCAACCATTAATTTAATTATTAACCTAAATATATTAATAATTTGATGTATATATAGGTATATAAAAGAGATGATTTCTGTAGTTTACAGAGGTCGTCTTTTTTTTAGCCAAAGTTTTGTCAACAATTTAGGTTGCCGGACTTGATGGTTTAGGATATAATGTCCACTATACGAAAACAAAGGTCTCTAAGGAGAGGACGTTTTGAAGGAACGTTATTATTTAGTACGTGAAGATATTTTACCAGAAGCCGTATTAAAAACAATACAGGTGAAGCAGTTGTTAGCAAGTGGAGAAGTGAAGACGGTATACGATGCAACGATGCAGATTGGATTAAGTCGAAGTGCGTTTTATAAATATAAGGATGGTATACATTTATTAAATCAATTAGAACGAGAGCGTATCGTAACGATCTCTTTTGATTTGGAGCATCGCTCAGGGATATTATCTGAGGTACTGACGAAAATCGCAAGCTTTGGTGGCAATGTTTTAACGATCAACCAAAGTATCCCGCTGCAAGGAAGAGCTAATGTTGTAATTTCAGTTGAAATATCTAATTTAATAGAGGAATTGGATGAACTGCTGCAAACTCTTCATAAGCTGACTGGGGTTAAAAGAATACACATCGTTGGTCAGGGATAACAAAAAAATGCTGTGTATAAGTATAGCTGCGCAAAATGGAGGGGAATCGGCATGAAGCCAATTAAAGTAGGTTTACTTGGACTAGGAACAGTGGGAACAGGGGTTGTCCGTATTGTGGAAGGGCACCAAGAGGATTTAATAAGTCAAGTTGGTTCACCAGTTGTGATTGAACGCATTGCAGTGCGAACTCTAGATAAACAAAGAAATATTGATATTGCATCGTCTAAGCTGACAGAAGATCCTTGGGATGTAATAGATGATCCTGAGATCGACGTTATTGTTGAGGTTATGGGTGGAATTGAGCCTACTAAAACATATATATTAGAAGCGTTGGAACGAGGTAAGCACATTGTTACGGCAAATAAAGATCTAATGGCACTTTATGGTTCAGAAATTTTAGCCAAAGCAAAATATAAACGTTGTGACGTATTTTATGAAGCTAGTGTTGCTGGTGGGATTCCAATTATCCGTACACTAGTCGAGGGGTTCTCCTCCGATCGGATTATGAAAATTATGGGCATTGTGAATGGCACAACTAATTATATTTTATCTAAAATGAGCCAGGAAGGCGCTTCGTATGATGATGTCTTGCAGGAAGCGCAAGCTTTAGGATATGCAGAAAGTGACCCTACTGCTGACGTGGAGGGACTCGACGCAGCTCGTAAAATGGCGATCCTTGGTA
Source organism: Paenibacillus turicensis (assembly GCF_017873435.1). Taxonomy (GTDB): domain Bacteria; phylum Bacillota; class Bacilli; order Paenibacillales; family Paenibacillaceae; genus Fontibacillus; species Fontibacillus turicensis. The sequence continues at coordinate 6,674 of NZ_JAGGKG010000006.1, read as the reverse complement.
CAATTGGCTTCCGTACCAATGTTGGTCTTGATGATGTTTCAGTGCGAGGTATTTCCTCTGTATCTAAGGAGGATATCATGTATGCCAAAAGGCTAGGTTATGAAATGAAGCTGCTTGGTATAGCTGAATATCAGGATAATGAATTTAATATTAGTGTTGAACCAACGATGGTTAAGGAAGATCATCCGATCGCATCTGTTAACGGTGTATATAATGCAGTTTATGTGTATGGAGAAGCGGTTGGAGAAACGATGTTTTATGGTGCAGGTGCTGGAGAAATGCCAACAGCCACCTCCATTGTGGCGGACTTAGTTACCGTAATTAAAAACATTAAATTAGGCATCAACGGGTTGAGGGAGCTAGTATCCTATACAGATAGTAAAGTAAAGCAAGACGAAAATGTCTTTTGTAAAAATTTCCTATTGCTTCAGGTTGAAGATAAAGCAGGTGTATTGGCACAAATCACACAAATTTTTGCCGAATATCAGGTCAGCTTAGAGTCGGTACTTCAAACGCCTGATAAGCATTCCAAGGATGTCGAAATTATTATTATTACTCATAACGCTAGTAAAGCGAGCATGAATCAAGTGTTAAGTCACTTTGAAACATTGAGTGCGGTTCGTCGCATAAAAAGTGTGTATCGCGTCGAAAGCTAAAGCTTAGATTATTTTATGAGCATAATAAGTTTAAACGTATAGAAAAAAAGGATCAGCATGTATAAGGCAGGTTCGTAATTAAGGGAGAGTAACTATGGGATACGAGGCAGTACGCATTAAAATACCGGCAAGTACCGCTAATTTAGGTCCTGGCTTTGATACATTAGGGATGGCTTTATCGTTGTATGCTTGGATTGAAATGAAACCAGCGGAACAGACCACCTTTCACTTATATGGGGACCAGCTTAGCGGAATTCCACAAGATAAAACCAACCTAATCTATAAAGTCGCTCAAGCTGTTTTTCGTGAAGCAGGCGTTCAGTTGCCTGAGCTTGAAATTTCAATGTATAGTGAAATTCCTTTGACACGTGGGCTTGGTAGCAGTGCCTCTGCTATCGTTGGTGCACTTGTGGCTGCTAATGAACTGATCGGGGCGCCTCTTTCTCAAAATAAACTAATGGATATGGCAACCAATCTTGAGAAACATCCTGACAACGTGGGGGCTTCCTTGTTAGGGGGAATTGTAACTGCGGCATGGGATGGAACTCACACGAAATATATTCAATTTGACGCACCTGACAATTTAGAGGTTTTGGTTGCGATTCCTGATTTTCAATTATCGACTTCCGCTGCTAGAGGTGTATTGCCAACTGAGGTTAGCCTAAAGGATGCCGTCTTTAATACAAGTCGCACTTCCTTGTTAACCGCAGCATTAGCGACAGGACGACTTGATCTGATTTCATTTGCAATGCAGGACGTTCTTCATCAGCCTTATCGTGCCTCACTTGTACCTGGTTTAACACATGTGCTTGAGGAGGCATGTACACACGGTGCGCTTGGTGCAGCATTAAGTGGTGCGGGCCCAACTGTACTTGCATTAGTGGATAAAAACAGTAGTGATAAGCAAGACTTAGAGCAATTTATGCAAAATACATTTTCAGCAGAGGGCATTACAGCTACCACTTTATGGCTTAAACCTTGCGCAACAGGGGCGAACAGGCTTACTATAGAGAAAGAAGACTTCTTTGAAGCGATCGTTAGAGGTGTGCAGTCATGAAAAAAATAGCTCTTTTACCTCAAGGCTCAGTTTCGCATGAAGCATTACTCCATTTAATTGGAGAAGATGAGCCTGTTGAATTACATCATTTTAAGCACATTTCTGATGTGTTTTTGCAGGTAGCTAATGGTCTGGTGGATTATAGTGTTATCCCGATTGAGAATACGATAGAAGGTTCTGTTAGCTTGCATTTGGATTGGCTTGTCCATGAGGTCGATGTACCTATGCAAGTAGAATGGTTGTATCCTTCGATACAAAATTTAATTGGGCGCAAGTCAGAACTGGTGTCTGAAACTAACAAATCTGTTGAAGGTCAAACAGAAGCGATTAGCTATGACACTGTGAAAAAAGTATTATCCCATCCTGTGGCGGTTGCCCAATGTATGCAGTTTATTCGTTCGCATATGCCGCAAGCTGAAATTGAGCATGTTGGCAGTACAGCTGAATCTGTTGAAATTGTGAAACGGCATCCCGGCGAGGGACTGGCAGGCATTGGTACTGCTTTAGCAGCTAAAATTCATGGACTAGACGTGTTAGCTAAGGAAATTACGGATCATAATAACAATTATACGAAGTTTGTTCTTATTGGAGCGAAGCCATTTGTTAGCTCTAAAATTAACATACAAACCAAAACAAGTATGCTGGTAACATTGCCAGAGGACTTTGCGGGTGCGCTTCATCAGGTATTATCGGCTTTGGCTTGGCGTAGGCTAAACTTGTCTCGTATTGAGTCGCGTCCAACCAAAAAAAGACTGGGCAGTTACTATTTCTATATGGATGTATTAGCCTCCATTGACTCAGTATTGCTACAATCAGCCATTGAAGAAATTCAGGCCTTAAATTGTCAAGTACGTATACTTGGCAGCTATCCTACTTGTGGTTACAATCATTAAGCATAAATTAGTGGAGGGGTGTTTGAAATGACACAAAAAATTTATTTAAATGGTCAGTTTGTAAATAAGGAAGATGCCGTTGTCTCTGTATACGATCATGGTTTCTTATATGGTGATGGTATTTTTGAAGGGATTCGGATCTATAATGGAAACATTTTTAAATGCAAAGAGCATTTAGAGCGTTTATATGATTCAGCTAAATCTATCATGTTAAACATTCCTTTAAGCTACCAAGAGATGGAAGATGCATTAGTAGAGACGATCCGTCTTAATGAAATGAGAGATGGATATATTCGTCTTATCGTTTCACGTGGTACAGGTAATTTAGGTTTAGATCCTAACCGCTGTCCACAGGCTTCTGTGATCATTATCGTTGAGCAGCTTGCGATTTATTCAGAAGAAGCATACAAAACAGGGTTAAAAACAGTTTCTGTGTCTACGCGTCGGAACATTCCAGATGCACTTAACCCTAAAATTAAATCCTTAAACTATTTAAATAATATTTTGGTGAAAATTCAATCCAACCTTTCTGGTGCAGGAGAAGCGATTATGCTGAATGCCCAAGGGTACGTAACTGAAGGATCAGGCGATAACATTTTTATTATTAAAAATGGTGTGATCACAACTCCACCTTGCTACTTAGGGGCACTAGACGGAATTACTCGCAGAGCAATCATGGAAATTTGTGATAAGAAAGGTTATGTCTTAAAAGAAGAGCCTTTCACACTACATGATGTGTATGTAGCAGATGAGGTTTTCTTAACAGGAACTGCAGCGGAAGTAATTGCAGTGCGTGAAGTTGATGGACGTATCATTGGTGAAGGACATGCAGGTCCAATTACGTTACAGCTTCTTGATGAATTCCGCAACGTTGTTGATAAAGATGGCGTAAAGGTGTTTGAATAGGCCCTGAACGTTCGGAGTGTTTATTTTGAACTAAAATAAGCTTGGTGTTTTCCTTTTGGAGAGCATCAGGCTTTTTTGATAATAATTAATATGTTTTGAGGGAAGCGAAGCTCTTTTTTGGGTATATAACTGTAAATAGCATATTAGTCGAAGGATGGAAAAAAGACTGGATATGTAGGTGAGGAGGAGGAATTAAAAATGAGTGAGATGAAGAAGGGGTTAATTGAAAAATACTCTATGATTATTCCGATCGCTGAACGAGAAGTGTGGGAGTCCAAAGGGTGGGCTGAAGAGAATACATTCCGTGATTTCAATTATGAGGCGGAAGAAGGCGAAGCGATGATGACCATGATCCCTCAGACCGTGAAGGAGATTGGTGAAGATTATTTGTTAGGTAGCCGAGTTGCTGGGTTTAGCACCCATCTGGGAACCTATGGCATGGGCGGCCCTGGCTTTTTTGGATTGCTGTTGGAGAAGGGAGCTATTAGACAGTATATTGTCTATGCCGTCTGGGCATCAGGTCAGTATATCCTGCTGGACGGTAGGGTAATTGAATGTCATCTGAGTTATAACCAGAGTCATCGGCCATGGTTATCGAACTGGGTAGGAGAGTCTGAGGAAGAGCAGTGGGACGAGTTGACCAATAATATAATGGGAAGCCTAGTGACTGCTGTCCGTCTGACTGATGATGAGCTTGAATTGGAATTGACGCAGGAGAGCTTGCGAAGCCGATTTGTATTCCACAAGTATCACCCAGATCTTCCGCCACAAGGAAATGGCGAGCCGCGTAAGCCTGCCTTCGAGGAAGGTGTCATTGGCGATTTTATAGTAGTGTCGGAGGAATATGCCGTTCTGCATGTGTAATGGAAGTTCGGGAATATGAAGTGTTAACGTTGCTGCTTTCCTTGAAGTTAGCAACCACTAATTTTTGTTTTGAGCCGTAATTTCAGATTACAATAAAAAAATATCTGTATATAGATGTCAAAAAGGAGACTTCTGCATAGGATGTATTAATTGGGCCCGGGCGAATACCATGGTCCTTTAAGAAGATGTCTAGGAGGTCTTTCATCGGTGAAAATTCATATTGTGAAGCAAGGGGATACATTGTTTGAATTATCCAAGAAGTATAATGTGCCCCTCCAAGCTATCATTGACGCTAATCCACAGCTCAGCGATCCGAATAAGTTAAACATTGGGGATAAAATCAAAATCCCTACAACTTCGACGCCAGGGCAAGGAACTGATGACGTGCTATATAAGCATGTTGTGAAGCAAGGAGACACGTTGTATAAGCTATCCAAAGCATGGGGTGTGCCTTTACAAACCTTAATTGATGCTAACCCACAGCTCAGCGATCCAAATGTATTAAAAATTGGAGAGGTTATTAATATCCCAAAAGTATCCACCACTCCAGCTCCGGCGCCAAATCCAAATCCAAATCCAAACCCAAAACCAAAACCAACACCAACACCACTGCCAGCAAATCCGTCTACGTCACCAAGTCAGACAGGGAAAAAGAATACAGCTCCAAAGCCAATTGAAAACCTTCCGCCAAAAGCAGAGGAAAAGAAACCCGTTCAACCAATCACACCACCGCCAGCGCCACAATTTATACAACAAATTCAAATTATTGAGGAAAATACTTATACAAAAGTAGAAAAGGCGAAATGTGAGCCTGAGCAACCGCCCAAGAAGCCAGATTGTGGCTGCAATGAAAAACCAAAGGCAGTTCATCCATATCAACAGTGCCAGACACCTGTTAAAGAAGTTTCATCCTATTATGATCTACCACCAATCTCACCATACTCAGTAGAACAAGGGCATGGACAATATCCAGGCATCTCGAATATTCCAACTTATCCAATTCAAACGACACCAAATGCTCACTACCCTCACTGTGGTCCTGAACATGAAAACAACCAATGGGGAATGAGTCCAGCACAGCATTGCAATAATATGCAAGGTCCTGCGAATATGTGGGGGAATGAATGTCCAAGTCCGCATCATACCCATTCTAGTCATTGTCATCCATTTGCATATGTAATGCCTGTTCAACCGTGTGTATTTATGCCAGCTAATATGAGTGGGCCAACAATTGGCATGACACCATGGGGACCTATGCTTCGTGATGAAGAAGTCCAGCCCGCACAAGAGGTTACATCCCAGTCAGAGGTGGATAAGGAAGTAACTATTTCTAACCAAGAGACAAAAACAAGAACAGGTACAAAGAGAAAATCTTCAACAGGAAACAATACAGTGCAAAAAAAGAAAACAGCTAGCAAATCAAAAGGACGTCAAAATCCTTGGTCTAACTAAATGAAAGGAGAGGGAGCTTAGTTGTTCCCTCTTTCTTTTTGTATGTCATGAAAACAAGATGATAATCCTCCTTAAACATAATATTGATGAAAAGAAGTATAAAAAGTGTAGGGATTATAGAAATCATAGAATGTGTAGTTTAAACTTAGATTAAGTTGGTTAAATACAATAAATAACACAAAATAAATAGTCAAAAACAAATAGAATGAGCAAATAAGGTGATCACAGATAGTTGCATTGTAGCATGGGAGTATAATCTTAAAAAAATAGCTTTTATAAACTATTAAAAATTTTTTTGAAAAAACACTTGTCAAAGGCGTTTGTACGTGTTATATTATTTAAGTCGCCGCTGAGAGATGCGACGATGAGAAACACACCGAAACATAAAACAAATCAACAAAAAGTAACAAAGTTGATCTTTGAAAACTAAACAACGAGTGAATTTTACGAAAGTGGAATTCAAAAATAAGTAGATTAATTTCAACGAATTAATCTCGTCAGATTCAAAATGAGCTTATCGCTCTTTTCAATAACTTTATTGGAGAGTTTGATCCTGGCTCAGGACGAACGCTGGCGGCGTGCCTAATACATGCAAGTCGAGCGGACTTGATGAGAAGCTTGCTTCTCTGAGAGTTAGCGGCGGACGGGTGAGTAACACGTAGGCAACCTGCCTGTAAGACTGGGATAACTACCGGAAACGGTAGCTAATACCGGATAGGTGATTTTCTCGCATGAGAAAGTCAAGAAAGACGGAGCAATCTGTCACTTACGGATGGGCCTGCGGCGCATTAGCTAGTTGGTGAGGTAATGGCTCACCAAGGCGACGATGCGTAGCCGACCTGAGAG
>NZ_JAGGKG010000005.1 GCF_017873435.1 Paenibacillus turicensis | reverse complement strand
CTTACATGACTTCTCCAACTGCCATTCTGTCAATGAATGAAAACCTGAGAACGAGTGAGCAAACAAGAGAAAATATTAATTTATAGTGGGAGGAATTTGATATGGAAAATCAAACATTAATCAGAAATTTAGAGCAAGCAAGTGTAATTAGATTAGATCAACAAGTGACTGTTGAACCACAACAAACTTCTAGCATGACGTTGGTTCAACGCCCTAATTTCGGGATGACTTTGTTTGCTTTAGATAAAGGGCAAGAAATTAAAAAGCATTCCTCCCCAGGAGATGCGATGGTTAATGTCATTGAAGGTGTTGCTGAAATTACTATTGGTGATGATGTGTATAACGTACGTGCAGGTGAAACGATCATTATGCCATCTACAATTCCGCATGGTTTACGAGCAGTAGAAGATTCATTCAAAATGCTTTTAATTATTGTAAAGCCTTAGTTTTGTAGCACGGTAAGAGGAGAGGAGGGGACGAGATGACAAAACATGAGGTAGGACACACCTTTTTAGCTAGACTTGGCAAAAAACGCCTGCGACCGGGTGGGATTAAGGCTACCAACTGGTTAATAGAGCAAGCAAATTTAAATGAAGGTAAGAAAGTGCTTGAAGTTGCATGTAACATGTGTACCACCTCGATGGAGCTTGCTAAAACATATGGTTGTCACATTACAGCGGTAGATATGGATCCACGTGTGCTGGAAAAGGCAAGACACAACATTGCAAGTAACAACCTAGAACATAAAATTACACTTCAACAAGCCAACGCTATGAAATTACCATTTGAGAATGAAACGTTTGATGTTGTTTTTAATGAAGCAATGTTAACGATGTTAAACGGTAAATCAAAGCAAAAGGCGATCTCAGAATATTATCGTGTACTTAAGCCGGGTGGCATCTTGCTTACGCATGATGTGATGCTTGCTAAAGAGGATATGGCGGACACGATTGAGGCGTTACGCAAAACGATTCATGTCAATGTTGAGCCATTAACTTTAAGCCGTTGGGAGCAGGTGTTTAAAGAGGAGGGTTTTGCAGTCTCGACCTCTCATGGGGATATGAGCCTGATGTCCCCTAAAGGTATGATTCGTGATGAGGGTCTATTAGGAACCTTAAAGATCATTAGCAATGGTCTTAAAAAAGAAAATCGTGGCATGTTCAAAAAAATGTATTCCTTTTTTAATCATCCTGAGGTGAAGATGGAGTATATTGCGGTGGCTAGTAGAAAATAGTGAAAAGTAGATTCAAAATAAAATTCGTGGTTGACCATAATGGAGATGGAAGCTACGAAACAGAGAGTTCTTCCAATCGTTGTTAAAATCAGATTCCTATATTGAAGTATATTTATGGATGGAATTTGATTTTAAGAGACGAACGCTCCGCTTTTCCAGAATCTCTCTGTTCCTTCGCTAGCTTGGGTTGTTGGTCAACCACGAATTTAAACGATGAACCAAAATTTTAGTATTTTCTTGAAAATTTAATTTTAAACAAGATTCCACTTTATCGGGTAGCCCCCCTATCTGTTGGTTACCACAATTGAAACCCTAGGAATTTTTACTTGATTTCAAATTGTGTAATATTAAATTTAAACAAATAAGGAGTTGGGCATTACATGCATATCAAACTAGATGAGTTGGCTGGCCACAAACTTGCTACTGCACTAGGGGAGCGTCCTGGATATTTTAAAATTTTTTATGATACAGAAGGTTGTGGATGTGAAGGGATCAATGTGCTGTTGCTTGTTGATGCCCCATTACAAACTGATTTGAACGTCCCCTCAGACCAGTTCCATTTTATTGTAGACCAGCAGCATCAAATTTTTTATAATGAGCAATTATATTTAGAGGGTGATCCAGAATTCCCTACGTTTAAATTGTTTAGTGACAATTCCAACTACGGCACTCGTGTTCAAATTAGAGATTTACGAGTTGAAAAGTAATTATTGAGTTAAAGTCTACTTTAAGGTTTATAGTAAAACATAGGGACATAACTATGATACACCTATGCTAAAATTAAAAATCTTTTAAGGAGGACTTTTTGATGCAATATACGTATTTAGGTAAGTCAGGACTTAAGGTAAGTCGTCTATGTTTAGGGACTATGAATTTTGGCACACAAACAGAGGAAAAAGAGGCATATAAAATTATGGATGCGGCTTTAGATGCGGGCATTAACTTTTTTGACACCGCAAATGTTTATGGTGGAGCTGAGGATCGAAAAGGACTAACTGAAGAAATTTTAGGACGTTGGTTCAAGCAAGGTGGAGGCAGACGTGAAAAGGTTGTGCTAGCAACTAAAGTATATGGAAATATGAATAATGAGTTGGATGGTCCAAATGATGCAAGAGGGCTGTCAGGTTATAAAATAAGAAGAAGCTTTGAAGCCTCGCTTAAGCGACTACAAACCGATCATGTGGAGTTATATCAAATGCACCATATCGACCGAAATGTAGGTTGGGATGAGTTATGGGGGGCTTTTGAATCCCTAGTTCAGCAAGGTAAGGTAGACTATATCGGCTCTAGCAACTTTGCAGGCTGGCATATTGCGTTAGCACAAGCTGCGGCAAAGGAACGTCATTTCCAAGGGCTTGTGTCTGAACAACATCTCTATAATTTATTGCAGCGAACACCAGAGCTTGAAGTAATTCCATCAGCAGAACATCATGGGCTTGGTGTCATTCCTTGGAGCCCACTTGCAAGTGGATTGTTAGGGCGTAACGCTTTAGCGGGAACAGGAAAACGTAGTAAAAAAACAGAGGAGATCGAAAAGCATCGTACACAGCTAGAACAGTTTGCGACTTTATGCCAAGAGCTTGATGAAGCAGAGGACGTGGTTGCCCTCGCTTGGGTATTGTCTAACAAGGCAATAACCGCTCCGATTATCGGACCAAGAACACTGGAGCAACTAGAGGATTCATTACGTGTTGTGGATGTCGTCCTTACAGAAGAAGTATTAGCTAAACTAAATGATATTTTCCCTGGACCAGGTGGACCAGCCCCAGAAGCTTATTCTTGGTAATCACTTTACTGGATTAAACTTTCTTTAATAAATCAAGAAGCCTTTTATAGTCCGGTTGTGACTTCAATTTGTGCGGATTTACAGCAATCGGACTTTAATAGGGCTAAAGCCATACATTTATCCAATCATAAAATTAATATTCTAAGCTAGATTCATTCGCAATGTCTTGAATCTCCTCAGGGGTAATGATAAACAATTGATAGCCATCCACCATACTTTTTTTTCTAGCACGCTCTTTAATGTATTTAGGGCTAGCCGCTCCATTTTCTTCATCATATAACAGTAAAATACCGTCTGTTTTACGAAGCAATAAATCATCTCTTGCTGAAAATTGCCAGCTACCACTGTATTCCTCTTTACTTACCGAAGTAACAAAGTCTACCTTTGTAGTGATTCCTTCATAATAAAGTTGCTTTTCTTCACTCCATTTACTTTCTTGATTACTAAAAGCAGTAATGATCGCACATTTAAGCTGGGGAAATTGTTGCTTTAGTGTAAGTGCAACCTCACAGGCCCACAAGTCTACACCGTATTGCCCTCCAGTAATGACCCATTCTAACCCTTGATCGATAAGAGGCATAAGTCTATTCATAATGGCTTGCTTTATAAAAGGAATGCCAGCATGCTTTTGGTTAAAGATACCAAGCTCTTGTGCGCGATAGCCAGTGACAAGCAGATTTTTGATCATAATTAGGTTGTCTCTCCTAAAAATAGTTTTAAATTGAGGATCTATTGGATTCTATAATCTATAATCTCTATTCTATTATATCACTATAGCTTCTTATATCATAAAAAAGTGTTGCGTTACTATTTTATTTATGGTATTATCTTCTTGTTATCCTTTCTGAGGATATACTACTTTCGGGACGTAGCTCAGCTTGGTAGAGCACCTGGTTTGGGACCAGGGGGTCGCATGTTCAAATCGTGTCGTCCCGATAATTGTAAGATTGGCTTATGTAATAAGCCCTACAGAAAAGGCTTAACGAGAAATTAATTTTCTTGTTAAGTCTTTTTTTGTTATGACACAATTATAGTGTGCTGATAACCTGCTTATGTTAAAGTTGATTCATCGATAAATATAATCTAATTCATATAAATTTTTAAATGTGAACCTAAATAGAATAGTTTTTCTACAAGGAGGCGTTAGTGTGAATATTGTTTCGACTAAAAAAATAAATAGAGCGCTGATTACGCAGTTTTTTGCAACCCAGTGGGGAAGTGCTGAGATGGTTATATCCTCTGGAGTGTATCAGGGTGATGAATTAGATGGATATGCTGCACTTGATGCTGATGAGGACATTGTTGGACTAATTACATATGTTCATAGAGAACAAGAGCTAGAAATTATTTCTTTAGATAGCTTGAATGAGGGTCAAGGTATTGGAGGTCAGCTACTAGTGATGATAGAGCAGGAAGCAAACCGCCTTCATTGTGAAAATGTGAAGCTAATTACGACCAATGACAATTTAAGAGCCTTGAAATTTTACCAAAAACGAGGGTATCGAATTCAAAAGGTTTATTCTGATGCTGTGGTAGAGGCAAGAAAAATAAAACCGCAAATTCCTCTGCTTGGTTATGATAATATCCCGATTTGTGATGAGTTATTGCTCGTGAAAAAAATAAGACATCATGTCTAATGGTGTATATTTCCTACTGTCTAAGGTCAAACTAAACATTAAATAATGACCGATAGAAGGGGATATAACGTGAATATCTTCGCGATAAGTAAGCATCTAAGAAGACGAATGAGAAGGTGGCGTAGAGCGATTTGGACAGGTCTAGCCTGTTTCCTTGTTGCAATTATGGCTTGGAAAGGACTTGCGCTTTCTAAGCAGATGGAAGCTTTAATGACAAGTGAACCGATTGTGAAGGAAACGTTAGGCTTGCTACAGGATACTAAATTGCAGGATGAAGTTACGCCCGATTGGCTTAAAGATATCCAACGTTCAGGTCAAGCTAAAATTGTACATTTGAGTAAAAAATATATATGTGGAGAGGAAACGACGGTGTTAGGCATTATGAAGCCAGATGAAATCACATCGTTGTTAAAGGAGCATCCTGACTGGATCGGACGGATCGGAAATGGTGGGGATGTGTGGCTGGAGGAGCATGTAAATGCATTGTCTACGGAATGTGAGCGAAATGGATATTTTGGGATTGATCGGTTAGGCAATTTAAGTTTATTTGACGGTTCGCCAAAAGAAGAAAAGGTGCTGAAAACTTTTTTTCAACTTGATGTAGAAACGATGGAAAGTGTATTGCCGCAAAAGGAAATGGAGCAAATCCGTAAAGGGATACGCGTTCAGGATGTAGAGGAATTTGATAGTGTATTATCTACGTTTAGTGAATTTGCGGTAGGTGCAACTGAAGGAGTTATTACGCAAACGGAGTCAAAATGATAAAAAGAGCTTCTAGCCATCCACGATAGAGTGTGAGCTAGAAGCTTTTTTACATTTTCACATCATTGATCAACTATTTTGATCAACGATTCTGTTGTAACTTAAGCGTTATTCACTTGTGTTTTTGTAACGAAAACTTTATTTGTATACACAGGTTTAGTAATTGGACGAAATCCTTGTGCCAACTGTAGCTCAAATTGTTGCTCTGTGACAATATCTTGCGATGAGAAACCTAGTAATACATCAAGCTGGATGTTCTCTAAGCCAAGCTCCATATTTACGTTGTGGTAACCAAGGGAATCATAAGCAATTTCGAAGGTCAACATTGCTGCTTCTTTTGGCGCTATTGTAATTCGCTTGTATGCCTTTAATTCACGTTCAGGCTGAAGCACGCTTGCGTACTTTTTACGTACATAAACCTGCACCACCTCATCACCAGCACATGCTCCTGTATTCGTAATTGTTGCCTTAACCGTAATCCCATCTTTGTGCTGTAGCATTTCCACCTCGCTTGCTTCAAACGATGTATAGCTAAGGCCATAACCAAACGGGTAAAGTGGAGCTACGTCCATTTCTAAGTAGGTTTGCCGCCAAAATTGTTTATGGCCTGTTGCTAGCTGAGCGTAGTACACAGGCACCTGACCAAGCGCTTTAGGCAAAGTGACAGCAAGCTTGCCACCTGGGTTGTTCATACCAATTAATGTTTCAACGATGGCTTCTGCTCCGCACATCCCTGGCTTCCATGCCTCAAGAATAGCCTTCATCGTGTTGCTTTCCTCTAACAGCTCTAGTGGACGACCGTTGCATAATACTAATACGACAGGACGTCCCGTAGCATGTAACGCGCGGAGTAGCCTTTTTTGCTCATGGGATAAGCCAATTTCAATACGGTCTGTAGATTCACCACTATCATTGGTCCCTCCCATGCCACTTGTATCCCCACATACCGCGATAATCACATCTGCATCCTGAGCGATCGCGACAGCGTCTTCAATTTGCTCAAAATCTGGGCTGTTATGATAGTTAAAGGTATCCTTAAGTCCTTGGGCATACACGACCTCCGTGTGTGGCAAAGCTAGCTTTAATGCCTCATATACGGTGGGGATGTCGTGATACAAATCCTCATAACGTGTTTGTTGCTTTTTAAAAAATAGTGCCTTTGTGAGCATCTCTTCCTCTGATAAATTTTCAGCCCCTCTAAACATATCTTCTATATGTGAAGGATAGGAGTAATCGCTATACGCAAACTTTTTGCTATGTGCTAGTGGCCCTATAACAGCGACTTTTCGCAGCTTAGGATTAGTTGGGTCTAGAGGTAAAAGCAGCCCTTCATTTTTGAGCAAGGTCATCGAACGGAGCGCCATTTCCTTAGATATGGCGATCATTTCTGGCGTACAAAGGGATACATCAACTTTTTCTTCATCAACATAAGGATGATCAAACAAGCCCATGCGGAATTTGAGCGATAATATTTTATAGACTGCGGCATCTACAAGTGCAACTTCTACGATTTCTTTTTCAACTAAGTCCTGTAAATATTTTGCAAACATAAAATCAATCTCACATTCAATGCCTGCCTCTATCGCAAGTTTTGTTGCTTCCTCTTGTGTACGGCAATAATCATGAAATGAGTTGATAAGCTGAATACCTGTTCCATCGGATAGTGTAATTCCTGTAAAGCCAAGCTTATCCCGTAACATGTCTCGTAAAAGAGTGGAAGAAGCGTGAACGGGAATTTGATCAATGCTATGATAAGCTGCCATTACACTTAAAGCACCTCCATCACGAATCGTAGCCGCAAAAGGAATGGCATATCCGTCTAGCAGTTCACGTTCAGTCACATGGATTGGTGCACAGTTGCGCCCCCCATCACTAATCCCTTGGGCAACAAAATGCTTTAATGTAGAAATAACACCTTGGGATAGATCTTGAGATTGCAGACCCTGAACATAGGCAACACCATATTGACTTGTTAAGTAAAAATCTTCACTAAAGGATTCCTCACATCTTCCATAACGTGGATCACGAATTACATCAATGACGGGGCCCAGCGCCCAACGTTCACCTGTCGCGAGCATTTCCTGGCGCATCGCATCTGCCATCTTAGTGATTGGTGCTTCATCAAACATTGCACCCGCTCCGATATTTTGTGGATATAGGGTATGTCCTCGACTAAGTACTCCTGAGGTCGCCTCTGTCATAAAAAATACGGGAATGCCTAGGCGTGTGCCCTCAATAAAATGTCGCTGAATGGTATTCATGACCTTTGCTATTTCATGCGGTAACAGATCTGTCGCTCCACCGATACGGGCAATATACCCACATCCATGTGGGATATGGCTTGTCGCTAGCTCTGCTGAGAAGGTAAAGTGCTCTACACTCGTAAGTAAATCCCCTAAACGTGTCGAGGTGAGCTGAGCAATTTTTTCTGGTAAAGTCATGTTAGAGATTAAATCTTCTGTTCGTTGTTGCCATGAGTAGGATGAATTACGATAAATTGCAGTTGTCATTTTATTAATTCTCCTCTTTTTTCAATTATGAAAACTCAAGCAATCAAGGATGAAGTAAATGTATGTATGCGCTTTAATGATTGTATTTCTTATTATACTATTCGTTTTGCACAAAAAATAGCAGAATACCACAACTATTATCCAAGAACTAATGTAAAATAGATAGAAGCAAAATAGATACAGCTTATCTATGTCTGATAGGCATGAATTGTGTATAATGAATACATATGTTCGGTTAGCTTGAAGGTGGGGAGAGGAAAAGTCGTGAGAATATTAGGAATTGACCCGGGGATTGCCATTGTGGGCTTTGGGTTTATAGATAAAGTGGGACATAAAATCACTCCCGTTCAATATGGCTGTATTCAGACAGAGGCACATACACCAGATGAGGAGCGTCTACTGCATGTTTATGAAGCAATGGTACAATTGATAGAGAAATATAAACCAGATACGGTTGCCTTTGAAAAGCTATTTTTTAATCGGAATGTCACCAATGCGATGTCTGTGAGTCAGGCTAGAGGGGTGCTTATTTTAGCTGCAAAGCAAAAAGGTTTACCCATTGCAGAATATACGCCTATGCAGGTGAAGCAAGCGATCGTTGGGTATGGAAAAGCTGAAAAAAAACAGGTTCAGGAAATGACCCGTATGTTTTTGAAGCTACAAGCGATACCTAAGCCAGATGATGTAGCAGATGCACTTGCAGTAGCGATTTGTCATGCACATTCATACACACTAAATTCTAAAATAAATGAGGTATTAAAATCATGATTGATTTTTTACGGGGGGAAGTAGCGTACATTGAAGCTGATTATGTGGCGCTTGATGTGCAAGGTGTAGGTTATCAGGTTTATTGTCCTAATCCATTTTACTATAGTGCAAAAAGCACGAAACCTAACTCAGTGGTAACGATTTATACGCATCATCATGTACGTGAGGACGCCATTTTATTATTTGGTTTTACGAGTCAAGAGGAACGACGTTTATTCCGTAAGCTTATCGAGGTTTCTGGAATTGGACCGAAGGTTGCCTTAGGGATTTTAAGCGGTGGCAATCCTGATGCCGTTATCGCAGCGATTCATCAAGAAAATATTAATTTCTTAATTAAGTTACCTGGGATCGGGAAAAAAACCGCACAACGGATGATCCTAGATCTCAAAGATAAATTGAAGGATATGGGGGCTCCCTCATTATTTGATGACTTTGCTGTTGTGGAAGCGAGTGCCAAAGAGTCTAGCTCTAGCTGGCAAGAGGCAAGAGAAGGCCTCAAGGCGCTAGGGTATACAGATTCAGAGCTTGACTCGGCATGGAAGAAATTGCATGATCAGATTTCTGCTAACGATAGCATTGATGTTGTCATGAAGAAGGCGCTTAAACTGCTGTATGCAGGCTCATAAGTGAAAGAGAGGAGGAAAAATAGGTGGATGATCGCATAATTTCTGCGAATCTGATGATGGAGGATCAGGCGGTTGAATTCAGTCTTCGCCCTCGTTATTTAGCGGAGTATATCGGACAAAATCAAGTGAAGGAAAACTTGAAAATATATATTGAGGCAGCCAAAATGCGCAAGGAAGCGCTAGACCACGTATTGCTATATGGCCCGCCGGGGCTTGGTAAAACGACGCTTGCGAACATTATTGCAAATGAGCTAGGAGTAAGCCTTAGAACAACCTCAGGCCCTGCGATCGAACGACCTGGCGACTTGGCGGCACTATTAACGAACTTACAAGAAGGTGATGTGCTTTTTATCGATGAAATTCATCGTTTAAATCGCTCGGTAGAGGAGGTTTTGTATCCTGCTATGGAGGATTATGCGCTGGATATTATGATCGGTAAGGGCCCAAGTGCTAGATCCGTGCGGCTAGACTTGCCTCCATTTACATTGATTGGGGCTACTACACGTGCAGGACTGTTATCTGCGCCACTCCGCGATCGTTTTGGTGTTGTTAGCCGATTAGAGCTGTATACGATGGAGGAGCTAAGCTACATTGTTTCACGTGGTGCAGATATTTTTGGAATCGAAATTATTGGCGATGCCGCAGATGAAATTGCACTTCGGTCAAGAGGGACCCCTCGTATTGCTAACCGCTTGCTGAAACGGGTAAGAGACTATGCACAAGTACGTGGAGACGGCATGATTACGCCTGATATTGCCAAGGAATCGTTAAAGATGCTACAGGTTGACCCGATGGGGCTTGATTTAATCGATCACAAAATGTTGAATGCGATGATTACTAGCTTTCGAGGGGGGCCAGTTGGCCTGGATACGATTGCGGCGACGATTGGGGAAGAAAGTCAGACGATTGAAGACGTGTATGAGCCCTATTTGATGCAAATTGGTTTTATTCAGCGGACCCCTAGAGGAAGAACAGTGACTGCTGCTGCGTATCATCATTTAGGATTACCTCTACCTGAGATGTGAAATTAAGAATAAAGTTTTTATGATCAACAAGTGGTGAGTATATTAGTGTGGATTTTAAAAGAATATATTTTAATGCAGAGAGGAAGTGCATGATGAAAACGAAAAGAAGAAAAATTTTAGCTGTAGGTGCTAGCTTACTTGCAGCTGTAATGTTGTGGACAAGTATACCTGCTGTGACTACACATGCTAATGAAGAAAATGTGCGAGTTGCTTTATTCGTGAATACAGACAGCAATTATAAATTAACCGTTCCTGTCGTTACACTAAAAGGTGAGGGTGGATTGCAAATTGGTCCTACGGGTTCGCCATGGCTTCAATCTAGCAATAATGAGACAACTAGATTTAGTATTGATAGCTTTAAGGTTAAAGCAATGCAAAGCACTAACTGGGCTAACATTGCTGCCGCTATTAAAAAGTTGCAAGCAACGTCAGACAAGCCTGTTGCTTATATGACCAATACCTCTCAAGGTAACGTATATCAAATTTATACCGGTCCTTATGGCAGTAAAGCAGAAGCAAATACGGCTGCTACTCGGGTGTCATCGACTCTTGCAAGTGAGCTAGGTGGGCAAAAAGCAACAGCAAAAGGTCCATATTATTACGAAGCAGGGCAATATAATTCTCGTGATCAAGCGTTAGCGATGCAAAGTAAGCTGATGGATGCTAATGTGGATGCTTATATTGCTGTTAAGGATAGCAGTAGCTTTGCAGTCTGGGCAGGTGGAGAAGTGGATGATACTTCGCTTGCTGGGCGCAAAGCTGAAGTGGCACAAGCTGGAGGAGGAACAACGCTTGTTACACCTGATCAAGTGTCCATGGCACTTTTAAGTCATCAGGAGGTAACTCTTAACTTGTCTGCTCCCTCTCCAGTGTCTCATTATGCTGTTTATGGGAGCAACCCAATTTTAAGTATTACTAATTCTAGTAATCTACCAACTCAGGTGGTAGAACGCTCTAATCGCAAGTATCGTGGGAATTTCGAGATTAGTGTGCTTACGGGTCAACTTGCTTTAGTGAATGAGTTACCAATGAATCAATATTTGTATTCTGTTGTTGCGGCTGAAGTGCCTAGCTCATGGGGAGCGGAGGCCCTTAAAGCACAAGCGGTAGCTGCACGTAGCTTTGCAAAATTTAATATGAAGGTAAATAAATTTAAAGTAGCAGGTTTAGTAGATACGACTTTAAGTCAGGTGTATAACGGAACTGAAAAGGAAGTCGCTAGTGTTACTTCTGCCGTAGATGCTACTGAAGGTGAAGTAATCTACGCTAATGGTAAAGTAGTAGAAGGTATTTTCTCTTCTAATAGTGGTGGGGTATCCGCAGACTCTACAGAGGCTTGGGGGAATGTTGACCCTGTTTTTGCAAGTGTGCCTAGTAAAGAGGATAATGTGTCTCAAAGTGCGTTAAAATCATGGTATTATATACAAATGCCAAGTGGTGTAGCTGGTTATGTTCGTGAAGACAATGTAACCTTAACAGGTTCATCCAACAATGCAGGACTCCCTTATGCAAAAGCAACGGCTAATGGTGTAAATGTACGTCCACTTCCTCTTATTCAATCTAATGTTGCTGGCGTAGGGACATTAAATAATGGTCAACAGGTCGTTGTGCTAGCGACGGTGGCTCAATCTAATGAATATGACTGGATGCGAGGGCCGTTTACCTCTGCTCAATTAGTAAAGTCGTTAACAGGGAAGCTAACGACTGCTGTTCCAGCCTCCATTTCTAATTTAACAGTATCCCAGCGAGGGCCTTCTGGTCGAGTGCTTCAGCTTACTGCGGACGGAAAAGACTTGAAAATTAAGTATCCTGATAGCTGGCGTTCTGCATTAGGTGGCTTACCAAGCACATTGTTTGATATTGTGCCAACTGGAATGTATACTGTACAAGGTGCTGGTAATAGTGTAGCTACAAGCACTACAGTCAATACATCGACGGTAATGACTGCAAATGGAGCTCAGACAGCAAGTGCAAAGCAAATGGTCATATTAGGTGCGGAGCAAGCACGAGTGGTTGATAATAGTAATAATTTCATGTTTGTTGGTCGTGGTTATGGTCATGGCATTGGAATGTCCCAATGGGGTGCAAAAGGCTTAGCTGATGCAGGTTATAGCTATGAGGATATATTGAAGCATTACTATCAAAATGTAACTATAATTAAGGAATGAAGATAAACTATGGATGTAGAGTTGTATGATTTTGATCTACCAGAGGAATTAATTGCTCAGACGCCACTTTTAGAACGAAGTGCTTCTCGTCTTTTAACGCTAAATAAGCAAACTGGAGAGACGGAGCATCATACGTTTAATGATCTATTATCGTATTTGAAGCCGGGCGACACCTTAGTGCTTAATGATACACGGGTAATTCCTGCTAGAATGTTTGGTGTGAAAAAGGATACAGGTGCGAAAGCAGAAGTGCTTTTGCTTAAAGATCTAGGAGAAGATCGCTGGGAGGCATTAGTGAAGCCCGGCAAAAAGCTAAAAAAAGGGTCGGAGATTGTATTTAGTGATGAGCTAACGGCAATCATTGAAGATGAAAGTGATATGGGAGGGCGTGTGCTTAAGTTTTCCTATCAAGGCATTTTTAATGAGATTTTAGATCGCCTTGGTCAGATGCCTTTGCCACCTTATATCAAAGAAAAGCTCGATGATCGTGAGCGTTATCAAACCGTATATTCCAAGCACGAAGGTTCTGCGGCGGCGCCTACAGCAGGCCTACATTTTACAGAGTCGCTTTTACAGAAAATCGCAGATATGGGCGTGCAAATTACCTTCATTACACTGCATGTTGGTTTAGGCACATTTAGACCCATGTCCGTAGATCGTATAGAAGATCATGTCATGCATGAGGAATTTTATATGTTGTCTAAAGAGACGGCTCAAATTCTAAATGAAACGAAAGCACGTGGGGGTCGTATTATTGCAGTTGGTACTACGTCTGCACGTACACTTGAGACCGTTGCGGGGCAAATTGGCGATGGTCCCGTTGTAGAAACTAGTGGCTGGACAGGCATCTTTATTTATCCAGGCTATAAATTTGGCTTGGTGGATGCCATGCTGACCAACTTCCATTTGCCTAAATCTACGCTAGTAATGCTGGTAAGTGCTCTTGCGGGTCGTGAGCATGTGTTAGCTGCTTATCGTGAAGCAATTGAAATGCGTTATCGCTTTTTTAGCTTTGGTGACGCAATGTTTATTTATTAAATAGAGGATGGATGATGAGATTGAGCGCAGCAATAACCTATGAACATATTAAAACGTGTAAGCAGTCTGGTGCTCGTTTAGGTGTGGTGCATACGCCACATGGTTCCTTTGAAACACCAATTTTTATGCCTGTAGGCACCCAAGCAACCGTGAAAACGATGAGTCCCGAAGAATTAAAGGAAATGGAAGCAAAAATTATTTTAAGTAATACGTATCATTTATTTTTGCGTCCAGGACATGACATCGTGCGTGAAGCGGGTGGTTTGCATAAATTTATGAATTGGGATCGCCCTATTTTAACAGATAGTGGTGGTTTTCAAGTTTTCTCTTTGAGTGAAATGCGTAAAATTACAGAGGAAGGCGTTCATTTTCGCTCTCACCTAAATGGAGATAAATTATTTTTATCACCAGAGGTGGCGATGGAAATTCAAAATGCGTTAGGCTCTGATATTATGATGGCCTTTGATGAATGTGCACCTTATCCTGCCGAATATGATTATGTGAAGCATTCGCTTGAGCGTACGTCTCGTTGGGCGGAGCGTTGCTTAGAAAGTCATGCAAGACCTCAAGATCAAGGTTTGTTTGCCATTGTGCAAGGTGGGATGTTCGAAGATTTACGTAAACAAAGTGCAAAGGATTTGACTTCACTTGATTTTCCAGGTTATGCTATTGGTGGACTGAGTGTGGGCGAACCTAAGCATTTAATGTATGAGGTGCTGGATTATACAGTGCCACTACTGCCTACTAACAAGCCTCGTTACTTGATGGGCGTAGGTTCACCAGATGCGCTTATTGAAGGCTCCATTCGTGGTGTTGACATGTTTGATTGCGTATTACCAACACGTATTGCGCGTAATGGGACAACGATGACAAGTCAAGGAAGGCTTGTTATTCGTAATGCTAAGTTTGAACGAGACTTTGGTCCACTTGATCCTGAATGTGATTGTTATACATGTCGGAATTATTCACGTGCTTATTTACGTCATTTGATTAAAGCTGATGAGACGTTTGGACTTCGTCTGACTTCGTATCATAATTTGCACTTCCTAATTAATTTGATGAAACAGGTGCGTCAGGCAATTCGGGAGGATCGTTTGCTTGATTTTCGGGATGAGTTTTTTGAGCAATATGGCCTACATGGTAATACCAAAGGCTTTTAATTATAACTTGGAGGGATATTCATGTTTCAGTATGCAGCAGCAGGAGCAGGTGGGGGATCAAGTAGCTTGATTACTATGGTTTTATCATTTGCATTTATGTTTGGGGTATTTTATTTTGTGTTGATTCGTCCGCAAAAGAAAAAACAACAATCAAGAAATCAAATGCTTAGTACGTTAAAGAAGGGTGATAAGATTGTAACTATTGGTGGTTTACATGGTACAATCCAAGAAATCACGAATGAGACTGTAGTTTTACTTGTTAATGATGTAACTAAGCTTACATTTGAACGTAGTGCAATTAGTCACGCGATTAACATCAGCTAAATGTTTTAACGAAAAAGCCACATTCTGGATGAAAGTTATTTTTCATTCCGAATGTGGCTTTTTTATGTGCGATTAAAATCCAAAGGTTTTATTATTGCGATAAAGAATGTGAGATTGCCTTACCACGATGAATGCGTGTTGCCCATTTTGTTCCTAACGTTGTTGCAACACTAGCTAAAACTAAGCCCGCAAGCATATCGCTTACCCAGTGAATTGCAAAATAGAGGGTTGAAAATACGATAATAGCTGCAGAAACCATCGTTACTATTTTCCAAATCTTATTCCCAGAACGGAAACCTAAAATAGCCATAGATACTGAAATTGAGGTATGTAAACTTGGAAAGCAGTTGTCAATACCAGAAAATTGACGATAAACCTCGTTAAATTTAGGAAATACCTCAAGCATATAAAATATTGAACCTGATGGTGCATATGACCATACTTCATGGACCGGAACAAACAAATAAAAGGGAATTGCAACCATATAGTTAATCATTACAGTACAACAGGTTGCATACATCGAAATTTTGTTGTTATCTGAGGCATAAACCGCAAGTGAAGCAATAATTAAACCTTGAAAAACGATAACATAAAAAATAGCACATACAATGTTAAGCCATTGTGAATGAAATAGTTGTTGAAAGTTTTGAATAAAATGACCTTCAAGATTATATATGAGTGGCGTAAAATCAGCACTGTAATTCATCGCTTCTTCCCATTGAAGTTCCCAGCTATTAATAAGAAGTACACCAATCATTGCAAGGACAAGAATCAAAAATTTACGAGAAGCAATAAATTGTTTTCCTAATGCCCAAAAAGCTTTAAACGGATTTTTTAATGTGCTTATCCATATGAGAATCAGTGTCACAAAAGTAGTGACCATCGAAATCATTGGCATGGATTGAAATATAACCAATATGAAACCTCCTTGTGTCTCCCATCTCAAGACTATAGTTTACCACAGGAGGACAATAAACAGAAATTCATTTATTATTTTTTACTCAAGTTGACCCCAATCATCCCGCCAAAGGCGCTGATGCACATCGTTGGCAATAATAATGTTAGATCAGACCATGTGATGGAGCTATCAAGTGCAAGGAAGCTTGTCAGTATCAAAAGAATGCCATACATAAAGCCTGTGACAGCTCCTTGATACCAGCCCTTACGCGATGAACGTTTACCCGCGACGATCCCACCAATCAAAAGAGAAATTGCATGAATAATATAAGTGAAATTAGGCAGACTAATTTCTTCAAGTATATCCCATTGCAGAAGCAAGGATAATACAAGTGCCCCCATCATCATCCATAAGAAGGCATACCATAGTCCAGAAAGTATAGGGTGTTCTAGGCGGAATGAAGCAAGTCGGCGAATAAGTTGCATAACATGTCCTCCAATCATTGTAATACTTCATTTTATGGTGCAAAGTAGCTAGTTATTACAGCATGTCTCATAATATTTTGAAAACAGGTCACACTATAGAAATTGTTATAGCCAAATACTTAGCAAGTGGAGGTTTACGATGACAGCACATATTTTGAACCATGTGATTCGTACCCTTTTAATGTACTTTACTGTCTTTGCTTCCATGAGAATTATGGGGAAAAGAGAGATTGGAGAATTATCCATTTTTGATTTAGTTATTTCCATCATGATTGCGGAAATTGGAGTATTTGTCATTGATGATTTGTCTCGTCCGCTGTATGAAGGTTTTATTCCGATCATTGTACTGGTTGTTGTTCAAATCTCACTCTCTCAGCTCTCCTTATATAGTCGTAAGTTAAGAGTTTTTGTTGATGGCAAACCAAGTGTCATTATTAAACATGGAGAAATTAATCAACATGAAATGAAAAAACAAAGGTATAATTTGGATGATTTGCTTATGCAGTTACGTTCCCAAAATATTGGCAGCATTAATGACGTTGAGTTCGCTGTTTTAGAAACAAGTGGACAATTAAGTGTGTTACCTAAACCAGATAAAAAACCTGGTAAAAACTTTAAAAAAACAAATGGAAACCGCTACTTATTGTCAAACATAAAATATAGTGCCTTGCCCATTCCTTTAATTATGGATGGAGTTGTACAGCATGAAAATTTGGAGGATATTGGTCAAACGAGATTTTGGCTCAAACAACAACTTCAATCCAAAGGCGTTTTGGATTTTAAAGAAGTATTTTTCTGCACCTTAGACTATAAAGGCGATATTTACGTTAATTTAAAGGATCCAAAGGCTTAAATTTTAAGAGCGATTAGAATAAAAAAAGTGGCTAACCATGTTCTTGTTTTTGATGGTTAGCACTTTTTTATTTATATATATTTCGACTCAATCTTAAAATTAGTTCTTGACTGCTAACCCAACAATAGCAAGAACGCTCTGGATCGTAGCTACCAGCCTCCATTCGTTGCCAAGCACTAATTTCTAAATAGAGCCGATATTATCCCGTTCAATTAGCCTGAAAGCTTAATGATTAAACCGCTTTTTAATAAACGGAATTCTTTTAATATCATGAATATCAAGCATGCCAAGTAATAGGAGTAAAATTAAATATACAATGGCAGAGCCCCCAGACACCACAACGATTTGGGATACGGCTGAAGCACCTGAGACAACTTGTTCGTAAATAAATTTTCCTGCTGCACCCATAATAAACATAGCACTGACGATTTTAATAATATCTAAAAATGGAACATGATAATGAATTTTGCGTGCAATGCTATAGCTGTGAAGCAAGGTAACGATAATCATATTTGCAGCAATCGCTATGACAGCACCATAAATGCCAAAGCTTGGATTCACCGCTAAATAAAAAATGAGCACAATTTTTATTATCGCTCCAATTAACGTGTTAATTAAAGCACGCCCAGGCTGATCAAGTGCCTGTAGTGCGGCTTGCAATGGTGGCTGAGCATATATAAAAATAGCAAAAGGAGCAATCAGCCTTAACATACCTGCAATATCTGCATGATTAAAAATGACTAGACATAACGGCTCAGCGATTACATACATAATTGCCGCAAAAGGTGCACCTGTGAGTAACGCAAGTCGAAGTGACTGATGAAGACGTAGGTGTATCGTTTTTTCGTCGCCTTTTGCTTTTGCTTCTGATAATGAGGGAACAAGAGAAGTAGCTAGCGATGCTGTTAAAGCACCTGGTAACAAAATGAGTGGGATAATCATACCTTGCAGTGCGCCATATTGGGCAGTAGCTACGGCAGTGGCAACCCCTGCAATTGCTAAGGCTTGAGCTGTTGTGATGGATTCGAGCAAATAAGATAAGGAGCCGACCAGCCTACCTGCTGTAACTGGAATGGCAATCGTTAGTAATGATTTTATTGATGCGAGAAAACCTGCTTTTTGAGATTTGTTTTGTTGTATTGGTTGTGCCTGCTCAGATTCCTCTGAGTCTAAGCTAGGTTTAGAAATATTCTTCCCCTCACGTTTTCGCATTTTAGAATATTGCCACAACAATACGGCAAACCCTACAGCTTCACCCGCAACGACTCCTAACATTGCACCTGCCGCTCCATAAGCAAGTCCCATCGGTAACATGAGATAAGAAAAACATAATCCACAAATGATTCTTGCAATCGTTTCTAACGTAGATGATAATGCCGATGGGATCATATCCTGTTTCCCCTGAAAGTAACCTCGATACACGGAAGATGCTGCGACAATGACGATCATTGGACTCATCGCTAAAAATGTCTGGTACACTCTAGGATCTGTTAAAATATGATTGCTGACCCAAGGCGCAAATACGATGCTTAATATAGTGAATAAAGCACCCACACCACAAGTAAGAACTAAACTGTTGCGAAGGATCGTAGACGATTTTTGCTTATCATCTTGTGATTCAGCTTCCGCAACTAGCTTGGCAACTGCGAGTGGGATCCCACCTGATATGATCGTGACGATGACAAGAAAGAAAGGATATCCAAGCTGATATAGCCCCACTCCTTCATCACCAATAATTCTTGGTAGTAAAATTCGAGGAAGAAATCCTAATACACGATTAATTACCCCTGCGACCATTAAAATCATAGCACCTTGTATAAATGTTTGTTTATTCACGCATTTTTCCCTCTTTTCAACAGGACAGGTTACTTTTATTTATAGATATGCTGGACCTGTCCAAATTCATGACATGATCCTAGAACTCAATTTATGAAACTATGAATCTGTGCATAGCAGGAATTATTTTTTTAAGGTAGAATTGTATTATAGGTGAGTGAAGAGGGGGCATATAACCATGTCAGATGAAATGATTACCAACGAAGAATTCGACAAAGCCATTTTAGGTTTATGCCAGAGCAAGGCGGAGGAATTTCACCTCATTGGGTATGAGCATGTTACTGCGGAAGACATATGGAATTGTGTGTCCTCTAAATACAAAAAACAACAATTACCTAGAACACACCAGCTTGTGAATGATATTTTATCACTCAAAGCAACTCAGTTTATGAACTATTTAACACTCTCTATGTATAGAGGGGACCCTATATAACCATGTACGGAACAGATTGAATTATATGTAATTTTAACTGAAAAAACGTATAGATTTATCGACAGAATTCAGCTTCTCCCTCCAAGTGATGGTGAGGCTGTTTTAGACTTTGTCTAAAAGTACACAAAAACGCCAACTTTTGATAAATTGACGGTCTTTTCTGACATGGCTATAATAGGAATATTGAGAATTTGAAAGGGGTACGAAGTACGGGATGAAAAAAAGAATCATCGCATTCATAGTCGTTGTATTAGCTACAACTGGAATTATGGTGTGGACAACCCCAGGTTTATTGCGAAATGTACATCTTGGTCTTGATTTAAAGGGCGGATTTGAAATTTTGTATGAAGCCACACCATTTGAGCAAGGGGCAAAGGTAACAAAGGAATCATTAGTTCAAACTGCACAAAGCTTACAGAAACGGGCCGATGCACTTGGAACTAGTGAACCGGACGTAACAACCGAAGGAACGAACCGTATTCGCTTGAAGTTAGCGGGTGTGACGGATGAAGCGGTAGTTCGTGAGAAAATGAAAGAGCCGATGACACTTACGTTCCGTAGTAAGGATGGAACAGAGAAGGAACCAAACCAATATAACAAAATTGAGTTGATTGGGACTGACTTTGTTGAGGGTGGCGCTAAGGTTGAATATGACTCATTAAAGCAACCAGTCATTGCAATAAAGCTTAAAGATGCTAAAAAGTTTGAGCAAATTACTGAACGCTTGATAGGCAAAGAGCTTGCTATTTTCCTTGATGAAAATATGTTGTCTAATCCAGTAGTTAGAGCCGTGTTGTCAGATGGCACAGCATCTATTTCAGGTAGCTACACAGTAGAAGAAGCTAAACAACTGCGTGATAACATTAACTTAGGGGCATTGCCACTTAAGCTAACCGAGAAATATTCACAAAGTGTTGGTGCTACACTAGGTCAACAATCTTTGACTTCTACGATTGAAGCAGGTTTAATCGCAACTGTTTTAATTATCATCTTTATGACATTTATGTATCATATTCCTGGTTTGTTTGCGGCATTTGCACTTATCGTTCATACTTGGCTATTAATTGCCGTGTTTGTATTGGCTGATTTTACGCTAACCTTACCGGGGATTGGAGCCCTTATACTGGGGATTGGTATGGCTGTTGATGCCAATATTATTTCCAGTGAACGTATTCGTGAAGAATTACAAAGTGGGAAAAGCGTATTGTCTGCGGTGAAGTCTGGTAGTAAGCATTCACTTCGAACCATTTTGGACTCTAATATTACAACCATTATCGTAGCGGCGGTTATGTTTGCATATGGTACAGGTGCGGTTAAAGGTTTTGCACTTGTATTGATTGTTGAAATCCTGTTAAGTATTTTGACAAATGTTTACTTCTCACGCTTCTTGCTGAACCTCTTGCTGAAATCAGGCAAGTTGCTTAAACCGAAATATTTCGGGGTAAAGGAGAGTGAAATCAGTGAACTTTAAAAAGAAATTAAATGTATTAAATTATGTACACCTTAGTCGCTATTTCTTCACATTGTCGATTATTCTAACGATTTTAGGTGGTTTATGTCTCGGATTTTTTGGTTTGAATTATGGTGTTGACTTTAAAGCGGGATCTAACGTAGATATCTCCTTAACCAAGGATTTATCTGCAGATGATGTAAAACCGATCGTTGAAAAATTAGGATTAACTCGTGGAGTTGAATATACAGAAGGCGATAACCGCTTAAACATTCGTTTCACTGAAGTGCTTAGTCCTGATCATGATCATCAGCTAAAAGAAGAGATCAAAAAGCTAGACGCTGGAGCTTCGTTTGAAGTAAACACAGTAGATACTGAAATGGCTAAAGAATTAGCGGCAAATGCAATTAAAGCAGTTCTCATTTCTTGTATTGGGATTATTGTTTATGTAAGTATTCGTTTTGAATGGAGATTTGCTTTAGCGGCTGTAATTGCGCTGTTACACGACGCATTTATTGTTGTTGCTCTTTTCTCTGTCTTCCGTTGGGAAGTTGATTTAACGTTTATTATCGCTGTTCTAACGATTATTGGTTATTCGATTAATGATACGATCGTTATTTTTGACCGTATTCGTGAAAATTTACGATTCGCTAAAATTAAAACTCGTCAAGATTTAATCGAGCTAGTAAACCATAGTATTTCCCAGACAATAATGCGTTCTTTATATACAGCGTTAACTGTATTTATCGCGGCATTGTTCCTGTTCTTCTTTGCTGGAGAATCTATCCGTATGTTCTCCCTTGCTATGACGATTGGGATTTTATTTGGAGCATATTCTACGATCTTTATCGCAAGCCCACTTTGGTTTATTTTTAAAAGTAAACAAAATAATAATAAATCCGGCAAACCGTCCAAAGCGACTGTTTAGTTTAGGTAGGTAGATTGGCAGGATAGGGCCGCGTCGATTGGGATGCGGCCCTATCGTTTTTATAGCATTATTTTGTTTTTTGGGAGGGTTATTATGAACCGCGAACAACATGACTCATCTGCTTGGTTTGGAATTGTAAGTGACATCGTGTTAGCCTTATTTAAAGGCGCAATAGGACTTCTATTCAACAGTCTTACATTGCTATCAGGTGCACTTTATTCAGCCTCAGATGCACTGGCTGCTGTAGCGGAGAAATTAAAGCTTAAAGCTCCATCCAAACAAATGCTTAGATACCGTACTAAGGAAGCAATAGATCCACTTATTGCAGTTATTTTTTGCTCCATGTTTATTGTAGGTGGATTATGGATGATTATGACCGCAGCTACAACGATTATAGGAGAAGAAATTGAAGCCCCAGGTTATATTGCGGGAATTGCAGTTGTATTGTCTATTGCACTAAAGGAAGTTGTATTTCAATATCAGTACCGGCAAAAGAAGCAGAACAAACAAAACATGCAAAATTATATTGAGAATCACCGTTATTCCTTGTATACTTCTATTTTTGTGTTGCTAGGTGTTTTTGGCTCCATGCTCGGTCAAGCAATGGATATTTTTGCTTTACTTTATTTGGATGCTTTAGCTGCTATTGTTGTAGCTTGCTTGTTATTTTGGCGTGCTTACCGTTTATTAGTTACTGCAATTTATGTACCTGAGCTTGTAAATGGAGCTGTAGAAAATGTAATGCCATTAATTGAAACTGTTCAACGTGTACATGGTGTCATTTTGGTAGATGAGCTCATCGCTCAGGAGCAGGGACATTATATTTTTGTCAAAGTTAAAATTAGTGTAAACCCAAGGATTACAGTGCTTGAGGCACAGGAAATTGCAAACCGTGCTAGAGTGCTCCTGTTACATCGTTTCTCACATATTAGTGAGGTTAATGTTGAGATTGTCCCGTATGCATTAGGTTATCCTTATAAAAGTAACCATGAGGATTCAGATGCGGATATGCCCACACTAATTCAGTAATCAGAGAAAAATGACAGTCATATCGTAATCTATCATGATGCAAATGGCTTCAGTATGAAGGAAGGTGTGCGTAGTTGCTTCATCCTAAATTTAATTGGGAAGTTGGCTCCATAGATGAGCAGCAAGCTTTTTTCTTATCTAATCAGTTAAATGTGCCACATATTGTGGGTACATTGTTATATCAGCGAGGGTTTACAGATTTTGATCAGGCTAAAAGCTTTTTGTACGGAGGCTTAACTGAATTACATGATCCATTTCTTATGAGTGGAGTCCGTGAGGCTGTTGACCGAATTAAGCAAGCTTTGCTGGAAAAGGAAAAAATATTAATTTATGGTGATTATGATGCGGATGGCGTATCATCAACTTCACTAATGATTCATCTCATGCGTAAATTAGGAGCGGACTTCGATTATTATATCCCTCACCGTTCAAAGGAAGGTTATGGATTACATATTCATGCAATTCAGCAGTTTCATGAGCAGGGTTACAGTTTAATCGTGACGGTGGATACAGGAATTAGTGCAGTAGAGCAAATTGAATATGCAAATTCATTAGGGATTGATGTGATTGTGACAGATCATCATGAGCCACCTGCTGTGCTCCCTAAGGCTTACAGTCTTATTAATCCAAAGCTAGAGTATTGCAACTATCCCTTTAAAGGACTCGCAGGAGTAGGTGTGGCTTATAAGCTAGCACAAGCCTTATTAGGTGAACATACACCACAAGCTTGGATTGAACTCGTCACAATTGGAACGATTGCTGATTTAATGCCATTAAGAGATGAAAACCGAATTTTAGTAACCTATGGTTTAAAGTTAATGAATACATCAAGTTTTCCTGGAATTCGCGCTTTACTCATGATATCTGGAAATCAACAAAACATAGTAAATGCAGTGCAGGTTGGTTTTGGACTGGCTCCACGAATTAATGCAAGTGGAAGAATGAGTCATGCTAGTAGAGCAGTAGAACTTTTGACTGCCTCGGATATGGAGCAAGCAGAGACGATTGCCGAGGAATTAGATGTTTTAAACAAACAAAGGCAGCTGTTAGTCGAGGAAATTTTGATAGAGGCCGTAGCGCAGGTAGAAGAGAAAGCAGCGCAGGGTGGTATTCCCGATATTATTGTTGTGGCAGGGGAAAACTGGAATGTGGGTGTTGTTGGGATTGTCGCGTCTAAGCTACTTGATCGATATTATCGACCTGTTATTGTACTTGGAATTGATCCTGAAACTGGTATGTGTAAAGGTTCCGCTCGCTCGATTCCAGATTTTGATATTTATCAGGCATTGACGGCTTGCAGTAAGCTTATGGATCACTATGGTGGTCATCCAGCGGCTGCTGGGATGTCGCTTGCAGTAGCCCAGCTAGAGCAGTTTGAGCAGCAGTTAAACAGCTATGCACATCATATACTAACTCCAGCCCATTTTACCCCTGCGATGCAGGTCGATATCGCTTGTAATGTGTCTGATTTAACGATAGAGACCATCGAGCATATGGAGGAGCTTGCTCCCTTTGGGATGAATAATCCTTGCCCTAAGCTGTTAATACGTGGCGCTAAGCTGTTAGAAAGCCGTCAAATGGGAAAAGATAATAAGCATCTAAAGCTACTCATTGCCCAGCAAGGGTGTACAATTGAAGCAATTGCCTTTAATAAAGGAAATCTTGCCTATTTATTGTCTGAGGATGCAACGCTTGATTTAGTCGTTGAGGTTAGTATTAATGAATGGAATGGAAAGCGTAAACCTCAGTTATTTATTCAGGATATTGCGGTTTCCCATATTCAGGTGTTTGATTACCGTCATACAAAATCAGCGCACCTCAAGCTTGAGCAGCTTGCTGAAAAGCTGGAGGCCAGTGGTGTAAATGCTTCTGCTAAAAATGCTGTGTTTGTTCAAGCGGGGTTTCAAAATCTATTTAGACAAAACCAATTGCCTAATTATTCTTTATGGATTTATGATGAGAAGGAAGGGCTTTTGCCAAGCAATGACATTGCAAAAGGGATGAGCTTAGCAGAAGTGACAACAATATTTATAATGCATCTTCCAACTGGGGCAAAAACGTGGCATTATATACAAGGGAAGCTAAGTAGCTTAGAGCGTATTTATTTGTTGCATGATGTTCATAAACCAGAAGAACAAGTCATTTTACCAACTAGAGAGCATTTTAAAGAGTTGTATGCGATGATAAGGTCTGTGAGTACTACTTCTGAAAATGAGCTGTTGCCTTATATCAGTAAAAAAACAGGGTTATCTAGACGCATGTTAAGTATGGCATTAGAAGTATTTAAGGAGTTAGAGTTTATTACTTGGGAGCAAGGAGAGATAAGAATTAATCCCGCTCCATCAAAACGTGCATTAGAAACATCCACACATTTTATTCATCTGCAGCAATTAGCTGAAGTTGAGCAGCTTATGGTGAATGGTGAGGTTGCTCGTATTCGAGATTGGATGTTAAAGCAAAAATATGCTTAAATAGATTGGGTTCTTTACGAAAAATAGTGCATGAATGCTAGCGAAAGAGACCGCTACGGTACAGAGAGTTGTTCTATAGCCTTATCAAGCCCTAAATTTAGTTAAGAGCTAAATATATTGTTGACATATTGATTTTTGCAACTATTTAGGAGGAATATATTTATGGATTTTAAACAGCATATTCGTGTCGTGCCAGATTTTCCGCAACCAGGTATTAGTTTTAAGGATATTACTACCTTGCTAAATGATGGTGAAAAATATCGCATGGCGATTAATGAAATTAAGGATATGATTTCCCATCTTAAGATTGATCTTATCGCTGGTCCGGAGGCGCGAGGATTTGTTGTAGGTGCACCACTTGCTTATGCGTTAGGGGTTGGATTTGTACCGATTCGCAAAAAGGGAAAACTTCCTTTTAGTACAATTGATGTGAGTTATGGTCTTGAATATGGACAAGATACGTTGTCTATGCATACAGATGCGATCAAGCCAGGACAAAATGTATTGATTGCTGACGATTTACTAGCAACAGGTGGAACGATTTGTAGCTCCATTGAATTAGTTCAAAAGCTTGGTGGTAACGTGATTGGAACGGCATTTATGATTGAATTAGCTGAGTTACATGGTCGTGACAAGCTTAAAGATATTGATGTCTACACTTTGATGACATACTAAGCGTAGAGCCTTTACGTTTATAAATTTTATTGAAGCTCTATTATGAATCAGTGTTTGACAGTCTACCCAAACATGCGAAGAGACAGAGAGATTCTGAAGATCGTCTTTAAAACCAGATTGTATCTATGATTCCATTCTAAGGAATCTGGTTTTAACAACGATTGTAAGAACTCTCTGGAACGTAGCATCTATCCTAAAGTTAGTGTCAAACACTGATTTCCTAAAGTAGAGCTGTCCCTAGCAATTTATCATAAAAAGGCTTTGAAGCGTAATTAGCTTCAAAGCCTTTTTTAATGTTCTATTAATGTTTTAATTAATGTGAAGCCTCTTCCTTATCATTAGACAAGCCAAGCACCTCGATTAGCTTAAACAAGAGGCTAAGCAAAATACCTACGACAGTAGCAAGCGCCATCCCCTTAAGCTCAACACTACCCATAGTGAGCTTTGCACCACTTAATCCAATGACTAGAATTGTACTTGTGAGCAATAGGTTCGTAGCTTTAGAGAAATCAACCTTTTGTTCAACTAATATACGAAGTCCTGATGCCGCGATAACTCCAAATAATAATAATGAAACGCCACCCATTACCGGTTGAGGAATTGCTGAAATGGCGGCTGAGAATTTACCAAAGAAGGATAATACGATGGCAATCACCGCTGCTCCACCAACAACAAAAATGGAGTATACCTTCGTTAACGCCATAACCCCAATATTTTCTCCATAGGTTGTATTAGGCGTTGAGCCTACAAAACCAGATAAAATGGTTGAAACCCCATTTCCCATTAAGGAACGATGTAAGCCAGGGTCTTTAGCTAAGTCTTTACCAACAATGTTACTTGTGACAAGTAGATGACCAATATGCTCAACGATGACAACAAGTGCAGCAGGAAGAATGGTAAGTATTGCAGAAGCATCCCATTGAGGTGTCGTAAAGGTTGGCATGGACAACCATTGTGCGTTGCTTATATTTTCTACTTTAACTTCACCTAAATACCAAGCAAGTCCATAACCAACGACAATCCCGATCAAAATGTGAATGATTTTAGGAAATCCACGGAATAGGACTGCACCTAGCAATGTAACTCCTAATGTTACTAATGAGATGGTAATTGTAGTTGGATTAGCAACCCAAGTTGTATCACCCGCATTTTCAGGGATGAGACCAGCCATACCAGCGGCAACAGGGATCAATTCTAATCCAATTAATGCAACAATGGCACCCATTGCTGCTGGAGGGAAGACGACGTCTATCCAACGAGTACCTGCATATTTAACTAGTAATGCAACTAAAAGGAAGACAATCCCTGTTGCTATAAATGCCCCAAGAGCAAGGGAATATCCATTCCCCGCATCCTTATGATTGGTTAGAACAGCCATAACAGGAGCGATAAATGCAAAGCTTGAGCCTAAATATGCAGGAATTTTCCCCTTACAAACTAAAATGTAAAGCAAAGTTCCAATTCCGTTCATGAGCAAGATCGTTGCAGGATCTACGCCAAAAAGGTTAGGTACAAGCACTGTACTGCCAAACATTGCAAATAAGTGCTGCAGGCTTAGCAGGAATCCAGGTGCAAATGGCACCTTTTGATTAACTTGAATTTCACGTTGCAAAAGTGTCACTCCCTCTATCTATATTAACTCACGGTTAAAACTCCTTTAATAGCTTAAAGATATTTGAGACAATTTACAACATAAAAATGTGTCATGTTAGGTATATTTTTGACAATCCATAGAAATTTAGTAGTTAATTAATCAAATAAATGAAAATTTTTTAGAATTAGGAGTCGGTTTTAACCAAGTAGTTGACGTAAAAGAGCGTAAGAGTCATAATTATAGGAAATCTAAAAACGGCTAAGCTGACAGAAAGGAAACGAAACGTATTCAATGGGCATTAAGCGATTACTTGATAAGGCGTCCACCTATATAAAAGAAGAGGATCTGGATCGTATTCAAAGGGCATATGAGTTTGCGGATCGTGCACATCTAGGCCAACTTCGTAAATCAGGTGAACAATATATTTTACACCCTTTGGCAGTAGCAGATATTGTAGTGAGTATGCAAATGGATGTGTTATCCATTATTGCTGCTCTACTTCATGATGTCGTTGAAGATACTACAGTTTCCTTAGAGGAGATTGAGACCCATTTCGGGAGTGAATGTGCGCTATTAGTGGATGGTTTAACTAAGTTAGAGCGTATTAAATTTCGTTCCAAAGAAGAGCAGCAAAATGAAAATTATCGGAAGATGTTTATTGCGATGGCACAAGATATACGTGTGATCGTTATTAAGCTTGCTGACCGTCTGCACAACATGAGAACGTTAAAATATCAGTCTGAGGAAAGCCAACGTCGAATCGCGTATGAGACGTTAGAAATTTTTTGCCCGATTGCTGATCGTCTTGGTATTTCAGCGATTAAATGGGAAATGGAAGACATTTCA
The DNA here is from genome assembly GCF_017873435.1 of Paenibacillus turicensis. Lineage (GTDB taxonomy): Bacteria > Bacillota > Bacilli > Paenibacillales > Paenibacillaceae > Fontibacillus > Fontibacillus turicensis. Next base: position 194,627 of record NZ_JAGGKG010000005.1, on the reverse strand, counting down.
TTACGTTATTTAAACCCTCAGCAATATTATCGTATTGCGAATTTAATGCGTAAAAAGCGTGCAGAACGCGAGGAGTTTATCGAGACGGTGATTTCTAAAATTACAGAGAAGCTTGATGAAATGGGTGTTGAAGCAGACCTATCAGGCAGACCAAAGCATATTTATAGTGTTTATAAAAAAATGACAACAAAAAACAAGCAATTTAACGAAATTTATGACTTGCTTGCGATTCGCGTCATTGTTGACAATATAAAGGATTGTTACGCCACACTCGGAATTATTCATACCTTATGGAAGCCGATGCCTGGACGCTTTAAGGACTATATTGCGATGCCTAAGGCAAACATGTATCAATCTCTGCATACGACTGTCGTAGGACCTACAGGTGAGCCTACAGAGGTGCAGATTCGAACAAGAGAAATGCATCGAACGGCAGAATACGGGATTGCGGCCCACTGGGCGTATAAAGAAGGCATTGAAGCCCCTAACAATAAAATTACATTTTTTAGAGAAATATTAGAGCTACAGCATGAAGCTAAAGATGCGCATGAATTTGTTGAATCACTAAAAATGGACTTTTTCTCTGATTTAGTTTTTGTATTTACCCCTTCTGGTGAGGTTGTAGAGCTACCTACAGGCTCTGTGCCCTTAGATTTTGCTTATCGCATTCATACAGAGGTTGGTAACCGTACAATTGGAGCAAAGGTGAATGGACGGATTGTTCCGTTAGATCATCGACTTAAAACGGGTGATATTGTTGAAATTTTGACCTCTAAGCATTCGTATGGACCAAGTCAAGATTGGATCAAGATCGCTCAGTCTTCCCATGCACGCAGTAAAATTAAACAGTGGTTTAAAAAGGAAAAACGGGAAGAGAACATTGAAAAGGGTTATGAAGCGATTGAACGTGAGCTCAAACGTATGGGCATTGAGCCATCCGGCTATATGTCAGATGATAAATTAATGGAGGCTGCAAAGAAATATTCCTTTAATGACGTTGATGATATGTTATCTGCCGTTGGTTTTAGTGGGATTACTGCGGCTCAAATTGTAACGAAGCTGACTGAGAAGCTACGCAAAGAGCAAGATGAGGCTTCTTATATTGAGCTGACCAATGAAGTGAAGGAAGTTAAGCCTGCACCAACACATCGTAAGGGACCTACCAATGGAGTCGTTGTAAAAGGGATCGACAACCTGCTTGTTCGCTTTGCACGATGTTGTAATCCTGTGCCTGGGGATGACATTATTGGTTACATTACGCGTGGACGTGGGGTTTCTGTCCATCGGAGTGACTGTCCTAACATACCTACCGCTAATGATGGGGAAGAGGCAGCGCGTGTCATCGAAGTTGAATGGGAAAATGCAGTTGAAGCTAATTATAGTGTCGATATTGAAATTACAGGGCATGATCGTCGCAACTTCTTAAATGAGGTTCTACAGGCGGTTTCTGAAAGTAAAACAAATATGTCAGCAGTGTCTGGTCGTTCGGATAAAAATAAAATGGCGTTAGTGCATATGACGATTTTAATTCGCAATACAGAGCATTTACATGCTGTTGTTGAAAAAATCAAACGTGTGAAGGATGTTTATACGGTTCACCGAATTATGCAATAAAGCGAAATTATGACAAATGGGCGAATGAATGAAGCTCAGCAAATTAGACTGAAATTAGGGTCACTATGTTAAACAGATAATTATGCAATATGCATTATGGATTATGGTGGAAGAAAGGCTAAAGTACAGGTGAATTATGAGAATCGTTGTGCAACGTAGCAAGCAAGCACAGGTTATCGTGAATAATGAGGTTGTTGGCAGTATTCAGCAAGGGCTTGTTTTGCTAGTAGGCATCACCCATGATGACACATTACAGGATGCCCAATACTTAGCAGAGAAAATTTCTGGTTTACGTATTTTTAGCGATGAAGAAGGCAAGATGAATCGCAGTGTATTGGATTGTGGCGGTGCTGTTTTATCTATTTCACAATTTACATTGTATGGTGATGTTCGTAAGGGGAAACGCCCTAATTTTATGGCTGCGGCTAAACCAGATCATGCAGAGCCTTTGTACGAGCAATTTAATAATTTGCTGAGAGAAAAGGGACTTGCTGTAGAAACCGGTGTTTTTGGAGCAGATATGGATGTTTCCCTTGTGAATGATGGTCCTGTCACCTTAGTGTTGGACACGAAAGCAAATTAAAGTATACACAGCTGTAAATCATGCTAAAGTGACTATTTTAAACTGAAAGATATACAGTATAATCTACAATCAAAGAGGACATGGCTAATAGTGATCTATGATCAAATCGATGTTTAAAGGATGATTAGCTATGCGTCGTGCTATACAGTCACAATGGATGAACCTGTCCTCTTTACATGAGATTTCAACCTTACAGGAGGCTTGCATACTGGGGACAATGACGGCGGGAGAAGAAATGCTGTTAATTGCTTCGGATGTTAAGCCTTCTGTCTTATTTTCACTACGCTCAACAAGTATGTATTCTAAAACAACGAAGCATTCCTATTCGCCGATTTTGCACTAAAGTTATAAAGCTACTCCTTTTGGGTAATAACAAGCATAGTATTTTTATGATTTTATAACTACAAAGGAGAGATATCTATGTCTAAACATATTCAGGCTTATTTTTCCAGTGAAGATCAAGCTGAAGGTGCTAGAAGTAGCTTAATTCCTTATGGGCTTGAACAGCTTGAGGTGGGGAAGCTAGAGAAGGGCATTGGACGTAGCTCGAACTTGTTAGTGCCATTTGCACCGATTCAAAATGCAAATTCTACAGCTTCAGGTGGAATGATCCCATCTAGTGGTTTTGCAGGTACGACCTCAACGCAGGGAACGGTTCCCTTTGTAATCAATAATGATGATGTTAATGCCTCAAGTAATGAGGATACTAAAGAAGGCGTTAAGGACAACGGGTTACAAGGAGATATCATAAATGATGAAGGCGATTTGTCTTCACTACGTTATGTGTTAAGTGCAAAAGCGAAAGATGAGCAGTATGATGAAGTTATCTCTAAGCTAAGAACATTAGGTGCTTATGTGGAGGCGTTATAACGTTATGCCAAATAATATTGGGCTCAACTTAGAAATTTAGTGGTTGAGAGGAAGCCAAAATAGCGAAGGGGCAGAGGGATGGTGGAGAAGTGAACACGTCCGCCTTTACAGCCTGTTTTTCATCGATAAATATTTAATTCAAGAAAATCAAGGCTGTAACAGGGGTCGAAGCCACCCTCTGCACCGTAGCTGCTTTCCCCCTGAAGTTAGCAACCACTAATTTTGGTTTTGAGCCTAATATTGTGCTAAAAACTAATTTTGTAATATAACTGTAATATTACATTCATGTTGCTTTAACATTGCTTGGCTATAATAAACACATGACCCCCTTTTAATATATTACCTTTGGACCTGCACCCCGTTGGTGACAGGTTTTTTTCTGCCCAAATTCAGCTTTTTTAGTTTTTAAGTTCAAACCCTCCACTATAACACCAGACCCTAGTTATGTTTTATTATTATAAGTACAAATGAGGTGATGCATTGAATACATACACAACTTCTGAAGTTGCAAATTGTGTTGGAATTCATCCCAATACAGTTCGACTGTATGAGCAGCTTGGTTTTATATCGAAGCCTGAGCGCAAGCAAAATGGTTACCGCATATATACTGATCTTCATTTACAGCAAGTGAAGCTAATAAGGACTGGATTCAAAATTGAAGTTATCCAAAATGGACTACGAAAACAAGTCATTGCCATTATTAAATGTGCAGCAGCAAGGAATTATGATAAAGCGATTGAATTAACATTGAAGTATCTTGGGCAAATTAAACGCGAACAACGTAATGCAGAAGAAGCAATTGTAATAGCAGAGCAAATAATTAATGGAAATGAACAACAATTAGCTTCAGGGACTTTAACGAGAAAACAAACAGCGGATTATTTATGTATCTCCATTGACACATTAAGAAATTGGGAAATGAATGGATTATTAACGATCAAACGTAAACATAATGGTTATTGCGTATATACAGCTAAGGATCTCCAACGACTAAAATTGATTTCATCATTACGTTGTGCTAATTATTCGCTTTCCGCTATTTTAAGAATGTTAAATGCATTATCTCAGTATGAGCATACTAGGGTCAACATTCGACAGGTCATTGATACGCCTACACCAAGTGACGATATTATTACAGTATGTGATCAGTTGTTGACTTCTTTACAGGATACCGAGCAAAATGCCCATAATATGAGCTTATTACTGTATGAAATGAAGAAGTTTGATAAACCAAGCCCTCCATTATAACACCAGACTTTGTTCTGGTGTTATTGTTTTGTTGCAACTAAAAAGGAGGCGCAAAGTATGGAAATGGCAATCGAAGTGACAGCCTTGACTAAATACTACAAACAAGATAAATACAGGGCTGTCAGTGCAGTTGAAAATCTTAATTTATGTGTTGCGAAGGGAGAAGTTTTTGGTTTATTAGGCCCCAATGGTGCAGGTAAAAGTACAACGATTGAATGTATTATAGGCACGAAAAAACAAGACTATGGATCTGTCAGCATTTTAGGTATGAATCCTCAAAAGCATCGAAAAAAAATATTTGAAGATGTTGGCGTACAGTATCAGGAGTCTAATTATCAGGATAAGATCAAAGTTTCAGAGCTGTGTGAGGTGACTGCTTCGTTATACAAAAATCATGTCGATTATGCTTTTCTGTTAAAGCAATTTGGTCTTGGCGATAAATCAAAGAGTTTAGTTAGTGAACTGTCAGGTGGAGAAAGGCAACGTTTTTTTATTGTACTGGCTTTGATATCTAATCCAAAAGTAATTTTTTTTGATGAGTTGACCACTGGACTCGATACCAAAGCGCGACGTGATGTATGGAAGAGCTTAATTGAATTGAAGAAATTTGGAGTGACCTTGTTTTTAACGTCACATTTCATGGATGAGGTAGAGGCATTGTGTGACAAAATTTTGATTATGAAAAAAGGAAGAAGCGTCTTTTGTGGTACGGTTCAAGAAGCAATTGCAATGAGTCCTTATGAACATTTTGAAGATGCTTATTTATGGTTTGCGAGTGAGGAGGATGAATATGACCATCAATACGAAGGCATTTAATACACTATTTAAAACGGAGCTTAAATTATCTCTTCGCGGAATAGATATGCTAATATTTGCAATATTTATGCCTATAATTATATTGGTAATTATTGGTTCATTATTTGGGAATAAGCCTGCTTTTACAGGCGCAAACTATACTTTCTTAGAACAGTCCTTTGGTGCAATTTCTACGATTGCGATTTGTGCAGGTGGAGTTATGGGACTTCCTATCGTTGTATCTGATTATCGTAATGTAAAGATTTTAAAGCGTTTTAAAGTAACACCCGTTAGTCCTGTCCTAATTTTAATGGTGCAAATTGCAATCTATGCGCTTTATTCTATTGTTTCTTTAATTGCGTTGTATTTGTTTGCTTTGATTTTTTTTGATTTTCAATTTTATGGTTCATGGCTTCGGTTTATAGGCGCATATCTTCTTGTGATGCTATCGATGTTTAGTATTGGATTATTAGTAGGTGGGATTGCACCTAATCCTAAAATTGCTGGGGCCATAGCTAGTTTATTGTATTTTCCAATGCTTATTTTCTCAGGAACAACGTTACCCTATGAGATGATGCCTAGCTCTCTGCAAAAGATAGCGGATATTCTCCCATTGACACAAGGCATTAAGTTGCTCAAAGCAACGTCACTTAACTTACCTATAGAAGGGGTAATTATACCTATTATAGTCATGGTAGTCATAGGAGCATTATGTATTTGTATTTCACTTCGCTTTTTTAAATGGGAATAAGACCTTCTTTTTTTGTGAAAGTTAAAATTACAACTCTTTAGTGCTTGACTTTACTACAGAGCTTCATATACAATCAAGCAATATAGTTATGATGTTAATTATGATTATGATCTAAATTCGATGACGGGAAAAAGTAATTCAACCCCACATCCACAGAGATGAATCCCTTTGGCTGGAAGGATTCTGGTGATGATTGAATGAAAGACCTCTCCGAGAACCTAATGACGAAAGGTGTACAATGTACGAACTATTTGCCTGATAAGGGCGATAGTGTAAGTATCTTGATGACTTAGTAGACGTTAGGCGTAAACGGGCGTTAACCGTATATGAGCGAACAAGTGATATTAGATTTTAGGGCATACACAGTCTCAGGACGTGACTCTAAATTTCTGAATAGGCTAGTTCGGAATGTGGGTGGTACCACGGGTGATTACATTAAATAATCTCTCGTCCCTGTTGCAAGTTGACAGAGGCGGGAGTTTTTTTGTTGCTAAAATTAATAAACACTAAAGCTTAAAGCTACACTTAGACTACAAAGGGAGGGTCTTATCATGGATTTTCAAAAACCAAAAGGGACTCAGGATTTATTGCCAGGGGTTGTGGAAAAATGGCAGTTTATCGAAGAAAAAGCAAGAGATTTATGTCGTCGCTTTAACTATCGCGAAATTCGCACTCCAATTTTTGAACAAACCTCGTTGTTTGCTAGAGGTGTTGGGGAAACGACAGATATTGTGGAAAAGGAAATGTATACGTTTCTAGATAAAGGGGATCGGAGCATGACGCTTCGTCCGGAAGGCACTGCTGGTGTTGTTCGTGCTTATGTAGAAAACAAGCTATACGGTGACCCTGATATATCGAAGCTATATTATATGGGACCGATGTTCCGTTATGAGCAACCTCAGGCAGGTCGTCAACGTCAATTCCATCAGTTTGGCGTAGAGGCGATTGGTTCAGCCGACCCTAGTCTTGATGCTGAAGTGATTGCACTAGGCTACCAATATTGCCGTGATCTTGGCTTAGAAGGCGTAAAGGTAGAATTAAACTCTGTAGGTAACCCATCAAGTCGCGCTGTGTACCGTGAAAAGCTGTTAGGTTTCCTCAATCCAATCAAAGAAACATTGTGTAAGGATTGCCAAGCTCGCATTGAACGTAATCCACTTCGTGTGCTTGATTGTAAGGTGGATCAAGATAAGTTTACGGATGCCCCATCTATTTTGGATAGCTTGGACGAAGAAAGCAGCACACACTTTGAGAAGGTAAAGTCGTTATTAAATAGCATGGGTGTAGAATATGTCATTAATTCTCGCTTGGTGAGAGGGTTAGATTACTACACGTTTACTGCATTTGAATATAAGGCGAATGAAACAGGGAATGTCGCTACTGTTGGTGGTGGTGGTCGTTATAATGGCTTAGTGAGTGAAATTGGTGGGCCTGAGCAGCCAGGGATTGGTTTTGGACTGGGACTTGAGCGCATTGCGCTGATTCTGGAAAAACAACAGGTAGCTGCTACGAATGAGCAACCGTTAGATATATACCTCATCGCATTAGGTGAAGCTGCAGAAGCGGAAGTGAATACTCAGCTATTTAAGCTTCGTCAAGCAGGATTTTCAGCAGACCGCGATTATTTAGGCAGAAAGATGAAAGCTCAAATGAAATCCGCAGACCGCATGAAGGCGAAATATACTGCGATCCTTGGTGATGATGAGCTAAGTTGTGGTGAAATTGCCCTAAAAGCAATGGAAACAGGACAGCAACGTACAGTTAAACTAGCTGAGCTTGTTCAGGAGCTAGGACAACAAAAATAAGCAGGCGTCAGGTTTTGATTTTTTTGAGCTAAAAAACCGGCTCGATCTTGAAATTATTGCTTGACAACCAACCCAAACTAGCGAAGAGACAGAGGGATTCTGAAGGTTGTCTCTTAAAATCAAATTCCATCCATAAAATTACTTCAATAAAAGGAATATGATTTTAACAACAATCGCAAGAACGCTCTGGATCGTAGCTACCACCCTCCAGACATTGTCAAGTGCTAAATTTTAAATAGAGCCTAACAACCAAACATATATTAAGGAGAGAATTACATGAAACGAACACATAGTTGCGGTACAATTACTGCCGAACATATTGGACAAACTGTAGTATTAAATGGATGGGTACAAACTCGCCGTGACTTAGGTGGAGTATTGTTTATTGATTTGCGTGATCGCAGTGGCTTAGTGCAGGTTGTCTTTAACCCAGCTTATTCTGGTGATGCGCTTGGTATCGCTGACAAGGTTCGTAGTGAATATGTCATCGCGGTAAAAGGTGAAGTCGTAAAACGTGATGCTGAAACGGTGAATCCTAACTTGCCAACAGGTGAGCTTGAAGTTCGTGTTACTGAAATTGATGTGTTAAACGCGGCAAAAACACCACCATTTTTCATTGAGGATGGCATTGAGGTAGATGAATCTTTACGTTTAAAATATCGTTATTTAGATTTGCGTCGTCCTGAAATGCAACGTACACTAGCACTTCGCTCTAAAGCGTCTAAAGTATTCCGCGATTTCTTAGATGAGCAAGGCTTTATTGATGTTGAAACACCAATTTTAACAAAAAGCTCCCCAGAAGGTGCACGTGACTACTTAGTACCAAGTCGTGTGCATGAAGGCGAATTTTTTGCACTTCCACAATCTCCACAATTGTATAAGCAGTTGCTAATGGTCAGTGGAATCGAACGTTATTATCAAATCGCACGTTGCTTCCGTGATGAGGATTTGCGTGCGGACCGTCAGCCTGAATTTACGCAAGTGGATATTGAAACATCATTTTTAACCCAAGATGAATTGTTATCCATGATGGAGCAATTGGTATCTCGTGTCTTTAAAGAAACAAAAGGCATTGAAGTTTCAACGCCATTCCAACGCTTAACGTATGCAGAGGCAATGAACAAATATGGTTCAGATAAACCAGATTTACGTTTTGGCTTAGAGCTTATTGAAGTCAATGACATCGTAGCAACAAGTGGTGTTAAAGTATTTGCTTCTGTCATCGAAAAGGGTGGAGAAGTTAAGGTATTGAATGCTAAAGGCTGTGGAACATGGAGCCGTAAGGAAATTGATGACTTAGGTCCATTTGCTGCTCGCTATGGCGCTAAAGGTTTGGCTTGGATTCAAGTGAAGGAAGGCGAATTCCGTGGTCCAATCGTGAAGTTCTTTAACGAAGAGGAAATCGCAGCGCTAAAAGAACGTACTGGTGCAGAAGAAGGCGACTTGCTCTTGTTCTCCGCAGATAACAAAAAAGTAGTAGCAGATGTGCTTGGTAACTTGCGTCTAAAAATCGGACGTCAGCTTGGCTTAATTAACGAAAATGAATTTAAATTTGCGTGGGTTGTTGATTTCCCATTGCTTGAGTGGGATGAGGATCAAAAACGTTATGTAGCACTTCACCATCCATTTACACGTCCTCGTGATGAAGATGCAGCGTTGTTTGACACTGATCCAGGGCAAATTCTTGCACAAGCCTATGACCTTGTTCTGAATGGATATGAGGTTGGTGGTGGTTCTATGCGTATTTACAAACGTGATGTGCAGGAAAAAATGTTCGCGGCGATTGGTTTATCTCCAGAAGAAGCGCAAGACAAATTTGGATATTTGTTAGATGCGTTTGAATATGGTACACCTCCACATGGTGGTATGGCGTTTGGTTTGGATCGTTTGGTGATGTTGTTAGCAGGTGTAACTAACTTGCGTGAAACGATTGCATTCCCTAAAACAGCAAGTGCAACCGACTTGCTTATGAATGCACCATCCGAAGTGGATAAAGGTCAATTGGAGCAGCTTCATATTAAAGTGGCTAAAAAACCAGAACCAGTTAAAAATTAATCCCTCATAATATAGAGGAGGAGTTACCTCGAAATGCTGAATCAATTTTCACGAACAGAGCTTGCCATTGGGCAAGAAGGACTTGAAATTTTAAAAAATAGTACCGTTGCAGTGCTTGGCATTGGTGGAGTGGGTTCAATTGCGGTTGAATCCCTCGCTCGTGCGGGTGTAGGACGTATTATTTTGATTGATAAAGACGTTGTAGATATCACGAATGTGAACCGTCAAATTCACGCCTTAACCTCCACAGTGGGGCAAAAGAAAACGGACTTAATGTGTGAGCGTGTAAAGCTAATCAATCCAGAGTGCGAAACGATTGCGCTTAATATGTTTTATACGGAAGAAACGTATGAGCAGTTGTTCCAATATGACCTTGATTATGTGTTAGATGCATCTGACACCATTATTTACAAGGTGCATCTCATTATGGAATGTCGCAAGCGTGGGATTCCGATGATTTCAAGTATGGGTGCGGCAAATCGGATGGACCCTACTAAATTTGAGGTCGCAGATATCTCTAAAACCCATATGGACCCGATGGCACGAGTCATTCGTGGCAAGCTACGGGATCTCGGCGTTAAAAAAGGTGTTCAGGTCGTTTTCTCTACTGAAAAGCCTGTTAAGCCTAGAGTAGATGTGACTGAAAAAATTGTGTCTCCGAATGCCCCTGAGATTCGTAAGGCAAAGCAACCTCCTGCGAGCATTTCCTTTGTTCCGCCTACGGTGGGTTTGATTATGACAAGTGTGGCTGTACGTGATTTGTTGGCAAAAAAATAAAAGAACATAAAACCGCTTATGAAGTGAACTGACTTAGCACTCAGTTTTTCATAAGCGGTTTTTTATTTAATAAATCCAAATTACTAAGCTTAAAGACTGAAATAACAAAAGGGAACAAAAATTAAGCGGCGAATTATATTCACTATATAGTTTTTAAGGAGGGGTGAACGATGTCTAGTATGAAATCACCAGGAGGTTCTTTATTTCCTTACTATTACAAAGGTGGGGAATTACATTGCTTGAAATATGGGAGCTTTTACGAAAATGAGGATTCGTTGTTTAAATTAATGAAAGATGAAGAGGAATTTATATCAAGCCAAAACCGCCTCTTAAATATTTGGGTTGATTTTTACAAAACAAAGTTGACGAATGCTGTCTTAAACAAGTTCCTTGAGAACATGATTTACTTACAAAATCACTCGAAAAAAATTGCGATAGTAGGGTTGTCCTTCTGGGATAAGTGGCGTTTTCGTAAAATGTTAAGGAAACAGAACTATTCATTTTTGGTCCCCATTCAATATTATGATGATCCAGAGATTGCTAAAACTTGGCTTATAAGTGACTAAGTATTCAACACTTTTATTTTCTACTTAAAAGCTTTGCGCTTAACAAACCCAAGGTGTATAATGGAGTTCCTTTTGCTTTTATACTGTACGTATATGGAAGGAATAAACCTTAGGAGGTAACTGAAAGTGGCAGATTTTCAAAGTGCCTATCAAGAAGAAAAAGAGAAGCTTACGCAGACGATGGAGATGATGGATACACAGCTATCTTCACTACGTAGCATACCCGAATATACGGGTTCAGATTTTACCCAGCAAGTATTGGAGGATATGCGACAGCAGCAGATGAAGCAGCTAGAGCTATCAGCCAAGGAGCCTTATTTTGGGCGATTGGATTTTGAAACAGATCGTGAAGGCTTACATCCTTATTATATCGGAAAGAGAGGCGTAAACGATCCTCAGAGCAACCAGCCATTAGTGTTAGATTGGCGTGCTCCACTAGCTAGCTTGTTTTATTCCTTTACAGGGGGAGAGGTGGCTAGTTACGAAGCTCCAGAGGGTGAAATAAACGGTTCAGTTCACTTAAAGCGTAACATCATTGTGCGTAAGGGTGAATTGGAGCGTATTGCAGACACCTTTAACCGAGACAGTGAGGCGCCTGCGGTATCTGATGAATTTTTGGTATATCGTTTAGGAGAAAACAAGGATAATCGCTTACGGGATATTGTATCGACGATTCAAGCGGAGCAGGATTTAATTATTCGTGGACCACGTAATGCAGCTCTAATTATTCAAGGTGTAGCGGGAAGTGGGAAAACAACAGTAGCGCTTCACCGGCTAGCCTTTTTGCTATATCAATATAAGGAACAGATGTCAGCCGAAAAAATGATGATTTTTGCACCAAATATGATGTTTATTGATTATATTTCTGAGGTCCTGCCTGAACTAGGTGTTGGTGATATTGGTCAAGGTACATTTATGGATTGGGCCTCACAATTGCTGGAGCTAGATGAGGTGGCAGTAGATGATTCCTCGGTATGGACGAACTGGTTTGATCAAAATCATGTTAAGCACGAACGTGGTGATGAGCAACTATCAGGACGATTTAAAGGCTCAATACAGTTTAAAAACCTAATAGATGAAGCTATTGTATCCCTAGATACGTTATGTGTACCGAAGCTCTCATTTGAGCCTTGGGATGGTGCTGTATTAAGTTATGAGGAGATTGTAGCTTGGTTTGAAGGGGAATATCGTCATTACCCGATTGCCAAACGCAAGGAGCGTGTGTTAGCTCGTATTCATCGCTGGATTGAGATGGAGCTTAAAAAATCGATGTCTGCTAATGAACTAAAGGAGCGCAAGAAAAAAGCGCAGCAACGTGAGAAGGCCTATGCAAAAAAATGGCCAGAGCTTACACCGTTAGCGATCTATCAGGAGTTATTTGGAGTGAAAAAAGGAGTTAAGCTTGGCTTACCACAGCTAAAGTCAGGAATTCCAGCGGAAATATGGAAGCAAACGCAAGGGAATCTAAAAGGGAACGTCATTAAGGAAGAAGACCTTGCGCCAATGCTTCATTTGTATACAAAGCTAAATGAGATAACAAGTGCCCAAACCTTTGACCATATCGTTATCGATGAAGCACAGGATTTTTCTCCGTTTCAGATTGCAGTGTTAGATCAATTTGTGAAGGGACATTCGTTTACGATTCTTGGTGATCTTTCGCAAGGGATTCATTACTATAAAGGGATACAGTCGTGGGAAGAAATGAGCAGCTTATTTCAGCCAGAAGAAACCTCTTATTTTGCCTTGAAACGTAGCTATCGCTCCACGATGGAAATCATTGATTATGGAAATCATATTTTACAATCTGGGGTGAAAACCGATTTACTTGCCATTCCAGTTTTCCGGAGTGGGAATCCAGTGTTATTAAAGCCAATTGAGGTTAAGGCTGTTCAAGCCCAAGTGTTAGCAAATCTACAGCAGTTAATGTCAGGTGACTATCGCACTGCCGCAATTTTAACAAGAACTTTAGCAGAAGCAAGAAGCTTATATTCATTCCTCATTGACTCTAGAATTGAGGTTAACTTGATTGATGGAGACCGTGGTGAATATCGCGGAGGGATTTCTGTCTTACCTGTTTATTTGTCTAAAGGACTGGAGTTTGATGCGGTCATTGTGACAGATGTAGACACAGCACATTATAGTGAGCAGGATGCCAAGCTTTTATACGTTGGTTGTACACGCGCACTACATGAGTTGTGGATATTACATGGGAAACAAGTGCCAAGCTACGTTCATATTCCTGCTTAAAAATAAATAATATAGCTAGACCTTGAGTTTAAAAGGTGGATTAAATGTAAAAAAGGGATTAGACTTTGTAGTGTAAGTCTATCCCTTTTGTTTAATTTTCATATTTAATAGTCAAGCGTGAGTATAGGCTAGAGCTACTGTTGCTTCACAGTCACGCATTTTGGAAATGATTTTACGAATACTTTCTTCTGAAAGATGATAGCTTGTAGCTAATACTTTGACAGATTGCCCATTGCAATAGTCATCATAAATTTCCTGATTACGAATATTTAGACTTAGGCGAGAGCCACTGAGTTCTCCCCAAGGTGTACGCGCTTGTTCTTGTTTAGGAATATAAAGTAATTCACCCTGAATATATTGCTGAAGCTCCTCTAATAATCGGGGGGGAAGCACTTCTCTCCCGTTTTTGTAGTTCACGATCAAAATCCTCCTCAATTTGTTGTCTTCGTGTTGACAGCGTCATCAAATAAGTTGGCATGTCGTAACTCCCCCTTTCGTTAATTTGTACATCTGTTTTGCGTTTATTTTTATAATTCCTACTATAGCATAGGTTACACACATTTATCCACATCAACATTACCTACATCTTCCAAAAAGAAAAAATGACTCTATTCTCATTGTTAGATATGAGGAATTGATATTCGCGCTTTTTATAAAAATAAGGGACCCTTGTTGGCCCCTTATTTCATTAACTGGGATCTCCGTAATTAAACGGAGACCACCTCACTTGTTGAAAACATTTTAAAATCAGCCCCTTTCCTCAAAACTTGTCGGCCCCGACATCTATATTAACTCATATTTCCAATCAAGTTTACAGTGAAAGAATGATTATAAGTGTTTTTTACCACCTAGAATATTAAGTGTTGCTCTCGCTGTTTTCACTTTACATGTGATAAAATACAAAAGATAAGGAAGTGAATAGAATGGATTTATTTACCTATCAAGGTGATCAACAACCCGTAGGAAGATTGCTTGCAGATCGCATGCGTCCAACTACGTTACAAGAATACATTGGACAAGAACATATTGTAGGGGAAGGCAAGCTGCTTAGACGTGCGATTGAGGCAGATCAGGTGTCTTCTATTTTGTTATATGGTCCACCAGGCTGTGGGAAAACAACATTAGCTCATATTATTTCTCATCAAACCCAAGGTGAATTTGTTCGTCTAAATGCAGTTGATGCCTCTGTAAAAGACGTACGCGAGGTTATTGCAAAGGCAGAGGCAGACAAAGCTTTATATGGCACAAAGACGATTTTGTTTCTAGATGAGGTACATCGTTTTAATAGCGCTAGACAAGATGCATTGCTACCTGCTGTTGAGAAGGGAACAATTATTTTTATTGGGGCTACGACAGAAAATCCTTTTCATTATGTTAATGGCGCGTTACTAAGTCGTTCTACGTTATTTCAGCTACAGGCATTAACAAGTCAGCACTCCTATGCCGCGATGAAACGGGCATTAGAGGATACAGAGCGTGGCTTAGGTTTCATGTCCCTTCAAGTTGAGGAGGAAGCGCTACAGCACATTGCTTCGATGGCAAACGGCGATATTCGTCGTGCTTTAAATGCGCTAGAATTGGCTGCGTTAACAACACCACCCATGCAGGATGGGACTGTACATATTACGATGGATGTGGCAGAGGAATGTATACGCCGTCCTATCGTTAAGGCCGACGAGTCTACGCAATATGATGTATTATCTGCTTTTCATAAAAGCATTCGTGGTTCTAGTGATGCTGCGTTGTTTTGGTGTCTTTATGGTGTAGAAAAGCTGGGAATGGACCCGATGACGTTTATTCGTCGTCTGATCGCGGCGTGTAGTGAGGATATTGGGCTTGCTAATCCACAAGCCATGGTACAGGCAACAAGCGCATTAGAGGCGTATCACAATAACGGCTGGACGGAAGGCAAGCTGAATATTGCGCAGGCGATTTTATTCGCAGTAGAAAGTCCGAAGTCAAATGCCGTTATTATGGCAATTTCCAAAGCAATGACAAGCATAAACGAACTCAAATCAGCTGAAGTTCCACTCCATCTGCGTGATGCACATTACAAGGGCTCGGAACAGCTTGGTCATGTTGGCTACAAGTACCCTCATAACTATGATGGTCATTTTGTGCCACAGCAATATTTACCTACTCAGCTAGAGGGCCAAGTGTTTTATGAGGCAACAGAGCAAGGAAACGAAAGTAAAATTAAATATAATCAACAGTTGAGACGGAAGAAATGAGATTAAAGTAGATGTCAATGTGGTTTTGTTCTTTCTTCGCAAGGAGCCAATGTCATTTTTTTAATAATTAGATTTAAAGTAAGCCCTTGGAACAGAAGTGAGAACAGAACCACACTAAATGTTAATACTAAAATATTTTCTCTCCCACTAAACGAGTGTGGCAAGCTTAATGCAAGTGCAATAGATAAGCTCCCCTTTAAACCACCCCAATTAATAATTACTTTCCATTTCTCTAAGAAGCCTTTGAGTGGAGCTAAGCTCACATATATAGCAATAGTTCTACCAATTAAGACAAGGACTATGGCAAACAAAATTAGCTTCTACTTGTCTGAAAAGTCTATGTTTCTAATTTCTAAACCAATCATTAAGAAAATTAATGAGTTTGCAATAAGAGTAACAACATCCCAAAAGGAATGGATGTTTACCTTGGTAGTTTCAGACATGCCTATATTTGCACCATAGCTGCCAAAAATCAAACCTCCAACAACAACGGCGATAACACCTGAAACGTGGAAATGCTCTGCTGTAAAATAACAGCCAAAAAAAAGAAGGATAGAAAAGGAAATTTCTAGTGGATAGTCATCATACACACGAATAATTTGAGAAAATAAAAATCCTAAAATTGAACCAATGAGTATACCGCCAATGCTAAACTTCAAAAAGAGCAAGACTCCACTACCTAAACCGCTTAAGCCCATTTCTATATAAGCTAAAAAATAAGTTGTTGAAATTTGAAACAGTACAACAGCGATTCCGTCATTTAACAATGATTCCCCTTCGATGATAGTAATCAGTTTTTTGGAAATACCTAATGATTTAAAAAGAGAAATGACACTAATAGGGTCTGTTGCACTCATTAAAGCAGCAAAAGTGAAAGCGACAATAAGGGGAAGACCAAGAATGTAATAAGAGCTACAACCAATAACAATGAAAGATAATAATGTTCCACCAAAGGCCAACAGAAAAATTGGTTTGCGTTGTTGCTTTAGTTCCTTAAAGGGTAATTTTAGTGTTGCATCACCTAATAAGATAGGCAGGAATAAAGAGATTACAACAGCCTGAAAAACGTGTGATTGTGTAATGAAGGTTTCAGCAGCCTCTAAAAAAGGGATATTTGCTACCCCTAGCAGTAATCCAACAAGAACTAGTGCAATTGAGTAAGGTTGCCTGATAAGTTTGGCTATTCCAATAACACTGATTGAAATCGCTAATAAAATCAAGATTTGAATTAATACGTCATTAAATTGCTGCAAAATTGATCCCTCCTCTCCTTTCATTTATATACGAAAAATTATTTTCTTCATTGTGGTTATTATGGCTGTTGGCAGTTAAATAAATGTATATTTATCTTATAAGAGATTAAATCAAAAAAATCTGCAGCAAAATACCATCAAGGTAAATGCTACAGATTTTCTACTTTGTTTATTTGCAAAAATATTAATGTGCTGCTGGATCCGGAATTTTATGCGCGACCTCTATGGTTCCACCACCGATACATTCCTCACCCGCATAAAATACAACAGCTTGTCCAGGGGTAATTGCCTTTTGAAGCTCATCGAAAGCAACATTTACAGTGCCATCAGGTTGTGCAGTAAGAGTCACACCTTGATCAGGCTGACGGTAACGGAATTTAGCTGTACATTTTAATGGGCCATCAGCAAGTAGATTTTTGCCTGAAATAAAGTTCACTCCTGATGCAGTTAAGCCACTAGAATACAAGCTATGATGCTTGTCCCCTTGTACAACATACAGGACATTGTTTTCTAAGTCCTTTTCCGCCACAAACCATGGTTCCCCAGTGCCTGAACCACCGATTCCAAGACCTTGGCGTTGCCCAAGGGTGTAATACATTAAGCCATCATGCGAACCCTTCACTTCACCTGTTGCAATGTCAATCATTTTTCCAGACTTGGCAGGCAAATATTGACTAAGGAATTCACGGAAATTACGTTCTCCGATAAAGCATACGCCTGTACTATCTTTTTTCTTCGCTGTATATAATCCTGCTTCTTCTGCAAGCTTACGTACCTCTGGTTTAGGCAAATGTCCGATAGGGAACATGGTTTTGGATAGCTGTGCTTGATTAAGTGCATTAAGGAAATAGGTCTGATCCTTATTGTTATCTACACCCCGAAGCAGCTTATAGATACCATCCTCATGCACTAGTCTAGCATAGTGCCCTGTTGCTACATAATCAGCACCAAGATCCATTGCCTTGTTTAAAAATTCACCAAACTTTATTTCCCGATTACACATTACATCAGGATTTGGCGTACGACCAAGCTTATATTCTTCAAGAAAATAGGCAAAGACTTTATCATAATATTCCTTTTCAAAATTAACTGTATAATAAGGAATGTCGATCTGCTCGCAGACACGTCTTACATCTTCAGCATCCGACTCAGCAGTACATTGTCCAAATTCGTCAGTGTCATCCCAATTTTTCATAAAAATACCGATGACATCGTAGCCTTGGCGTTTGAGCAATAATGCGGTTACTGAGGAATCGACGCCTCCCGACATACCGACAACAACTCTTGTTTGGCTGTTTGGTTTTGACATTTACGTGTTCCTCCTTGTTGAAATATAGTGCTGTCGTTATCTTATCATAAAGCAGTCCAAATATAACAATGAATTATAGATTTTATTGTGTAAAACTGACTCGATATCTAAATTAGTGGTTGCCAAAGGCCACAATTCGCGAAGGAACAAAGGATTTTGGAGAAGTGGAACGTTCGTATTTAAAACTAGATTTTAACGATAAGATTGTCATATTTATAAGAAATCTGGTTTTAACAACGATCGGAAAAACCTTTGTTCTGCAGCCTTCCATCAACTTGGTTGGCAACCACTAATTTTAATTAGAGTCAAAAACCAAACATTTCATGTTATTTATTTTCCAAATGGGCTACACTTATGTTACGATAAACATAGATTAATGATAGGAATAGGGAGTTTTCCTTTTCTGTTGTTAATAAACCAAAGCTTATTATATAAAGATTATTTGAAAATTGAAAGAGGTGGCTTCTTTGAAGATTTCCACAAAGGGACGCTATGGTTTAACCATCATGATGGAGTTGGCTATGAAATTCGGCGAAGGTCCAACTTCCCTAAAAAGTATTGCTGAAAAAAATCAACTCTCTGAGCATTATTTAGAACAGCTTATTGCACCATTACGCAACGCAGGATTAGTAAAAAGTATTCGCGGCGCCTACGGTGGGTACATTTTAGCTCGGGAAGCTGCAACCATTTCGGCAGGGGACATAATTCGTGTGTTGGAAGGACCAATTTCACCAGTTGATTTCACTGAGGAGGATGATCCAGCCAAGCGTGATTTGTGGTTACGCATTCGCGATAGTATCGCTGAGGTGCTTGATTCCACTTCCCTCGAGGATTTAATTACGTACCATGAGGATAATAAGAAAACGGATTACATGTTTTATATTTAGAAATGTGAGAGATGAAATGACAAAAACTCCTTGGTGTGCAAGGAGTTTTTTAGTGTTTTATGGGGATTCATGGTGCGGCTAATCCGATTCGTTATGCAAAGGAAGACAATAATTGGTTAAATCTATCGCGTTCCTCTAAAAAAGCACAATGACCGCTGTATTGGAACGGAACTAGCATGGAATTTTTGATCAGTTTATGTGTTTCTTCAGCTTGGGCAAAGGGAACGAGTTTATCATGAATTCCGTGAATAATTAATGTGGGTACATCGATCTGACTAAGATCGTTGTAAACATTTTCATCTCTAAGCGTGACCATAATGGCGGAAGTTGCCCAATTCGCCGCTTGTAATCCCATTAAAAAGAACCAATCCGATTTTGGTTCGGAAATATACTGAAAGAAAAAAGAACTCGTTTGGTCTTGTAGCATTTGTGGGCGGTCATGATTTGTATCTTCGATGATTTTATTTGCAAATTCTTGTGGAACGCTTGATGGAGAGGCAGCGTCAATTAGGACAAGTTTAGATACCCCATACCCTTTGTAGCGAGCCATATAACGAATCGATATCGCACCTCCAGTAGAGTGACCTGCCAGTGTTATGTTTTTTAACTGTAAAGCCTCAATAACCATGCGGACATCATCTGCTAATCTATCAAAATTGTACCCGTCGAATGGTTTATCCGAATTACCGTATCCTCTCCAGTCCATTCCGATACAACGATATCCGAGCTTAGGAAGGTAATTGAACTGATACTCGAACTGGTTATGGTTTAGCGGCCACCCATGAATAAAAAGTATCGTTTTATTTCCCTTCGGATTGATGTCCTCTATAAATACTTTTACGCCCGGTTCCACATTAACGAAGTATCCCAAGTGTATCGCCTCATTTTTTGAAAAATGTATTTCCCCATTAAGATATTCCCCCTAGATAAGGTAAATGCCTAATTTCGGCGTAAAATTGGATTTAGTAATAAACAATCATATTTTCTGCGTAACAAGATAAAATCTAATTATTTAAAGTATTCGATAACATCGGTAAGTAAAAATGGCATGTCTTTCATTTCAACTTACATGATAAAGAATTAAGAACACCATGTGAATCATAGAAGAGACAACGCCTTAATGAAGAACTGATAGAGAGATGCCTTTACGTGATCTAATATATAAAAAACATATGAAATTATGATAAATTATTCAGGTAGTTTTTATTTTTTGATCATAATATAATAATTTCAAATTAAATATTGTTAATTATTAGGTAGTGATTAAAAATTTTGGTTCTTAAAGACTAAATTGGTTATAGGGGTGTATATGAAAGAGTTTATCTTATTAGAGAAATTGATTGATAAAGTGCATGTTGATAACGAGAATGAAAATGATGAAATAATTCAGGATTTGACGTTAAAGCATGTCATGAAAAATAAACTTGAGTCATACTATAAAAAGTTTCTAAATAGTACAAAGGAAATACCAGAAATAAATGAACAGTTACAAGCTATTACTAATCAATATAAACAATTTAGATCCTTTTTAATGGAATTAGAGAAAAATATAGAGGAACCAGTTATTGTTATTAAAGGATTTAGTAATTATCACATTACAAATGGAAGAATTCTTTTAAGAGGGACATCTGACATTGATATTTTGGCGCGTAATCCTTATGAATTCAAAGAGTTATTAGTTGCTCAGGGGTTTATGGAAATAAAAACTGAAACCACTCATGAACTGTCTGAACTTCAAAAAGAGGGAATACTTATTGATTTGCATAAGTTCGTTCCAGTTGTGTCCTATCCTGAAGATATTAATGATATATCAGTAAAAAACAATATGAGCACAACGTCCGGATCAATACTTAAAGGAAAAATTACTTATTGTGATTTATTAGAGAATACAGTGAAATTATCTGAGAAAATCTTAGTTCCTAATGTAAATATCGCGTTAATTATATTGTGTGTATCAATATTCAGAGACTATATTACTAGCGTAGATAAACTTCCACATTTTAAGTTAATTAATTTGGTGGAAGTATACTTATTACTTCAAGAAGATAATTTTCATGCTGATGATTTCTTGCAAATATCCCAAAAGTTTCATGCTGAACACTGTGTGGAATTTGTTAACATTCTATTAAAAGAAATTTATCAAGTAAGTTTACCTAGTACAAGTCACACTCTAAATCGGTTTCCTCAAATCTTAATGTGGAATTTTAATCAATGGATTGTTCCTAAAAAACTATTTAATTCAGTTTTCAATATATCTTTTGAAAGCGCTTTACTAGAGTTAGGAGCCAAGGAACTTAAATTGAAGAGTAATAATAATTTAAGTATTGATTGTATTTCAGACATAAATGTTTATTATGCATCAAGAGATAATCAAAAAAAGCCGATCAATATGAATTTGAACTGGGATAACAAACTGTATGTACATTTAAGTATTGAGAATGTAGAGGGCATTCATAAAAACGATATTATTAATATTAACTTTAGTGAAGATGAAAATAAAATGACATTTTTCGGTTCTAAAGAAAGACAGAAAAGTTTTGGTTCAACAATAAATAGAGGAAGAATTATTTATAACGAAAATAAAAAGTCACTTAATGTGGAATTCACACTATCTGAAAATGAATTGAGAGCGCACTACTTGATTGAAGAAAATAAGGTGGGAATGAATATATATATAGAAAAACATGAGAACAAAAATGAAATTAATTGTATTATACCAATTATTATACAAAAAATATAATTTGATTGCTATTTTATAATTAAAAACTCTGTCACATAGTGAGGTATATATATGGCGTTATATATAGAGTTTTTGAAAAAAGCGTTTCGAGAACGTTATGCATTTCGCTTTAACTTTTATATTACGATTTTAGCAAGCGTTATGCTTCTTATCATTCAAATCAATGTATGGACGGCATTGTATGGTGGGAATGGAAATGTTAGTAATATTAATTTCGGAGAGATGATAAGTTACATTATAATTGCTTCAATTGTTATGACATTAACTAAATCGGGTTCAGGACAAAAAATAGCTGAACGAGTGGAGAATGGAAGCATTATATTAGATTTAATGAAACCAGTAAATTTCAAAAGATATATATTTTCTGAAGATTTAGGAACAAACTTGTTTCAAACTGTTTTTATAACTATTCCATCTATAGCGTTTACTTGGTTATTTTTTGACTTTTCTTTATCTGGAGGCTTTGGGAATACGCTGATATTTGCAATTACTCTTATATTGGCAATCTTAATTGCTTTTCATATCCACTACATATTTGGACTGTTTGCTTTTTGGCTTGAAACCTCTTGGTATATCCCTTTTTTTATCGGATCATTGTTTCAGTTATTTTCAGGGTCTGTTGTACCATTGTGGTTTTATCCTAATTGGTTATATAAGGTGTGTCAGATTCTTCCTTTTAGATTTATTTTTTTTGAACCAATAGCTATTTTCTTGGGGAAGTATGAGATCCATCAAATGCTTAGCATTTTACTTATGCAGATAGGGTGGTTAGCATTTATTATTTGCATAGAGAAATACATGTGGTATAAGGTTCAAACTAAATTGGTGATTCATGGGGGATGAGGAATGCACTATGCGAGATTGTATTTAGAATATATAAAATTAAGAATAATGGGAGTAGCTGAAAACCGTAAGGCATTTATAATGGGCGGGCTTGCTCAATTTGCATCTTATGGAGCCGAATTTTTAATTGTTTGGTTGTTGATAGAAAAGTTCCAAACCATTAATGGCTGGGGAGCATATGAAGTTTTATTATTATTTTCATTAAATCTATGTTCATATGCAATTGCCGGATTCTTCTTTTTTAACGCTACTACTCAGTTAAGCAATATGGTAAAGAACGGTTCGTTTGATGAAGTATTAACCAAGCCTTTAAATAGTTTTTTGTATCTGGTTTGTCGAGAGTTTAACAGTGCTTATATTACTCACTTTATCCTTTCTATTGGTGTAATCGTAATTTGTTTTAATAACTTAAATCAAACATTAACAGGAGGTGACATATGTTTCTTAATAGTGATAATTGTTAGTGGTGCCTTAATACAAGCGGCTGGATTGATTGTAACATCAGTACCGTCATTTTGGATTGTGGAAACAGAAGGTTTAAGGGAAGTCCTTTTTTTTCAAATAAAGGACTTTATACGATACCCAATTACCATCTATAACAAAACAATCCAGATTATTCTGACCTTTATCCTACCCTATGCTTTTATTAATTTTTATCCAGTGCAACACTTTCTTTCAAAGAAGGATTTTATTTTTTTTAATCACAGCTTCCAGTATTTATCTCCAATTGTAGGAATTGTTTGCTTTTTTCTCGCATATAAGTTTTGGTTTGTCGGGGTTAATCATTATAAAAGTACTGGATCCTAGGGGGGACAACATTGATAGAGGTTAGCAATGTAACAAAGGATTTCAGAGTATTTAAACGCGAAAAGGGTTTTGCAGCTTCTTTGAAATCAATCATAACGAGAAATTATGAAATTAAAAAGGCAGTAAACAATATAAACTTCAATATCCAAGAAGGCGAATTGGTTGGGTATATTGGTGCAAATGGTGCTGGAAAATCAACTACGATTAAGATGCTGGCAGGTATTCTTGTTCCTACTTCAGGTTTAGTCAAGGTAAATGGAAAGGAACCTTACCTGAATAGGAAGGAAAATGCAATGGATATTGGAGTTGTTTTTGGTCAGCGAACACAATTATATTGGAATCTTCCAATGGAAGAGACTTTTGATTTGTTCGCTAAAATTTACAAAATCAACCCCAAAATATTCCGAAATAATGTTGAGTATTATGTGGATTTGCTTGAGATGAAGCCATTTTTAAGAACCCCTGTACGCCAATTAAGTCTTGGACAACGAATGCGTGCTGAATTAGCAGTGGCCTTGTTGCACGATCCTAAAATCCTTTATTTAGATGAACCAACTATTGGTTTAGATGTAGCGGTAAAAGCTAAAATTCGGAATTTTATTAAGCAAATAAATAAAACTAAGAAAACAACAGTTATCCTGACTACGCATGATATGAAAGATATAGAAGAAGTATGCGATCGAATTATTACGATAAACAAGGGTGAGGTTATTTTTGATAATACAGTAACTGCTTTTAAAAATAACTTTAATCCTGGGCATGTGCTTACGCTGGATCTTGATGATAAAGATAATAAACTAAATGACAACAGACTCAAGCTTCTCAAAGATGAGGGATTTAGGAAAAGTTTTTTATTTAATAAAAATGATTTATCGGTTGCTCAAGCCATCTCAATTATTTCAAAAAACTATGAGATAAAGGATATGCAGTTAAAAGAGCCCGATATTGAGGAAGCTGTAAAATATCTCTATGCAGCTGCATCGAAAGAAGCTAATTAGCAGTTAGCTTTACTAGGAGGGGGTTATGCCTAGAATGTACAACCTTATATTGGGAATAAGACGAATCAGTACAAAAAGATTTTAATAATTTATTGTGGAGGTATAGCAAAATATGAGCATTATTAATGTGCATAATGAGTGGGATCAATTAGAAGAGGTTTTTGTAGGGAGAGCAAAAGGAGCTCAGGTTCCATTGGGAGATAAAGGATTATTTGCAATTAGATACTCTGATTATGAAAATGTGGCGGATATCCCTTCAGGTCCTCATAATCTGAGAATTATAGAAGAGACGGAAGAAGACCTTGAGAGAATTGTTGAGTTATTTATGGGACTCGGAATTAAGGTTAGGAGGCCTGAGGATACTGACCACTCAAAGGTATATAAGACCACTGATTGGGAATCGGATGGAATGTACAATTATTGCCCGAGAGATATATTATTACCAATAGGAAACACAATTATTGAAACGCCAATGTCGTTACGATCCCGTTTATTTGAAACAAATGCTTATAAGGATTATATGGTTGAATGCATTGAAAGTGGTGCTCGTTGGTTATCAGCTCCAAAACCTAGATTATTGGACAGTATGTACAATACAACTGATGCAAGTCAATCGGCACTGCACGAATTAGAACCAGTTTTTGATGCAGCTAATATACTTCGTGTTGGTAGAGATCTAATATACCTCGTTTCTGATACTGGGAACGTTATGGGGGCGAAATGGTTACAGAACATTCTTGGTAGTGAGTACCGGGTGCATGCTTGTCATGATTTGTATGCTTCGACTCATATAGATACGACAATTACTTTGCTTCGACCAGGATTAGTTTTAGTGAATCCAGAGCGAGTCAACGAGAAAAATCTTCCACAAATTTTTAAAAATTGGGATGTTTTATATGCACCTGATATGGTTGATATTGGCTTCACAGGGGTTGCATATGGTTCTGCCTGGATTGGAATGAACTTTATGATGATTAATCCAAATCTAGCACTTGTCTGTAAACATCAAAAGAAATTAATAAAATTGTTAGAAAAGCATAAAATTGATGTAGCACCTTTAGAGTTAAGACATTCTCGAACATTGGGTGGAGGGTTCCACTGCGTTACATTAGATGTAAAGAGAAAAAGTGTATTGGAAGACTATAGCTAATAAATAATGATAGCATGGGAGAGGTAATATATGTGTGGAATTGTAGGGATAATTGGTGAGGAAAACACACTTACAAAGACAGTACACGCTTTAAGAAAACTTGAATATAGAGGATATGATTCCTTTGGTTTATCAACGATACAGAATAGTAAGATAACCTACGTCAAGGGAGTAGGTTCTATTAGTGAACAGGATGAAAATGGTTTTTTTAAGCAACATCCTGAGTCAAACATTTCAATAGCCCATACAAGATGGGCAACTCACGGAAAGGTATCTATTGAAAATTGTCATCCCCATCAATCTTATAATGATAAATTTTCATTGGTTCATAATGGCGTTATTGAGAATTACCTTGAGTTAAAGAAAGAGTTAGCACAACAAGGAGTAGTTTTTAATTCTGAGACAGATACAGAAGTTATTGTTCACCTACTAGCTAAGCATTACGAAAAGACAAAAGATCTTTTAGAAAGTATTGTCCTAACAAATAGTAGACTTGAGGGCAACTATGCTTATGTTTTTACTACACTTTTTGATACTTCCGTAATCTATGGAACTTGTTCTGATAGCCCATTATGCGTCGGTAATCATGATAACCTATCAATCATTGCCTCAGATCAGTTGGCGATATCTATAATTACTAACCAAATGGTATTTTTATTGAACGGAGATATCGTAAGAATTAACGCTAACGCATTAGAAATCTATAACACACAGGAATTGGGACGTGGTCCTGTTATTCGAGAAAGAGTGGAAATAATGGAGGTAAACACAAGTAATGAGAAGGAAGATTATTCTCATTATATGCTTAAGGAACTTCATGAGGGACCTTCAGCGATAAATGCAATTAACAATTTATCATCGGATACAATTGAGGCAATCACATGTGATATGCTGGACAAGCAAGTAGCTATCGTAGGAGCTGGCAGTTCTAATTATGTTTCGCAGATTGGTCAATACTTTTTCCACTCCTTGGCAAATGAATATGCTATCAGTCATCCTGCTGATGAAATGATTCATGTAGTTCAGCCAAAAAACAAGCATCATTTGATAGCGATTTCACAATCGGGTGAAACTTTTGATACTCTTCAAGTTGTAAAATTATTTCGTCAAGCAGGTGCCACGGTTACTGCCATTAATAACGTAAGTAGTTCATCTTGTCAGCGTTTAGCAAACTATACTCTTTTCCAAGGAGCTGGTGTTGAAGTATCAGTATTAAGCACAAAGTCTGTGATTAGTCAGACAATGGCATTATATAGATTAGCACTTGAGTTAGGAAAAATTAAAAATTTCCTAACAGAGGAGCAGTATATAAAGTTTAAAGAGGAATCTTTGTCTTTGCCAAAGGTATTAAAGCAATTATTTATTCAAACAGAGGAAGCAATCAAAATGCTTGCTGTTTATCATAATGGTGTAGAAAATTGGTTCTTTATTGGTAGAGGAATACTATACCCAGTTGCTATGGAGAATGCGTTAAAATTTAAGGAAGTCTCTTACATTCATGGCGAAGGGGTATCAGCAGGTAGTTTGAAGCATGGTATGCTCTCACTTATTGATGAGAACTTCTATACAATCGCATTTTTGCCAAATAAGAAACTTAATTCATTGAAATATCAGTATACACTCTCTAACATTTCGGAAATTCAAGCTAGAGGTGGCAAGGTGATTGTGTTTGGAAGTGAGTTTGAGGAATCTATTGATTTAAATGACATCTATTCTTACATCAAACTTCCTTCAATTAATGAGTACCTTGATTCTATTATACATCTGGTTGCAGGTCAGCTATTTGCCTATTATACAGCAGAATCGCTTGGTCGCAACATTGATAAGCCACGATCTTTAGCAAAGGCGGTAACGGTAAGGTGAGATTACTGTTCACAGAATTGGGGGATTCTAATTGGATCATAATTATAGACAACTTTATAATAAGGTCATAAATACAAAAAACCAGAGTTTGTCTTATTATAATAGCCATTCTCTTTTAAACAAATTAGCAACTCATATTGTTACAAAATGTTTGAGTAAAACTGAGCTATTGACTATTCATTTGCTACTAGATGCACATGACTTTCGAATCATTGGTGACTATTTATTTGCACTAAATAATAGAAGTGATCCTTCTTTTAAATCGTGTATTGAATCTTTATCTAAGGGCTCGATTTCATACTTTGAATATCAGTTTATGAAATATCAAATTTACTCAATTGATAAAAAACGCTCACTTAAATTTGTAAAGCGTTTAGACCAGTTATTTGATACAGGTATAGGACAAGAAAAGGATGTTCTGGTCTATGTAGAGAATGAATCTGATAAGGAGACTGTAGAAGGTTTATTTTTGGCTACAGGTGGAGATTTGAGTGGCTATTTTGATGCCCAATTTGATCTTCCTGGGATAAATTCTTTGGTTAGGGCTGGATTAGTAAAGAAAGTTTACTTAAATAAAAAACGTGCTGTCATAACAAAGAGAAATAATCCTAATAAGCAGGGAAGGTTTCTGAATGAACAAAGAATGGTAGTCGCATTAAAAGAAAAGTTGCTTACAGATGAAGAATTAAATCAGGTATATATTAATCCAAATGCTTCATTTAATATTCTATCCCCGAATATTGTAATTGCAGACAATGAAGAATTAAAATTTTACTCTGTATCTAATTATGTGGAAGGACCTACTTTAGAAGAAGTACTTTTAAATGAAAGTAATTTTGTTGTAAGACGAAATATTCTTAAAGATATTCGAGAACTACTCGATTATTTATATGATAATGGTGTGCTATGGGGAGATATGGCTCCAAGAAATATTATTTTAAATCAACTTGATGGAAAAAGATACTATTCAATACTTGATTTTGAGAAAACTAAGATATTTGAGAATAGAATTTTGCACCAAGAAAGAATTGATCATTGCAGAGGTTATATGTGTATTGAAGAATTCGGAGCAGTATGCTCGAGAGAGGAAGTTGAGTATTGCTTTAGAGATTATTTTGATCCCTGTTCTTGGGATACTAATTCAAGTGATCCTGTTACTTTTAAAATGAAAAACGATTTTATAGAAATACTATCGAATCGAGGGGTGGATGTATCAATAGGTAATTATAACAGACTTGAACTTGAAATGATGGAAATCAGGTTCCCATTGCCTGTCTCTAACGTTGCAAAAAGACATCCCTTATATGTAAGTTTTAAGATTGATCATTATATTGGTCCGGAATATGACAGAAAAACAAGTGAAATTTTGCTTGAAGCTAAAAAGAAGGGCTGTTTTATTGAGATACTTGATTTATTTGAATTAGAACTGCAAAACTTTGAGGTTAATCTGATTGAACGAGAATTTTTAGCGCTATCTATTTCTAGATATTCAAGCGAAGAAGAAACTCATGCTGAAAAAAGATTGAAATTGCTGGTAGACTCACTTTATAAGGTTTTTCAACTGCAGGCGAAGAAGCAATGATAATGAAAGCATTCACCTATTCTCATGAAATGACTTCTATTAACGTGCCAGAATTTTTAAGCTATTTACCTGAAAAAAGAATGTTATATGCAATGGATACCTATTTTAGGGAGAGTTGGGAGGATTTTTCACAACACTTTGGGGATCCGAAAACAATTGTTAGTAATCTTGCAGTTATAGTTTTTAAACCAGAGGCTATTGCTGGTCGAAAAATATTGGAAAGTCTCGATTTTTTAAAACAATATGGTTTTTATCCTTTGGCTGCGAAGTCCTATATAAATAGTCGTCATATCTATAGAGAACTTTGGAGATACCAGTGTAATCTAGTTAAAAGGGAACAATTAGATATAATGGATCTAATTAGTGATACGAAGTCTCTTTTAGTAGTATTACGCCTAGATCATAATAGTGAATTTCCAGCTTCTGAAATTTTAAGTGCAATAAAAGGCCCAGCCAATCCAACGTTAAGAAAACCTGAACATCTAAGATCTATGCTAGGACAAACAAACAAGTTGCTTAACTTTATTCATACATCCGACGAGCCAATTGATATTATTAGAGAATTAGGTATTTGTTTTGATTACCAAGATCGTAATTCCCTCTTTAAGGAAATTGAGAAGGGAAACAATTATGAAACCCCTCTTAGAGAATTAGTTAGTTCACTCTATGAGACTTATTCCTTTTATGATTTTAGCGCACGTAGTATTTTCTCAATTTATAATGACATCACTAAAAAATGTGCCTCAGATCCTATCTTAATCTCTGAAATAACAGAATTTATGCGGAATATTAAAAATGACACCAATTGGCGTAATATACTTAATTGGCTTAATGAAAGAAATATTCCATTGAGTGACTGGGATAAAATTCAACTTATTACTAACGGTAAAGATTTTCTGCCACTTGATGGTATAAAAAGAGTCTTCCCTGTTCAAAGAGATGTACAATTATTATTTTAAACATTCCAATGTATGAGGGTTGAACTTTTAAAATCTATGCGATTTTTGTCCATCATTTTTGGTTCATATGAAGAAGTGACCCTCACAGGCTTAGAGTTGGTCACTTCTTTTTTCGAGCAAACCTACGCTTAAGCAGGCTTCCTCTTCATTTGCTTTACAATCACATACAAGCCAAATGCAACAACAAATACGGTTGCAGCAGGAATGATATAAGGTTTAACGAGTTCGTCTACATTTTCCCATTGATGCCCTAAACTAAATCCTAGGTACACGTACAGTGCAGTGATGGGTAACATTGCAAAAAAGGTATATAAGCTAAACTTAAACACATTCATTTTTGCAATTCCACATGGGATAGAAATTAGTGTTCTCACTCCAGGGACAAAACGTCCATAGAAAGCAACGCCATTTCCGTATTTTTCAAAGAACTTGTCGGAAGAATCCAAGTGATGAGGACGAATGAAAAAGTATTTTCCATACTTCTCAATAAACGGTCTACCCCCATATCGACCAAGCGCATACAATGTTAATGGTCCAAAGGTTCCCCCGATTGTTCCAGCTAAAATGGTTAGATACAAATTTAAATCTCCGAGATGCACCCAATAGCCAGCTAGTGGGAGAACGATTTCAGCAGGCACAAATTCAAAGGACAACGCGAGCACGATCCCTGCATATGATAAATCCTTAAAAAAAAGTATGAAATCCATAATCCATTCCGTCATAGAGCCCTCCAAGCATCAAAAAATTATAGTGTTAAAGATAACAGAGAATCGTTACCTCTCGAACAATAGATTAACAATCACCAGTGAACTTGTCAAAATTGTTGGTTTTGTGAAATTGTCTATGATAATTTTTTATAAATAATATTTATGGGGGTGGTACAGAAATGTCTGATAGCGACAGGAGTGATAGGCGTCGTTTCATTGCTTTTCCGTATACTCAAATAGAGTAGGGATAAGTGCGTCATCATACGATGAGGTGCTATTTTTGCGTTCTGTTTTTACAATTTAATTTATTTATAATTTCATTTGATTCCAAAACAGATACCCCAATGTTTCTCATTTCTTCGAACCCTTTTTCATAAACACCAGATATAGCATCTCCTGTCATCACTACCTTCAAATCTCTTTCACTCGCTTCATACATACTTGTTCGAGGACAATTAGGGAAGTTACATCCAGCAAAAATTAAAGTGTCAATCCCTTTTTGGATAAGGAATTCCTCCAGATCTGTTTGGTAGAAAGCTCCCCATCTTGGTTTATACATAGCCCAGTCATATTCTCCTAGTTGTTGAAACTCACCATTTAGAAGTAAATCTCCACGAAGAGGGGGACAAGGGTCTGGCTTGATTTCGTTGACGAGTTCAGCACCGTCTGTATCTGGAATAACAAAATGGAATCCATTTTCTATCATTTCTCGACGACAAAGATCGGCGTTGGTGCCATCTGGCTTATACAATCGAATGACGTGAATAATTGGGCGCTTTGCTGTACGAAATGCATCAACAAGCTGCTTCATTTTTGGTAAAATTTCAGCAGTTCCTGGTACTTCCGCCTTAGAACCGACTACAGAGAAATCATTTTGAGTATCAATTGTAATTAATACACTACGTTTCCAATTCGGTTCAATATAACGTGTCAATATGACCATCCTTTCGATTAACATAAGGTTAAATATATTATACTAAACAACATAGTGTAAACTAAAGGTTAAGACTACAACGCTAGAGAGAACAATTAGAATGTCTACTAGTCAGGAGGTTATAACTTTTGAATCTTTTAATCTTAGGCGGAACAGGCCGAGTGGGGAGTAAAATTGTGTCCTATGCACTTCATGATGGACATCAAGTGACGGTATTAGCACGAACACCAGAAAAGCTTGAATTCAATCATGATGGGAACTTGAAGGTCATTCAGGGAAATGTTTTAAATCAAAATGATATTATGGATGCGATGCGTGGTATCGACGTGGTTATTAGCGCACTCAATACAGATGGGACAACTACCCTAACGGGTAGTATGCCTTTGATTATAAATGCAATGGAGCAAGAAGGAATACAACGAATAATTACTGTAGGAACCGCAGGTATCCTGCAAAGTAGAACAACGCCAAACGTATTAAGATATCAATCAAGCGAGTCGAAGCGGAAATCTACCCGCGCAGCAGAAGAACATCATCGAGCTTACGAAATGTTGAGATCGTCAACTCTGGATTGGACGATTGTGTGTCCGACGTATCTGCCAGATGGAGAAGGTGTTGGTCAATATCGAGTGCAGGCCAATTATTTACCAGAGGGTGGGTCTAAAATATCAGTGGTGGATACAGCGCAATTTGTTTACAGTCAAATAAATAATGCTGATTTTATCAAGCTACGTGTGGGGATCGCATACTAGTTTGAATAGGATTTGGTATAAAAAAACGAGCCTTAGTTGATTTTAAGACTCGTTTCGCTATTTATAATTGTTCTTTGATATCCCCACTATGTGATTGACTAAGACTTAAGTTTCAGATGTATGAAGCGAGGCTTCCTTATCTATCATTGAGATCGAAGACGCATCAAGTTTCACTACATCTTTCTCAACAGTACCTTGATCATCTTTGTTCATCCCATAATATTGTGCTAATTCATCTTCTACAGCTCCCGCCATGGGCACGTCGTTACGGTAAGCTGAACGACACAGCACGTGTGCAGCGACTGGAGCCGTCAGAAAGACGAAGAAAATACCTAAAATAAGACGAACGCTAAAAATGCCATCAGAAATCAGAAAATAAAGTAAGGTTCCTGCCAATGCACACAACACACCAAGAGTAGAACTTTTAGATGCCGCATGTGATCGAGTATAGACGTCAGGCAAACGGATGCCACCAATCGCACTGATTAAGCTAAAGATGGCTCCAACTAAAATGAGAATTGCGCCAACTGCTTCACCGCTTCCGCTCAATGACAACACCCCTTTCGATAAACCTTGCAAAGGCAATTGTCCCGATAAATGACAGAATTCCGATTAGCAATATAAGGTCAAAGAAAGCTTGGGTATGAAATAATACAGAATAGGCAGCGATGCTAGCAATTAAATTGATGCCGATGGAGTCAAGGGCTTGCACACGATCCGCACCAGAAGGCCCCTTCACCACCCTGTACATGTTCGCAAGGATGGAGAGCATCAATATACCTAAAGCGATACGTAATATAGTTTCAAATATCATTTTCGCGTCACATCCTTTATCGCTTTTTCAAATACAGAGATTGACTTAATGACAGAGTCCTTAGATTCAGGCAAATTTAGACCATGAATATAAAGGATCTTAGAATCGGGAGTAAGCTCCATCACAACTGAGCCCGGTGTCAAACAAATTAGCAAGGAGAGTAATGTTACCTCTAAGCTTCCCTCTAAATCCGTTTCAGCCTTGAAAATTCCTGGTGTGACATCAACCTTAGGTCTTAGTACATGCTTCATCACCATCATGGAGGAGGTAATTAACTCATGAATGAAGATGATGAATAGCTTACCAATTGCAGCAAGCGTAAATATATAAAAGCGATCCTTAAAAAATCGTCGAGTACATAATAAAATGAACAAACCTACAAAATAACCGCTAATAAAATTTATAATGCTGACATCGTCTTGTAGAAACATCCACAAGCAAGCAATAAATATATTAAGAAGTACTTGAATGGGCATCGTATCCCTCCTTTACTTAAACACTGCGTTAATGTATAGACTAGGATTAAGCAACTCATTGGCAGCTTGAGCGACATGGTCTGCGATTCCTTCAGCACCAAGGCCTAAAGCTAGACTTACACAGGTTAAGAAGATAATGGGGAACAATAAGCCTTTAGCATTGCCCTTTAACTCATCTTCATTCAGCATTTTATCGCCCCAGAACGCATTCATAAACAGCTTAATCATCGAATAGAGGATGCCTAAGCTGGCGACTAAGCCAATCGCACCAAGCCAGAAATAACCAGATTCAAAAGCGCCACGTGTTATAAATACTTTACCCAGAAAACCGCTCAGAGGTGGAATACCTACCATAGATAAAGCAGCAATTAAAAACATCCAGCCAAGCATCGGCTTTAGACGAATTAAACCACCAATCTCCTTCAAGCGGCTAGTGCCTGTGAGATGAATAATTGTGCCACCGATTAGAAATACAAGAGCCTTGATTACCATATCGTGAAGTAAATAATAGATGGAGCCCATCGTACCATTTGTGGTAAAGGCTACAAAACCAACCATAATAAATCCAACACTAATGACCACATTATAGGTAAGGATGTTCCGTAGATCCCAATAGCCAATCGCCCCAATGGCCCCCAAAATCATCGTGGCAGCTGCTAAAATACCGATAGTCAGATGTGTGATTTGTGGTTCATGATAAAAAATGAGAGTAAACATCCGAAAAATCGCATAGATCCCTACCTTGGTCAATAAGGCAGCAAAAACAGCGGAAACCGCAGTAGGAGGTACGCTATAGGAGCCGGGTAGCCAGAAGAAAAGCAGAAGGCCCGCTTTTAGTGCAAACACAATTAGGAATAATAGTGCCACTGTCGTAATTAACCCATCCTGACCGACCTCTGCGATACGTAGCGATAGATGTGCCAGATTTAGTGTGCCTGTGATGGAATATAGATAAGCTACGCCCATCAGGAAAAAGGCAGATGAGATAATGTTTGTAAAAATATATTTTAGTGACTCTCGAAGCTGCTTTTGACTGCCACCTAAAGTGATCATGATATAGGAAGCAACTAAAAATACTTCAAAAAATACGTATAAGTTAAATAAATCCCCTGTTAAGAATGAACCATTCACGCCGGTAATTAAAAATAAAAACAAAGGATAAAAATAAAGCTTTTCTTGCCGTCGTTCTGTAGAGGAAAAGGCATAAAGTAAACAACCGATTGCAACTACGGAGGTGGCAAGTAGAAGCAAGGCGCTAAACATATCAGCGACAAAGCTAATCCCAAATGGCGCTTCCCAGCCGCCAAGCTGTAAGGCTTGAATCCCGCCATTACTCACGCGACTGACTAGCATTACAGCAACGACAGTAGTTAAGCATAACGCAATCAGACTAAGCGTGCGTTGAAGATAAATACTTTTTTGAAAAATGATCAGGGCCATTCCCGCTAATAAAGGGATAACGACCGGAGCAATTAATAAATTATTCATACTCATTTCCCCTTAACTGTTCCATGTCATCACTCCCGAAGCTTTGATAAGCACGATAACCTAGAACTAATACTAATGCGGTGACCGCAAAGTTGATTACGATCGCCGTCAGAATTAAGGCTTGTGGGATCGCATCCGTAAATTGCTGTGTTCTCTCACTCAGCAAGGGAGCTGAACCTGTCTTGAGACCACCAGAGGTAATGAGCAACAAGTTAACAGCGTGGCTGATGAGAGAAGCTCCAAGTACAATTCGTAGCAGCCGTCTGGATAAAATCAAATAGGTTCCGATTGATACAAGTACGCCAACCAACAAAATAATTAGAGTCTCCATATCAGCGGTCCTCACTTATACTTAAAATAATATTTACCGCAGTACCAATTACCGCTAAAGCAACTCCAGTGTCGAACACCATAGCTGACGCAAGCTCTGTATCTCCGAAAATCGGTAAGTTTACATGCCCAAACGTTTGGGTTAGAAACGGTTGACCATAGACGATACTAACAAGACCTGTACCTACGGCGATAAATACGCCAACAGCAGCAAGCTTTTTGAAGTCGACAGGAATATTTTCCCGAACCTTCTCAATTCCAAAGGACAAGTAAAGGAGTACAATTGCTGCCGCAGTACTCAATCCACCGATGAAGCCACCACCGGGCTGATGGTGACCACTCATAAACAGATAGATGGAAAAGGTGAAAATAATAAATACGGCTACACGCGTTACCGTTTGTAAAATAACATTATTCGGTTTCATCCTGTTTCCTCCTTTTTGAGCGTTGATGGATTAGAACATATACACCCAATCCTGCAATCGTTAGAACAGAGATTTCAAGCATTGTATCAAATCCACGGAAATCAACTAAGATTGCATTGACTATATTTTTAGCACCAGCTAGCTCATAGGCTCTTTCGAAGAACGCTGTAATAGGCTCAAACAATTTGTGACCATTCGCAGATAAAGCTAGCAAGGTGACGGTTAAGCCAACAGAAATTGAAATGATGAGATTACTCAGCTTGAACGGTATACGCTCGATATCCTTTTTGAGTTTTGGCAAATGATAGAAGCAGAGTAGGAAAAGCACGGTAGTTACTGTTTCTACAACCATTTGTGTTAAGGCTAAATCAGGCGCTCTGAAGATAACGAAAAACATGGACACCATATAACCAACAGCCCCTAAAGCAACGATCGCTACTACACGATGATTCGTAAGTAAGACTGTTAATGCTGCTATCAGCATCACTAGTACAAGTCCAGCATCAAATAATGTAATGCTTGCATCGTTAGAGAAATCGAATTTAAGTCCGTAGTTCAATAGAAGTGAGCCTAATAGCAACATGACAAAGAAAGAAAAAATATAGCTTAAATAATGTCTTAATGAACCTGTCATATAACGGTTAGTTAGCGAAGCAGCTCTCTTTTCCATACTAGGAAGTGCTTTGTTAAATAGATGATTTAAAGTTAGCGTTTGTGGATAATTACGGAAAAGTCGAATCCAACGTTTTGCTGTTCTAAATAGTAGGAAACCAAGCACAACTACGCCAATCGTCATCAGCAATTCAGTATTTATGCCATGCCATGCGCTAATCTTTAGATCAGTAGAAGAGATTGGCATCATTGGCAAAACTGAGGTTAAAGCAGGAATTAAAATGTACTTTCCAAGTACATTTGGGAAAAAGAAGGTTAACACGACAAACAAGCACAGCACGATCGGTGCAAATAACATACCAAATGAAGCCTCATGTACTTTACGCGTTAACTTCTCAGGGTGGAATTTCCCACCAAACGTTTTGAATACAAAAATCATACAGTATACAAACGTAAATACGCTGGCTATCCAAGCGATGACAGGGAATATTAAACCTAAACGATCTAGACCAAATGCGCTAACATGCGTTAGCTCTGTCATTGCGGCAAAAAACATTTCTTTACTTAGAAAACCGTTAAATGGCGGTAATCCAGCCATTGAAAAGGCACCAACCATCGCAATGGTAAATGTCACTGGTAACACCTGCATTAACCCACTTAAATAACGAATATCCCGTTTTCCTGTCTCATGGTCAATAATTCCTACGACCATAAACAAGCTTCCTTTAAAGGTAGAATGATTAAATAGATGGAACAAGGCAGCGAAGGTCGCCACAGTAAAGAGACTACCCTTTTCGCCAGGACCAAAATACACGGCAAGTGAACCTACACCAAGCAAGCTCATAATTAAGCCCAATTGACTAATCGTTGAGTAAGCAAGCAATGCCTTTAAATCGGTTTGACGTAATGCAGATAAAGAGCCATAGAGTAGTGTAATCACACCAACACCAGCTACAAGCCAAAACCATACGGAGCTCCCCCCAAAGATCGGGGTTGTGCGAGCAACTAAATAAATACCTGCTTTCACCATCGTCGCAGAGTGCAGGTAGGCACTAACCGGCGTGGGTGCTTCCATCGCATCAGGTAACCAGATGCCAAACGGAAATTGTGCAGATTTCGTAAAAGCTCCCAGCAGGATACACAGCATAGCAGGAATAAATAAAGCATGATTCTGAATCACGTCCACTTGGGCAATGATTTCCCGAATGCTGTAAGTATCAGCCATCATAATTAGCATTATAAATCCGGCAAGCATACCGAATCCGCCAATTACAGTAATGAGCATGGCTTTTAAGGCACCCTGACGCGAGCTCTTACGCTCATACCAATACGCAATTAATAAGAAAGAGGACACACTCGTTAACTCCCAGAATCCATATAAAACTAGAAGGTGATCAGAGAATACGAGTCCCAGCATTGCTCCCATAAATAGAAGCAAATAGACATAAAACTGATGAAGTGCCTCACGGGTTTTAGACATATAAAAAATGGAGTAAATAATAACTAGTACCCCAACACCTGAAATGAGTAAACCAAACAGTAAGCTTAATCCATCCACATAAGTAACGATATTAATACCAAGAGTCGGAATCCAGGATAAAGTATATTGGTACGTTTCACCCGCCGCAATCGAAGGTATATATTGAAGTAAATAGATCAATATGAATAAGGGGGCGAGTAATACGAACCACCCTGTATGTACAAGGCGATTGAGATATTTATACAAAAATGGTACAAGTATGGCGCTTAAAAATGGAAGAAAAATGAAAATAAAAAATATAGCCAAGCGACCTCCTCCTTACTTTACAATAATGTTGTCCTGTTGTTGACTCTTTATGAAACTTCAATTATAGTCTTACGTAGTTTAATTTAACGATCTACTATTTAACCCTGAGGTGAAGTATTAAAAAATGGATATTACAATGATGAATGAAAGTATTCTTGTCTGCGTTTATTATGGACCTAACGGCGAAAGACTAATCAAACGCGGTTGTAAAATTGCGAATATGATGAAGGCTCCCCTTTACATTTTAACGATTGATCCCAAGCCCTTTGACGAGCTGGATGCCGAGAAAATATTTTATATCGAAAAATGGAAAGAATATGCAAACTCTCACAGTACAGCACAATTTATTATGAAAGATAATGAAAGTCGTCCTGTCACAAAAATTATTGCTGAAGTTGCTAGAGAAAAAGATATTACGCAAATTATTTTAGGTCAGACGGCACAAAGTCGATGGGAGCAAATTACTAAAGGCTCCATTGTTAATGCTTTGGTGCGTGAAATTCCTTTTGTTGATCTGCACATCATTTCGGTCTCCCGCTATATTCGTGATGGCGAAGGGATGTACAGAAATGGAACACGTGCTTACTTGATTAAGGAAGATCAGCATTATAGATTAAGCTTTAATCATGAAAAGGATACGGAATTTGAAGGCATCTTCTTTAAAGAAGTTGATACGGATTTTGATAATGGAATTTTCCGTTTTATGAAGGATGCCGAAACTTTGCAGGTCCTGGTTGACGATGGAATCGTCACTGAACTAAAAAACGTAGAAATTGATACCGCATTGGGTCTGGAAGACACCGATGAATAATTAGGACCACATATATAGAATGTATTTAATACTCTCCAATTTAATTAGGAGGGTATTTTTTTATAAATTCACATCTACTTTAATAGGCAAATCTGCATTCTTGTCAATTCCTAAATACTTCAAGGTTTCCGAAGTGGAGTGGTGATTCAAAACGGATTTAATAATTGAAATGGCAATACCTCTTTGGTACGCATGATAGCCAAATGTTTTGCGAAGCGTATGCGTGCCAATCTTTTCTGTAATTCCTACCTCCCTTGCCGAATGGTTAATAATACGGTATGCCTGTTGACGGGTGATGGGGCGACGATCCTTTTTCGATTTAAATAAATAATCATCTTCGCTCCAGTCCTCGCTAGATAAATACTCAATCAGGATTTGCCGGATTTTGCTATTTAAATAATACGCCTTCTCTTCCCCAGCGTGTGCATCCTTTAAGTAAAGGAACTGCTTTGGCTGCTGACCATCCCAGACGTCTTGTATCGTTAGGTTCAGCATATCAAGAAGACCAATTCCAGTGTTGATTCCGAGTACAAACAGCAACACATCTCTGAGTGATTGCTTTCTCAGTACTTGCTTCATGGCTTGTATCGTTTCAATATCTCGAATCGGATTTACATATTGCACAAAATATCCCTCCCGACATGTTACTTAATAATACATTAACATACATTGAGTAACATCACAATTGAAAAAAACGTTTTTTTAGATAAACAGGCTAGGGCGTGTCTAAAAGTCAGCAGGGAGTAGATATTGGCGAATTTTCGCTTCATACAAGGCACTTTTTCGCAGGCTTACCGGGGTAAGTCAAGGAAAAGTAACGCAGTAGGAGGCGAAAAGGCGGGAATAGATGACCCTGAGTGAGTTTTCAGACACGCCCTAGTATGTATTTGTAATTTGGTGTGCCAAAAATATAGTTGAGGAAGGCATAAAAAAGGATAGTGAAATAGGAATTAACCTATTTTCACTATCCTTTTTGTTCTCACTCATTCATTCTAAATACATTTCATTTTAAATAAATAACTTAGCTCAATACTATGTTATCTTCAATCGTACTTTTCTTTTTCTTTGAGATCGAAAACGGAAGATCTTCCTCTTTATAGCTTCGATAGGTGGGTGCAAGCCCCAGCGTGAAGTTTAATGATTTACCTTCTATAATATCATCATGCGTAATAAACAACTTATTATATTGCTCCCCATTTAAAGTGAGCTTACTAACAAAGTTAGATTGAGGATTGTTATTATCGGTACTAATATACATTTCCTTGCCGTTTGGTAGCTCAATCGTAATGCTATCGAATAACGGAATACCAAGCACATACTCTTTACTTCCAGGGCAGACTGGATAAAAGCCCATCGCGCTAAACACATACCAACCCGACATGCTGCCATTGTCCTCATCACCAGGGTAACCACTAAACCCATTATGAAATAAATGAGTCATGATTTGCTTGACGACAATTTGCGTGGACGCAGGTTGCCCTACGTAATTAAATAAATAAGGAATATGGAAGCTTGGCTGGTTCGAGATAGCCACTTGACCAAAATCAACAGCTGCCATTTCGCTCATCTCATGAATTTCAAAGCCGTAACCTAACACATCATAGTGGGGAGGTGTATTGCACAGGTCAGTGATCTTTTGAAAAAACTGCTCCTGCGAACCGTAAGCCTGAACTAATCCTCCAAAATCATGAAAGACCGCAAAACTATTTTGCCACGCACTACCTTCAGCATAATCCTCGCCCCATGTAAAATGGTTAAAATCTGAACGGAATTTACCTTGACTATCCTTTGCCCGCATAAAACCGGTATTTGGATCAAAGATGTTACGGTAATTGAGGGCACTTTTACGATAATGCTCTGTCACTTGTTCATTGCCCAGCACTTCCGCTACAACACTAATACAATAGTCGCTATATGCGTAGTCAAGCGTATGATTAACGCTTTCATGATAGTGGTTTGGAACATAACCATATTTAATATAATCTAAAGTACCTCGTCTACCGTAGCAATCTTGCTCACTTTGCGTTGTTGCTCCCGTTAACATAGCTGTTAGCAATTGGGGCATGAGCTTCATTCCGATCCCTTTGGATGCCGCGTCGGCTATCACTGCGTCTATGAGTGTGCCTGGCATAATACCACGTTCATCTGGCGATAACCATTTTGGCAAAAATCCTGTTTCAAGGTAACTGTTCAAATATCCTTCTAGCATTTTCTCATATTCTTTTGGCGCGATGATGGAATACAGCGGATATACCGTCTTATATGTATCCCAAAATCCATTGTTTGTGTATAATACTCCCTTTTTAACGGCTTTTGCTGTTGTATTATAATGAATAGGTTGCATCTGATCGTCTAGCTCATAAAACTTTTGTGGAAATAGGAACATTCGGTACAAACAATTGTAAAAGGTTCGTATATATTGCTCATTTGAATGCGTTACTTTTATTTTATTTAAATAATGATTCCAGTTGTTAGCCGCTTGGTCTTTAAACGTATCAAAGGTGACATTTGCCTCCCGGCTATAATTAAGCTCTGCTTGCTCTAAGCTAATAAAAGACGTAGCCAGCTTCACCTCTAGTAGGTCTTGTTCGCAATCTTTAAATCGGATAACAACATGCTGATCAAGCCCACTGATGTCCTGTTCATTACATAGCAGTCCGTCCACATCATAGTAACCAGAGCTATCTAAATCGATCTCCTTACTAAATTGCATCACGACATACATCTTAAATTGATCATCATGACAGCCTGAGAAATTACTAACATAACCTGTGACCCGACGCCCTGTAGCATCGATATGAAATTCACTACGATTTTTAATATTTAATACAAATCCTGCTTGCTGCCTTGAATTGTATTTGATCTGTAATGCAGCACCATAAGTAGAAGGGACAAGCTCTGTGACAATATTATATCGTTGCTGCTTCACCTTAACGTAATGTGGTTTGAAAATTGCTTCCTCAGGGCGATAAGAGCTTTGACAAGAAAAGAGAGAGCCTTTAATTTTGTCGTCTGCAATGGGGGTCATCACAAAATGAGAGAAATCTCCCATCCATGGACTTGGCTGATGACTTAGACGTACCCCTTGAAAAACCCGATCATAGGGATTAAAAAACCAACTTCCCTCGTCACTGCTTTGGACTACAAAATGATTCATGCCAAACGGAACTGCTGTAACGGGTAATGTGTTGCCATTTGAAAATGTATATTTACTGTTGG
Source organism: Paenibacillus turicensis (assembly GCF_017873435.1). Taxonomy (GTDB): domain Bacteria; phylum Bacillota; class Bacilli; order Paenibacillales; family Paenibacillaceae; genus Fontibacillus; species Fontibacillus turicensis. The sequence continues at coordinate 152,340 of NZ_JAGGKG010000005.1, read as the reverse complement.
TGCCTTGTCTAGTATCAATGTAATCTAGCATGTAAAACCTCCAACGTTTTTTAGAAACGGGTTTAAAGTTTTTTGACGGTCTGTCGCTCAATGAGCTTAACTGGGACAACTATATTTTTTTTAGGTAAATCCTTAGATAAGTCCTGTTGTTGGTTTTCAATCTCTGTAATTAGCTGTTGTGCCGCTAAATAACCCATTCTTTCAAAATCCTGAGAGATGGTTGTTAATTTAGGCTCAACATAGGTAGACAGATGAATGTTATCAAAACCAACGATGGAAAAGTCCTTAGGAATGGATAAACCCATTTCCTTGGCAATTTGTATAATCTCGATCGCAATCAAATCATTTTCAGCAACAAGCCCTGTAATTCCTTGCTCCATAATGGACTGAATAAACTGCAAATAATAATCCCTGCCATTATCACTATCATGGGTTAAAAAACGTGCTGTTAAATCATGGACGCTGTAATCGATTAAGTTATGGTCATATAGTGCACTCAAATAACCAAAGTATCGCTCGCGAATAGAAGAAGAGGTTTCAACCTTCAACGAGGAGAGATAGGCAATTTTTTTATGGTTATTGTCAATTAAATGCTTGCAAGCCATATAAGCACCGTTCAAATTATCCGATACAACGGATGGAAACGGAATGCCATCAATCGTTTTGTCCATCGTAATCAGCGGGTATTTCAATAAGTGATATTGATATAACATACCTAGGTCTGAATTGCTGCTGACTGGGTACAAAATTAAACCCGAGTTTGAGCTTTGTAACGCACTTTGCAAAAGCTTATGTTGGCTAATTCTCGTATTCGACTGGATGTTTAATGTATAATCTGTTGTTGCTAAAAATTCATTAATGCCCTTTTCATAGTCACCAAGCCCGGGGTTATGCGTAAAGGGAAGAATAAGCAAAATTTCCTTACTTGCTTTTACTACTGGTCGAAGAAACGGTTGAACCTCATTTACAAAGCTCCCCTTTCCTTGGATTCGGTAAATTAAACCTTCATTTTCTAGCTCTGTTAAAGCTCTTTTTGAAGTAATACGGCTAACCTTAAATTGCTTCGAAATTTCAGCTTCGGTAGGAAGCTGGTCCCCAGGATGAAGCTCTCCTGAGTTCATCTTTTGCTTAAGTGTGTTTACAATGTGTTGATATAGAGGTATTTGTTCCATTTTTGATTCTCCTTGCAAATATGATATATCATATATTGATTATTTATGTCAAGTTTCATGGATGGTGTTTAAATTTGGATTATCGACAAACATTACGTTGAATATACGATAGATTTTGTTATTCAGCAATATAAATAAACACGATATATTAGTTGTTGTAGATTGAGAGCCTTAGCATCGTTTGTACTATTGCTTTACTACAAAATTAGTCAGAAAAAACAATGGCATAAGTTTGAAAAATAAAAAGGATTATGTATAAATTGTAAACGGTTTCTTTTCTTCGTTTATACCTCTTGACAAATAATATGGTATACCTCAAAATATGTTTTGTTTAGATATTTGATATACCAAATTACAGAGGGAGGTTGATCAAATGAATCATTTTAGAAAAAGAGGGCTTGCACTCATTAGTATTTTAGCATTGGTTTTAATTGTGACAGCCTGTGGTGGTAAAACAGAAGGCTCAAAAAATGATAATGGACAACAAACTGAAAATATGAAAGCGATATCAATGCTTAGACCTAGCTGGAATAATTTACGACCTGCATCTAAAGATTTATGGATGTGGAAGGAATACGAGAAAATGACAGGCATTAAGGTGGAGTGGGAAGAGCTTAGTGATATAGGAGAAAAGAAAAATGTCATACTTACCCGTAGCAAGCTACCAGATGCCTTTTACCAAGTGGATTGGAGTAATGGAGAGTTGTTGAAATATGGACAGCAGGGTCTCTTTATCCCGTTAGAGGATTTAATTAAAGAGCATGCGCCCAATTTGCAAAAATATATGGATGAGCATGAGGATGTGCGAAAAGGGTTAACGAGTGCGGATGGGCACATATATGCGACACCTTATCTTGATCCTTATCCAGAGGGAAATCGTACGATTCGTTTATATATTAATAAAAAATGGTTGGATAAGCTGAAGCTTGATGTGCCTAAGACAACGGCAGAGCTTGAACAAGCATTAAATGCGTTTGTTACCCAAGATCCAAACGGCAACAAGGTTAACGACGAACAAGGTTGGTATATGCCAAGTGGTTCTTTAGGCTGGACATTTGAACAAATGCTGATGGGTTCCTTTGGGATTGGCAATGGTGGACGTAAAGCACTAGGAAACTTTATTTATGTGGATGACAGCGATGAAATTCAGCTTACGATTATGTCTGATGGCTATAAAGAGCTTTTAAAGTATGAAAATCGTTTATATAAAAGTGGTGCCATTCATAAGCAATCTTTTAGTGGGATTGATTATGACAAATGGACCGCAGATGCGGCTAAGGATACGGTAGGTGCTTGGAATTGGGCGGCACCTGATTATATCGGACAACAAGTAAAGGATGACTTTGTTCCAATTAATGTGCTTGCAGGACCTGGGGGACATACTGCTTCACTAACAGATTCACAGGTTGCGGGTGCATCTAGCTTAGTCATTACGAAGGATGCCAAAAACCCTGCAATGATTCTTAAATGGGTGGATTATTTTTATAGTGAAGAAGGAAGTGTATTTGGTTATTTAGGGAAGGAAGGCGTCACCTACAACGTTGAAAATGGCAATAAAGTGTATATTGATGACATTTTAAATTATAAAGATGGGATTGGACTTGGTGCATTCCAATATGTAGATAACGTATATGGCGGGTATTTCCCTTATATTGAATTGTCGCCAGAAATTCGAGCAGCTGCAGGACGGCAGAAAGCGCCCCTGTATACTGACCTAAATGAGAATACATTACCACGTGTCATGTTGCCAGATCTGCCCGCAACGATTCAGGAAGCCAATGAATCCTCTTCAATTATTGCGGATATTGGAAACTACGTTGGGCAGATGCGAGTGGAGTTTGTGACAGGGACTAAGGATATTGATCAGGAGTGGGACAATTATATTGCTCAGCTTAAAAAAATGGGAGCAGAGAAGTATTTGGAAATTAAAAAGACACAATACAAGCGCTATAAAGACAGCTAATGCTTTAAAAGCGATAATCAGCCGATAGGGATAGGGGATTCTTAATGAATCTCCTATCCGTTTATAGAGAGGAGAATACTATGGGACGGCTTGTAGCGAGAAAGCATTTTACAAAGTCAAAGGGTCAAGCTGTGATGAGACACAAGTGGTTATACATTATGATGCTGTTGCCACTGGCCTCTTTAATTATTTGGAATTATATCCCGATGTATGGGGTTATTATTGCATTTAAGGACTACTCTCCAGCGTTTGGGATTTGGAATAGCCCTTGGGTGGCATTTAGTCATTTTGAGCGGTTTTTTAATGCTTTTTATTTTAAAGATGTCATTGTTAATACGTTAAGAATAAGTCTATATAGTCTGTTGGTGGGCGTTCCACTGCCTATCATTTTAGCGCTGATGTTTAACGAGCTTAGGAATAAGAAGTTTAAATCCATCGTTCAGACGATCTCATATATTCCAAACTTTATTTCAGTCGTTATTATTGTTGGGATGGTTATGTTTTTCACTTCACCCGTAGATGGCGTAATAAACTCCATCATTCAATATTTTGGTGGTACACCGATTGATTTTATTGGCAATCCCAATCTATTTGCGCATGTGTTTGTATGGTCAGGAATTTGGCAATCTGTTGGGTGGGGTACTTTGATTTATACAGCGGCGATGTCTGGGATTCCTCAAGATCAATATGAGGCGGCAGCGATTGAAGGGGCGTCACGATTGAAATGTATTTGGTATATTACGATTCCTGCAATCATGCCAACGATTGTGATTTGCACAATATTAGCGACAGGCTCTGTCATGTCTGTTGGATTTGAGAAGGTATTGCTGATGCAAAATGATGCAAATCTAGCCACGTCTGAGGTTTTATCTACCTATATGTATAAAGCAGGGATTTTAAATGCTGAATATAGCTTTTCCGCCGCTGTTGGACTGTTTAACAATTTAATTAACTTTATCGTGTTGTATTTGGTCAATAAATTTGCTCAGAAATTTAGCGAAACAAGTCTGTGGTAGGGAGGAGAAGCGCATATGCAATTTCAGTTAACAAAGGGCGATAAAATATTTAATTGGGCAAATATAATCATCGTAAGTATATTTACGCTACTTGTATTGTATCCACTATTATTTGTGGTGTTTGCTTCCCTAAGTGATCCACGACAAATTTTTGATGATGTTTTGCTGTTATGGCCAAAAGGATTTACACTTGATGGATACAAGCGTGTGTTAGGAAATACTGATATTTGGATGGGATTTAAAAATGCTGCGATATATACGGTGTTAGGGACAGCTGTGAACGTGGTGATGACGACACTTGCGGCATATCCGTTATCACGAAGAGACTTTAGAGGACGTCACGTTATCACGATTTTGTTTACGTTTACGATGTTTTTTTCAGGTGGCCTTATTCCTACGTATATCGTCAATCAATCTCTCGGTATTGTAAATACTGCATGGGTTATGATTATTCCTGGGGCAATTAGTGTATATAATATGATTATTATGCGTACGTATTTTCAGCAAAACATCCCGCTGGAGCTGGAGGAAAGCTCGTTTATCGATGGGGCAACCGATTTGCAGCTATTGCTTAAAGTTGTTCTTCCATTATCTACACCTATCATTGCCGTCATGATGATGTTTTATGGTGTAGGTAGATGGAATAGCTATTTTGATGCAATGATCTATTTGTCTGATCGCGAGTTATTTCCGTTACAGTTAATTTTACGAGAAATACTTGTGCAAAATCAGATGGGTGACTCTGTAAACCAAAGTATTATGAGCGCCAATCAGAGTGAAGTAAATGCACTTAAGCAGTCCATTAAGTATACTGTAGTCGTTATCTCAAGTGTTCCAGTGCTCATTTTTTATCCAATTGTTTCTAAATACTTTGAAAAAGGGATTATGGTTGGCGCGATTAAAGGTTAAATTGGTGATATAAATATAACAGCAAGGAGGCGTGTGCATGATTCGTGTAACGGTATGGAATGAATTTCGTCATGAGCAAAGTAACCCTGTCGTACAGGAAATGTACCCTGATGGGATTCATGGACAAATTGCTAACTTTTTAGTGGAAAGCGGACTACTCGCTAGTAGTGAACCTAAGGTTAATATGTCAGCCCAAGGACAATTTAAGGTAAGAACAGCCACCTTAGATGAGCCGGAGCATGGCTTGACACAGCAGGTGTTAGAGGAAACTGATGTTTTAATCTGGTGGGGGCACATTGCTCACAACGAAGTAGAGGATAGTATTGTAGAACGTGTGCAAAAGCGAGTTTTAGAAGGAATGGGCTTAATCGTACTTCATTCAGGACATTTTTCAAAAATATTTAAAAAGCTAATGGGCACCTCCTGTGATTTAAAATGGCGTGAGGACGGAAGAAACAGTGTAATTTGGAATGTGAATCCTAGTCATCCCATTGTTGAAGGCATTGGAGATTTTATTGAATTGGAGCAAGAGGAGATGTATGGGGAGCATTTTGATATCCCAACGCCTGATGAATTGATTTTTGTGAGCTGGTTCCCTGGTGGCGAAGTATTTAGAAGTGGTTGTACGTTTAGACGAGGCACAGGCAAAATCTTTTATTTCCAGCCTGGTCATGAAACATATCCAAGCTATTACAACGAAAAAGTGCAGCAGGTTATTAAAAATGCGGTAAAGTGGTGTGCGCCAACGCAAAACATAATGCCAACCTATGGCCATTTTGAAGCTAGACAAAATAGTTAGAAAAAATGATTAGAAAAATTTCCCTTACTAAATTCCTATATGTGGTATACTAGTTTTAAATTTCACAGTAAAGGAGAAATTTTTTTGATCGGACGTAGTGGGAATCCAACATTAAGAGAAAGAACCTTTGAAAGACCTGAGTCTTATCAAAGTGGCAACACGATGACATTAGGTGGTACGGTGAATAAATCTTTTATTACACTGATCATTTTGTTAGCTAGTGCATTTGCTACGTGGATGCGGTATTTTGAAGGTTATGAAGTCGTGCAATTAGCTTACATAGGCGGGATAGCGGCATTTGTTGTAGCATTAATTGTTTCTTTTGCTCCTAAGTCTTCACCATTTTTAGTTCCTGTTTATGCTGTTTTAGAAGGGATGTTTTTAGGCGCAATTTCAGCTACCTATGAATCACTTTTTGATGGCATTGTAATGAAGGCAGCTTTATTGACAGCTTGCGTATTTTTGGCGTTATTGCTCATTTATAAGTTTCAAATTATTAAAGCAACGGAAAACTTTAAGTTAGGTGTTTTTGCCGCTACTGGTGGTATTGCACTTGTATACTTAGCTTCCATGGTATTACGGTGGTTTAACATTGAAATGCCTTATTTACATGAAGGTAACTTGATTGGCATTGGCATTTCTGTTGTTATTGTTATCGTAGCCGCCTTAAACCTAGTACTGGATTTTGATTTCATTGAAAAAGGTGCTGAAAATGGTTCACCTAAATATATGGAATGGTACGGTGCGTTTGGTTTAATGGTTACTTTAGTTTGGTTGTACTTAGAGCTATTGCGCCTGTTAGCTAAAATTAATAGTCGTGATTAATCAATAAGTGATGTTTTAATTGACTTTTAATTAGATTTTATGAATAATGCAATTAAAGAAGTGCTTTGTAATAGGGCTGCCTTTATGTCTATTGTGACTTAGAGGACAGCCCTTTAAGTGCTGATTAAAATAAAAATAGGTTTTATTGATATAAAATGGTTTTTATTGTTATAATTTCAATTGAAGTGGGGATAATGAAATGGAACATATTTATTTAGACCACGCCGCTTCAACACCGGTTCATCCTGATGTTGCAGCCGAAATGGTAAAGGTAATGACAGACCATGTTGGGAATGCTTCTAGCATTCATGCTTATGGTCGTGATGTGAAGAAGCTAATCCAAAATGCGCGTGATGGTATCGCAAAAGTTGTAGACTGTTTGCCCGAAGAGCTTGTTTTCACAAGCGGAGGGACAGAAAGTGATAATTTAGCATTGTTTGGGGTTGCGACGGCTTTTGCCCATCAGGGTCGGCATATTATTACAACGCAAGCAGAGCATCATGCAATTTTACACGCCTGTGAGCAGCTAGAGGCAAAAGGGTACGAAGTTACTTATTTACCTGTAGATCATTATGGTCGCGTGGCACCTACGCAGGTGTTAGAGGCCATTCGAGAGGATACAATACTCATTAGCATTATGTACGCGAATAATGAGACGGGCACAATCCAACCCATCGAGGAGATTGGGAAGATTGCAAAGGAAAATGAAGTTTTATTTCATGTTGATGCAGTTCAGGCGATGGGAATTCTACCGATTTCCTGTAGTCAGCTCCCTGTAGATTTGATGAGTTTTTCTTCGCATAAAATGAATGGTCCTCAAGGGATTGGTGCACTATATGTTCGTCAAAAGCTACAGCTTACCCCATTGTTATTTGGAGGGTTGCAAGAAAAAAAACGACGTGCAGGAACTGAAAATGTTGCAGGTATTGTAGGTTTTGCTACAGCAGCACATATTGCATATCGCGAACAAAGTAACAAATACGAACATTATGAGAAACTACGTGCTTTATTTTTAGCTGAGCTGGATGAAAGAGTTGGACATGAGAGGTTTATCATTAATGGACATCCAGAGCATAGATTGCCTCACATTTTAAATATTAGCTTTCCTGATTGTGGAACAGAGACGATGCTTATGAACTTAGATATGGAAGGAATCGCAGTAGCAAGTGGTTCTGCTTGTACGTCAGGTTCTTTAGAGCCATCTCATGTTTTAAAAGCAATGAATTTGTCAGAAGAAACTTTATCGTCTGCGATTCGTTTTAGTATGGGAATGGGTAATACTACTGATAATATAAAATTTACGGCGCAAAAAATTGGAACCATCTTGGAGCGACTTCGTAATAAAAAATAATAGTTTACTTTTTGTGTTGGGGAGGAGGCTCTCAGTTTATATCGAATTTAGGATAAGGAGGACTAGCCTATGAGATTTCATGAAATGATCGGTTTACCTGTATATGATATAGAGACAGGTAAACGTGTTGGAAAAGTCCTCGATTTAATGTTAAACGATGAATGGGTTTTGCAAGGGATTTTATTAGAAAGAAAGCATCTTTTTTCTTCAACTAAAATCGTGTTATGGCAAGATATTGTAGCCTATGGCGAAGATGCTGTAATGATAAGTAATCAACAGGCGATCCATAAACAAGATGCCGACAACATAAACTTAACTTTTTTGACAGGCAAAGAGAAATTGAAAGAACTTTCCGTGTTAACCGAAGATGGAATAATGATTGGACATGTTAGTGATGTTTATTTTGACCAAAAAAAGGGAAATACAATTACAGGAATTGAAATCAGTGATGGATTTTTTGCCGATCTGATGGAAGGTAGAAAGATGCTGCCTTTATTACCGGGTATGTCAATGGGCGAGAACGTAATCATGGTGCCCTCTCTGAGTGAGCAGCGACTAGAGACACCCATGAATTATTCTGATGGATAGGTGATGTAATATGATGAAATGTCCAAACTGCAATTCCAAGGATATCGGTAAGATTGGTTCACATCAATTTTATTGCTGGGGTTGCTTTATCGAGCTAACTGTAAACGGCGAAAAAATGTCAGTTTATCAAGTCGAAGAAGATGGCACATTAAGTTCATTGGATGATTTGTTTTTTAATGAAAATTTACCGGAAGATTTTTCTTCTATTCAAGCATCCTCTTAATAAACATGATCATAAGCAATATATGAGAAGAGCGATCTTATTCACTTCAAAGTGAAGAGGTTGCTCTTTCTTTGTTTTTAAACATAAATCCCCTCTAATTAGCGCATACTTAGTTTTATCTTGTTCGTTAGGAGGGCGGAATGGATGCCTATACATAAAACTAAGCTCTTTCAGACTACCCTATGGATTTTATTAGCAATGCTTATTTTGTTTTTTGGCTGGATGCTACGTCCGATGTTTGGGCATGTCTATGATTTTTTCAAGGCGATTCTAGCCCCTTTTATCGTTGCTATGATTATTTCTTATGTACTCAATCCAATTGTAAGGACATTAGGAGGGCGAAAAGTTCCACGAACTATTGCGGTATTACTTATTTATGCGGTTTTCCTCGTCATAGTTGCTGTTATTTTAATCAACTTAATTCCGATGATTATTAAACAATTAGGCGAATTAGATGAGCACCTTCCTAAGCTCACTATGCACACCCAGCAGGTTATTAATGAAATTGATCATAGCAGTATGCCAGGTGGAATCCGCATGGGCTTAACGAATTGGTTTTTTGGTCTAGAGCAAAAGTTCGCCAAAGCGTTATCTGATTTCATGAATAATATTGGAGCAACCATTGAAATTGTGTTTAATGCATTTATTGTCCCGTTTCTTATTTTTTATATTTTGAAGGATTTTCAGTTTTTTGAAGATAAAATGATGCAATTTTTGCCTCGTGCACATCGCAAACCAATTGTTCGTTTGATGAAGGAAATCGATGATGCGTTAGGTAGCTATGTACGGGGACAATTGTTAGTTTGCGTCATAATCGGGATATTTGCCTATATTGGCTATATTATTATCGGGATGCCATTCGCACTGCTATTAGCAGGCGTTGTATCTATTTGTAACATCATACCTTATATTGGCCCCTTTCTAGGCGCTGCACCTGCCTTAGTGATGGCAGTAACGATGTCATGGAAGCAAGTTCTGCTGGTCATTGTTGTTAATTGTATCTGTCAAACGGTGGAAAGTAACATTGTATCGCCACAGGTGGTTGGGCGCAGCCTGCAGCTTCATCCAATGATGATTATATTTGCATTGCTTGTTGGTGGTGAAGTAGGTGGTGTAGTGGGGTTAATATTGGCAGTTCCTTTCTTCGCCGTATGCAAGGTTGTGATCCAGCATGTTTTTGTATATTATATTCGACGAAAGTCGGTGTAAATAAATAAAATTTTCCTTTAATAATAAAAATTTCATTCCCTTTTTAAGGAAAATACCTGAGAATAGACAGGTATGACTAAATCAAGGGGAATGAGAATATGAAAATAAGAAAAAAAAGCGGTATTGCCTTACTTGTATTTTGTATGCTTAGTAGCTTGTTAGTGGGAATGGGGACGGCATTTGGGTCTAGCACAGATGGGAAAATCATTGATGTGATTAACCGCAATCATTATTTAATGGAGGACGGTTCCATTTGGACCACAAGTTTTGATGGGCCTGTACATGATACAGGAAGTTATAAGGGAATTGGAGGGAATCCTAGTAGTGGTGAGGGGTTATTTGCCTGGACAGAAGATGGAAATCTTGCAAACTGGAATGCTAATTCTGAACATTCAATTAAATTAACTAAAGTAAGTGGCATCAAAAAAATTAATGGTGATATTATTATTAATAATGATGGAACCATTTCTGGTGTAGTTGGTAAAATGAAAGAAATTAAAGATGTTATTGATGCTGATATGTATGAAGAAAAAGTTGCTGTACTTTTAGCTTCTGGGGATATATGGTTTGCCGAAAATTATACATCTAAGCCTCGTAAGATTGGACATGTTGAGCAAGCGGTTGAAATTAAACTAGGGGATGTTAATACTGCAGTACTCAAAAAAAATGGAACGATAACGTTACTAGATATGCTTACTGACGATGCTCCACGTGAAGTAGGCAGTAATATTACCTCTTTTGTTCGGGATAACAAATCTAATTTGATTGCTATTCATCAAAATGGAACGGTATGGAGTTATAGTCGACAAAAGAAATATGTAGCAGAGCAAATAAGTGAGTTGTCAAATATTGTTAAGCTAGTGAGTTCAACGAATGAACTATTTGCTCAATCAAAAGATGGTTTATGGGTGGGCTATGACTATCAGAAGGGTGCAATTACTCCATTGACACCTCCTAAGTTATCTAAATTGACATTACAGCCATCTTCTAAGGAAGCGTCAATCGGCTCATCTATAGACTTGAATGTAATGGAGACTTACTCCAATGGCTATGAGCTATTACGTCAACCGAAAGATAACGAATTAAAAATTGAAAAGCCTGAGATAGCACAATGGCAGGCGAATGATCCTGTAAAATTGCTTGCAAAAGGTATGGGAAGTACAACTGTCAGCCTTGAAACTAATGGGATGAGTTCTAGCTTTACCTTTAATGTATCAAATAATCAAAAACTGACTGGTGCTGTTTTGCTAGATGGTGTCTCCTACTTACCTATAGAAGGTGTATTTAAAGCACTAGGCGCAGTTGCGAATGTTGACAAAGCGTTAATAAAAATTCAGTTAGGAGAAACAAAGATCGTATTGCAAATTGGTAGCATCGTAGCAGATATAGATGGAACAAAGGTAACACTTAAAGGTAAGGTTCAGGTTAAAAATGGAAAAATTTTGTTCCCAGCAGCATTACTTACTGAATTGAAGTTAGGAACATTTACTTGGAATGCCAAGCTTCAACAAGGAGAATTAGTGATTGGTAATGCGAAGCTTGTAATTCAATCTGAAGAAACAGCGAAAATTGTTAAAAAGTCTGAATTAGGAAGTTTAGCTAAGTATATTGGAAAAAGCTATTGGGTAAACAATTTCTATTATGGTGGCGAACGCTTCAGCAAAGTTACAATCAAAGATATTAACGTAACGATAAGTGAGCAAGATCAGAGAACCTATGAGGTTATTTTCCAAGGTGCAAAAGGTAAAATATACGAACCTTATGCAGTAGGGACAACTTCAAATGTGATTGATACATTAAACGATTCAAACCAATTACTAACTTATGATCCTTATAAAAAATATAAATGGTCAAATGCAGTTTGGAATAAGATCAAACAAAATAAAGTAAGCTTTGGGATGAATACTACACAAGTTCAATTCGCCTGGGGACATCCGACCTCGATCTCAAAAAAATCGGTTAAAAATAAAGGAACAGTTGAGGTCTGGGTATACGGCAATAAAAATTTGGATTTTAAAATTGTGACTTTCGCCAATGGTAAGGTTATTCAATTTACTAATTAAGTAAGGATGACCTTGACTAAAGACGATCAAGCTATAAGGAAGCGATTAAATCACCATCAAATACATTGACAGGCCCATGTTGTGCCTTATATACTTGAATTAATTTGTCTATAAAACAAAATCGGTGATGAAATAAAGTAAGTTTTAGACGGTTTTTAAAGAGACGGGTTTCCGTTGTGCTTATATTTTAACGATAAAATAAAGTACATAGGCTGAAAGAAACCTGATGATCGCTTAAGCTGAATGCTAATTTCAGAGTGTGAATGCTAAATTCAACGGGTTGCCACCGTTATCGGGCTTTCAAGGAGATCGCGATAAGCAAAAGTTATGAATAATTAGCTTGCAAAATGGCGATAACCAGGGTGGTACCGCGATTGATTTCGTCCCTGATTTTCAGGGACTTTTTTGCGTTTTTTTAATTTTAGGAGGGTTAACGATGAAATCGAATCAGATTCGTGAAAAATGGTTGCAGTTTTTTGAAGGAAAAGGACACAAAATTGAGCCAAGTGCTTCTTTAGTTCCGCACGACGATCCTTCTTTGTTATGGATTAGTGCTGGAATGGCACCACTAAAGGTTTACTTTGATGGACGAGTGAAGCCTGAAAACCCGCGGTTAGCGAATGCTCAAAAGTGTATTCGTACAACGGATATTGAAAACGTAGGGAAAACACGACGTCACCATACCTTTTTTGAAATGTTAGGTAATTTCTCTTTTGGTGATTATTTTAAAGAAGAAGCAATTACATGGGCATGGGAGTTTTTGACTGGAAAAGATTGGATTGGTTTTGATCCAGAGCGCTTATCCGTGACTGTATACCCTGAAGATGAGGAAGCATTTAAGCTGTGGAATGAAAAGGTTGGTTTGCCAGCAGAGCGTATCATTAAGCTACAGGATAATTTCTGGGATATTGGCGAAGGACCATGTGGACCATGTTCAGAGATTTTTTACGATCGTGGTGAAGCTTATGGTTCTGATATGTCTGATCCTGAGATGTATCCAGGTGGGGAAAATGAGCGTTATCTTGAAGTGTGGAACCTTGTATTCACTCAATTTAATCATAATAAAGATGGTAGCTACACACCACTTCCAAATAAAAATATTGATACTGGTGCAGGTCTTGAACGTTTTGCTTCTATATTACAGGACGTTAATTCTAATTTTGATACAGATTTATTCCAACCGATCATTCAGCAAACAGCGAAGCTTGCTAACGTGACCTATGGAACAAATGAAGAAATAGATGTAGCTTTAAAGGTTATTGCGGACCATATTCGTACCGTCGTGTTTGCTGTCGCAGATGGTGTATTGCCCTCAAATGAAGGACGAGGTTATGTAATCAGACGTTTACTCCGCCGTGCAGTACGTTATGGGAAAGTATTAGGACTAGACAAGCCATTTATGTATGACCTTGTAGATGTAGTGGGTGTCATTATGGGTAACCACTATAGTGATGTGTTAACGAAACGTGATTTTATTGTGAAGGTTGTACTAGCGGAAGAAGAGCGTTTCCATGAAACATTAAGCGATGGACTTACTATTCTTGCTACGATTGCGGAAGAAGCAAAAGCAGAGGGCCGTACAGTACTGACAGGGGTAGAAAGCTTTAAGTTATATGATACTTATGGTTTCCCACTAGATTTAACCGAGGACTTTGCTGCTGAGCATGGCTTAACGGTGGATCATGAAGGCTTTGAACAGGAAATGGAAGCACAACGTGAACGTGGTAGAGGTGCAAGTAATAAAGGCGGTAGCATGGCGGTTCAAGGGGGTGTATTATCCGACTTTACGACTAAAACGTCATTTGTTGGATATAATGAGCTTGTTCAGACTACTACAATTGTAGCGATTATTGCGGATGATCAGTTTGTGGAAACATTATCTGCGGGTCAGCAAGGACAAATTATTTTGGATGTGACTCCGTTTTATGCGGAGAGTGGTGGTCAAGTAAGCGATGCTGGCCATATTCATGGCGAGCAAGGTAGTGCAGAAGTGCAAGGCTTGTTTAAAGCACCACATGGTCAATTTGTTCATCATGTTGTCGTGACATCTGGAGAGCTGGTGAAGGGCGCAACGGTAACTGCTCGTGTAGATGAAAGCAATCGAAGCAAAATCGAAAAAAACCACTCTGCAACACATTTGCTGCATAAAGCATTAAAGGAAACGTTAGGCGAGCATGTCAATCAAGCAGGTTCATTAGTAGATAGTCAACGTCTGCGTTTTGACTTCTCCCATCTTGGCAGTATTTCGGATGAAGAATTGGCTATCATTGAGAAACGTGTGAATGAGCAGATTTGGAATGCTTTACCGATCATGATCGACAATAAGCCAATTGATGAAGCGAAGGCGTTAGGAGCTATGGCGCTATTTGGTGAAAAATATGGTGATATTGTACGTGTTGTGCAAATGGGTGGCTATAGCCTTGAATTGTGTGGGGGTTGTCATGTCAATAACACTTCAGAAATTGGTTTGTTTAAGCTAATTAGTGAAAGTGGTATTGGTTCAGGTGTACGCCGAATTGAAGCCGTGACAGGCCAAGGTGCTTACGAGTTTATGGATAGTCAGCTTGAATTGCTGAAGGTATCGGCAGGTCTTCTTAAGAGTCATGTGCAGGATGTTCCTAAACGAATCGAAGGCTTGTACCAGCAATTAAAGGAATTAAGTAGAGAAAATGAATCACTTCAAGCTAAGCTAAGTAACATTGAGGCAGGTCAGCTTACAGATCAGGTAACACAAGTAGGCAATACGAAGTTGCTTGCAGCTAAGGTTGACGTTAATCATATGGATGCTTTACGTGGGCTTGCAGATGAATTAAAGGTGAAGTTACCTGATGTTGTATTAGTGTTAGGTGCCGTGATGGAGGATAAAGTTAACTTTGTTGTTGCTGTTCCTGCTGAGGATATCAAGCGAGGACTACATGCAGGTAAATTAGTTAAGGAAGTCGCTAGTGTTTGTGGTGGAGGCGGAGGCGGACGCCCTGATATGGCACAAGCAGGTGGTAAAGATATAAGTAAGTTAAATGAAGCGCTTGCTAAAGCTTCAGAACTACTGTCAGTACTGGAATAATGGATCTAATTTAATGTGCTGAGAAATTTCCTTATTGTCCGTTAGATATGGTATAGTATGGGTATAGATCCGCTATACAGTAGTAGCAGGTGCTTAGGTCTCAAAAGAAATGAGGTGTCGTCATGGACTCTATGGATAAAACTGTAAAGTTTAATGTCAAGGGTGATGAACATCAGGTCTCGTCACAAGAAATTTTGCTTACGGTATATGGTGCACTGCAAGAAAAGGATTATCACCCTGTAAATCAGATTGTAGGTTATCTATTATCTGGTGATCCGGCGTATATTCCGCGTCATAACAACGCAAGAAGCTTGATTGGCAAGAAAGAGCGTGACGAATTGATAGAAGAGCTAGTAAGGTTTTACATGGCTAATCACCGTTAGGAGCGTTGGAATGAAGATTTTAGGTCTAGATTATGGAGACCGCCGCATTGGAGTCTCTATTAGTGATGACCTTGGTTGGACAGCTCAAGGGCTTGAGGTGATTGAGCGTCGCAAGGAAGGGCAAGATCTACTGCGGATTGCAGAGCTAGTGAAGCAATATGAGGTAGAGGAAATTGTAGTAGGCTTACCCAAAAATATGAATGGAACTATTGGTCCACGTGGTGAATTGTGTCAAGCCTTTGCCAGTGAGCTAAGTGAAAAACTCCAGTTACCTATTCATCTATGGGATGAGCGTCTAAGTACAGTAGCTGCAGAGCGTACATTGCTTGAAGCAGATGTAAGTCGTAAGAAACGCAAAGGTGTCGTGGATAAATTAGCGGCGGCATTGATATTACAAAACTATTTGGACTCTAAGAGTAAAAAGTGAGGGTGATCGCATATGACGAACGAACGTAATCATGTAGAAGAACCGGAAATTATTTATATTCCTGATGAGGAAGGAAATGAAGAGGAATTCGAAGTAATTATGAAGTTCGAAGTGGACGGTTCTGATAACAAGTATATGATGGTCGTTCCTTTAGAGCCTGAAAGCTCTGATGAGGAAAGCGAAGAGGTATACGCATTTCGTTATGAAGAAGATGGCGATGACCTTAAATTATACACGATCGATAGTGATGAAGAGTGGGAGATCGTAGAAGAAACGTTTAATACCTTGATTGATGAGTTTGATGGAGAAGCTGACCATGACTGAGTATATAGCAAGTAATGTCGTCTTTACGACAAAGGTTAAGGATGCAATCGGTACGACACTTGAGCTTACAGATGAAGGTGGAAAGCCTTCCTATTATGTACTTGAACAGGAATTTGATATCGCTGGCAAATCCTATGCTGTTTTAGTTAGTGATGAGCCGTCTAGTAATCAGGAGCCTGAAATATTTCAAGTGGTCCAAAATGATGAAGGCCAATTAGAATTAGTTACGATTGATGATGACGAAGAGTGGGAAAATATTAGTGAGCTTTATGACGAGCTAACATTTTCTGAATAAGTAATAAGGTTGTAAAGTCTTATAGATCGGTCTAGGAGGGGCGGGACAACCGCCCTTTTTGGCTGTTAAGGAGGTTAATACTTGAAGAAGGTGTGGAGATGGATACTAAGTATCCTATTACTATTTGTAATTGGAATTGGGGCTATAGCAGGGTGGGCTTATTACGGCATGCAGCCTGTCGCTTCCTCAGATCAAGCTGTACAAATTGAAATTAAATCAGGTACAGGTAGTGCTACGATTGCGGATAAACTTCAACAAGAAGGACTTATCAAATCTTCTTTTTTGTTTAAAGGATATTTAAAGGTAAAATCGCAAGGAAGTCATTTTCAGGCTGGTGTATATCAATTTAAACCTGGTGTCACATATCAGGAAATTATAGCGAAGCTAAATGCAGGAGAAGTTGTTGAAAAAGAAATGATCCGCTTCACGATTCCAGAAGGCTTCACAGTGGCACAAATTGGGGTCAAGCTTGCACAAGAAGGTTTTGTTGATCAAAAAAGCTTTAAAGAACTTGTGAAAACAGGAAAAGGTTTTACTGGAAATTTAGTACAAGCTATCCCTAATAGTTCAAATTTGATGTATACTTTGGAAGGGTATCTGTTCCCTGAAACGTACGAAATGAAAAAAGGCAGTACAGATCAAGAAATTATTGAACGTATGCTTGCAGAGACACAAAAAAGATTAGACAGCATTGTTGATTTAGATGCAAAATTAAAGCAACAAAATTTAACTTTAAATGAAATGATGACGTTGGCTTCTTTGATTGAGCGTGAGGTTGTTGTGGATTCTGAACGCAGTAAGGTTGCAGGTGTCATATATAACCGTCTGGCTAAAGATATGAAGCTAGAAATCGATGCAACGGTTCAATATTTGCTTGAGAAACCAAAGGAACGTTTATATAATTCAGATTTAAGACGTACAGACAGTCCTTACAACACTTATTTATATGCAGGGTTACCTCCAGGTCCAATTGCAGCACCAAGCATGAAATCGATTGAGGCGGCACTTGCTCCGGAAAGCTCTGATTATTTATTTTATGTTACTAAAAAGGACGGCAGTGGCGAGCATTTATTCGCTAAAACCTATAAGGAGCATTTAAATAATATTGAAAAAAGTAAGGCAATGGCTAAATAGTGTGTGAATTAAGCTTAATAAAGGTTGCTCTATTAGAAATCAGTGCTTGACAACGTTTGGAGGTTAGAGACTACGATACAGAGAGTTCTTACGATCGTTGTTAAAACCAGATTCCTTTGAATGGAGATCTATAGTTAGATCCAGAATCTCTCTGTCTCTTCGCTAATGTGGCTGGGCTGTCAAGGACTGATTTTAGATTGAGCCACGAAAATTATTAAGCTTAATGGGCATATATCCTCAGGTTAGTAAAGCCAAGCTTAATTAGATAGGTTCAATATAGAAAATGTTAACGTGTTGAAGGAGAAAGACGCATGAAAAAAACAATAGAATTACTTGCACCCGCAGGGTCATTAGAAGATATCAAGCAATACATGGACGCAGGGGCAACTGCGGTATTAATTGGCTCCTCCCCTTATGGTATGAGATTGCCTAATGATTTTGTGTTAGAAGAGATAGAGGATGCTGTGAAGGTTGTGCATGAACGTGAAGGGAAAATTTACGTAAGTGTAACCAACTTTGTAGACCATGAAATATTACCTGCTTTGACACAATACATTAAACAAATTGCTGCTTATGGTGTTGATGGCATTCAATTTGGTGATCCAGCCGTACTTAAAGTAGTGCGTGAGGTGGCTCCTCAGTTAAAGCTACATTGGAATGCGGAGATGACTTCTACCAACTATTCAACAGCTAACTTTTGGGGTAAGCAAGGCGCTACGCGTGTCGTATTAGCAAGAGAATTAAACATGGAAGAAATTACAGGCATGTATCCGAATTTGGAGCTTGAAGCAGAGGTACAGGTACATGGCATGACTAATATTTATCATTCTAAACGTCGTTTAGTACGTAGCTATATGTCCCATCAAGGTCGTGAATTTCCTGAGGGAGAGGATACAAGCAAGCAACGTGGTTTGTTTTTAGTGGAAGAGGAACGTCCTGGTGAACAATTCCCAATTTACGAGGATGAAACCGGCACGCATATTATGAGTTCAGATGATATATGCATTTTGGAAGATTTACATGTTTTAATGGCAGCGGGGATTCCAAGCTTTAGAATTGAAACCATGTTAAAGCCACAGAGCTACAATGTTGTTGTGATCGCAGCGTATCGTAAAGCGATGGATTGTTATTTTAATGATCCTGACAACTATGAGTTTAACGAAGCATGGTTAGATGAAATTCGGAACGTACAGGACCCTCATCGTGAGTTGTCCTTTGGATTTTTTTATAAAGAACAAGTTTATTAATTTTTTCGAGGTGAACAAAGGTGCAAACAGCGACAAAAAGTAAAGCAAAATATGTAGGCAAACGTTATCGATTGGACAAGCCAGAGCTGCTCGCTCCAGCAGGAAATCTTGAAAAATTAAAATTTGCAGTCCACTATGGAGCTGATGCCGTTTATATCGGTGGACAAAAATATGGTCTAAGATCTAATGCGGATAATTTTAGCTTTGAAGAGATGGCTGAAGGTGTTGAATTTGCTAAAAAATACGGCGCTAAGGTGTTCGTAACGACAAATATTTATGCGCATAACGAGGATATCGACGGAATTGAGGACTATTTAAAGGAGCTACGCAAGGCAGGGATTGCGGCGATTATTACAGCGGACCCTACGATTGTTGATATTGCATTGCATAAGGTGCCCGAAATTGAAGTGCATTTAAGTACACAGCAATCTACAATGAACTGGCAAGCGGTAAGCTTCTGGAAAGAGCTTGGTTTACCACGTGTGGTATTAGGGCGTGAAACTAGCTTTGAAGAAATTCAAGAGATTAAACAAAAAGTAGATATTGAGATTGAAGCCTTTATACATGGTGCAATGTGCTCCTCCTATTCTGGACGTTGTGTATTATCGAACCATTTTACAGATCGAGATAGCAACCGTGGTGGATGTTGTCAATCGTGCCGTTGGAAATATGATTTATTTGAAGGTGCAGTAGAGGAAGAAGCAAATCCCTTATTTGAGCCTGAGGATAATCCGTTTACAATGGGCTCCAAGGATTTATGTATGATTCATCACATCCCAGAACTTGTTGATGTAGGGATCGATAGCTTTAAAATTGAAGGTAGAATGAAGTCTATTCATTATGTCGCTAGCGTTGTAAATGCTTATCGTCAAGCAATTGATGCTTACATGGAGGACCCAGAGCATTATGAGCTCAAGCAGGAATGGGTAGATGAAATTAATAAAGCAGCTAGCCGACCTCTTAACACTGGTTTCTTCAATGATACACCAGATCATGAGGATCATATTTATGAGCCAGAAGAAAAAGTGATTCCTTATGATTTTGCAGGACTAGTTCTTGATTATGATGAAGCAACAGGTAGAGCATTAATTGAGCAAAGAAATCATTTTAAGCCAGGAACAGAGGTTGAGTTTTTTGGTCCAGGAGGTCGCTTCTTTAAACAAACAGTTGGACAAATATGGGATGAAAAGGGGAATGAGCTTGATGTTGCTCGTCACCCACTACAACGTATCCAAATGAAAGTAGATCAGCCTGTTGCTTATTTTGATATGATGAGAAAAAAGAAATAATTGTCGAAAAAAATAAATAGCAGGATTCCTGAATTGTAGTTCGGGAGTCCTGTTTTTATGTTTTTTTAAGTTTTAGGTCTTTAAGCTTAAAAGATAACAAAGAATTTGCCGATATAGATAGAGGAATATATTAACTTTTGTCGAATTGCATAATGTGATGGGAAAACGCTTTACTGACAGTAATTAACATGACTCAGAGCCTAGGTAATGAGCGTGCGAATATTAAAATGGGTAGGTGTTTAGTATGAGTCTAGGTCCAAAGAAAGGTTTCAAAACAGAGAAAACGAAACAGAAGGGAGAGCAGCAGGCAGGAGTTAATAAGCTTAAGACATTTCCATCAAAAATAGTTAAAAAAGTAACTTCTTATAATTATAAGAAATTGTTTTCAGGTAAATTTGCAAAAAAATCATTTAATTTTATGAAGGAAAGTACGAAAGATGTAAAATGGGCAGATCCAAGAAAATCAGTGGGTATCCGTCTATTTCTTATATTTTTTGTAGCTATTATGTTTTTTGTATTATCGATCGGGATCATTTCGTATCAAATGGCTAAAAGCACGATTGAAGATAATGCAGAAAAAGCAAATCTTGCTACCGTAACTCAGACAGCCCAGAAGCTGGATATCATTTTCGAAAAATTTCAAGATAATATACAGCAGATGTTTTTAGATGATGAAATGCAAAAAGCGATTATGGATTTGGCGTTAACAACATCGACAGAATATGACAAGTTTACCGCAACGACAAAAATGAGAACTCGTTTGAACGCGCTTACTTTTTCAACAAAAGGGATTTCAGGTATTTATTTAGTTGCAGATGATCCCAATTTCACTAGCGTGACTTCAGGTGCAGTAGATCAAAATTTCCTTGAAACCATTCATGATCAAAGTTGGTTTAAAGAGTTGTCCAAATCGTCCAAAATTGTATGGATAAATGTTCCAGAAGCAAAAGGAACACCTGTATTTCGTTTAGCTCGTTCTGTTCAAAGTGTAAACACGATGAAACGTTTTGTATTAGTTGCAGATCTCAACCTAGATATTTTAAAAGGATATCTACAAGAGCTTCAAATGGGTGAAGGAGCTAAGGTTCAGATTTTAGCGTCTGATAACGTAATCGTTGCTTCTTCCGTAAAAGATGAAGAAGGGAAACCTTCAGAATTTGATATTAGCAAAGCAGTTGAGCAAAAGCTTGAAAGCACTAAAACTAAAAATGCAAAAGGTGAATCTGTTCTTGCCGTATTTAAGGAGCAAGCAACGTCGGGCTGGAAACTTCTTGGCAGTATCCCAACAGCAGAGCTAACGAAAGATGCAAGAGGCATCTTACTAACTACATATATTTCAGCGGGTGTTGTCGCAATTATTGCTATTTTAATCGGGATGTGGATGGTCAATATGATTGGGCGTCCGTTAGTTAAATTAAAGGATTTAATGGAAGAAGGCGCAAAGGGGAACTTAAATGTTCGTATGGTGGTTACCTCTAAAGATGAAATTGGGCAACTGACTGGCAGCTTTAATGTAATGATGGAGCAAATTACTACGCTAGTAGAGCAAACCAATCACTCTGCGCAAGATGTGTTAGAAACAGCAACAGAACTTACAGATGCCTCTAATAAGACGGCGATGTCTGCGAAGGAAATTGCAATCGCAACAGAAGAAATTGCGAACGGTGCTACAAGTTTGGCAAATGAAGCTGAACGTGGGAACGAGTTGGCGGATAACATTGGTCGTCAAATGGAAAAAGTGATTCAAGCGAACAAAGAAATGTCTACTTCTGCACATGAGGTAGAGCAATCTAGTCAGCTTGGAACAAAGTATTTGGATGGATTACTAAATAAAACAAATACGACAGTTGACATCATTCAAGCGTTAACCGATAAGGTGAATACGCTAAAAACAAGCACTTCTTCTGTTATGAAGGTACTTGATGTGATGCAAAATATTACACAGCAAACCAACATCCTATCGTTAAATGCTACAATCGAAGCAGCACGTGCAGGAGCAGCAGGCAGAGGTTTTATGGTGGTCGCAGATGAAATTCGTCAGCTTGCAGATCAATCCAGAGAATCGATTAAAATGGTAGGCAAAATAACAGATGAAATTAGTACAGAGATGAACCAAACGGTGCAGGCTTTAATGGATGCCAATCCACTGTTTGAAGAGCAAATTGACTCGGTAAAAGAAACAAGTAAAATCTTCATTTCTGTACAGGAAAAAATGGAAGGCTTCGTAAACCATTTAAGTATGGTAACAACCTCTATCGATGAGCTAAATCAATCTCAGGCGGTTATGTCTGAAGCAATGACTAACGTGAGTGCTGTCGCTGAGGAGTCCTCTGCAACGTCCGAAGAGGTTGCATCATTAAGTAATGAGCAAGAGAATATCGGAAATCATTTAGTGAATTTATCTCAAAAATTAGAGCAGGTTTCCGTAGGCTTAAAAGAAACATTATCTAAGTTCACAGTATAAAGGGCGCTCCATAAATTGTATATTTATTAAATTATTTAAACTGCTTTTGTAGTGAAAAACTACGAAAGCAGTTTTTTATTGTCTTGAAGTGACATCGTTTGTGAAATGTAGCTTGAAGTGTAGTGTGAAAGTATATTTTTAAGGACATGCTTGTAATAAAGGATCAAAAATAACGACTAGGGGTTAGCTGGGTTAGAAAGAAGGGACTCTATTTTGCATAGGCTATCATTATTAAGAAAAAAACGCATATTTTATATTCTAATGCTCTTTTTATTTTTATTTCTCATTGTTATTTTTCGATTATTATGGATTCAAACTAGCGCTGGTTGGAAAATTATAAAGCCGAGCACATCTACAATAAATGAGTTAGCTGTTCGTCAACGACAAGAAGGAATTGAGCTTGATTCTGGTAGGGGACATATTGTAGATCGGAATGGAGTTGCCTTGACTGGTGAAGTAGTATGGACACCTGTTTTATTTCCGCTTAAGCAGCTTCCATCTGCTAAGGAGATGAAACGTATTGCTTCTTTGCTGCATACAACGACGGCCAAGCTTCATGAGACATGGGTGCATTTAAAAATACCACAAGCATGGGAAGAGAAGCAGTCTGGTGTTTTTCATGTTAAGCAGGATGAACTTCAGCAATGGCGTAACCTGAAAGGGATTATGGTCTTACCTTATATGAATCGTTATGCTGAAGGATTAAGAGGCAATCAATGGTTGGGTTATTTGGCTGAGCAGCCTGAATTAATAAAATCTCTTGGAATCAAAAATAGAGGGAAAAGGGACTTAAGTGTTTCATTAGGTGCAGCAGGGCTTGAACGTAGCTTTGATTTCTATTTAAGGGCAGCAGAAAAAACAGCGGCCTATTATGCAATAGACGGAAAGGGTAGAGCATTACAAGGGGTAGGAGCAACAATTAAGGGACAACCAAGTAACTATTTACCGCTCGTTGTTCATAGTACGATAGATAATACACTTCAACGTCAAATTGAGCAGTTAACAGAGGAACAGCATATCGAGCAAGGTGCAATTGTTGTACTGGATGCTACTAATGGAGACGTTATTAGTATGGTTTCGCGACCTTTTTATGATCCAAAACGTATTAATTTAGAGCGGGGTGAATGGAGCAATAGTGCGGTGAAAGCCGCTGTGCCAGGTTCGATTTTTAAGACGGTCATTGCTGCTGCCGCTTTAGAGAAAGGAGTAACACAGCCAAACGAAGTATTTCGTTGTAATAGGCAATATGGAAAATACGGTCTGTCCTGCTGGTTACAGGAGGGGCACGGTGAAATTACGCTAGAGGATGGTTATGCTCATTCCTGTAATATTGTTTTTGCAACCTTAGGTGAAAGATTAAGCGAACAGGATATTATGAATACTGCTTATGGGCTTGGGTTAGGCCGAAAAATAGGTTGGCAAGGAAATAACCTACAACAAATTGATCAGGAAGAAGCAGGTGTTATTTTTAAAGCAAAGTTAGCAGATGGTGGTGTACGTGCTCAAACTGCGATTGGTCAAAGAGATGTACAGATTACACCTCTTCAAGCCGCTAATTTAGTAGTGACCTTATTAAATGATGGAAAAGTTGCCGCACCTAGATTAGCATCTGCGATTACCTATAAAGATGGCAGTCACTTTATTGATTTCGAACCAAAGGTAAGAAAAAATGAGCAACAAATATCCATCCGTACAAGCCGTCTACTAGCTTCATGGATGTGCAAGGTAGTTGAAGAGGGCACAGGTCAATCATTACAATCTGCAAAGTGGACACTGGCTGGGAAATCAGGAACAGCACAGGTTACCTACGGTTCGCAGTCTCGTAATCATCATTGGTTTATTGGGTATGGACCTACTGAGAAGCCGCAATATGCCGTTGCTGTTTTGATCAAAAATCAACCTGTTAATGCAAAAAATAAAGCGACCCTGCTATTTAAGGAAACCATGAATATATTAGCGGAGCATTCTAAATTAGTGCGCTAATTTACTTCGAATATGGTAATATAAATAAGATGTTAGGTTTAAGCATGCCAGAGTAAGTAACAAGAGATAAAGAGAGGGACCAGAATATGGAGACTTTGCTTCTGTGGATGTTCTACCTTACGTCACTGTATGCTTTTATACCTGGATTAATTAGTCGCTTGTTTGGTTTTAGAGTATTCCGGAGAGGGGTAAGTAAGGAGCATTTTGCACTTACCTTTGACGATGGACCTGACGCAACTTACACAACACAATTACTTGATTTATTGAAGCGTTACGATGCAAAAGCGACCTTTTTTGTTGTAGGTGCAAATGCGGAGAAGCACCCAGACCTTTTGTCCAGAATGCATGAGGAAGGGCATATGATTGGGGTTCACAATTATATTCACAAGACGAATTGGCTAATGAGTCCTAAAGAGGTTAGAAAGCAAATTCACAGTACAACAAAAATTATACGTGATGTAACAGGAGAGAACACGCACTATTATAGACCACCTTGGGGGATCGTGAATATATTTGATTTTGCTAAGCGAAATGAAACCCAAATTGTATTGTGGTCAGCGATGTTTGGAGATTGGCGATTAAGACTTGGCGCTGATCGTTTATGTAAACGAATGATGAAAAAGCTAAAGGGTGGCGAGGTTTTTTTGCTTCATGATTGTGGGGCCACACTTGGAGCCAACGCTGGTGCTCCTGGTCAAATGCTTATTGCGTTGGAGCGTGTGCTGCGGGAAGCCGAGCAACGCGGTTTAAAGAGCATTCGGATTGATGACTTAATCACCGAAACGGAGCAAACAACCGGTAAAAAAACGTCTCTTTCTTCTTACTTAGAGGAAAAGGCATCGGGTAAAAGAACTTTACCTAAAATGAAAAGATTTGTTGTTTTCTTATGGTTGCTGTGGGAAAAGCTATTTCATTATTTATTTCATTTGAAGTCTACAAATACGGAAGAACCTTTCCTGCATTTTAGAATCAGAACTTATCATGGTGAAACTGTAATGATGAAGGGGACAAGAGACAACGTACCTTTGCAGCATGGGGATAAGGTTATGGAGTTGCATTTTGACAATAAAAAACTATTCCAGATTGGAATGTCCTCAAGAACTTCACTTCAGGTTGCCATTCAAATGATCCGAGGCGTAGAGAAGACCTTGCCTGACCTAGCTAGTTATATTGCACAACATCCTGAATTTGGGGACATCAAAGCTTTATACGGAGTTAGCATGATTAATCGTGGGCCAGAGAAATTTGGATTTACGGTAAGTGAATTGCCTAAAGGATTGTTTGCTAGATCCACTCATATTTATTTGAAATTTTTAATGAGTATTATTCATCCAGACGGCTTCTCAAGAGTGAATAATAAAGAAACAGCACACCAGTTAGAGCCTAAAATGATTATGATGCCAATAGATGTATTATTCCAGAAATATTTAACTGACTCATCTCATTTTCGTTGGTACGATAATCAGCTTCAGCCGGTTGCCGCAACTGAGGAAGAAGAGGAAGCTGTAATGCAAGCTCATTTGCATTTTCGTTAATCCTAAAAACTCCACTTTAATTGTGCAGAAGAAGGTCAATCCTTAGAACTACTGCATTTTAAAGAGGAGTTTTTTGATTGAAATTAATATGGATATACAGTAATCCATATAACCATTGAATAATTTGTAAATTATGCTACAATAGATTTGTTGTTGGAATATATTTCTAATTATCTTAATTTTAAGAACCACCTAAATTCCAACTTGTATTACTGCTTTGAACGATGGTTCTAACATCTAGAGAAACTCCGGATATTATTAAAAATAATAGGGAGGAAAAAAGATGTTTAAAAAAATCGTAGCAGTATCCTTGATTACAGCCACATTAATCGTCCCCTCAGAGGCAGCGTTTGCATATGACAATACAAGCAACACAAGTGATATTGGACAAGCTCAAATGGCAGTCCAACCAGAGGTGCTTGCTGGATTAGTGCCTGTCCAATCAGTACAGTCAATTGGTATCATAACCCCTTTTACTTCTACCTATAGAATAACTGGAAATGGAGTTCGAATAAGAAGTACCCCTTCAACTTCAGCTACGATCAAAGGCCTTCTTTATAAAGGTGATCTTGTTACAGGATATGAAACAACCATTAAAGAGGGCTATGAGTGGATGAAAGTAGAAAGTCAGGCTACAGGAATAACTGGCTGGGTTGTAACCAGCTATGTTGAAGAATGGGGTTAAGCAATAAACATTAAAATATAATTATTTCAATATATTCCGATAACAAAAGAGACTCCTAAGTCTTGTAAATAAGATTTGGGAGTCTCTTTTAAATTGTCGGATTAGATTGATTAGCTACTCATTTTAGTTGCTATATCAAGTTCATTCTTAAATTTTCAATACGCCACCTTGGCTTGCATTTGTAACCAGCTTGGAGTAACGTGCCAAGTAACCTGTTTTTACTTTAGGTTCGAACTCTGTCCAGTTCTCATTGCGACGACGTGCCAATTCTTCATCAGAGACGTGAAGCTCTATTTTACGATTGTTAAGATCAAGCTCAATAATATCGCCATCCTCAACAAAAGCAATAGGTCCACCCTCTGCAGCTTCAGGCGAAATATGACCGATACTAATTCCACGAGATGCCCCTGAGAAACGTCCGTCTGTAATAAGACCAACCTTAGCACCTAAGCCCATACCAGCAATTTGTGAGGTTGGTGCTAGCATTTCTGGCATACCAGGTCCACCCTTAGGTCCCTCATAACGAATAACCACGACATGTCCTTCTTTAACCTTACCATTTGCAATGCCATACAATGCTTCATCTTGTGAGTCAAAGCAAATTGCAGGACCTTTGTGATAACCACCCACAGAAGGATCAACCGCACCTACTTTGATAACAGAACCTTCAGGTGCCAAATTACCGTAAAGAACTGCTAGTCCACCACGCTCAGAATATGGATTATCTATAGCATGAATAACATTATGATCCTTAATTTCATGTCCGGCTACATTTTCAGCAATTGTTTTGCCAGTTACCGTCATTTGATCGCCATGGATAGCACCCGGTTTTTTGAGTAATTCGTTAAGAACGGCACTTACGCCACCTGCATTTTGTACATCCTCGATAAAGTAATTAGATGCAGGAGCAAGCTTAGAAATATGTGGAACACGGTTAGCAACTTCATTAATACGCTCTAAAGGATAATCGATACCTGCTTCTTGAGCTAATGCCAATGTATGAAGAACTGTATTCGTAGATCCTCCCATTGCCATATCAAGTGCAAATGCGTTATCAATCGCTTCTTTAGTAACAATATCACGAGGCTTCAAGTCTAGCTTAATTAACTCCATAAGCTGCTTCGCAGATTGTCTTACAAACTCACGACGTTCTTCCGCTACAGCTAGGATTGTCCCATTTCCAGGCATCGCAATCCCTAATGCTTCGGCAAGACAGTTCATGGAGTTTGCAGTAAACATACCTGAACAAGATCCACAGGTTGGACAACCAAATTGTTCTAATTCAAGTAGTTCATCATCCGTAATTTGACCAGTTTGGTGAGCACCAACACCTTCAAATACAGAAGTTAAGGACAGTTTGTTTCCTTTACTGTCTACGCCAGCCTTCATAGGTCCACCACTGACAAAAATGGTTGGAATATTTACACGTAAAGCACCCATCATCATCCCTGGCGTAATTTTATCACAGTTAGGAATACATACCATGCCATCAAACCAGTGAGCAGAAACGACCGTCTCTAAGGAATCAGCAATAATTTCACGACTCGGTAAGGAATATCTCATTCCAATATGTCCCATTGCGATCCCGTCGTCTACACCAATCGTATTAAATTCAAATGGAACGCCACCTGCCTCGCGAATTGCATCTTTAACAATTTTTCCGAATTCCTGCAAGTGGACATGTCCTGGAACGATATCGATATAGGAGTTGCACACGGCAATAAACGGTTTGCCAAAATCTTCCTCCTTTACCCCAGCGGCACGTAGCAAGCTACGGTGAGGTGCACGATCAAAGCCTTTTTTAATCATATCAGAACGCATTTTCTTGGCTGCCATGTTATTCAACTTCCTCCCATTTATATATATTGTAGTGAATTGTAGCTTTAATTAGCTAAAGGTTTTCTCAATAGTCTAACACATGTAGTAAAGTTTTTCTATCCATCCTTTTTGTTTATTGGATGAAAATATTGTTATGTTGAAATGTTATAATAAAAACGAAAGGAGTGGTGTGATTTGAATCAAGAACAGATTTTGGCTGATTGGATAAAAGATAGTAAAAAAATTGTGTTTTTTGGAGGCGCGGGCATTTCAACTGAAAGTGGTATTCCTGATTTCCGTTCAGCAGCAGGACTTTATCAGGCCCAGCATCAATCGCCATATTCACCTGAGGAAATACTCAGTCGTCGTTTTTTTAATCGACATCCTGAAATTTTCTTTGATTTTTATAAATCTAAAATGCTACATTTAGATGCACAACCTAATGCTGCTCATCAGTTTTTAGCTAGACTTGAACAAAATGATCAATTGGAAGCGATAATTACACAAAATATAGATGGATTACATACAGATGCAGGCAATAAAAAAGTATGGGAATTGCATGGATCAATTCATCGTAACTTTTGCATGGGTTGTGGTAGATTTTATTCTTTAGATGAAGTTGCTAATAGTAATGAGGTTGTTCCTCGATGTGGCGATTGTGGAAAGATCGTTAAACCTGACGTTGTGTTATATGAAGAAAATTTGAATGAAAATGTAATTTCGGGTGCGATTGAAGCTATGCAGCAAGGAGACTTATTATTGATTGGTGGAACCTCCCTTACTGTCTATCCTGCTGCTAATTTTATTCATTATTTTAGAGGGGGCCGTATTGTTTTATTGAATTCATCCTCAACTCCATATGATGATCAAGTGGATATGCACATAAAAGAGCCAATTGGTGCTGTACTAGAAAGAGTGGGGAAAATCATTTCTCTTTAGCTCTCTTTGACGTTATAATGACCTTATGAAAGCGTAAGCATGTTTGACCCAATTCGATATGAAAGAAGGAGCGCTTAAATGACATATACAGCAAATGAACATCGATATGATACGATGGCATATAATCGTGTGGGGAAATCTGGATTAAAGCTACCAGCGATTTCATTAGGGCTATGGCATAATTTTGGAGGCATTAATTCCTTTGAAAATGGGAGAGAAATGATACGCACCGCATTTGATTTAGGTATTACTCATTTTGATTTAGCAAATAACTATGGTCCCCCTCCTGGGTCAGCTGAAGAAATGTTTGGACAAGTACTAGAGAAAGACCTAGCTCCTTATCGAGACGAGTTAATTATTTCGACTAAGGCAGGTTACAACATGTGGCCGGGTCCTTATGGAGAATGGGGCTCTCGCAAATATTTAGTATCCAGCCTTGATCAAAGTTTAAAACGCATGGGATTAGAATATGTAGACATTTTTTATTCACATCGCTTTGACCCCGATACTCCATTGGAGGAAACGATGATGGCGTTAGACCACATTGTCCGCTCTGGTAAAGCATTGTATGTAGGAATTTCAAGCTATGATCCTGCACAAACCGCTGAAGCTGCAAAAATTTTAAAATCACTTGGCACGCCACTGCTCATTCATCAGCCTGCTTATTCTATGCTTAATCGCTGGATTGAAGATGGCTTACAAGATGTACTAGAGGAGAATGGTGTTGGCAGCATAGCTTTTTGTCCATTAGCTCAAGGCTTGCTAACAAATAAATATCTCAATGGAATTCCAGAGCAATCTAGAGCAAAAAGTGCAAGTGTATTTTTAAATGAACAAAATATTACGCCGGAATTGCTACGAAAAGTACATGCATTAAATCAGATTGCTGTAGCTCGTGGACAAAGCTTAGCTCAATTAGCGCTTGCTTGGGTATTGCGTAACGGTAAAGTGACCTCTGCTTTGATTGGGGCAAGTAGAGCCAGTCAAATTGAAGAAAATGTTAAAACATTAGACAACCTAGATTTTTCAGCAGAAGAATTAGAGCGAATCGAAATGATTTTGAATAGCGCTGGAGAGCATTAATAAACGGAAGACGAGTGTAGAATCATAACTATTAAATTGTTTAAACGCAACCTGAATATGGGTTGCGTTTTTTTGCAACTTATTAATAATGCGATCATTATTTAATTACTTTTAAAATTTACTTTATTACGATTTTCTTGTTACGGATTTGCGATAATCACTTGGAGATTTCCCATATATTTTACGAAATTGTCTTGAGAAATAAAGAGGATCGGTCATTCCCACTGAAGCTGCAATTTGCTCGATGGATAGTTCAGGTTTACTACGAAGCAATTGTCTTGATTTTTCAATTCGTAGCTTTAATAAGTAAGAGACAGGCGTAGTTCCCGTTTCTTTACGGAAAATACGAGACAAATAGGCACGATTGTAGCCTAAGCTGTGACACATTTGCTCAATCGAGATTGGATAAGCATATTGGCTAGACATATAGTGGATCATCTGTTTTACAATTCGTTGTACTACCGTTTCACCAACAGGTATAGGCGAGTCCTTAAGCAACGTTTCTTTCGCTTCACCCATAATAAGATATAAGTATCCGAGAGATAATAAATTAGCGCCTAATTTACGGTTGTGGAAAGCCTCTAGCACTTCAAAAAGCATTTTAGAAATTTCGCTATCTGCTCCAGGTGTAAATACGGTGATTTGTGGCGTAAACCCAGCCTCTTGAATCAAGGCTTCAGCGCCAGCACCTGAAAAGGCAATCCAGCGATAACGCCATGGTTCAATCGGATCGGAAGCATAGCTCACTAACTGATTAGGTGGAATCAGAAAGCAATCTCCCGCTTGTAATGTGTACACAATTGAATCGTTTACAAACTGCCCTTTGCCATGCTCGATAAAATGTAATAAATAATAATTATATATTTTAGGACCTAGCTTGTGCTCGGCCTCAGTTTGACTAGCGCCTGCAAACAATACGTGTAGGTTGCTGTTGCTATCAGCATCACCTTCAGGATTTGCCGCCGAATAATAAGTAACATCCGCCATACCGTCTCACCTCAACCTATAAATTTAGTTAATAAAGCTACTATGTAAACAATGCTATTTGAATAGGATAATAATTTGACTCCCCAACTAAACTAGTGAAGAGACAGGGGGATTGTGGAGAAGCGGAGCGTTCGTATTTAAAATCAAATTTTAACCTATACAGTTCGTTCAAATAAAATTTGATTTTAACAACGATCGAAACAACCCTCTGGAACGTAACGCCCCCTCCCCATCTTCACCTTTGAATATAAATAAGTTTTAAAATATTCCTTATTAATGAAATACTTGTTAACCACCTGAATTTGTGAAGAGACAGGGGGATTGTGGAGAAGCGGAGCGTTCGTATTTAAAACCAAATTTTAACCTATACAGTTCATTCAAATAAATCTGATTTTAAGAGCGATCGAAACAACCCTCTGGAACGTAACGCCCCCTCCCCATCTTCACCTTTGAATATAAATAAATTTAAAAATATTCTTTATTAATAAAATACTTGTTAACCACCTGAATTTGTGAAGAGACAGGGGGATTGTGGAGAAGCGGAGCGTTCGTATTTAAAATCAAATTTTAACCTATACAGTTCTTTCAAATAAAATTTGATTTTAAGAGCGATCGAAACAACCCTCTGGAACGTAACATCCACCTACTCAGTTAACAAGTATTTCATTCATTCTATTGTTTTTAACTCATTTATATTCTAAACCCTAAAGTCACATAAATCCATATTCAACTAACATAGATACATTATCATTTTTCGCTATATTCTTTATACTTAAATCAAGAAGGATCCATCTTAAAATTAGCCTTTGAAACACAATAACATGTTAGCGAAGGAGTTAAATACAATGAATAAACAAGAACTAAAACAATTATTTTTAACACGTTATGAGGAAAATGAGCAATCCCTGCATTTTTTTAATGCACCTGGTCGTGTTAATTTGATTGGTGAGCATATTGACTATAACGGTGGGTATGTATTGCCTGCTGCACTTGAATTCGGAACAACGTTGATCATTCGTAAGCGGAACGATGATCTTGTAAATTTAAAATCTACAAATATACCTTATGAAGCTTCCATTCAGCTACACAATATTGGAGTGGAAAAAACAGGTGAGTGGGTGGATTACCCATTAGGCATTATCGTTGAGCTTAAAAAAATGGGAGTAGAACTGACTTCTGGTTATGACCTATTGTTCCATGGGGAAATTCCAAATGGTTCTGGCCTTTCCTCTTCTGCTTCTATTGAAGTAGTTACTGCTTACAGCTTGCTTGGGATGGAAGGTAAAGCACAAGACAAGGTAGAAATTGCGGTATTATCACAACGAACTGAAAATCAATATGTAGGTGTAAATAGTGGCATCATGGATCAGTTTGCAGTTGCAAACGGAGCAAAGGACCATGCGATTTTGTTAATGTGCGACACATTGGAATATGATCTAGTACCTTTCCGCACAGGTGCTTATAAAATTGTGATCAGTAACACTAATAAGCGTAGAGGGCTTGTGGATTCAAAATATAATGAGAGACGTAGTGAATGTGATGCTGTGCTTGCTACTTTACAGCAACAAGAGCCAGAACTTAACTATCTTGCACATTTAACACCAGAACGGTTTGAACAATTAAAGGATTTAATTCAGGATGACGTGCTGCTACGTCGCGCTACGCATGTTGTAGAAGAAAATGCTCGTGTTTTAAAATCGGTGGAAGCTCTCAAGGGCAACGATTTACAGTTGTTTGGTAACTATATGAACGCTTCTCATGACTCCTTACGTGATCTTTATGAAGTTAGCTGTCTGGAGCTAGATGTGTTAGTTGAGGAAGCACGTAAAATTAAAGGAACATTAGGCTCTCGAATGACAGGTGCAGGTTTTGGAGGTTGTACGGTATCGTTAGTCCATGAGGATGATGTGGAGCAATTTGTAGCCGAAGTAGGTAAAGCATATGAGGCACGCACAGGACTTAAGGCAGACTTTTATATTTGTGGTGTAGGTCAAGGTGTACATGAAATAAAGGAGGAAAAATAACATGGCTATTCTCGTAACAGGTGGAGCAGGGTACATTGGATCTCATACAGTCGCAGAATTGCTTAGTCAAGGCAAAGAGGTTGTTGTGATTGACAATCTACAATCTGGACATCGGGACGCATTACTTGGAGGTAAGCTGTACGAGGGGGATCTTCGTGACAAAGCTTTATTAGCAAAGTTATTTTCCGAAAATGAAATTGAAGCTGTGATTCACTTTGCAGCTAACTCTCTTGTTGGTGAAAGTATGCAAAAGCCAGTTAAATATTATGACAATAACGTCTACGGCACATTATGCTTATTAGAAGCGATGGATGAAGCAAATGTACGTAAGATTGTATTCTCCTCTACTGCTGCAACCTATGGTGAGCCTAATAAAGTGCCAATTGAAGAAAGTGATCCTACAAATCCAACTAATGTATATGGGGAAACCAAGCTGACGATGGAACGCATGATGTCTTGGTTTGATAAAGTGTTAGGGATCAAATATGTAGCGTTGCGTTATTTTAATGCAGCCGGTGCACATCCTAGTGGCAAAATTGGTGAAGATCATTCTCCAGAAACACACCTGATTCCATTAATTATCCAAGCGGCACAAGGTAAACGTCCAGCAATTTCAGTCTTTGGTGATGATTATCCAACTGCTGATGGCACTTGTGTACGTGACTACATTCATGTAAGTGATCTGGCGGATGCGCATGTGCTTGCGGTTCAGCATTTGCTAGCGGGTGGAGAAAGTGATGTGTTTAATCTCGGCAATGGTCAAGGCTTTTCAGTCAAAGAGGTGATTGCAAAGGTACAGGAAGTAACAGGTCGTAGCTTCCCAGTAGAAATCAGTCCAAGACGTGCTGGTGACCCTGCGGTGCTCATCGCTTCCTCTGAAAAAGCTAGAAAGGTGCTTGGCTGGAATCCTTCTCGTAATCGGCTTGATGATATTATCGCAAGTGCTTGGGGTTGGCACGAACAACATCCAGACGGCTACAATGACTAAGCTTGATGATAAAGGAGGGTGTTTAAGGTGACCGCACAAGATGAACTAAAAAATGAAGCACTTTTTGCAATAGAGCAGCTAGTCCGTTACGCATTCGAGCAACGTTTAATCGGAAATGAGGATATTGATTTTTCTCGCAACCAATTGTTATCCCTTTTTCAAAGTGATGAGCCGTATTTAGGTAATCAGCCTACAACGTCGATATCAAGTCCTGAAGCACCGCTTGATGTATTAATGGACTATGGCTATTCTATTGGACTTATTGCAGAAAACTCAGATACGTATCGCGATTTGTTAAATGCAAAAATTATGGGCTTGCTTATGCCACGTCCATCTGAGACGATTGCAGCCTTCAAGCAGACCACTGAAACAAAAGGTATTGAAGCAGCAACGGACGAATTTGTTCATTTATCTACGGCAAGTAACTATATTCGGATGGATCGTATTTCTAAAAATATGTATTGGGAGCAAGAAACGGATTTTGGCATGATGGAAATCACGATTAATTTGTCTAAGCCAGAAAAAAATCCTAAGGAAATTGCAGCAGCCAAGCTGTTACCTCCACCGATCTATCCTAAGTGTCAATTATGTCGCGAAAATGTAGGGTATGCAGGGCGACTTAATCATCCTGCTAGGCAAAATTTAAGAGTCATTCCAATTGAGCTAAACAATGAACCTTGGTTTTTTCAGTATTCACCTTATGTTTATTACAATGAGCATTGTATCGTGTTCCATCATGATCATGTTCCGATGAAGCTGACGAAGGAAACCTTCCAGCGTCTACTTGATTTCGTAGAACAGTTTCCCCACTACTTTGTAGGCTCAAATGCAGATTTGCCGATTGTAGGGGGCTCGATTCTTACACATGATCATTTCCAAGGTGGACATCACACCTTCCCACTGGAAAAAGCACCAAGTGAAGCAACGTTCACCCATCCAGATTATGAAGGGGTAACTGTAGCGATGGTGAAGTGGCCTATGACCGTCATTCGCTTACAAGGTAACGATAAGCAAGCTGTGCTTGAGGCGGGCAATGATCTCTATGAAAAGTGGAAGCAATACAGTGATCCAGATGTAGACGTATATGCCTTCTCCAAAGGGGAGGATGGAACTACGGTTCCTCATAATACCGTAACACCGATTGTACGTCGTAGTCAGGCTGGGGGCTATGAGATGGACGTGGTATTGCGTAATAACCGTACCAACGAAGAGCATCCAGAAGGAATTTTTCACCCACATCGTGAAATGCACCATATTAAAAAAGAAAATATCGGCTTAATCGAAGTGATGGGCTTAGCTATTTTACCGGGTCGCTTAAAGGAAGAATTAAATGACATTGCTTCGATTTTGAGTGGGAATGAAGCTTTGTATAAAGAAGCTTTGGAAACTGGAGGTCATCCGCTAGCTGTTCATAAAGAATGGATTGTGCAATTAGTTGAACTGCATGGAACAAGCCTTACTTTTGATGAAGCACAAGGCTTATTACAAAATGTAGTAGGTGTGAAGTTTGCGGAAATTTTAGGTCATGCGGGTGTGTTTAAAAATGATGAAGCAGGGCGTATTGCCTTCCGTAAGTTTCTAATTGAAGCAGGCTGTGTGGAAAAATAAATAAGTTTTAACCCATATACTTGATTTGCTACTGTAGTGGTTGATTGGAACAAAAAGGGAGAGGAAATTTCATCATACCTCCGTTGTTCCATCAGCCCCTATTTTTTTATTATGATGTCATTTGTAATTTAAGGTAGGACAGTCCTATAATATATAGTGGTAGTTACAAATTTAAAGCGGAGGTACAATAAATGAATACTTTTACTTTTCATAATCCAACCAAGTTAATTTTCGGCAAAAATACATTATCCTCTTTAAGTAAGGAAGTAGAGAAATTTGGACGTAATGTACTACTTGTTTATGGTGGCGGAAGCATTAAACGTACTGGCCTATATGACGAAGTGAAAACTGAATTAAGTAAAATTAATGCAGTTGTAACTGAACTAGCTGGGGTTCAACCTAACCCTCGTTTATCCACTGTACATGAAGGTGTAGACTTATGTCGCAAGCATCATATTGATCTTGTTCTTGCTGTTGGTGGAGGCAGTGTGATTGACTGTGCTAAAGCGATTGCTGTTGGTGCTAAATATGATGGAGATATGTGGGATTTTGCAGAGCGTAAAGCGGTTGCGCAAGGTGGACTTCCACTAGGTACCGTGTTAACCATTGCAGCTACAGGCTCTGAAATGAATGCAGGTTCTGTTATCACTAACGAAAAAACAGAAGAAAAATTAGGCTGGGGTAGCTATTATGCATTCCCTGCTTTTTCAATTTTGGATGCGACGTACACAGCAACTTTACCAAAGGATCAAACTGTATATGGCATGGTGGACATCATGTCTCATGTATTTGAAACATACTTCCATCCAGATAAAAATACTTTATTGCAGGATGAATTTTGCGAGGGTTTGTTGCGTACAGTGATTGAAACTGCACCTAAACTGATTGCCGATCTTCAAAGCTACGAACATAGAGAAACTATTTTATTAGCTGGAACAATGGCTTTAAATGGCGTATTAAGTATGGGTGTTCGTGGTGATTGGGCAACACATAACATTGAGCATGCCGTATCCGCGGTGTATGATATTCCGCATGGTGGTGGCTTGGCTATCTTGTTCCCACATTGGATGAAATACAATATGCATCATGACCTTGCACGTTTCAAACGTTTGGCTGTTAAGGTGTTTAATGTTGATCCTACAGGTAAAAGTGATGAGCAGGTTGCAGAGGAAGGAATTTCAGCACTTCGTGCGTTCTGGGATTCCATCGGGGCACCAAGCCGCTTAGCAGATTATGACATCGATGATAGTAAGCTTGAACTAATGGCAGATAAAGCAGTTCGATTTGGTTCATTTGGTAATTTTTCGAAGCTGGAAAAAGAGGATGTTATGGAGATTTACCGCAGAGCGTTATAAGTTTTGTGACTGTCATTACATTACTGTGTAAAATGAAAATAAGGTATAATAGTAATTAACATCAGAGAAGCGACTAATGAGGGTTGTCCTATTAGTCGCTTCTTTTTCATACCCAAAATACTAGGGTACGCTTTTAAATTAGTTTATGACTGGATTAGGTATCAGATCGTTTTTAATTAAGTATGAGAATATATGCTTTAGATGCCATTAATGAAAAGGTTAGTGACGATATTGATGGGAAGAACGTATATGTATACCTTCAACAGTTTGGCTTTTATTACCACAAGCACATGCGTATGTTTTGGATTCGTACCAGTTTGTAATTTCACACATAACAGACTTTTCAGTCCCATTAGATTCTCTAATCCATATAGAATGAGAACCCCCTGAATGTGATACTTCTGTTTGTCCTACAAGTCTAAGTACATGTTGACCGTTTGGATAATAACCACATGCCTCAGCATGTAACTCAATTCCTGATGATGGTGAAATACTGTTTGGTTGAGCTTCTACTGTGATACCATCTGCTAGTGCAGTACCTGATAAACTTGCGAATAGAGTTAACGAAGCAACAATTGTTGAAAAACGTTTTTTCATTTTTTCACCTCCTTTCAAATTCTATTATAATTAATGTTACATTAATCCAAATAGTATATATTTTGCTAAAATATGATATTATTATCCTGAAATTTGATAAAATAGGAGGATTATATGCATACATATCGGACTAATAAAATTACAATGGCTATAGTTATAATGATGTCAGTTTTTTCATTAGCTTTAGCGGGCTGTCAAGCCTCTACAAGCAAACCGTCAGAACCGATGGAAGTGATTGAACAATTAACTAGTAATAAGATGATGGGACGGTTGCCAGGAACCGAAGGGAACCTAAAGGCGAGTGAATATGTAGAAAAGCAATTTCAACTAATTGGGCTTAAACCTTTTAAGGGAAATTCATTTAAGCAGTCCTATCAGCAAGATTTCTTTGATCCCAATAAGCAAACATATATGATGAAAGTAAACCTTAAAGACGGGACCAGCAAAGAATTTAAGTATGGACACGATTACGTAGAGCAAAGAGTGAACTTTAAATTTAATACAGAAGC
This sequence comes from Paenibacillus turicensis, assembly GCF_017873435.1. Classification (GTDB taxonomy): domain Bacteria; phylum Bacillota; class Bacilli; order Paenibacillales; family Paenibacillaceae; genus Fontibacillus; species Fontibacillus turicensis. The sequence continues at coordinate 113,484 of NZ_JAGGKG010000005.1, read as the reverse complement.
TGACTTTACATTTGATATAAATGATGTTGATCTAGGAAAAAAGGTTTTGATACTTGAGGACATGAAAAGCTATGACATGACAAAGCAGCAAATTCAACCCAAAGCTATATTAATATCAACCTCTAATTTAAAAAAGCTTTTACCTACAGAATCGAAAGAACAGCCGTTTTATCAAATTAGCCCAGATACATATCAATGGCTCTATACCCATATGGATCAAATACAAAAAATGCAACTGTCTATGGAGTTAGAAAAGGAATCTATTCAGGTTAATAATATTGTTGGTGTGATTGCTGGCAAGCAAAACCAAGATCAACGTCAGGCAATTGTTATTTCGGGTCATTTTGATCACGTTGGGTGGAATACTGGCAAAAAGGAAGAAATTTATCGAGGGGCAGTGGACAATGCGTCTGGTGTCGCAGCCATGTTAAAGCTTGCTTCATTGTTACAAGAGAATGCAAGCAAAACCCCTTTTGAAAGTGATCTTATTTTTGTTGCATTTAATGGGGAAGAGTCTCATTTTCAGGGTAGTAAAAAATTTGTAGCGCAATTAGGTAATACCTATGAACATGTGTTTAATATTAATTTAGATTGCTTAGGTGTTATAGACGGTGGAAAAGCAATGCTTGATGGGGAAGAAAACGATGTGTTAGTCAATAGTATGTTAGATTTCTTTCATGAAAAAGGAGTTTCAGCGGTAAAAAGTAATATCATCGGGAGTGATCATTTATCTTTTTCAGCAGAAGGTATTCCGGCATTAACAGTAACTCAAGAAGAATATAACTTTATTCATACTAAAACAGACACGTTGGAGCGTATTGATGAGGTTATGTTAACTAAGATGATTACGATCGTGCATCAATATATTTTAAAAAATGAGCCTACCTTGGCTCAAATGAAGCAGCAGGGTAAAACTGAAATGCCGGTCAATTCAATTTTATCACCAGAACAAGAGAAGTATTATGATGAACTAGGGAAACAAGTGGAGCAAGAACGCAAAAATATGAAATTAGGACAATACATGTATAAAGGAACAAAGGAAAAGTCTCTTGGTGTAATAAAAGAGTCCGAAGGTTATTCTACAATAGATCAGATAAAAAAAGACTTTGATAAAATGATTGTGTTGCCTAGTCTAGCCAACTATGTCTTTGATTCAGCACGTATACGAATTAACTGGGATAATGACAAAATGTTAGGATTCGATAGTATTGAGCTTAATAAAAAATATGAAATACAATTCAATACTCAAGATATAGTTGATTTATTTCTCACATACCGTAACAAGGATAACAAAGCGTTAAGAGTTTTGCTAAGTAAAGAAAAAATACAGTATTTAGAGGGAGAGGGCGTCACAATAGCTACTAAAACTTATGGTGAACAGGAGTACACAATAGCTTCTACTGAAAAAAATATAATGTTATATACAGATATAAAAATAAAGGATACAACCTATTTTATTCAAATATATGGTGAACAATTTAATATCTCTGAGCAAAACGGAGTTAAGGAAGAAATTTCTATTTTAGACTGGCCAAAGGATGAATCATATCAGCATATTAAGTTCACTCATGAGCTACCGTGGAAGGATATAATTACAAAACTAGGGTTCTAAAAAACACCCTAATTTCCTATTACATGAATAATTTATGAAACGAAAATGACAATTCACCGTATAATTAGTTATATTAAGGCAGTCCGAAAGGGGGGAGCTAGATGGAGTCGTTGTATTGGGGCTGTCTCATTGGTGGCAGCGTTTTTGCAATTGTGAGTGTGGTTTTAGGTGATCTGATTGGAAGCTTTATTGATGGGGTCTTTGATTTTTTTGCAGTTGATTTTTTTAAACCAATCATATTGTCTTCCGCTGTAACCTCGTTTGGAGGTGCAGGTATTTTATTAGGTCGTTATTCTCCACTTACAACATCTGCTGTACTCATTTTTTCCATCGTTATCGCTTTATTGTTATGTGTTGTTATTTATTTTGGTTACGTTAAACCGATGGAAAATAGTGAAAACTCCACCAGTTACTCTATAAAAGAGCTACCTGGTAAATTGGGGGAAGTGACTGTACCTATTCCAGAGCAAGGATTTGGTGAAGTCATGATTAACTTTGTTGCTGGCAACACGCTACATATTGCATCTAGTTGGGATCAACGGCAAATTCCTGTGGGGACAAAGGTGGTCGTTATTGATACCGAAGATGGTGTAGTCAAGGTTTCTGAATTAGAGCCAGCTTGACCTACTTTAGTATGCTTAGTTGCTAACTAGCTTTTTTAACTCACAAATACAGAGTAAGAGGAGAGGGTAAGTTTGAATTTTGAGAATATTCCTGATTTTTTATTGATTCCTGGTATTGTAATTGTTGTAATCATTGTGATGGGATTAGCTTTTTGGGCGAGATATAAAACAGTAAGCCCAGATGAAGCGATGATCGTAACGGGTTCATTTTTAGGTAATAAAAATATTTCTGATGATGATTCAGGACGTAAAATTAAAATTGTGCGAGGTGGCGGGGCATTTATTTGGCCGGTATTCCAAAAAGCTGAGTTTATGTCGTTATTATCACATAAGCTAGATGTTATGACCCCAGAGGTTTATACGGAGCAAGGGGTTCCAGTAAGTGCTGATGGCGTTGCGATAATTAAGGTTGGCGGTTCTACAGAAGATGTAGCAACGGCTGCGGAGCAATTTATGGGCAAACCGATTGAAGCTTTGAAAGGTGAAGCGCAAGAGGTACTGGAAGGACATTTGCGTTCAATCTTAGGTGCGATGACAGTCGAAGAGGTTTATCGAAATCGTGATAAATTTGCGCAAGAGGTACAAGGCGTAGCCGCACGTGACTTAAAGAAAATGGGTCTACAAATTGTCTCCTTTACGATTAAGGATGTACGTGATAAGCATGGTTATCTAGAAGCGTTAGGTAAACCAAGAATTGCCGCTGTTAAAAGAGATGCGGAAATTGCTGAAGCGGATGCAGTTAGAGATTCCCGTATTAAAAAGGCGTTAGCAGAAGAGCAAGGACAAAAGGCGGAGCTACTAAGAGATACAAATATCGCTGAAGCCTCTAAAGAAAAAGAGCTTAAGGTTGCTTCCTTTAAAAAGGAACAAGACACTGCAAAGGCGGAAGCTGACCAAGCGTACCATATTCAAGAAGCACGTGCGAAACAAACGATGGTAGAAGAGCAAATGAAGGTAGAATTGGTACGTAAAGAACGTGAAATTGATTTGCAGGATAAAGAAATCACAGTTCGTCAAAAGCAATATGATGCTGAAGTGAAGAAAAAAGCAGACGCGGATCGTTATGCGGTAGAGCAAGCGGCTGAAGCGGATAAAGCGAAGAAAATGAGAGAAGCCGACGCACTTCAATATTCCATTGAAACTCAAGCAAAAGCATCCGCAGAGCAAAAACGTTTAGAAGGTTTAGCGATTGCTGATGCAGAGCGTGCTAAAGGTACAGCAGATGCTGAAATTATTCGTTTACGTGGTTTGGCTGAAGCGGAAGCAAAAGAAAAGCTTGCTGAAGCCTTCCAAAAATTTGGTGAAGCAGCCGTTCTCGATATCGTCGTTAAAATGTTGCCAGAGCTTGCTGGTAAAATTGCGGCTCCAATTTCATCCATTGATAAGTTAACTGTAGTGGATACAGGTAAAGGTGAAGGCGCAGCAAGAGTCAGCAACTATGTTACAGAGCTAATGGCAACTGCACCTGAAATGCTGAAGGATGTATCTGGAATTGACATCAACAAGCTAATCCAAAAGCTTACTGGTGATAAATCGGAAGCAAATAGTCAGAATTCCAGTGTAGCTGTACCGGCTGCAATCGCAGCGGCGTTAGGGACAAAAAAAGTCGTGGAGCAAGCACAAGTAAAAGAACCCGTGATTGATGTCCCAAATAATGCAAAAGTAACTAATGCGGATCCCAACACAGCAAGTGATGAAGAAAAATAGTATACTATATTAGCCGTAATTAGTAAGTATTATGATAGGTTAGGTTTAGTATTACTCGTATGAAGCGTTCGGTAAAACCGAGCGCTTCTATTTATCTATAGAATACTGGTATTGCTATAGTAGAATGATTTATAATATGAATAATTGAGCCTGCTACGCTTCAGGTCTTTGACATTATGAAATTGTATGCAGAAAGGGTAACGCTATGAAAAGCCTGCACGTAAAAAAGGCATTAAATAATAATGTGATTATCGGGAACCACCCTGATCATGGTGAGGTTGTGGTGATTGGTAAAGGCATCGGGTTTAATGCTAAATCGGGAGATCTGCTCTCTCTAGAATCCATAGAGAAATTATTCATACTCACTAATGAACAGGAACGGAAGCAATATATCCAGCTCCTACCTGAGATCGATGAAAAACTGATTGAGGTTATTGGGGAAGTGGTCATGTATATTTCTCAGAAGACACAAACAGAACTAAACGAACATATTCATATTGCGTTAACCGATCATATTGCGTTTGCATTGAAGCGATTAGAGCAAGATATTGTATTCCATAATCCATTTTTATTTGAAACCCAAGAAATATACCCTGTTGAATTTGAATTTGCTAAATATGCAATTGATTTGATTCATGAAAAGATGGGCGTGGATTTAGGAGAAGATGAAATTGGTTTTGTAGCCTTACACATTCATAGTGGTCTTACTAACCGTCATATCAATGAAGTAAGGGAGCATACACAGCTTATTGCAGATTTAGTGAGTCTAATTGAACAGGAACTAAACTTTACAATTGATAAAACTTCGCTTGATTTTTCTCGTTTGCTTACACATTTACGTTTTGCGATTGAGCGTGTTCGTAGAGGAGAGCAGGTCAGCGATATGGGGAAGCTGGAAAGTATTTTAGAACAGGAATATCCAACCTTGCATACGCTTGCTGTAAAGTTAACCAAGTTAATGGAGACACGTTTGAACCTTGCTGTATATCAAGCAGAAGTTAGCTATCTGATCGTACACTTACACCGTGTCGCACCAAAAGGGACACACTGATTTTCAAGTAAGTAAAAGATTAATCTATAAGTTAAGTATTAAGTATTGAATCTAAATTATAGATTTGTTATACTGCTAATTAAGTAAGACAACAAAATAGTTCAATGTGTTACTGATTCGATCAGGCATGAGTTGTTTAGGTATTGGTTTATATGATCACTTTTGGGGTATTATATCCGTATAAAGTGTTGATATTTCCATGCTTTATTCGCTTATGCCTTTTTTTGCATGTATTCAGAACGTTGTTGTTTTAATGTATGGCAAAACGTTATCTAGTCTTATCAAGTTGACGTACTTGCTCCACTGGGAATAAAGGCAAGGAGAACGCATATGAATAAAATTTTATTAGATGCACGGATTGCTGAGCTTGGTATGGATGAATTTGTTTTTCGTATTTTTGAGGCTTTGGGAGGAAAAGCTAATGTTATTGCAGTGGATTCCTGCATGACAAGGCTTAGGACGACCTTGCAAAACCGAAATGATTTTAGTACAGAAAAACTAACTGCATTAGGCGCCTTTGCCGTATTTGATATGGGAGATCAATTACATATTATGTTTGGTCTGGAGTCCTATCAAATTATGAAGGTGATGGAAAAGCTTATTTAATGCCACATCTATCATGCCATCTCGTAAGAGGTCAACTAATTTTAATTTTTTCAAAATGCTTACCTTGGACTTCCCCAACAAAAACTAATGAAAAGAGAGTGACTAAATATGGAAAGAACATTTAAAATTACTGATGAAGATGGTATCCACGCACGTCCAGCAACAGCGATCGTAAACACAGCTGGTAAATTCAAAAATGCTGAAAGCTTTGCAGAAGCTGGCGGTAAAAAAGTAACTCTTAAATCCATCCTAGGTGTGTTATCTTTAGGTTTGGAGCAAGGTGATACAATCAAAATTATGACTGAAGGCGACGAAGCTGAAGCAGCTCTTCAAGCATTAACAGATGTAATCGTCAAGGAAGGTTTGGGCGAAGTTCATGCTTAATATTACCGGTATTGCGGCATCTTCTGGTGTAGCAATCGCTCCAGCTTTCAAACTGGAACATCCCGATTTTACAGTAACTAAGCGTGAGGTAGCAGATTCAGCTGCTGAATTAGCTCGTTTGGAGGATGCGCTAACGAAATCAAGACAAGAGCTTGAGAGCATTAAAGAGCGTACACTACAAGAGCTTGGTGAAAAGAAAGCTGAAATTTTTGCTTCTCATTTGCTTATTCTGGATGACCCAGAATTGCTTACACCTGTTCAAGACAAAATTGCAAATGAAAAAGTATGCGCTGAGTTCGCTTTGAATGAAACGGCTCAAGAGTTTATTTCCATGTTTGAAAACATGAAAAGTGCATATTTACAAGAACGTGCAGCTGACATGCGTGATGTAACAAAACGGGTTTTAATCCATTTGTTAGGTCTTTCTTATGTTAATCCTGCTGAAATTAGCAAGGAAGTGATTGTAGTTGCAGAAGATTTAACTCCTTCTGATACTGCACAATTAAACCGTAAGTACGTTAAAGGCTTTACAACAAACATCGGAGGTAGAACTTCTCACTCTGCGATTATGGCAAGATCTTTAGAAATTCCTGCGGTTGTAGGAACAAAAGATGTGCTTGAGCAAGTGAAGGATGGCGACCTTATTATTGTAGATGGCTTGGAAGGAACAGTGATCATTAATCCTGATGCTGAGACTGTAAAGCAATACGAAGCTAAACGTGACGCTCATTTACGTCAAATAAAAGAGTGGAGACTTCTTCGTGAAGAACCAACGACTTCAAAGGATGGCGTACATGTAGAGCTTGCGGGTAACATTGGTACACCTAATGATGTTGACGGTGTTAACGATAATGGTGGCGAAGCTGTTGGCTTGTATCGTACAGAATTTTTGTACATGGGTCGTACAGAAATGCCGAACGAAGAAGTACAATTTAATGCTTACAAAACAGTATTAGAGCGTATGGAAGGCAAACCAGTCGTTGTTCGTACATTAGATATCGGTGGAGATAAGGAGCTTCCTTACCTTGATATGCCTAAAGAAATGAACCCATTCCTTGGTTTCCGTGCAGTTCGTTTGTGCTTGGATCGTACAGATATTTTCTCAACACAACTTCGTGCTTTGCTTCGTGCTAGTGTATATGGCAACTTGCGTATTATGTTCCCGATGATTGCTACATTAGACGAATTCCGTCAAGCTAAAGCTTTACTTATGGAAGAAAAAGCGAAGCTTATTGCTGAAGGTATCGAGGTATCTGACAACATCCAAATTGGAATCATGGTTGAAATTCCTGCTACAGCGGTTCTTGCAGATCAATTTGCCAAGGAAGTTGATTTCTTCTCTATTGGTACAAATGATTTGATTCAATATACGATGGCGGCTGACCGTATGAATGAGCGTGTTTCTTATTTGTATCAGCCATACAATCCATCTATTTTGCGCTTAGTTAAAATGGTTATCGATGCTGCTCATAAAGAAGGTCGTTGGGCTGGTATGTGTGGAGAAATGGCAGGCGATACAACTGCGATTCCTCTATTGCTAGGTCTTGGACTTGATGAGTTTAGTATGAGTGCAACTTCCATTTTACCTGCACGTTCATTAATCTCTAAGCTTTCTAAAGCGGAGATGGAAGAACTAGCAGCACAAGCATTGCAAAAATCAACGGCTCAAGAGGTTGTTGAATTAGTGCGTGCAATTAAACTTTAAGATTTGTTTTTAGCAATTTAAGTTTTCTCCGTTATTGAAGGTTATCCCGTTTATTCCTAGGAATAGATGGGGTAGCCCTTTTTTGTTTTGCTTTAATTTATCACGTTGACAACATATAATGGAAGTAATATTTTGTTGAAAACATATTAGACGGTGGATCTACAAAATGCTTAGGGAGGACGGGGATATTAGCGTGGAAATAGGGGAAAGGAAAATAAGTACTGAAAGACTAATTTTAAGATTATTCCAAAAATCTGATGCCAAAACTGTTGCTACTCTCTGTAACAATTATAATATTTATAAAAGCACGTTGTATTTGCCCTACCCGTATCATATAAATGATGCTTTAACTTGGATAGAATCCCATTACGATAACTTTATTAATGACAAATTATATGAATTTGCTATAACTGATAACCAAACAGGAGAAGTGGTTGGAGCGATTGCACTAAGTAATAATAAAGGTTTTAATCATGGGGAACTAGCTTATTGGATTGGTGAGCCATATTGGGGAAGAGGATATGCGACCGAGGCAGCTCAAGCGGTATTAAAATTTGCTTTTAAGGAAATAAAACTGAATAAAGTATTTGCACGATATTTTTCTTCTAATATTGCTTCAGGAAAAGTTATGGAGAAAATAGGTATGAAGCAAGAAGGAACCTTCAAGGAACATATTGTGAAAGAAGGCAAGTATGTGGATTTAGTATATTACGGAATACTGGAGAGAGAAGCAAATTAAAGTAAGGAGAAATGTTATGCATGATAGCCAGACTACCTTAGGCGTTATGGACATCGGGTCCAACTCGATTCGTTTAGCGGTATATGAAGTGACGGATTCTAAAGCGTATCGCTTAATTTATGAAAATAAGGAATCTGCTCGATTAAGTCAAAAGATCAATGAGGAGGGTGCAATTTCATATCAGGATATTTTAACAGTAACACCTATTTTGGCTCAATTTGGTCTGATTTGTACAAAGTATGGTTGTCATGAAGTGATTGTAGCGGCAACCGCTGCTATTCGTAACGCCACAAATCAAGAGCAAATCATTAAAGTGATCTATGAGGAAACAGGGCTAAAGGTAACAGTGTTAACGGGTGAACAAGAAGCGTATTATGGATTTCTTGGTGTAGTCAGCACGATGGATATTAATGATGGCTTTATTATAGATATCGGTGGAGGAAGTAGTGAAATTACATTGTTCCGTCATCGAAAGGTCGTTTCCAGCGTATCCTTGCCACTAGGAGCAGTAAATGGGCAAGAGCTGTTTAGCAAGGATGGCGTCTGGGATGAGCAAAGCATCAAAGCGTTGCAAGCCAGAGTAACACAATTAATAACTCCTCATGCGTGGATAAAAAACAATCCACATTTGCCGCTAATCGGTTTAGGTGGAACCTCACGTACGCTCGCTAAAATGGATCAACGTAGAGTGGACTATCCGATGAATGTGGCACATTATTATAAAATTGAAGGAAATAGCTTAAAGCATTATGAAAAGCTGCTGCCAGAGCTCCCTTTAGATAAACGTAAGGCAATCGATGGCTTAGCCAAATCAAGAGCTGATATTATTGTGCCAGGTATTATTATTTTGAATACGATTTATAATTACATTCATGCCGACTATTATTTAGTAAGTGGGACTGGATTAAGAGAAGGCTTAATGCTAGAAGCGGAAAAAATCTCTGTTCCTGCTAAAGGTGAAGTGGTTCCCTTTCAAATTAATAATATATTGGCGTTTGATAACGCTAGCTCAAAAGGACATGTTGAACAGGTGCAGCATAATGCCGAGCTGTTGTATGAGTCATTGTATTCTTTAGGAAATGATAACCCTGATGATAAAATTTTATTGTACGCAGCTGCCAAGCTATATCAGATTGGAATGAATATTCGATATCATCAATATGATAAGCATACTTTTTATTGGCTGACTCATGTTCCGATGATTGGGTTAGATCATCATCAGGCATTGATCAGCGCTTGTATTGCAAGTGGGATGATGCCTAACAAAAAGGCACTAGCTACTTATAAAAGCATGTTAAACGGAGAGGACTTTACCCAAATCGAGCGGCTAAGTGCTATTTTACAGCTTGCGATTGCACTTGATGTAAGCCGAACCCAATCGTTAGAAATAGAGCATGTTGTGCGTAATGAAGATACACTTACCTTACGATTGCTTGCAAAACAAGAAGCTCCCTTGGAGCTAAGGGAGCTGGAAGGTTTAACAAAAAGCTTTAAAAAAGCTTGGGGTGTTAATCTAAAGGTAAAGCTTGAACCTTCTTCCATGCCTTAATATCTAAAGCATCAAATTGACTTCGGCACGGTGGTGCCTGATTGGTGATTTTTTCATATTTTCCATTTGGGAGCAGCTTTTTTGCTTTGACATTATCCTTCAGTGATAACAACAAAATACCTATGATTGTGTCTCGTGTATACTCGTTATGGACGGGACACATCAATTCTAACCTTCGTGTAAGATTCCGCGTCATCCAATCTGCACTAGACAGCCAAACCTCCGGTTCTCCCCCATTTTCAAAATAATAAATTCGTGAATGCTCTAAAAAGCGATCCACAATACTCCTTACTGTAATCCGTTCGCTTAAACCTTCTACACCTGGGCGTAAGCAACAAACCCCCCGTATAATAAGCTCAATATTTACACCTTGCTGTGAAGCTGCATATAGCTTATCTATCATTTCTGGACTGGATAATGAATTCATTTTTGCAATGATTTTTGCAGGTCGACCTGCTGCAGCATGTTCTGCTTCACGCGAGATCAGTTCAAATAGCTTGTCCGTCATATTGGTTGGTGCAGGGGTTAGCGATTGCCAGTGATCTGCCGTAGAATAACCTGTAATTAAATTAAATAGCTCTGAGGCATCTTCACCAATGGCCTTGTCCGTCGTAAATAAACCGATATCGGTATACAAGGTAGCGGTAATATCGTTATAATTGCCTGTCCCCACATGGACATAACGCTTAAGCTGATTGCCTTCCTGCCTTACAACAAGCAAGATTTTAGCATGCGTTTTTAAGCCAACTAAGCCATAAACGACGTGACAACCTGCTTTCTCTAGTGTTCTAGCCCAAGCAATGTTCCGTTCCTCATCAAATCTTGCTTTTAGCTCAACAACAACAGTAACCTGCTTGCCCATTTCAGCAGCTAATGCTAAGGCACGAATTAAGGGAGAGTTGCCACTGACACGATATAATGTCATTTTAATCGCCATAACGGTGGAATCTTCGGATGCTTTTGTAATGAAATCTGTTACGGCGTCAAAGCTTTCATAAGGATGGTACACTAATACATCTCTCTCAGTTAACACCTCAAAAAAGTCATCGTTTTCCTCAAATTCGATAGGGTATTGTGGCTCAAGCTGAGGAAATCGCAAACGGGAGTAGCCTTTTAGCATCCCTGGCAGCTTGCCTAGAAATCTTAAATCTAACGGTCCATCAATTTCAAATATCGTATCCTTAATTTCAAATTCATCCAATAACATTTCCATTGCAAAGGGATGAATGTCCTTTTGAATTTCCAGTCTAACCGGTGCGCCCCAACGACGCTTTCGTAATTCCTTTTCAATCTCCTCTAGTAAATCCTCCGCACCTTCCTCATCAATACTCAAATCTGCGTTTCGTGTTAATCTAAATTGATGTGCGGCAACAGGCGTATAGCCATTAAACAACGTCTGCATATGATGACGGATTAATTCATCTATTAAGATAAACGATTGCTTTTTACTGGTAGAATGATGAGGTAAGGCAAGAAGCCTTGGTAGATTCGAAGGGATTTGTATAATTGCAAAATAAGGCTCCTCAAGATTTTGTGAGTTGCTAGTGGATAGAGGTTCTAATACAACCGCGAAATAAACAAAGCCAGTATGAACAAGTGGGAAGGGACGACTTTGATCCACGGCCATTGGTGTAAGCACAGGGAAAATAATATCATGGTAGTATTTTTCTGTATAACGTTGTTGTGTAGCATTTAGATCTTCAATATTTAAAATCATAATGTTTTCTTTGCTTAGTTGTCTTACTAGCTCACGAAAAGTACGATATTGTTCAGCAACCATATTAGATGTACGCGATATCAGCCTTTTATATAATCCTGATGGTGTATAACCAGAGAAATCTTTTTTGGTATAGCCAGCACGAATCTGATCTTGAATTCCTGCTACACGCACGCTCATAAATTCATCCAAATTACTAGAGACAATGGACAGAAACTTCAGTCGTTCCAAAAGTGGTGTGCTGACATCTTTGGCTTCAAGCAATACACGTCGGTTGAATTCAATCCAGCTTAAATCACGATTTAAATAGGTGGGATGAGTAGTTTTTAATTCTGTATCTGTCATGCGCGTTTGACCTCCGATAACTAATATGACCGTTTTATTAGGAAATTCATGAATTCATCATTTTAGTATAGTCTTTACATTTCTATAATAATAACGTTTTTTGTTAACGCAGTGTAAAATTTGCAAAATGAAATCTTGACTTAACAAATATTTGTAACTAGAATGGTTGCAGACAAAGTAAAATGATATAAATGAAAGGTAGGAATGATATGCCTCCTAAGAAAAAAAGTAATGTTATGGCACAGCGCAAGGCAGAAGCGATCCAGCAACAGAAAAAACAGAAAACTAGACGTATTATTTGGTTTTCTACCATTGGTGTTGTATTGCTAGGTTTGATCCTCGTGCTAGTATTTCAGACACGGGATAAGGCGGATGCTTTTGATTACAATAACTTACCTCGTCTAGGAGCAGCGGATGCCAAAGTAAAAATTGTAGACTTTTCAGATTTAAAATGTCCAAGCTGTAAAGTATTTAATGAATCTGTAAAGCCACACATTTATGATGATTATATTGCACAAGGTAAAGTTGCACTTTATTATGTTCATTTTCCATTTCTTTATGAAGATTCTACAACGGCGGCGTTAGCTGCACAAGCGGTATATCGTCAAAATCCTGACGCTACTTGGAAGTACATTGATTTGATCTTTAAAAATCAAGGTGAAGTGAAAAAAGTGTGGGCAACCACCGATTTCTTAGTTAAGCTTGCTGGTGAAGCAGATGCTTCCCTAGACCTTGAGCAGCTAAGAAAAGATATCGACAACCAAACTTATGCTAAAGAGGTACAAGCCCAATATGATTTAGGGGACAAGCTTGGAATTGGCGGCACTCCAACCATATTCATGAATGGAAAAGAGATTGGTGAGGCGGAAACTGAGGATTACAGTAAATTACAGCCGTTGATTGAAGCTGAGCTTAAAAAATAAAAAATTAGTGGTTGACAAAGGTGGAGGTGGAAGGCTACAAAACAGAGGGTTCTTCCGATCGTTATTAAAACCAGATTTCTTAGTATCCGTGTAATTTTGTCGTTGAAATCTGGTTTTAAATACGAACGTTCCACTTCTCCAGAATCCCCCTGTTTTTTTGCTTGTTAGGGTCGTTTGTCAACCACTAATTTAAGTGATGAGCAAATATCAAATATTAAAATATAAAATGCCGTTTTTAATCAGGGTTCTTGCCCTCGGTTAAAGGCGGTTTTTTATTTAGGAAACCTTTTTTTAAAGGTTCAATCTTGAAATCAGTGCTTGACAGCCAACCCGTACTAGCGGAGGGACAGAGAGATTCTGAAGATTGTCTTTAAAATCAAATTCCGCCAAAATACTTACTCCAATAAAAAGGAATATGATTTTAACAACAATCGTAAGAACTCTCTGTATCGTAGCTACCAGCCCCCTATGGCTGTCAAATACTGATTTATAAAAGAGCCTCTAAAAGGTTGAAATATTTAAAATTATAGTTGCAATACAGAATTCCTTTATAAATCGTAGATGGTATCATATTTTATGTAAGCGGTTACTTTTTTGGTTTGGAACATGTATACACATTTGACTTTAGAACAAGGGGGTAAAGACATGAATTGGTTTAAAAAGATGGTTAGTGTAGCATTAGGTGTCACCTTGATTGGACTAACATTGGCTGGATGTGGAAGCACATCGGACCCAAACAGTAAGACGGACAAGACTGTAAATAATTCTAATGGTACAGACACATCGGAAATCACACTAGAATTGTTGTATTGGGGAGATGATGTTCAGAAGCGGCTTGTTGAAGAAACATTGGCGCGTTACACAGCCGATACTGGGGTTAAAGTAAATGCACAGGTATTGCCTGCGGATGGTAGCTTTGATACGTTCATTCAAACTCGGCTTGAATCAAAGCAATTACCTGATATCAGCTATATGGGAGAAGCGGATATACAAAAATATAATGAAATGGGGATTTTAGCTGACATTAGTGACATGCTGGACAATGGCAGCATTCCCGCTAAATTAGATGCCATAACAATTCATTCTCCAGACAACAAGGTGATTGGTGTTGGCTTATCTAATCAACTTGAACTGATGTTTTATAGTAAATCTAAATTTGATGCTGCGGGCATTCCGTATCCGCCTTCTAAAGTAGAGGATGCTTGGGATTGGGCCACCTTTGTAAAAAATGCACAGCTACTTACGACAGATACAAAAGGAAATCATGCTGGTGATCCCGCCTTTAATGCAGATTTGACAGAAAATTATGGTGTTGGTTTTACGGCTGGTCGTGAGTTTCATCATTTTTGGGCTGCTTATGCCAATGGGGGTGGAGTTGTATCTCCAGACGGTAAGCAATTTTTATGGGATTCTGACAAGTCCGTACAGGGAATTCAAAATATTGCGGATTTAATTCAGAAGGATAAAGTCACCTCCACATTTAGCTATACATGGAACTCTGGAATTGGATCGGCGATTGATGCATTAGCAGGTGGATATGCCATGGTTATTAGTGGGTCATGGGACTTAGCGAATATTAATGGCAATGACGATATTGGTGTAGGTGTGTTACCTAAAATGGAAAAAGCAGTGACCATGAACTGTGGTGCACCTCTTGTTGTTTATAATACCTCCAAGCATATTGAGGAAGCGAAAAAGCTGTACGCGTATTTGGTTAATCCAGAAAACAGCTTGGACTTACTAAAATCAGGAGCATGGCTGCCTAATCAGGCTGATTGGTATACAGAACCAACGTTAATTGATAAATGGACAACTGAGCTTCCTGTCAGTGCAAAGGAAACCATTCTTAGCTATTCCAATACAAAAGATGCGATTGTACAATGGCCTGCTTATTATGTTCCTGCCTACATTAAAATGAACACTAAATATGAGCAAAATATCGACCAAGTGTTATCAGGCAAAAAAACAGCTCAAGCGATGTTTAAAGAGACGATGCCTAGCATTAAGCAGCTATGGGAAAGTGGTTCTGTTTCTGAATAACATGGCGGAAAGGGTTAATGGCGATGCAAATGAAGACTGAAATAAAGAAGGCGAACCCTCCAGTTACAAGACAGATGAGAGGGACGAGGAAAGAGGCGCTGACAGGCTATTTATTTGCAGCTCCTGCGATTTTAGGCTTCTTAATTTTAACGTTGTATCCGATGATTGCTAGTTTAGTGTATAGCTTTCATAAAATAACGATCGTAAATGGTGCTCAGGTCATGAAGTGGATTGGGCTCGATAATTTCAAATATTTATTTTCCAATCCAAACTCTGAATTTCAAAAATCAATGACAGTGACCTTGGTGTATTCATTTATTAATGTTATTTTGGTCATTACCTTTTGCCTCATTATTTCATTATTGCTGAATCGTAAGTTTATTGGACGCAATTTGTTAAGGGGAGTGTTTTTTCTCCCCTCTGTCATCCCGATGCTTGCGACGACAATTGTGTGGCAGATGTTGTTACAAAATCAGGCAAAGGGTGGGTTAATTAATTGGCTTCTCCTCAAGCTAGGAACAACGCCAATCGACTTTTTGAATGATCCTTATCATATTTTTGGAACGTTATTTTTAATGAGCTTGTGGACGTGTGGAGGTACAATTGTTGTTTTTATTGCGACCCTACAGGACGTTCCTGGTGAATTACTTGAAGCGATCGAAATGGATGGGGGAAATGCTTGGCATAAGTTTCAGAAGGTTACGTATCCAACGATTAAGCCTGTCCTATTTTTCCAATTAATTATGTGTATGATGACCTCGATCCAGATTTATACGCAAAGTGTGGTTTTATCGCGAAATGGAGCACCTGATCGGATGACCTATTTTATTAATGTGATGATTTATGATCATTCATTTGTACAGACAGGCATGCGTGGTCTTGCCTCTGCTGAGGCTTGGGTTGTCTTTGTGGTCACTTTGCTTATTACCACCGTATTGTTTTATTTCCAAGGAGCGCTAAAAAGAGATGATAGTATGGGCAAGAAGCGGAGGGGGAGACGATGACAGCGATAACAGGTACAGCAAGTATATCCAGAGCTAAAACAAAAGGGAAGATGATTCATGCCTTGTTAATCGCTTTGTCTTGTATGTTGGGCTTAGTGATGGCATTTCCGTTATATTGGCTACTGCGTGGTGCATTTGTGAGCCATAGTGAAATTTTAGCGAGACCCCCTGTGTTTTGGCCAGCTATATTAAACTTTGATAATTTCAGACTTGCATTAGGTAGAATTGATTTTTCGCGTCAGTTATGGAATTCAGTATCAATTGTTGTGCCTTATGTTATTGGCAACATGATTACAACTAGCTTTGCAGGGTACGCATTTGCGAAGCTACGGTTTCCGATGCGTGGCATCTGGTTCATGCTCGTGATTAGCACAATGATGTTACCAAGCGCGGTCACCTTGTTACCGCAATACTCCTTATTTACCTCACTTGGCCTTGCTGGAAAAACAGCTCTGATTATTCCTGCGTTCTTTTGTGCGGGAGGGAATGCTTATTTTGTGTTTTTGTTACGTCAATTTTTTATGACGATTCCAGATGAACTGCTCGAAGCCTCCAAAATAGATGGAGCAGGCTACTTTAAAATCTATTTGAAAATTATGCTACCGTTGATTAAACCAGCGATGATTGTGGTTGCCTTGTTTAGCTTTATTAACTGCTGGAATGATTTCTTTTATACGATGATTTATTTGAAAACAGAAGCCGATTACACCTTGCCGATGGGATTATATATCGTGAACGGAATGCGGATTCCAAACTATGAGCAGGTGATGGCTTTAGCTTTCATCGTGACTGCACCTTGTCTATTATTCTTTTTTATTGGTAACAAGTATTTTGTTGAGGGGATCACTTTAACTGGCATTAAGGGATAACACAATAAAACAATATCAAGGAAAAGGGAGGCATTATGTATGAAAAGTAAGCCTTGGCTGAGGAAAAGTCTAAGAAAAATTATGAGAAAAAGTATAGCGATTATTGGTTGTATCACACTTGCAACAAGCTTAGTTCCAGCGTCAACATCAGCAAACTACACGACAAACTATGAAATGCCAGGGGTAGGTCACGATCATGGTACAGCCCAATGGAATGATAGTAATGTGTTTGTACAAGAGGGTGTTGATTTTAGTAGTGAAACGGTAGGGCAAATGATGAAGCAGATTGAAAGCTTTGATTTTGCTGCGTTTGCAAATGATCATCAAAACCTTCCTTGGTTAGATGAGTTGCTAGTGAACAAAGGGGTTATTCCCGACGATATTGCAGATGAAGGTTCCGCAAATACGTTATTTAGCCGAGGAAGCGCCCTTTATATGAAAAGTCAGGACAATTCTAAGCTTGGTTTTGTTGGACAGGTACATTATGCCGATACGTTAAATCAAGACAAAATGGTTGAGATTAGCTTATCTACTGGGGCAGTGACGGAAAATAAAGCAGAGCGTAAAAACTATCCAAGTCATGGAAACTATACTTACAGTAGTGGGGCATTACAGATTAATCAAAAGAAATTTATTACCTATGGCAATAGTGTTGTAACCTTGTTGGAATTCACTAATCCAAGTAGTCAGCCTATTACGTTTACGCTAACCGCAAAATCTCCCTTTGTAAACAAAGTGGATGGGGAGGAGCTAATTGGGGAGCGTGTTGCGGCCCCTTTAATGATTAGTACAGAAGGCGCTAAGGTTGTAAAAGCAATGTCCTATGTAGATGTACATTTAAGTGGAAATGGGTTAAATCCAGTGGAGCAATCCAAAGCATTAATAAAGGAAATCACCGTGCCTGGCAACGGTAAAATAGAGCAACGTGTGGTAATGGGCTGGTTAGCCGAGGAAATCCCTGCATCCAAAACGGAATATGAGCAATGGAAAGCCATGCCAAGCAATGCCGCTGCGTTTGAAGCACAGGTGAAAGCCTATAATGCGTGGTGGGCAGACAACATTCCTTATATTGATATTCCTGACGAAAATGTAAAGAAAGTACTTTATTATTGGTGGTGGTGTAATCGCTTTAACCTATTAGATGCTAACATACCGGGCAATGATTGGCAGTTCCCGATGAATATGGAGGGCGTATTAGGCTACAACAATGGGATTACGGTAAGTGTGCCTTGGGCTCTACAGGACTTGAAATGGCTTCGCAACCCTGCTTATGCTTACGGGACATGGCTAGCTCAAGGGGAATATTCTGAAAATAAAAATTATAAAAACAACCCAGGTCGTCCTAATATTTGGACGTGGGATATGATGCAAAATACGTCTCAGGTTGGCTGGGAAGCTTACAAAATTTATGGTGGCGGCAATAAAATACTGAAAAAATTTGCAGATATTGCAGCAAATGATGTGACAGGTACGTTGGCTCATTTTAAAGGGACAGATCCTTCGCTTGTTTATTATAATCATGGTCCAATGACAGGCAATGATGGGGATACCGTGTCCATGCATTGGAATGGTGGCGGGAACTACGCAAGGCTAGATGGTTCTGCAACTACGTATGGCAATGCGGTGGCAACGGCTGAAATGTATCAGGAGTTAGGTGAAACAAGCAATGCCAATAATATGGAAACGATTGGGGATCAAATTCGGCAATCGATCTTAACTAAAATGTGGTTTGATGGTAACGACTTTGATGGCGATGGTAAGCCAGATAGCAATGGTCAAGGTAGCTTTTTGCACAAAAAAACGGTAGGAGCTCAAGACGTTTTTGTGCCTTGGCGTGATAACAATCTATTTGTGTTTAATTTTGGGGTTGTACCTACTGCACTTGAAGCTAACTATGAAGCTAAATATTTAAGTCAGCTAGCAGACTATGGTGATCCGAACTATTATCCTATTTTTCCTTTCTTTACAGCAGATCAGCATAGCATTATGAAACGGGTTCAGGATTATGTAGATGGAAAAACCAATGCGTATGGGACTGATCAATTTGCTTGGTGTAATTTTGGTAATTATATTAATACGATTACAGCTTCGTTAAGACAATATCCTGTACAAAATATTAATGCAGATACGTATAAGCAATTGTTTGATTGGGGTGCTTGGTTACACACTGTTGAGCCGGGGAATACCGATCATTTAGATTCAAATGAATTTTTTTGGCTAGAGGATTATTACTTTGGTACACCTTGGACTAAAGATAATCCACCTAATCCAAGCGGAAAAATGGTTAGAGCATGGATTCACCACGATACGTTAGGCATGATGAACTATACCGTGATGGAGGATATTGCTGGTCTACAGCCACGTACGGATGAGAAAATTGAGTTATGGCCAATAGGCATCAATTATGATTATTTTGCGGTAGACAATGTACGTTATCACGATGCTGATCTTTCTATTGTATGGCAAGACCCTGCAAAGTTTAGTCAACAGCCTCATTATCAAGGTATTCCAGCAGGTTTCTCCTTATTTATAAATGGTGAGCGCGTAATGGCCACAAATGAGTTGTCTCATGTTATTTTTGATACGACTACGGGAAAGGTGATCTTGCCAGAGGGAGATATTGCGGGTGCTGTCGGCAGTAATGCTGAGACAGAGGTGATTTATGAGAAGGGAAGTAGTGTCACTCTAGCGAGTGCAGGGGCTACCTCTTTGTCAAGCGTAACCAAAGTAGTAGACATGTTTAATAAAGCAGGGATTGATATTGTAAATGATAGTGTGAATTTAGCTACATTGCCAACGACACAGGTTACATCTACTTATATTAAGCAAGGCTCTAATCTTGATGCGTTAGTGGATGGTTCAACCATTGCATCAACAAAGCATACTTCAAATACAGCGTTATTTGGGGGATCACCTAATAAAGAAGATACGATTACGTTTAATTTTGATGAACCTCAAATGGTAGACAATGTAAAGGTGTACTTTTTTAATGATCGTTTGCAGGCAGGGTATGGTACACCGCAGCAGTTTGGCGTGGAGTATTTAGCACAGGATGGGGTGACCTGGCGACCCGTGGAAGGACAATTCCGTTATCCAGCGTTGATTGCATCCAACTATAATGATGTGCAGTTTACTGCTGTAAATACAGCTGCAATTCGTATTAATGTGACACATAGTCTGGAATTTGCAACAGGAATTAAAGAAATTCAAATTTATAATAATCAACTCGCAAACGTACAACCAGCGATAAATCAAGCCCCTCGGATACTGTTAGAGCGAACGACTTATGCAGTAGGAGAAGGGGAAGAGATCAAGTTAATTCCTACCATTCATGACGATGGTTTGCCTAGCGGGAAGTTAACGTATCAATGGAGTAAAGTTTCAGGAGAAGGAGAACCAGAGCAGCTTGATGTGAATGAGCCTATTTTTAAGGCTGTGTTCCCTGCGGTTGGCAAGTATGTATATAGGCTAACGGTAAGTGATGGTGAATTGTCTTCATCAATGGATATTGAATTTAATGTCGCTGTGGCCACACAGGATATTGAAAACATGCTTGCTCCATATGCTTCACGTGATGATGGGAAAATTGTTCGTAATGGGGATGACTTTACGAGTGAATCATGGGCTACATTGGAGGAAGCGATTGGGCAAGCAAAGGCATTACTTGGAACAGAAAATTATACTGCTGAGCAAATCAATACAGCACGTACATCTCTACAGTCCGCAATTTCAGGCCTAAAGTATAAAAACCTAGCCTTGCTAGCTAATGCAAGCACGTCTTATGTGTCCCCATGGGAGTCGTTAAAGGGTATTAATGATGGATTTATTCCTTACACATCTGGAAATATCGGCAAGCCAGAGGAAGAAGTTCAATATGGCAATTGGGCAGATGCCGCAGATCAGCATTTCCTCCAATATGAATGGAGTCAACCTGTAAAACTATCACAGAGTTCCATCTATTTCTTTGACGATGGTGGGGGTGTTCAGCTTCCTGCTGATTATTCCATTGAATATTGGGATGATAGTCTTAACGCTTTTACACCAGTTGCTAATGTACAAGGAAAAACAATACAAAAAAACACTTTTAATACGATGACTTTTGATGAAATAACAACGACAAAGCTTCGTCTTGTATTGGTAAGGCAACCCTCCGTTTGGACGGGAGTTAAGGAGTGGCGTGTCTGGGGTTCCCAAGCGATGGGTAGAACTGACATCATCAGTGCTGAAAATGTAGAAGTGGATACCATTGTAGGTGCCTTGCCTACATTGCCGGACAAAGTGAAGGTGACCTATTCAGACCATACTATAGGGTTTGCTGATGTAACGTGGAATGAGGTCCCATTTAATGAAGTCACAACGGCACATACATTTCAGGTGATAGGTAAAATCGTGGGAACCTCTATCAATGCAACATGTCTAGTTACAGTGAAGTATGATAAGTCTGAATTGGTCATAGCCATTGAGGAAGCTAACGAGATAGTAGAGAATAAGGCTCAATATGAAGCGACGGAACAGCAATGGGAGAGCCTTGAGTTAGCTTTAGCACAAGCAAATGAGGTTAATGAACGGGGTTCTGCTACAGAAGGTGAGATTACGACTGCATTACAGCAGCTACAAGCAGCACTTTCGGTAATTCAGCAAGTTAATTAATGGGGACTTAAAAGTTTTTTATCTAGTGGGTTATTTCGGTGGCGATTTAAAATCGATTGACAAATATGGAGAGGAGCTTCACTGTCATGACGCAAACTAAATTATTAAGTGATATGTCCAAACCCTTACTTCAGCAGGTCAAAATTAAGGATGCGTTCTGGGGTTATTATATCAATTTGATTAGAGAGGTGGTTGTTCCATATCAATGGGAGGCGTTAAATGATCGGGTGGAAAATGCGGAGCGTAGTGGTGCGGT
Organism: Paenibacillus turicensis; assembly: GCF_017873435.1. Classification (GTDB taxonomy): domain Bacteria; phylum Bacillota; class Bacilli; order Paenibacillales; family Paenibacillaceae; genus Fontibacillus; species Fontibacillus turicensis. Next base: position 91,704 of record NZ_JAGGKG010000005.1, on the reverse strand, counting down.
AAATAACTTTAAAATAGCTGCTGGACTTGCGGAAGGTGAATTTTATGGCATGGTTTTTCAAGATAGTGATGTCGCAAAATGGCTAGAAGCAGTAGCTTATTTGTTACATGTTCAACCTGACCCTAAGCTTGAGCAAATCGCAGATGAAATGATAGATATTGTTGCTTTAGCTCAGCATGACGACGGCTATTTAAATACGTATTATACTTTGAAGGAGCCAAATGGAAGATGGAGCAATTTAGAGGAATGCCATGAGCTGTATTGTGCAGGACATATGATTGAAGCGGGTGTAGCATATTATCGGGCTACAGGCAAAAGAAAGCTTCTTGATGTCGTTAGTCGGTTTGCAGATTATATTGATACTGTGTTTGGCTCAGAAGCTGGTCGCTTGCAGGGGTATGATGGACATCAAGAAATTGAACTGGCGTTAGTCAAGTTATATGAGGTAACTGAGAATGAGCGTTACCTTTTGCTTAGCCAATATTTTTTGAGCGAACGTGGGCAATCCCCAAGCTTTTATGCTGAGCAGCTAGAGCAAAGAGGAGGACAACGTCATTTTTACCCAGACCATACGTCCATTGATTTAGCCTATAGTCAAAGCCATAAGCCTGTAGTGGAGCAGGATACAGCGATAGGTCATGCCGTAAGATTAGTGTACATGTTAACTGGCATGATTGATGTGGCTAATCAAACTGGGGATCGAGAGCTATTAAAGGCTGCTAAACGACTGTGGGACAATATTGTTCATCGTCAAATGTATATTACAGGTGGCATCGGTTCAATGGTGCATGGGGAAGCCTTTTCTTATGACTATGACTTGCCCAATGATACTGTTTATGCCGAAACCTGTGCGTCGATTGGCTTGATTTTTGCGGCACAACGAATGCTTATGATTGAGCCAAATGCGGAATATGGGGATGTGCTAGAACGTGCTTTATACAATACAGTTGTTGCAGGTATGTCTAGAGATGGCAAGCATTTCTTTTATGTGAATCCACTTGAAGTAAATCCATGTTCATGTGGGGGAGTTAATCACAATTATGACCATGTGAAGCCTGTTCGACAAGAATGGTTTGGCTGTGCTTGTTGTCCACCTAACGTGGCTAGATTGATATCTTCCTTAGGGGAATATATTTATACGGTTCAAGAAGATATCATTTATCAGCATTTATATATTGGTGGGGAAGCTAATTTAGTAGTTGGAAAAATCCCTGTACAGCTCCAGTCAAACTCCAATTATCCATGGGATGGAGAGATCAATCTAACCGTTACACCACAGCATGCTTGCGTATTTACGTTAGCGCTTCGTATTCCACAGTGGTGTAAGCAATTTACCATTGTAGTAAATGGGCATGAGATTAAACAGGATCAGTTTACTATAGTTGCAGGATACGCTCAAATTACACGTCAATGGCAGCAAGGCGATCGGGTGACCCTAACGCTGGATATGCCTGTGATGCGCATGCATAGTCATCCACATGTTCGTGGAAATATTGGCAAGGTTGCCATTCAGCGAGGGCCCTTCATATATTGTCTAGAACAAGTTGATAATGGTGCCCACTTACATGAAATCTTATTACCACAAGATGCTGAGCTAACGCCTCGTTATGACGAGCAGTTACTTGGAGGAGTTACGGTGATTGAAGGGAAAGGATATCGAATAAAAGAAGGTTCATGGTCAGGGGAATTGTATAGTGATGAGGCCTTACCTGAGCATACTGAGACACATGTTAAGTTTATTCCTTATTACGCATGGGCAAATCGCGGTGAAAATGAAATGAGTGTATGGGTGAGAGAAAAATAAAGTTGCAAACTGTAATTAGATGAGGATTCTCTTATTTATACTAAATAAGTAGGATCCTCATTTAATTTCTAAGACATATTAGTATATTTGCGTCTAAAGTTACTAGGTGAAATCCCCTCTCTACGTACAAAACAAGAAGAGAAATAGGAGACATGATGGAAGCCTACCTCTTCAGCAACTTTAGCGACTTGCCAATTCGTCTGTAATAACAACTTTTTTGCTTGTTCAATACGGTAATATTGCAAATATTCTATTGGTGTCATACCATACACCTTGAGCATATTTTTAGCTAAATAATTAGGATGATAATTTAATTCTTTATGTAGGATGGCATTACTAATTTCACGCTGATAGTTACAATGAATAAACCACTCAATTTTTTCGGCTAATTGAATCGCGGTTGTATCTGATAGTGAAGCAAGCTCTGAATCCAGATGCTGTAACAAGCGTTGAAAAGTAGATTGTCTTTTCCAATTTCTCAACGACTTTGGCTCCTGCTCTAATTGGTGAAGGATCTGAATATCCTCCAAGCTTTTTCTAGAGAGCTTCATATATTTTGGAATAAAAATAGAATTAACATCACAATGATTTAAATAAGCATTTTTTTTATGGTTTGCAATCAGTGAAGGTTGATTATCTAAGCAATCATCCATGGAGGAACCTTCTCTCCAACTTCCAAACGTTTGAAAATGAATCCACGTAATTTCTGTTTCCTCTTGACAGGAAAGTGTACCATAATGACTACAATCAGGTCTTAAAATAAGCAACTCTCCCTTTTGCACACGCCACTCCTGTTCATTTTCTCCTACAGCCAAGCATCCTTTCGTGACTGCGATTAGATCAAATACTCCAATACAGCTTCGATAAATATGCTTTTCACCACGAGCATATTTCGTATGACCATAGTCTATAAAATATGGGATTGGGGGGGTTATAAAATGCAGAATAGGTGATTGCATAGCTGCCTCCTAGTGTTTAAGAAAGGTAAAGTGCCATGTTTCTATAAGCCTGAATCCATCTTACCACTAACAATGTATCCAAATAAACCGCTTTCTCAGACACACCCTAATTATTTGCTTGTGACAACAGCCTACTTACACGCATATGATAAGCTAGCAGATTAAACGACGACAAAAGGAGAGAACGTTGTGAAGAAAAAAACGTCCTATTCGTCACATAAAAAGAAAAAAACTCTTTATCATGTGGACGATCCTGAAATGAATGAGCTTTTGTTGCTTGAGAAGCGTAAAAGTAGTTCTAATCCACAGACTACGTTACAAGCACAAATTGCCAGTCTTACCGAAAGTGTTGTGTTGGATGAAACGAAGGAGAAGGACCATCAATTAGAAAAAGATGAGCCAAAAAGCATTCAAGTAAGTATTAATGAAGTGAAGCGAAATGGAGGAAAGAATAACGAGCAACAGAATGACAATGAAAAAGTGAAGCTGGAGCATAAAGTGAATGATGAGGTAACAGAAGCTAGCTCGCTAGATAATGAAGTGACTGTTGAGGATATTTTAAGTGAGCGTAACCCTGATTATCCCACTAAACAAGCTGTCATTTATAGCGATGATCTTGTGGATGCTAGCATAACGACAGAGAAAATAGCCCCATTTGCGATTGATGGGACTAAAATTAAACATGGCTCTATTGGAACTGCATGGCTTGCGGATTATTCAGTTCAAAGCATTAAATTAGGTGAAGCCTCGGTTACCTCGTCTAAAATTGCACCTAACTCTATTTCTTCACAACATATTAACGAGGATGCAATTGAAGGAAAAATGATTCGTAATGACTCAATTACTGGGGATCAACTTCAAGATGGGAGTATTACTTCTCAAAAGTTAGCAGATGGCGTTATAGATGGAGATAAGTTAGCACAAGGATCGATCGAATCTAAACATTTAAAGGAATGGATTGTCACTACTGACTTAATCCAAGATCAAGCTGTAACTGGGGAAAAAATTCAAAGTGGTGTTATTCATTCTGTTCATCTTGCTAATGACATTATTGATAATGCCAAATTAAGAGATCAATCCGTCACAGCTTCAAAAATTAAAGATGATTCAATTACAGGGAATAAGCTACAAAAAGGTACGATTGAAGCGGAACATCTTGCTCCAAATGCCATTCAAGCCACTCATTTAGCTCCAAATAGTATTGGTAAAGATCAATTAGCTGAGGGTAGTGTTGGTGTAAAGCAACTTGAAACGGGTTCTGTCAATTCTGTACATCTTGAAAATAACATTATTGAAGCTAGACATATAGTTGAAGGTGCAATTGAAGGATACCATCTAAAAGAAGGTACAATTACAAGTGCGCAGATCGCTACTGGTGAAATTAAGGGAAATCATTTAGTGGATCGTAGTGTATCCGCAAGTAAATTAGCTGATCAATCTGTAGGTACCATTCAACTTATTGAACAATCCGTTACCTCATCAAAAATTGCTGATCAAAGTATTTTATCTAAAAAAATTGCCGATGCAGCAGTGCTAACTCATCACTTGGATAAAGAAGTGGTCACTAGTGAGAAATTGGCAAGTGGAAGCATAACCTCCAAACATCTGCAAAAAGAAGTGATATTAAATCAGCACATAGCAGATGGCAGTATTAACGAATTCAAGCTAGAAGAAGGTAGCATTACATCCAATAGCTTAGCAGAAGAAGCGGTGCAGGCTAGCAACATTGGGCGTGGGCAGGTGCTAGCTATGCACATAGCACCAGGTGTAATTGGTGAAGAGCATTTGGCGGATGCCAGTGTTAGCTCTGAAACGTTACAAAAAGGAGCTGTTCGTGAAGAACATCTTACAAAAGAAAGTATATCCTCACAACACTTAAGAGATCATACGGTCACTTCATTAAAGCTTTCACCAGAAAGTGTTACGAGTGATAAAATAAACGATTCTGCAATTACGACCTCGAAATTAGCAGAAGGAAGTGTTACTTCTAATAAAATTATGAATGATTCCATTCAAGCTAAGCATGTTCAGGATGGGATTATTAATAATCAACACCTTGCCGATGGTAGTGTAGATAGCAATAAGCTGGCGAAGCAAGCCATTCTCGGACAACATTTAACAAAAGAGGTTATCAAAGAAGAACATCTTGCCGATGGCAGCGTGACCACTTTTAAAATTGAAGAAGGAAGTATTACAAGCAGTAGGTTAGCAGACGGAGCAGTAAGTGCTGGGCATATTGGAAATCATCAAATTACAGCTAACCATGTGAAGCCAGGTGTGATTGGGGAAAAACATTTAGCTGATCATTGTATAAGTGGGGCTAAGCTCCAAGCGCGTGCTGTAAATGACGAACATTTGGCGAATGAAGCGATATTTTCGCAGCATCTACAGGACTACGCAGTTACGGCTCTGAAACTATCCCCAGAAAGTGTAACGAGTGATAAAATAAACGACTTGGCTGTTACATCAAATAAGCTAGCAGAAGGTAGTGTGACTTCATCTAAAATTGCACCTTCCTCCATTCAAGCTACGCACCTACAAGAAGACGTGATTGATACAAAGCATCTTAAAGATCAAAGTGTCACGACGAAAAAATTGGATGAGAATATTATTCGATCATGGCATATTACAGATGATGCAGTCCAAAGTAACCATCTTGCAAACGGCAGTGTGACAAGAGAAAAGCTAGATGAAGCTAGTGTCACTAATGACACGCTTGCTAATCAAAGTGTTACTGAAACTAAAATTGCAAGTGGTTCAATTCAAGCTCATCATATAGCACCAGGTGCTATTACTAGTGAAGCTTTAGAAGAAGGGATTATTCAAGGCCACCATCTTGCAGATCATGAGATTGAGAAGAAAAGTTTATCCTTTCAGCTCCTTAAGGAGGGCTTATTGCCAACTGAGGGTGTGAATGAACAGCAAATTGCTCCGTTAGCAATTAATCGCTCACATTTACAAAATAACATTGTAGATCAAGCTATATTACAAGAAGAGGCTGTTCAAACTCGTCATCTTAAAGATCAGAGTGTTACAGGTAAAAAGCTGGATGAAAATATTATTCGATCATGGCATATTACAGATGATGCAGTCCAAAGTAATCATCTTGCTAACGGGAGTGTAACAAGAGAAAAGCTGGCACAAGACAGTGTCACTAATGCGGCCTTAGCTAATCAAAGTGTTACTGAAACCAAAATAGCAAGTGGTTCAATTCAAGCACATCATATCGCACTCGGCGCTATTACTAGTGAAGCTTTAGAAGAAGGGATTATCCAAGGCCACCATCTTGCAGATTTTGAGATCGAGAAGAAAAATTTATCCCTACAATTGCAAGGGGAGGGTTTGTTACCTGCTGGTGGTATAAATGAACGCCAGATTGCCCCATTATCGATTAATCGCACGCATTTACAAAATAATATTGTGGATCAAAGTGTGTTGCAGGAGGGCGCGGTCCAAACACGTCATTTAAATGACAAGAGTATAACAAGTAGTAAGCTTAGTGACAACGCCATTGGTTCTGAACATATTAGTGAAGAAGCTATTCAACAAAAACACATTGCGGATGGCAGTATTACTACAGAGAAGCTGGCATTTGGCAGTGTTACAGCAGCTACATTAGCGAATCAAAGTATAACAGAAGGTAAAATTGCTCAATATGCGATTCAATCTCATCATATTGCTCCATCTGCAATTACCAGTGAAGCACTTGGCGAAGAGATTATTGGCTATGATCATATTGCACCTAACGAAATCAGCAAAAATCATCTTTCGCTTGAGTTACTACAAGAAGGGCTACTTCCGTTAGGTGGAATTAATGAACAACAGATTAGACCCGCATCCATCACACGTGCCCATTTACAAGAAGATATCGTGGATCAGAGTATATTGAAGGAAGATTCGGTGGGGGCGAATCAACTTCAAATGGGTGCAGTGCAAAGTGAGCATTTGGCAGCTCGTTCAGTATGCGGATATCATTTAGCAGAGCAGGTTATTGATGAGTCACATATTCAACCTGGATCAATTAGTTCTGTGCAATTGAAGGAAACACCGGTTCATACACTGAAGGGAAAACCAGCTCTTCAACAATTTGGGATGGTACCTTTCTTACATCAAAATACAGCAGTAGCTTCAGAGCTCGTCATTCAATTTGAACAGCCATTTGAGCATTCACAATATGTGTTAGTTGCCATGTCTAATCATCCTAGCTATTATGTCACACTAAAAGAACAATCTACCCATTCAGCCACACTTACACTTTCTCGTATAAATACGTTCCATATTGAGGGGAATGGTTTTGGGTTTATATCTTGGATTGCAATTGGGGCAACCTCTGATAAATGAATTAAATCCATACTTGACAACGATGCACAGATAGAGGCTACGTTTCAGAGAGTTCTTACGACCGTTGTTAAAACTAGATTCCCTGAATAAAGTTTATAGTGAGAATCTAGTTTTAAAGACGGCTGCTATCGCTTCTCCAGAAACTCTCTGTCTCTTCGCTAATGTGGGTTGGTTGTCAAGGTTCTCATACAAAAAAAAGAGCCGACTGGTTACCCAGCCTGTTTTATCCAAAGGATTAAAAGGCTGGAGTTACAGAACGACTCTTTTTTTATTTCTATACAGATATATTTAACCCAGATACCGAACGTAAAGCTTACCGAGCCATCCAGCCTCCATCTACGCATAAGATGTGCCCATTTAAGTAGTCAGATGCTGTAGAAGCTAAGAAAATGGCAGGACCTTTAACGTCATCTGGCGTTCCCCAACGACCTGCAGGGATACGTTCAGTAATCGAGGACGTGCGATTTTCGTCTTGGCGAATAGGTGCCGTGTTATCTGTTACCATGTAGCCTGGAGCAATCCCATTAATTTGGATGCCACTGTGTGCCCATTCATTGGCTAGTGCCTTGGTTACCCCTGCGATCCCATGTTTACTTGCGGTATAACCTGGAACGTTAATTCCGCCCTGATAGGAAAGCATCGAGCAGATATTAATAATTTTGCCACTTCCTCTTTCAAGCATATGTCTACCAGCAAGCTGGGATAGTAAAAATACAGTGTTTAAGTTTAAATTAATGACATCAAACCAGTCCTGTGCACTGTGATCCTTAGCAGGGGCACGGCGAATAATGCCTGCGTTATTCACTAAAATATCGATTTGTCCGGTTAGTTTAAGCGCTTGCTCAAATAGATCACCAAGCTGACTATGATCACTCAAATCAGCTTCGATACTAAGCCCCTTCACACCGAGAGCAGTTGCTCGATTTATTGTATCTTCACTTGAAGACAAGGAGGCGGATACGATGTTAGCTCCAGCTTCGGCAAGTGCTAGTGCAATGCCTTGTCCAAGCCCACCTGAGCCACCAGTGACAAGTGCAGTTTTGCCTGATAAATTAAATAAGTCCAATTTAGTCACTCCTCATAATAAATATTGACTCGTAATAAAAGTAATGAATAATATGCACACTGCATCCAGAGAGTTGTTTCACTTGCTGTTTTAAATGCAACCATTCCATTGTTCCACAATCTCTCTGTCTTCCGTTTTGTATCTCTCTAGAATTCATTCAAAAATTTATATTGAGCCAAAGGGGGCTCAACGTAATATAGTTTACAATCTGTTATTTTAAGTCCTTCATATTTACGGCATCCATATCGGAATAAATTTTGTTATCGCCAGCCATTCCCCATATAAATGTATAATTGCTAGTACCCACGCCACTATGAATTGACCAGCTAGGTGAAATAATCGCTTCTTCATTTCTTACAATAAGATGACGTGTCTCAGTAGGTTCACCCATAAGATGGACAACAACAGCGTCTTCAGGTAAATCGAAATATAGATAAGCTTCCATACGGCGAGAATGCACGTGAGTTGGCATCGTATTCCACATGTTCCCAGACTTCAATTGAGTTAAGCCCATGACGAGTTGTGCGCTCTGAATGCCTTCATTATGGATAAGACGGTGAATGACTCGATCATTAGAGCTTGTGATATCACCCAAAGAAGAGGAATCAGCTTCTCCTAAGGACGTTTTTGCAGTTGGATAGCTTTGATGTGCAGGTGCACAGTTTAAATAAAATTTAGCAGGCTGCGTGGAATCAGTGCTGTTGAAAATGACTTCCTTATTGCCCATTCCAACAAATAAGCATTCCTTATTGTTAACCTCATAAACTGTACCCTCGACAGTAACCGTGCCTGGACCTCCAATATTAATAATGCCAATTTCACGGCGTTCAAGGAAAAATCCAACACCTAGCTCTTTTAAATCTGTTTCTAATGGGACAGGTTGATCTACAGGATGAGCTCCCCCGATAATTAAACGATCCTCATGGGAAATGACAAGCTCTAGCTGATTTGGTGTAAATAATTTTGGAATATGAAACTCTTTTCTTAGTCGATCTGTATCAAATTGCTTGACCTCATTAGGATGTGAAGCATAACGTCTTTCCATGATAACGCTCCTTTTAGTTTGATATTAAACGCATTTTACCCCAAAACGACATAATCACTATAATTTTATAGTTCTTAAATGTTTGTTTAGGTTTGTATTTATGTTTAATTTACTCCATTTAGGTTTATTTATCAAGTTCATTTATGAATATTTGTAAAATTTATGATATTTTACTGTAGCTTTTACGATATTCAGCAGGGGTGACGCCAAAGTTTTTCTTGAAAATACGATGGAAATAAGAGCTGCTCGTATATCCACATTGCTCTGCAATACCTGTAATGGCTGCATTACTTTGAGTTAGATATTGTTTGGCATGATCTAAACGAATTTTATTAATGACATCGATAATTGTTTCTTGTGTATGTTGCTTGTATAAGCGACTAATATAGATTGGTGATAACTGAAACTTATCTGCAATCATGTTTAGACATAATTCGGGATCACTGTAGTGCTCTTCAATGAGCAAGTTGATATCTTCTACGAGATGGCTTTGCTTTGTACTGCGTCTTTGACTAAGCTCATGTTGGACATGTTCAAACAAGGCGATATGAGCCTTAATAAATTGTTCGATTATCTCGCAATCCTCTAATCTTGGGATTTGAGTGGAGATGGTTTCACCCAACATATTATTTTTTTGAATCGTCGTTATTGCATTTTGGATCGTCATGCTGAGTCTAGTTAACGCTTGCGAAATTTTAGAATAGTTCATATCCTTCATTTCTAGCACAATATGATTTAATAGATCTGTTGCATCTTCTATTTTGAGACTCATTAAAGTCTCTATTAATTTTTTTTCCTTTTCTTTTGGATAGTGATATTGCTTGGTTTTTAGTGCAGCGATTTCCCGGGAATTAATTCTACAACCATGACCATAAAACAAACGATGTAAGGAAGCTTCCTTTACCTGTGAGTATAATTCACTTAATTCCGTATGATCATTACTAATCGGATAATAAGTAGCGGATAGGCTAATACGTAAATATTCAAGGCTTGCCACTTGAATTTGTGTTGCAAGTAAATCCATGTGATCATCAGGTAATGTCTCTAGTATTTCATTCGTACTTAAAATTAAGACAATATCATCTTGCTGCATATCAACAGATTCAACCTGAAAAGCTTTGGAGCAAATTTCACTACTGATGTTCATAATCGCGAATTTATATACGACTAAATCTTGAAGACGTTCTTGTTTTAAGCTGGAAAAATGATCGATTTTAAGCAAGATCATGCCATATGGGGCAGTGAATGGAATGGAAACTCCCACAGACAAGGCACGTTGCATTTGTGCCTTTGAAGTAGGAGATGAAACACCTTGTAGCCATTCCTTTAACAGATGCTGACGTAGCGTATAGGAATGATTACGTTTGTCTGACTCCAATGCCTTCATTTGCTTTAACATGTGCTGAATGGGTCTATAGATTAAATGTGAAGCTCCCCAAGACAATAGCAAACCTACAATTAAAATAATGGCTGCCGTTGTGATGGTTGTATTACGAATAGAAGCAATTTTAGATGTAATCAACTCATAAGGTGTAATTCGTATATATTGCCAGTCTAGGGAATCTGCTGAAGTAAAGGAAATCAAAGATTTATGTCCTTGAAATTCATCTACAAAATAGTTAGAGCTTTGATTTACAATACGATTTTTTAACAAAGCTTCATCCTTTTGGCTTAATACAGTTGGCTCTAGACCATTACGATTTAACAATATGCCTTGATCGTTTAAAATAAATGATTGTCCCATTTGGGCTTGACGGCTAACGTCCTTATTAATCCAATCTGATGAAATATTTACGATGACAGCAGAGTTAAGGCTTTGGTGATTACCAATCGCATCAAAACATAAGTAGCTATACACACTTCGCTTTTCGTTTTCGTGTAATGTATCGACATAGGTTCTAGGGATGGGCGTAAAGGCTTTATAATCCTTGAAATTTTGTAAAATATTAATAATTCCTTTGTCTGTAATTTCATTTGGCTTGTAAATGCCATTTTGCCCATTGGCAGATACAACATAAAATGCAGAACCAGCAGGATTGTACACATAGATCGAATCAATATAAGGGATGGAATTAATATAGTTAGATAATTCACCCATGGCAGTTGTTACATCATAAATACTAGGCTTAGCATAAAACATCAGCTTTGAAATCATGTAGCTACGATAAATTTGAAACGATAAGGTTTGTGCACTTTCTCGCATATTGATCACTTCACTACTGTTTTCCGTAAGGCTGACTAGGTCGTTTTGATACGTTTGCTTCAGGTCTAATCTGACATAGTTAAAGAAATAAAAAGTAGAGGATAACAATAAAGTTACAACAATACATAAGGTGATGCTGAGTAATAACCGACTGTACATTTTGCTACGCGCTTGAAGTGTATTGTTTGTCAATGCAAGTCTCCCCCTTAATGACATTTTCTCTCTGTATGTAACCGAAAGCGTTTACATTTTTAATCATATTATAATTGTTCACTACTCAAAAGTGATAATGAAAAAATTTCCTATTACTGAAATAATGATCACAAACCTATTGAACAAAATGTACCTGAGTGAACTAATTTAATATTTATTAAACATAGCTGTTATATATGCCAGTCACATATGAGCAGTTCATATCAGGAAAATTGTTTCACTATGCCAATGACAAAAAAGTTCACTTTTGCTTTAAAGTTACTCTAGCGGCTTATTTAGCTCCCCCTATACAATAATGACACAGCCTTACAGAAGACACACGATATTGATTAAGGGGACGGATGAGAGATGAACAAGAAAAAAGGTTTTGTACATGAGCTTGTGACCAACCGGATTTTGTTTATCATGTTGTTACCAGCGGTGCTTTTCTTCATTATTAATTCTTATATTCCGATGGTCGGTATTTATTATGCTTTTACGCAATTTGATTTCAACACAAGTTTGTTTGATAGTGTGTTTGTTGGCTTGGATAACTTCAAATATTTATGGCAATCGGGATTGTTGACGAAGCTGACCTTAAACACCGTAGGCTACAACTTAGCGTTTATCGTGCTAGGTAATGTGCTTGCAATCGCTTGTGCTGTTCTACTCAGTGAGCTTAAATCAAAATGGTTCAAAAAAATTACGCAATCCGTAATGTTCCTACCTTACTTCGTATCCTTCGTTATTTTAAGTGTTATCGTTTATAACCTATTTAATTATGAAAGCGGATTCTTAAACACAATGCTAAAAGGTTTGGGGATGCAGCCATTAGATGTATATAATACGCCTTGGATGTGGGTATTTCTTATCATTATTTTTTATCTGTGGAAAAATCTTGGATATAGCATGGTCATCTACTTAGCCGCCATTACTGGGATCAGTGATGAATATTATGAGGCAGCAAAAATTGATGGCGCCAACATCTTCCAACGGATTTGGTATATTACATTGCCAATGCTAAAGACAACCTTTGTTGTATTATTACTGTTCGCACTTGGCAGCATTATGAAAGGACAATTTGATCTGTTTTATCAATTAGTTGGTAATAACGGGTTGTTATACAATGCAACAGACATTCTTGATACGTATGTATATCGTTCCTTAAAGGTGACCTTTGATATTGGAATGGCAACCTCCGCAGGACTATATCAATCGTTGTTTGGTTTTGTACTTGTCATGACGGTGAATTACATTATTCGTAAAATCAACGACGAATACGCCTTATTCTAATGCTGGAGTAGCTGGGGTTACATTTAAAACCAATTAATGGGATGTATAGAACTTGAGGAGGTCTTGGTGGGTATGCGTATTAAAGATGAAAAATATGCTAAATCGTTCCGGCTTTTTGCCTATCTTATAATTACACTGATTAGCTTAGTTTGTTTGTTTCCATTTTTATTAGTTATTTCTGCTTCCTTTACTTCAAATGAAGCGATTGTCAAAGATGGCTTTCATCTTATCCCAACTGTATTTTCATTGGAGGGTTATGCAACCGTCTTTCGTTTTCCGAAGCAGGTATTAACAGCATATGGCGTCACCATATTTACAACAGTGGTCGGCACGGCATTAGGCTTATTCATTATTACAATGACAGGATATGTGCTTCAGCGTAGGGATTTTAAATACCGGAATGGCTTTGCCTTCTTTATTTACTTCACGACCTTGTTTGGTGGTGGATTAGTTCCTTGGTACATTTGGTTAACTAAGTATCTAGGACTCACAGATACGTATACCGTGTTAATTTTCCCAGGCTTAATGACGCCTTTTCTCATTATATTAATGAAAAACTTTATCCGCTCGGCAGTTCCAGATGAGGTAGTGGAATCAGCAAAAATAGATGGGGCAAATGATTTTAAAATCTACTATCGGATTGTTTTGCAATTGTCGATGCCAGGCATCGCTACGGTAGGTTTGTTTCTTGCCTTAGCCTATTGGAATGACTGGTTTACATCGTCATTGTTCATTAATACGCCTGCAAAATATCAGCTTCAATATTATTTGTACAATGTGGTTAATGCGATGAGCTTCATCTCGCAAATGGGTGCAGGTACAGGGGTTTCGCTGGGTACAGATCTACCTACGGAATCTACAAAAATGGCGATGGCCATTATCGTTACAGGTCCCATCCTATTCTTATATCCATTCGTACAACGTTATTTCGTCAAAGGCTTGACCATTGGCGCTGTAAAAGGTTAGAACCGGAGCATATAAAATATATCCGGCTGACATATAGTCACATAAATCAAGGGGAGGATGAAAGTATGAAGTCTCGTAAAAAATGGATGTTTACCATGGTTGCAATTCTTTTATTGTCGACAATACTTGGTGCATGTGGAGGAAACTCTGGGAACGCAGGGGGAGATAAGGGAGCAGGAGGGGACAAAGCAGGAGCAAAAGTGACTGCAAGCGGTTTGGATATCTCTAAAAAAGTAGAATTACAATTTTACATGCTAGGGGATGCACCTAAAGATTTACCTGCCATTGAAGAGATTATTAACAAGCTTGCTTTAGAAGATTTAAATGCAACCGTGAAATTTAATTTCACAACGTGGACAGACTGGGATCAGAAATATAAATTACTTTTATCCTCTGGTCAACCCATTGATTTGATCTTCACCGCAGATTGGACACAATATCAAGCGTATGCAAAAAAAGGTGCGTTTAAGCCGCTAGATGAGTTATTACCTGTGGCTGCACCAGAGCTGCAAAAGTTTGTACCTAAAGACATGTGGGAAGCGGTAAAAATTGATAACAAAATATTTACGGTCCCAGCAACATACAAGGAATATGTTACGAATGGTTTTGTATGGCGTGAAGATTTAAGAGAGAAATATAATCTTCCTAAGCCAGTAGACATTCCAACCTTTGAAGCTTATTTGGATGGAATTAAGCAAAATGAACCAACAATGACACCTCTATCTATGAACTCAGATGTTAAAAATAACTTGATGTATGTATACCGTGAAATTGCACATGAGCAAATTGGCGCATTACCTTATGGCTTGGGAGTTAAATATAAAACACCAAGTGATATATACTCCTATTGGGGTTCAGACGAACAAAAGGATGATTTAACAACATTTAAACGTTGGATGGATAAAGGGTTTATTCAGAAAAACGTATTAAACTCAAAGGATACATTACAGGATCCAATTAATAGTGGGAAAGCCGCTGCGATTCTTGGTGATAACCCAACTCGTTTTAATGACATGGTAATTAAGCTACAATCAACGCACCCAGATTGGAAGCTTGGCTATTATCCATTCCCATTAAAGACAGGCGTTGCGACACCAGTGCATCCGATTCATAATGGCTTTGCAATTCCGAACAGTAGTAAAAATCCTGAGCGTGCATTAGCTTTTTATGAAAAAATGGTTACAGACAAACGCTACAACTTACCTACGCAATACGGAATTGAAGGTAAAAACTATAAAGTGAATAGTGAAGGCAAGTATGAAATGATTGGCGATAGCACTTCTAATGGCTTCCCGCGTGAAGGGATGAACGGTTGGGCGTGGAGAAACCCTGAGTACATGTTATTTGATAAAAACTTTGATGGTGTTCAAGCAATCTTTGATGAATTAGACAAAATTCAAGTGCCTGATAAGTTTAATGGGTTTGCAGAGGACTACACGGCGTATCAAGCAGAACGTGCCGCATTAGAGCAGGTAGAAAAGCAATATTTATATCCATTGCTTGCAGGACTTGTAGATAATGTAGACGAAGGCTTAGCTACATTTATGGATAAAGCAAAAAGCGCAGGTCTTGAAAAGGTACAAGAAGCGTATAAAAAACAATGGCTTGAATATGTACAAAAGCAAGGGTTTTAAGATGGTAGTATGGTAACAATGATTTAAAATAACGTTTATATTAAAGCTAATTAGGTTGCTATGATGGCGATCTAATTAGCTTTTTTTATGGCCTATTAAACTATTTTTATATCGACTTTATCAAATTAATAGTCTCAAATGACTGATCGTAGTATAATAGAACGGATCACGTCTACAGAATATAGTGCAGTTAGACTATAGTCTGCTGAGGAGGAAGGCATTTGACTAAAGTTAAAGAAATGATGAATCAAGAAGAATTCATCGGATATTACTTATTAAAAGAATTAGAAATTAAACAAACGAATAATACACCCCCTAAAGACTACATGGATATTGTGTTAAGTGATGCAACGGGACAAATATCTGCGAAGTTATGGGATGTATCATCATATGATAAAGAAACTTTTTTTCGAATGGGGCTTGTGAAGGTTAAAGGGATCGCGCATACGTATCGTGAGCGTCTACAAGTAAAAATTATTCAGATGAGACCTGTTAAAGCGGAAGAAGGCATCACGCTAACTGATTTTATTAGTGCTGCCCCGATCCCTTCGGATCAATTGGTAGATATCATTAAAATGACAACCGACCAAATTAATGATGATATAATGAGAGGTATTGTACAATTTTGCCTAGATAAAATAGGGGATAAGTTAGCTCACTATCCAGCAGCGAAAAGCCATCATCATAATTATTTTGGTGGATTAGCGTATCATACTGCACGTATGTTAGAATTAGGCAAGTTTTTGACTCAGCAACGTCCATTTTTAAATAAAGATTTATTGTTGTCGGGTATCATTTTGCATGATATTGCAAAGCCAGAGGAAATGCTTGCTGAATATGGGATTGTGTCAGAGTATAGTACTCCTGGTAAATTAATTGGGCATATTGCAATGGTGGCAACTTGGATTACAGAAGCGGCGATTAAGCTTGATATTGATTTAGCATCGAACCAAGTGTTAGCCTTGCAGCATCTAGTGTTATCGCATCATAATTTAGGTGAATGGGGAAGCCCTGTACAACCACAATTACCTGAAGCTGTTGCTTTACATCATATTGATGCACTAGATGCTAAGCTACAAATGGTAGAGGATGCACTTGGGGCACTACCAGAACATGAAGTATGGACACCATTGATACGAGGACTAGAGAATAAACCTGTATATCGTATGCGTTTTAGCGAGGATGAATCCTGATTCATGAAAAAGTTTAAGAAGGAGAGAACAGGATGTCGCCACGTACAGGATTAAAAATTAGTGTTATTTTACAAGCAGCAGAAGAGATTGCCAACGCAAAGGGGCTAGGTGAGGTAACCTTAACTTCGTTAGCGCAAAAGTTAGGGATTCGCCCCCCTTCTTTATATAATCATATTGAGGGTTTAAACGGTTTACGTAAAGTCATGGCTTTAGATAGCTTGGATCAATTAGAGGAGCTTTTACTTGTTGCTTCTAAAGATCAAAAGGAGGATGTTGCCCTGGTTAATATGGGTAAGGCATATCTTTCTTTTGCTAGAGAACGTCCGGGCTTATATGAAGCGATGTTGTATGCACCAGGTGCTGAGGATGAGGAGCTTCGCCATGCAGGGGATGGTGTTAATTCCTTGATTACTTCTACAATCCAAAAGGCATTCCATTTAAATAATCTTGAAGCATTACATGCGGCTAGAGGTTTTCGTAGCTTGCTTCATGGATTTGCTTCATTAGAGCAACAAGGAAGCTTTGGAATGATGTATGAAATTGAGGATAGTATTGAATATAATATAGAAGCATTTTTAGCAGGGCTACATGCAAAAAATGAATCGAAGCAAGTACAAGCTGACGCTACTCTGTGAGAGGTGTCAGCTTTTGTGATTTTTAATTTACAAGTTAGGGAGTGGAGGATAGATCATGTCAGGAACTTTATATATAAATGGTACGTTTCCAATGCTTAGTGGTGAGAGTAAGCTTGCTAGCCGTTTTGTTGATGCTATTTTTGTAGAGCAAGGTAAGATTGCTGCGATCGGGACTAAATCAGATTTAAAACTCCAACTAGGTGCTAAAGTGTATCAAACTATTGATCTAGCCGGTGGTGTCGTATTACCTGGCTTAACGGACTCTCATATGCATTTGTCTATGCATGGGATGAAGCTCAGTATGCTAGATTTTAGTGGCGTTACTTCCAAGACTGAAATGTTAGCGATGATAAGAGAGGAAGCACAAAAAACGCCAGTAGGACAATGGATTGTTGGACTCAATTGGAATGAAAATGAGTTTACAACACCTGAATTACCTCATATATCTGAGCTGGATGACATTACAATGGAGCATCCCATCTTTTTAACGCGAGTTTGCTTTCATGCCTATGTTGGTAATTCGATTGCTTTTAGGCTTGCTGGTATTACTCAGGATACCCCGGATACCCCATCTGGCTCCTTCGGGCGGGATGAACAGGGAAAATTAAATGGAATGGTATATGAGGAGGCTCATTTTGCTTTTACAAAGGCACAACCAGAACCGGATTATAGCACTAAAAAGGAAATTATAAAACGAGCTTGCCTTGATGCCTTATCGCTTGGACTTACTAGTGTGCATACGGAAGATTTACGCTTTATTGGTAATGTAGATACGATGCATCGCATTCATCAGGAGCTACACGAAGAAGGCATCTATATTCGTACCCATCAATTGTTGTATCATCCTTACATGTCAGAGATTAAAGAGCTAGGGATTAAAGCCGGTGACGGTAACGAGTGGTTTAAGATGGGCGCGATTAAGTTATTTGCAGATGGAGCAATTGGTGCGAGAACAGCGCTATTGCAACAGCCATACAGTGATATGCCCGAGGTTAGAGGGACAGCAATTCATAGCCAAGAGGAATTGGAGGAACTCACTGTACAGGCACGGAAGCTTGGTTTTCCTATTGCTGTACATGCGATTGGAGATGGCGCTGCACAGATGGTGCTCACTGCGATGGAAAACTGTCCACTTCCAGTCCATGCTCCCTTGAGGGATCGTTTTATTCATGCACAGGTATTAAATGAAGACTTAATTAAGAGAATGAAAAAGCTGCCACTCATTATAGATATTCAGCCTCGCTTTGTTGTTAGCGATTTTCCATGGGTATTAGATCGAGTAGGAGCAGAGCGTACTGAGTACTTATATGCTTGGCGGAAGCTGCTAGCTGCGGGTCTCATTTGTGGGGGTGGAAGTGATGCTCCGATAGAGCCGTTAAATCCATTTTTAGGTATCCATGCGGCAGTAACAAGAAAAAAACCTTCACAAAATCAACAATTTCAGTTTCAAAGTGAGGAAGGTTATCTGCCTCTTGAAAAGTTAAGTATGTCCGAAGCGATTTCATTATTTACAATGGGTGGAGCCGCAACGGTAAATGAAGCGGGTGAGCGTGGCTCGATTGAGGTTGGAAAAGCCGCTGATTTCACTGTCATTAATGATAATCCACTTCAAATGGATCACCCTGATCAGTTATTAGATGTTCAGATTCAAATGACAGTAGTCAACGGCCGTATCGCCTATCAAGCGAATTAGGGCGCTGTACCCGTCTAAGTCATCCAAAGTCATAAGCTTCATCACATGCTTATTGGCTTTGGAGGCTTATTTTTTATGTTATCTCTTCTTTGCACAAAATAATAAGCAGCAAATAAAATCAACAATGTCATGTTAGGGTAACCATAACGGCTAAATGCGATAAAAGGCATATAAATCCCCGTTAAATAAATCAGTATCAAATAAAGCGGAAGCAAGCCTGTTACTCGATTGCGAATTGCCTTAAATATCCCCACAATACTCACACTAGTCAAAATAATTTGTAGTACATACACTACAGGAATGCTAATTCCAAAAATGGATTTCCAATAAAAAGGCTGCATATACAAATCTACTAGTTTACCTATTGTGTACCAATAAACATATTTAAGTGGCTCATGAGTAAAGCCATAAATTAGAATATCTTTCCCCTTAGCTATCGCAGCCTTGTCCGCACCATTAAACAACGTATCAGGAGAATATTGTGGATGAGCAGCAAAAAAATCCGCTGGTGGCATCATGTTATAAATGCGAGTACCTAATAAAAACGGACTCCCCCCCGAATTTGTGAAAATAATCAGCTCATGAAAGACGTAATAATTTCGAATCCACCATGGTAATAAACATACGATATATACAGCTCCAAGTAGACATATAAATTTGATCATCTGACGCCAAGGAAGACGGTCCTTCCACCAAAATAAGAGTAAAATAGCTGGATATAAACTGATTTGTGGTTTCAAATAGGCGGCAAGAGCAACGATTAGCCCAATCCACATGTACCATATAGCTTGCTTGCGTTCTAGTGCAATTACGGTTGCACAGATTAATAGTAGTAGTAATGTACGAAATGTCATTTCAGATAAAATCACACCAGCTGTAAAGTAATCCGGCAAATACAAGGCACTTATAATACTCGCAATAACGCCTACACGGACATTAAAAAATCGTTTGCCTAACCAATAGATTAAATAGATGCATAACGCTTGCTCCAGCACTTGAAATAAACGAAAAGCAATGATGGCTGCCTCACCTTGTCCAAAAATACTCATAAAGCCTGCTAAAAGTAACGTCATGCCTGGCATAATAAAAGCAGATGGTAAATTGCCTGTATTATAGGCTAATACGCCTTCATTTAAAAATAAGCGAGCTGATTGTATGTATTTCACATCATCATTATTTGGGCGAAGGGGATCACCCAATAGAAAATAATTGCCATAACTAAGTACGATAACGCTGGAAAGTAGGATTACAAAGATTATTAGTATCATTATGATTTTTTGATGATGTGTATCAATTTTATGCCAAAACACTAAGGTTTATCTCCTCTCGGTTGGAACGCAGAAAGCAACATCAAAGGTTATTTTGCTTTTGAGTCTATATTAATGTAGCAAGGGACTGTCCGCAAGTTATAACGGATCCAGTCCCTTATTGTTTGTTCTAAATTTACGAGGGGTCAGCCCAACCTCTCTCTTAAATATATTGCAAAATTGCGCATCATTTACGAATCCAGACACAGCTGCGATTTCAGAAATGGGAAGCTGTGTGTGGCGAAGTAACGATTTAGCATAATCTAGACGTTTTAGTAAAAGATAACGAAGAGGTGACAATGCATAACGTTCTTTAAATACATGTCGAAAACGGTCGTAGCTGTACCCAGACAATTCAGCTAAGCTGGCTATCGTTAATCGCTGTAAATAATGCTCGTCCATGTAATTTAACACGTATTGGATGCGGTCCTCAGCAGGAGAAGGTGACAGCCCTTTATCTACGTTTCGAAGTAAATGAACAAGAATTTCGCTAAGCTGGAGGTTCATGAGCTCAGTAAAGCCTTCGCGTTTTCGCTGAAATTCACCTTTCATTCGTAGCAAGGTTTGATAAACGGTGTGCTCCTTGTCATCATCGTGAACACCAGCAAGATTAAGAAGACTTTTATTATCACAAATGAAGCCAATAAATAACACCTCTGCTTCTGGTGTATGTTTTTCATCGTGCTTGAAGCCAGGCGGAATAAGTGCAAAGGAGGAAGAGCGGAAATGAAAATTTCTCGTCCCTACATTGGATGAGCCTAACGCACTGACATAATAAACAAGTTCATAACATTCATGCTGGTGAGGAGGAATATACGTATTGGGGTCATGCACAGCATTTACGATATATAATACACGATCCATAACATGACACCTCCGACAATTAATGATTAAATTCGACAATATAATTTGAGTTATGTAGATGATTTAGCCGAATCGTGCAAAAAATTGACCGAAATCATATAATTTTTTGCAGCTATATTTGTTATGATCTTATCAATTAAACGGAAGTTTTTCAACTGGATTGGCCACCATGTTCGGAATTCGACTGTTTATTTCTATGAAAGTGTTATGAAATGTACGTTTTTTTCTGAAAATAATCAGAAAACACGATTATTAGGATGGTTTTACAAATTTTTCAATACGTCTTTAACGCAATTTTGGCAATAAACTACAAAAAGGGAGCGAGACAATAGAGATGAAAAAAAATATGCTGATTTTATTGTTAGCTGCGGTCATGGTATTGGTCACTGCGTGTGGAGGTAAAGGTGGGAATTCAGCTTCAACAGACAACAAAGGAAATAACGGTGCTGTGAAGCAAGAAGGAAAGTTAAAGGTTGTATTGCTTATTCCAGGTGTACTTGGAGATAAATCATTTTTTGATGCTGCAAACAGCGGCTTGCAAAAAGTAAAAGAAATTCTTGGCGCTGACACAAAAGTTATTGAAATGGGTGCAGACAAAACAAAGTGGGAACCAACCTACAACGATATTGCATCTCAAGACTGGGACGTCATTATTTCTGGTGGCTCTGAAATTACCGAAATGTTTAATGCAACAGCAGAAGCAAATCCTGAGAAAAAATTTATTAACTATGACACCGATATTGAAGAAGCTCCAGCTAACGTGTACAGCATGACTTATGCTACTAATGAAGTTTCCTTCTTGGCAGGAGCAGCAGCAGCCTATGCGACTCAGTCTTCTATGCCAAACGCAAATAAAGAAAATGTAATTGGTTTTGTAGGTGGAATGGACATTCCTGGCATTAACGCATTTCTTGTTGGGTACATTCAAGGTGCACAATATGTTGACCCTAATGTGAAGGTAGCCGTTTCCTACGCAGGTGATTTTGTTAACCCAGCCAAAGGCAAAGAGTTATCCCTTATTCAATATAACTCTGGTGTAGATATTATTTTTAACGTAGCGGGTGGAACAGGGCTAGGTATTTTCGACGCTGCAAAGGAAAAGAAAAAATATGCAATCGGAGTTGACTCTGACCAAGGGATGTTGCTAAAGCAAACAGATCCTGAAAAGGCCGATCTCATCGTAACCTCAGCAATTAAAAAAATTGATATGGCAATTCTAGGCGCTGTAAAAAGAGTACAAGAGGGTACACTTGAAATGGGTAAACGCGATGTGCTTAGCTTCGTAGAAGATGGTGTAGGTCTTGCAGAAAATGAAATTTACAAATCTGCTTTCCCAGAGGATATTCAAGCAAAAATTGAAGATGTGAAGCTAAAATTAATTAAAAAAGAAATTAAAGTAGATAATGCAATGGGCATGGAAACTGCTGAAATTGAAAAAATTCGTAACGCGGTTAAGCCATAAAGCTATAACTACTTGACTCATTATATTGTAATGAAGGCATCCTATGCTTTACGTTGCAATCAGTATAAATGAAACGCAGCAAGGAGTCCTTCATCAAAGAGGGACTTTAAGCTGCCTTTTTTTACGAAATTACAAGCTAGAAGGATGTGGACTGAACATGGAAACCCCTTTGCTGGAAATGCGAGGCATTACAAAAGTATATCCCAACGGTGTTGTGGCGAATCGAGATGTGAGCTTTTCATTACGTGAGGGTGAAATACATGCGCTTGCAGGTGAAAATGGTGCAGGCAAATCAACATTAATGAAAATGATCTTTGGGATGGAAGAGCCAAGCGAAGGCGATATTTATATTTATGGAGAGAAGGTTAGACTTCTATCTCCACAAGATGCGATTGATCGTGGTATTGGGATGGTGCACCAGCACTTTATGTTAGTGCCTTCATTTACTGTCGCTGAAAATATGGTGTTAGGAATGGAGCCACGTAAAGGCTTTGGGATTCATTATGCTGAAGCCATTCAGATGACAGAGGAAACCGCACGTAAATATAATTTAGCCGTGAACCCTAGAGCAAAGGTCGAGGATTTAACAGTAGGGATGAAGCAAAAGGTTGAGATTTTAAAGGCGCTTATTCGTGGGGCAAAAATTTTAATTTTAGATGAACCAACTGCAGTATTAACCCCCCAAGAAACAGAAGAATTATTCCGAGAGTTGAAGCAACTCAAGGAGCATGGGCATACGATCGTATTTATTTCGCACAAGCTGAAGGAAGTTAAAGCGATTTGTGATCGCATTACGATATTACGTGGTGGACGAAGTGAAGGCGTGTTTGAGGTAGCGGATGTGACAGAGCAAGAAATTTCTAGACTAATGGTTGGACGAGACGTAGTGCTGAAATATGATAAGCCGAAATTGGATATTCAAAAGCCTGTACTGACAGTGGAGAACTTAAATGTTAATGATCCGCTAGGTAAACCGCTTTTATCAGATATTAATTTCTCTGTTCGTGGTGGACAAATTGTAGGGATTGCTGGTGTTGAGGGCAATGGTCAACGTGAACTTGTCGAAGCCTTAACGGGTGGATTGGTAGGTGTCACTAGCAGTGGAACAGTAGAGGTGAATGGAACACAAATCCGCGAATCTAACATTTTAAATATACGTAACCTTGGTGTTTCTTATATTCCTGAGGATCGGATGTCTCAAGGTTCTGCGGGTGAAGCAAGTATTTCCGATAATATGATCTCTACACATTACCGTTCTAAAAAGATAAACAATGGCGTATTCCTTCGTGGCTCACGAATTGCCAGCTTAGCAACCAAGCTAATCGAGGATTTTAAAATTCGATGCTCAGGACCTAAGCAGCAAATTGGGATGTTGTCAGGTGGGAATATGCAAAAGGTGGTTGTGGCTAGGGAATGCTCCACAGAACCACAGCTTTTAATTGCAGAACAGCCTACGCGTGGAGTGGATGTTGGTGCGGCACAGCTTATCCATCAAAAGCTGTTAGAGCTAAGAGAAAATAAAGGAGCAATTGTGCTTTTATCCGCAGATTTAAATGAAGTGCTAGAAATTAGCGATTGCTTGTTGGTCATGTATGAAGGTCAAATTGTTGCTTATATTGAAGATCCGTCAAGCATGAGTGAAGAGGAGCTAGGTCTTTACATGCTAGGAAGTAAACGGCAGGATGCAGCGGACATCAGGAGGGCGATGAACCATGTTTAAATCTAAATATTTTGAGGTTATTCGCACAGCGGCGGTTATTTTGATTGCACTTGTCATTGCATTTCTTATTATTGCGCTTGTTAGTGAAAATCCTTTAAAAACGATTAGTATCTTTTTGCTTGAACCACTAAACTCCAAGGGACATATAGGAAATGTGATTGAAATGGCGATTCCCCTTATGTTTACTGGACTAGCTGTTTCCTTATTATTTCGTGCCAACATGTTTAACTTGGGGGCAGAAGGTATTTTCTACTTCTCAGGTGTGGTCGCTTCAGCAATTGCAATTCATTGGTCATTAGGTGGCTTCTTACACCCGATTGTTGCCATTTTGATCGGTTCTATTGTAGGTGCCATTTTATCCGCAATTCCAGGGATATTGAAGGCAAAGTGGAACGCGAATGAACTCGTTACTTCCCTCATGTTTAACAATATTTTGTTTGGAGTTGGCTTGTATCTGTTAAATTATCAATTACGTGATGCAAAGGCATTTGCCAATGTATCGTTTAAATTTGAGAAAACAGCATTGCTGGACAAAATTATTCCAGGGACACGTATTCATACAGGGTTAATTATCGTTTTGATCCTTATTGTACTTGCTCATTACTTTCTTTATAAAACCAAATGGGGGTATGAGCTACGTATGACGGGGGCTAACCGTAAGTTTGCACAGTATTCTGGGATGAAAACAGCAAAGGTAATTATTCTCGTCCATCTTATTGCAGGTTTTATTGCAGGGATGGGAGGGTCGGTCGAGGTGCTGGGGATGTACAGTCGCTTCCAGTGGACCGCCTTACCTGGTTATGGACTTGATGGAGCCTTAGTTGCCATGTTGGCAAAAAATAATCCCTTGTCTGTCATCGCTTCAGCACTGTTTTTAGCTTATATTCGGATTGGAGCAGATCTTATGGCTCGCTTGTCTGATGTGCCTGCGGAAATGATTTCGATTATCCAAGCGGTCATTATTTTGTTAATTTCAGCAGAGCAATTCCTGAAGTTCTGGAAAAACCGGATGCTACTGAAGGAGGCGCGTGAGTCATGAGTGGTTTAGATAGCTTATTTAATGTTATTTTTACAACTGATTTTGCCTTTTCTGTGTTAAGGGTTACCACGCCAATTTTGTTCGCTGCCTTGGGCGCATTAATCTCGAATCGTGCCGGTATTATCAATATCGGGATGGAAGGAATTATGCTGGTATCTGCTTTGGCAGGTGTCATTATTAGTGCCTATACGCAAAGTGCATGGATTGGTTTACTTGGTGCCGTGATGGCAGGAACCTTAATTGCAGGCTTACTTGCTTTCTTTACCTTGAAATTTAAAACGCATATTATTCTTGGCGGGATTGCGATTAATATGTTTGCTTCGGGGGGAACCGTATTTCTACTTTATTTATTAAGTGGAGATAAAGGGTCATCTACTTCTTTGCCAAGTAAGGTTTTACCGAGTATCGATATCCCACTGTTAAAGGATATTCCAGTATTGGGGCCTATTTTTTCAGGACACCATATTTTAACCTACTTATCCATTATTGCAGTGTTTGTTGTTTATTATATGCTCAAGCGTACACCGCTAGGTTTAAGAATTCGCTCTGTAGGTGAAAACCCACATGCGGCACAATCCGTAGGGGTTAGTGTCATAAAAATTCAGTATACTGCGTTATTGCTCAGTGGATTTTTTGCTGGCTTAGGTGGCGCATATATGTCAATGGGTTACTTATCATTGTTCACCAGAGATATGGTTGCAGGACGTGGTTGGATCGCGATAGCTGCTGAGTCAATGGGACGTAGCACAACGGTCGGAACAGCATTAACTTCATTATTGTTTGGTGCAGCAGATGCATTAGCGAATGCATTCCAAGTATTAAAAATTCCAGCAGAGTTAATTGCAACCTTACCTTATGTAGCAACCGTAGTTGGTTTAATAATTTATGCTGTAAGTGAGACACGTAAAAAAAACAGAAAGCTAAAAAGCCCGCTTGCTAAATAACTAGCAGAGCACACACGATAGTACAGACTAGCGAGGAGCGTGACATAGAGATGGCGACACCGATTATAATTGATTGTGATCCGGGGCATGATGATGCGATTGCGATATTGCTTGCTTATGCCCATAAGGATTTGTTAGATATAAGAGGAATTACTACTGTTGGTGGTAATCAAATTTTAGATAAAATAACTGATAATGCGCTAAAAATATTAAGCTTTGTTGATGCTGATATTCCTGTGGCAAAAGGGGCTGTAGGCCCACTACTTGGTAAGCTTGTGACAGGTGAAGAGGCACATGGTGAATCAGGGATGGACGGTCCAGTGCTTCCACCAAGCAAGTATCGTGCGATAGAACAAGGTGCAGTTGAATTTATGCTCGATATTATTAGATCATCTGATGAAAAAATCACGCTAGTTCCACTTGCACCTTTAACCAATATTGCGTTGCTTATTACGGCGTACCCAGAGGTGAAGGACAAAATTGAGCGTATCTCCTTAATGGGTGGCGGAGTTGGTTATGGCAATGTGACGAATACAGCAGAGTTTAACATTTATGTTGATCCAGAGGCAGCAAGAATTGTATATGAATCTGGTATTCCAATTACGATGAGTGGCTTAGATGTAACCGATAAAGCAGCTATTTTTGAGGATGAAATTGAGGAATTGAAAAAGCGGGGACCTGTGTCAACGTTAGTTGGAGAATTGCTTGATTTCTATTCGATTTATGGTAAGAAAATGGGTTATGTAGGTAATGCGCTTCATGATCCATGTGCAGTTGCATGGCTATTACAACCTGAGTTATTTACATCAAAAGATTTATACGTAACGGTGGAAACAGAAGGAAAGTTGACTAGAGGAATGACCGTTGCGGATCAACGTAAAAAACCAGATTTTGCACCAAATGTTCAGGTATTAGTGGATGTGGATAGAGAAGCATTTATGAAGCTATTGTTTGATGCATTAGCACGCTTGGACGAGCAACTCACTGCTCCGAAAGGAGAATAGCTGTGGCTGGTTGGGAAAGATTGCAGGAAACATTGTTTTTTGAGCTGATGCAGCGTAAGGAAGAGGGCTGTGTTGTCGATGGTTTTCCAGAAAAGCTTGCACAGGCTGGTGAAGATGAAGCTAAGCTGATGCAAATTTATTATGAATTGATGGCTTTACCCATTGCAGACGATTTTGCCTTTCAAGAACCATCTACATTCCAAGAAATCAGAGCGTTAAGACCAGACGGACCACGTAAGCTTGTGGCGAATTTGACTGAAGCACAGTGGAAGGATAAATTTTATGGGGCTTGGCTAGGACGTTCTGTAGGTTGTGCGCTCGGCAAACCACTTGAATATTGGGATTACCTCTATGGCAAGGATGGACGACCAGGCTGGGAAAATGTAGAGTTATGGTTTAAAGGCGCAGATGCTTGGCCGATCAAAGCGTACACACCTGGACATTCCCGCGCAGAAGAGCAATATGGTCTTAAGCTAAGTGATTGGTCATTTGTAAGTACCTCTGACAAAATCAAATACATGGAAAGCGACGATGACTTGCGCTATACCATTTTAGGTTTATTGTTGTTAGAGGAAAAAGGGCTAGACTTCGATTCATGGGATATTGGTAAGCTATGGCATAGCCGATTAACCTACAGTCAGGTTTGTACCGCAGAAACGCAAGCTTATTTGAATTTTGCACATGAGACGTCTCACCTACATGGTGAAAAGCCTGCCGATTGGGAAAAACGTCAAGAGCGTGTACGGATGCATTTAAATCCATATCGTGAATGGATTGGGGCGGCCATTCGTGTCGATGCACTTGCTTATGGTGTAGCAGGACGACCTGAGCTAGCGGCAGAGTTAGCTTATCGTGATGCTTCCTTTTCTCACGTCAAAAACGGGATCTATTCAGCCATGTTTTATTCCGCGATGATTGCGTCTGCATTTGTGGAGCAGGATAATGAGAACCTAATTGAAATTGGACTTAGCGAAATTCCAACGACATGCCGCCTTGCCGCAGATGTAAAACGTGGCGTTGAAATTGCCCATAAGGCTAAAAGTGAACGTGAGCTTGTGAGCAAAATTTGGGATGAGTTTAGCCATTACGATGCGGTGCATAGTAACAACAATGCGGCATTAGTTGTAGCTTCGCTCGTGTATGGTGGGAATGATTTTGAGAAGGCAGTGGTCACCTCCGTTTATGGTGGAATGGATACCGATTGCAATGGCGCAACCGTAGGTTCCATTATGGGTGCCAAATTGGGTGCTGAACAACTACCTACAAATTGGACAAAACCACTTAATGATACGCTTTATGCTGATCTAATCGGTTTTGATCCAGTTGCGATCTCAACGCTCGCAGAGCGCACTTATCAGTTGTTCCGGAAGCTGCAAGGGTAGTTGGCTGAGCGAGATAAAAAGTGAAAAGTTTTATTAAAAATGAATCCATACCTTTTCAAGTGTAATTCACTGATCAGGTATGGATTTTTAATTTTATTCATTAGTGAAAAAGAGTACAATGTGCATTAAGGTTTATACTATTTTAAGGTGATCCCTACTACATTTTGGAGAAGTTATTGAGAATAAGGAGACAAGTTAACATGAATAAAGGAAATAAATTAAAACTAAGTATGATTGTTATAATCTCTGTCCTGATGGTTTTGTTCATTGGAGGTATGAAATTAGGTGCACATTCTGGTGAAAAACAAGAACCCCCATTTTCTACATCTACAGAAAATAAAACGCTTACTAAGAAGCTACAGCTAAACGATGCAGATAAACTATTGATTAGTGTGGAGGTTAAAGCTGGTGGTATTAAAATATTAGAAGGCAAATCGAGTAAATTAGTTGCTGATTTTGATCCACAATTTTATGAGGTTGAGATCAAGCAAAGTCATCAGGAGTGGAAAATCAATGTCAAAGGAAAGAAGACCAAAATGGCTTCTAATTATGTAAAGCTATCTATTCCTAATCACCCCAATTCCATTAAGGCAAATGTTATAGAAGGCTCTTTGTTGTATGACATTCCTGAAAACGGGAAAAGCGATCTTGATATTACTGCGGAAGACTCATCCCTCTCCTTTTCCTCCACTAATAAGTATAAATATAATAATATTTCCGTTACTGCTCTTGAAAAAGAATTTATAGAGGATAGTCATATTCTATACCCATATTATTTTAATAAAATAGATGAAAAATTATCTTATAAAAATGATAATGCAACAAGTAACATTGACATTGTATTAGCGGGTTTTACGAATGTTACGTTTAAATAACTAAGGGGTGGAGAGCTGTAATAGCTTTTTTGTCGTATTGGCATTTCTTATTGTGACATGATTGTAAGCAGATTTGCCTACAATTTTAGCCCATCTTGTTTTTGAGAACGTATCAAGGGGAGCAGACCAAAATATAATTTGTCCATAGTGATCTACTTGCTCATATTCTGGTTTAGCAATGCCAACTTGCTCCATGATTTCTATTGCAGTCGCAGGTGGAATCACAAAAATAGCGTTATGCTTAGACTGAGGATCGTTGTCCCACCAAGCTGGAGCATGATCTAAAGCTGAAGATAAATCTTTTACGGAGATGATAGTGACAGTGATGTTCAAGTTGAATTTCTCCAAAATCGCTTGTTCGCAATTTTTTCTGATTTCTACTTGATTATCTTGATCACTGGAAAATATAACATTACCACTGTTAATGTAGGTAGTTACCTCTTTATAGCCAATTTCCTCAAAAGCTTTTTTTAATTCGGGCATGGAAACTTTGTTTTTACCGCCAACATTGATACCACGTAGTAATGCGATATATTTTTGCATGTAATAACTCCTTTATTTGTTGAATTTAAACAATAGTATTTTGTCATAGTATTTATGTAACTAACCATTTATATTAAGGCTGACTAACACTAAAAGGAAAATTATATTTTACATAGAATATAAGGTTTGTCAGATACGCCTTAGTTGAATGTTATGTTATTTTGAATGCTGTGTAAATGGGTGATGAGTTGGGAGTGAAGAGATATGAGCAAGGTTGCATTAGAAATCAAATCGTTAAGTAAAAGCTTTGGTGACTTTAAGGCTGTTGATGATCTCTCTATCGATGTGATGCAAGGTGAAATTTTTAGTTTGCTTGGGCCTAATGGGGCAGGGAAAACAACAACGATTCACATTATTAGTGGCATGTTAGCGATGGATGAGGGAACCATCAAGTTTAATTCTACCAGTCATCACCAAGGACTTTCCTCCACGCATAAAATTGGTGTCTGCACTCAACATGTGCAAATTTGGCCTATGCTCACTTGTGAGGAACAGCTACTTTTTGTAGGAAGCATGTACGGAATGAGCAAAAAGCAAATAAAGTCCCGTGCATTAACCTTGTTAGAATTGGTTGGCTTATCTCAAAAAAGAAGGGTACTCGCTAAACATCTTTCTGGTGGCATGCAGAGACGATTACACTTAATTATGTCTGTCATGCATGATCCAGAAATAATTATATTTGATGAGCCTGAGGCAGGACTTGATCCGCAAAGTAGAGTGCTAGTTAGAGATTTTATTAAATCTTTAGCAGGAACCAAAACAATTTTATTAACGACACATAATATGGATGAGGCGGAGCGTTTATCCTCTAGAATAGCAATTATGGACAAAGGCAAGATACTTCTGTGTGACACACCGACTAGGCTTCAGCAGAAAATTTGTCCTGAGGAAACTTTAGAAATCCAATACTTAGAGGAGCTACCTCCAATTCAGTGGTGGGATACTTCCGATTATCATATTCAATTAGAGGGCAACTGTATTAAAGTCACAGGGACTAATCTTACCACCTTCGTTCCGCAAATACTTCAAAAAACTGAGGCACAATATGGCACTCCGATAACGTTTAGCTTGCGACAAAGTACACTGGAGGATGTATTTATTAAGCTGACTGGAAGGAGCTTAAGAGAATGAAATTAATCGCTGTTTTCAAAAAAAGTATGATTGAGCAGTTTAGAGATTATAAAGCGTTAATTTTGACCATCCTTTCCCCCATTGCTTTTATTGTGATTTTTGGCTTAGCTTTTGGACAAGGCTTTTATACATACACACTTGGAATTACAAATGAGGATCAAGGAACATTAGGGAATCAACTGATTCAAAACATTGAAAACAGCCGATATCCCAACGGTAATAAATTCTTCGAAACCATAGTTGTTGATAATCCAGTGGGGACCTTCGATAAGGCAATTAAACAGCAAAAATACGATGCACATCTGTTAATTCCAGCGAATTTTAGTGAATCATTTAAAAATAGCATGGGTACCTTTAGTAGCTTTAATAATTCTAATAATTCTAATGATCCTAATGATTCTAATGATTCTAGTGACTCTAATAATTCTCATAGTTCTAGTCGTGCTCCTCAAGATGATCATGCGGCTATCGTTATTTCAGGTAATCCCTCTAACCTAACTTATAACCTAATTAGTAGCTTTGTGGAGAATCAAATTCATAGCTTTGTATGGGAAAATGTAAAGATCAAAAATCCGACCAAAATTGTATATGATCATACAGGGTTCCAGCAAATACAGGTCAAATCAGAGTTTGATAATATGGCTCCAGGCTTAATTGTGTTTTCGGTATTTTTCCTTATGATTTTAAGCGCGATGATGATTACCAAGGAAATTGAAAATGGAACTATTGAGCGAATTATATTAGCTAAAACTAAACCAATCGAGTTTTGTGGGGGAATTAGTTTAGCACAAATGGGGTTAGCGGTGATAATGTTACCGCTTGTCTTTGCCGCGAGTAGGTTGGTAGGCTTCCACACATCAGGTTCATTTTTGCTTGCTTATGTTGTGAGTCTCATTGCTACGTTTTCTGCGATCGGAATTGGATTGATCATCGCGGCTTTTTGTAAAACTTCATTAGAAGCATTTATTATAGGCAACGTGGTACTTACACCTATGATGTTTTTAGCAGGTATTTTCTTTAAAGTTCCCCCGATTAAACTATTTACAATCATGGATAAAGAGATCGAATTACTGTCATTGATGCCAACATTAGATGCTGTAAATGCAATGAATAAAATCTTGCTTCAAAATGCTGATTTTTATAGTGTTGTTGGAGAGCTTATTGTGCTTATAATTTTATCTGCTTTTTATTTTCTGTTAGGAGTTGTGTTGTTTAAACGGCGGTATATGGCAAGGGGATGATGAACCACAAAGAGGTAAGTTCTAATATGAATTAACAAGAGGGCTAACTTATGTTAGTCTTTTCTTCTTTCTAGAAAATGATTAGTACCTATTGTGCATTCCTTTTATTGACAAAATGTAATGAGGTGATTACAATTATAATGTAACGTATTAATTACATTTTGGAATGAGGGTATTACATTGATTGAAAATCGAATTAAAGTTTTGAGAGCTGAACGTGACTGGACGCAAGCAGATTTAGCAGAGCAGGTTGGGATTTCACGACAAGCGGTTATCTCCATCGAGAAATATAAGTATACGCCATCACTGGAGTTAGCCTTTAAAATCGCACAAGCTTTTAATGTATCGATTAATGAGGTATTTACAATGAGAGAGGATGAGAAAAATGTTTAGTTATCAAATAGTAATGGCAGTTTTACTTGTAGTATTGGGTATAGGACTTTTTGGTAATTTAGTTTACAAAGCTAATAAAAGTATTAAATATAAAAATGATGAACGCTGGCAATTCATTCAGAATAAAGCGAGTAGAGTCATATATTGGTATCAAGGTTTAATTACAGTAGTACTTGCGGTTATATTGGGTGTAGATTTATTTCATCCTTTTCAAAATTCTATTAGTATTGCAGATGCGGCCTTTTATATATTTATGTTATTGTTTCTTCAGCATGGCATTGAGTTAATTGCCTTGATGTATTGTGATAAGAAGTTATAGGATGGTAGCGTTTAAAAATTAATTTAATTAAATTTTCACGTGTTATGAAATTGAGATGTTTATATAGTTTGCTGTTTTATTTGCTTTAATATGGATAACTATGGATTTACAGCTTTATGTTATTTAATTGTGTTTAGTGATATCTTCGTTTTTTTCATTTACCCACTCATATTTTTCCTCCGTACATGCACTTCTAGGCTCCCGCCCACATACAATAAGATGACCGTGAACGATTAGGAGCAGCAAGAGTTTATTCCGAGTTCATTGTACATGTGCGGGAGGTGGCTTTAAAAATGCCTGGATTGTTCAGTGCAATCGCATTTTTCATTAAACAGCTTACATTACTTGTATCGTACGTGAAAAACAATGCGTTTCCCCAACCCTTAACGGAAGAGGAAGAGGCATTACATTTAAAGCGTATGGCTGAGGGGGATCCCATTAGCCGGAACCTGTTGGTGGAGCACAATTTGCGGCTGGTAGCACACATTGTGAAGAAATTTGATAATACAGGTGAGGACTTAGAGGATCTTATTTCCATTGGTACGATTGGATTAATTAAAGCCATTGAGAGCTTCCGTCCCAATAAAGGGACCAAACTTGCTACTTTTGCAGCTCGCTGCATTGAAAATGAGATTTTGATGCACTTAAGATCGTTAAAGAAGACCCGCAAGGATGTGTCCTTACATGATCCAATTGGGACTGATAAAGAAGGTAATGAAATTACCCTTATAGATATTTTAGGAACAGAAACTGATGAGGTTGCAGACCGAGTTGAGCTTAAAATGGAGAAAAGTAAAATATATCAAAACCTAGATATTTTGGATGATCGCGAAAAAGAGGTAGTCGTTGGCAGGTTTGGGCTTGAAGCGGGTGGGGAGGAACGAACACAACGGGAAATTGCTAAGGAGTTAGGGATTAGTCGTAGTTATGTTTCTCGAATTGAGAAAAGGGCGTTAATGAAGCTGTATCATGAGTTTTATAAGAAGAGATAAGAGAATAAAGATCTTATTTTCGATGACTCTCTGATCCCTGCTGGATAATGCACAACCGTTTGGATTCTTTCATGTGCACTGAATCTAGCCAAATAAAAACTGCGCCCCAATAGTTAGCAGATGTCTAACTATTGAGGCGCAGTTCGCTATGAGAGTGAAGGGAACGAGGGTTATATCAAGCAAGATTATTTAGATATATTTTACCTTTTTCCATTTAAAGTTCTACACGATGATCTACCTCATCCACTTCAGTCCCTAAAATATCTAGAAGTGTGATTTCGATTCCCTCCTTATCAACCCCAAGCGGATCTTGCATAGAAACATCTTTTCGAGTTTTCTTCAACGATTCTAAGTTGCATCAGAATCTCTTTTTCAATGAAGCGAGCAGCAAAAGTAGCAAGCTTAGTCCCCTTATTGAGGTTACAGCTCTCGATGGCTTTGATTAATCGATTGTACCAATTAAAATGAGATTCTCTACATCCCGTTCAACATCTAAGTGTTTACTTTAAATTGCTTTTTACCCGCACAGAAGGTTAATGTCTTGTCGTTGCGTGAGACAGTCATCGATTTTTCCTTCTTACTAAAGGAATGTTCCATTCCAAGTATATCTGCCTTAGTAGTAGGAATAGGTTTAATGTTTTGGGCTGCTGAAACGGATAACACAGGTAATACACAAAATGAAAAGGTAAGGACTAATCAAAAAAGAAAGTTATTTTTAGTTTTTTTTGTAAGTACACTTGTGTATTTTACAATTACTAATATTTTTACATGAAAATTTTATTTAATAGTAAATAAAGTGTTTGAGATACTTCAAAACAGTTTTTTTGTTAAATAGATTCGTTTATTTTTTACTTTGTTTATAATTTGTTACCCATTATTGAGAATTATAATTATTTTATTGATACCAACTTCAATTTTTATACAATATATTAAATAATTTTGAAATATAACCGAATATATGAATGAGAGCGTAAAATATTATGTGTAAATAGAAACCAATGAAAAAGGAAGACCTTTTCTTGTAGAATTGAGTTACCACACAACAATTCAAAGAGAGGTCTTCCCTATGAATCATTTTACAACAGAATTGGTTGAAGCACTAGTAAACAAACAGGATGTGACGGAGGTATTTCGTTCACACCTAGAATCTGCGATGAATCACTTGCTTGAAACAGAACTGACCAGCTTCTTAGACTATGAGAAGTATGACCGAGCAGGCATTCACTCTGGAAATTCTCGTAATGGTAGCTATACACGTACGTTACACACGGAATATGGAAATTTGCAATTAACCATGCCTAGAGACCGTAACGGCGAGTTCAAGCAACAGACGGTGGCCCCTTACAAACGCTCCAATGACACGTTAGAGTCCTTTGTGATCCATATGTTCCAAAAGGGCGTCACCATGACCGAGATTGCGGACCTCATCGAGAAGATGTATGGTCATCATTACACGCCTCAAACGGTTTCCAACATGACCAAAGTCATGGTAGAGCATGTCGATGCCTTTATGAAAAGACCCCTGTCCAAACGTTATGTTTGTGTGTATATGGATGCGACCTATGTTCCTGTCAAACGTGAAACCGTGTCGAAAGCAGCGGTCTATGTAGCGGTAGGGATTCGAGAAGACGGCTCCAAGGAAGTCATCACCTACTGCGTGACACCTCACGAATCTGCGTACATGTGGAATGAGTTGCTACAGGACATGAAGAAGCGTGGAACCGAAGAAGTCCTTCTCTTTATTTCCGATGGGCTGACAGGGATGGTGAATGCGATAGAGCAAGTATACCCAAAGGCAAAATACCAAGCTTGTCTCGTTCATGTGGCACGTAATCTTGCACATAAAGTAAGGGTGACAGATCGTGCTAACCTCTGTGAAGATTTTAAAGCCGTCTACCGCGCAGAACATGAAGCAGGGGGCAGAGCCGCACTAGAAGCTTTCAGTACCAAATGGAAAACAAGCTATCCGAAGGTGGTGAAATCCTTACAGGAGAATCCTAATCTATTTACATTTTACGGTTTTCCTCCATCCATCTGGCGAAGCATTTATTCCACCAACCTCATTGAATCCTTTAACAAACAGATTAAAAAATATACAAAGCGTAAAGAGCAGTTTCCACATGAAGAGGCATTGGAGAAATTCCTCGTCACCCAGTTTGAAAACTACAACCAACGCTTTGCTACACGGTGTCATCT
Source organism: Paenibacillus turicensis (assembly GCF_017873435.1). Classification (GTDB taxonomy): domain Bacteria; phylum Bacillota; class Bacilli; order Paenibacillales; family Paenibacillaceae; genus Fontibacillus; species Fontibacillus turicensis. The sequence goes on along the minus strand of NZ_JAGGKG010000005.1, from coordinate 55,268 downwards.
TGGCTTCGACCAAGCTCGGGCTGAACTTGCAGCTATGTTCAATACCACCACCTAGCAACACCTTCTACAAGTTAAGGTTATTTTCATTTACACAAAATTCTTGACGCTGCCATATGAATAGGGAGGGATAGGATGAAGATATCCATAAAATTTATTTTGAATACAATAGTTAGTTTAGCTAGTTTTATTGGAGGAGTATATTTTTGTGCGTTGCTTATTTTCATATTGATAGGCCTACCAGGGGGAGATATCCCTTTTGGTTTTTCTTGGAAATCCGTAATATATATTTGTATGCTTTCTCTAATCTATGGAATTTCATTAAGAATACTATATATAAAAGTTGGTCATAAGATAGTTAAGCTTTCAATTTGTATATTTATAGCTGGAGTAGTATTTGGACCAGCAATCTTAACTAATTCCACAAATATTATAAATTTTTTTAGAACACCTTCACACCATACTCAATTAGAACTTAAAAATGAAATTCAAAAAATTATTAGTCGAAATGATTTACCATATAGAATTGATTCTAAAGAAAGTGAGGAGAGGACAAAATATGAAGTAATTAGGACTGTGATTTTAATGGTCAGAGAACAAGATGGGCAAATAAAGAAAAATGAAGTGAAAACACTAGCTAATGAAGTTAAAATACCTAATATTCGACTGGTTTTGTTTGACAAGAGCTTTAAGGATAGTATTGACATTATTGTTGATGAAGATAGAAGTATACGATGTGACCCATCAGAGTTTTGTAATTAAAGATAAAGGAGCTATTTTATGAGAGTTAATAAGTCACCCAATAAATTTTTTCTAGTATTTACTGTAATGATTCTAGTAATAAATCTTTTCTCAGATTTTATCTTTTTTTCTAATAAGATATACGCTGCAAGTGATAGTAGTGTTCGAAGCACAAATGTTTGGTCAGAAAAAAGTAAGGTTGAATTTGGTGAAATTATTAAAATACATTATAACTTAGATGATATTGACTCCCCCGTAAAAATAAATGTTTATTTAGATACAAAACTAGTTAGGGAAGATTATAATTATAATCCCTTTTTTTCAAATATTTATACTTTTTCTTCGAATGTTGGTGAAGGAATATTAAAATTTAAAATTATGCCGATGGATGGTTCAGGCTCTAGTAATGAAACTAGTGTAAAGGTATTTAAGCATAGAGTGGTACTTATTCCTGGAATTATGGCCTCAGAGATATATGCTGGCAGTGAAAAGGTTTGGATTCCGGATTGGAATTTCAAGGAGAATATAGAGAAACTGCAAATGACAAAAGAGGGTAAAGAAATTATACAACTGAAAGCTGGTTCACCAGATCCTAAATATTACAAGACACTACATGATTATTTAAATCAGCAGTTTCATGTCGTGGATTTTGGTTATGATTGGAGATTTGGTGCCAAAGTTAACGCTGGTTTATTAAAAAATAAAATTAACCAGATAAAGACTGACTCACCGGATAGCAAAATTTTTGTTGTAGCTCATAGTATGGGCGGGATTATAGCTACTGAATATATTAATCTTGGTTATGGAAAGAACATAGATAAACTTGTAACCATTGGTACTCCATATTTAGGTGCTCCTAAAGCCTCTTATATATTTGAAACAGGTCATCCATCAGGAAATTTTTTAAAAGATCAGTACATTAATAAATCTATAAAAAAAATAATGCCCAATATTTTATCTGCTTATGAATTGTTACCTTCGAAAAATTATTTTTCGTTAAATAATACATATTATCTTTCTCATAGTGTTAGAATAGGACCTCCATACAGTTCCAATTTTAAATCAAATTTTAAACAAATTAAACATGATAATTACTATTCGACAAAAAGTTATTTGAGTTCAAGAAAATGGTTAAATGACTCGATGTTAAACAGCGCTGAAAAATTCCATGATAATTTAGATATTATAAATAATCTTAATTCTATAGATTCCTACTATATTATTGGTGATAAAGTTAGCACTTTTGGTGGAATGAATATTAACGATGTGGCTGTCAACCAAACAGTTGGAGATGTTAAATCAATTCAGGGAGATGGAACTGTACCTGTAATTAGTGCTAGTGTTGGTAATAAGTTGAATTCTAGTAGAACATATTACATTCAGGAAGAACACTCTAAATTACCAGGGAACGTTAATGTTCAAAAACAAGTAGAAAATATCCTTCTTGGAAATCCAAATAAATTATCTCCTAATATTAGAAAAACAAGTGGGAAGACAAAATCCTTAAAAATTAAGATTGAATGTCCAGTTGACTTAAATGTATATGATAGTGCAGGAAATCATTTAGGTGCTACAGGATCAACTAGCTATGAAGAGAATATTCCATTTGGAAGTTATTACACAGATGGTGAAACGAAAATTGCTCTTCTAAATGATGGTGATTATAACGTTAAATTAAAGGGAACAGGTTATGGAGAGATGGTCTATTCATTAGTATGGGTAGATGAGAATGATGAAGAGGTAAAGACAGTAAGATTCGACGAAGTTAATGTTACACCTAATTCTGTGTTTACATCTAAAACAAATGCTGATGGACAAATTAAACTAGAAATAGATGAAGATGGAGATGGGAAATTTGACCAAACTATTATTCCATCTGTAGAACTAGATCCCTTAGGAACTCAAGATGAAATTAAACCAACTATTGATTCAAATATGCTTGGTATTAAAGGTGTAAATGAATGGTATGGTAAAGGTGCTGCATATAAACTAACTGGTCAAGATAATGAATCAGGAATATATAAAGTTTATTATGATTTAAATGATTCTGATTTCAAAGAATATATTGACCCTGTTCAGTTGCCCGATACAGGAATATATCATTTTAAGTCTTTTGCTAGAGATAAAAATCGAAATGATTCAGAAATTTTGACTGAAACGATAAAAGTAGATACAACTAACCCAACAGTTCCAATTATGGATGTTGAGCCACTAAAATGGACTAATCAATTCGTTAAGATTACTTTGTCTGGTAGTCAAGATGCAGATAGTGGCTTTCAAAAATACCAATATAAAATAGGGGAAAATGATGAGTGGAAAGATTATATTGATCCTATAATTATAGATACAGAAGGGCTGCATAATGTATTTGCTAGATCAGTTGATAATGTCTTTAACAATAGTGATGAAGTAACAGGTGAAGCAAAAGTTGATAAAACTAATCCTACCCAACCTGAAGGTCTTGCTACATATTTGATGCAATCTAACAAAGTGGGGATTTCATGGAGCCCATCTAGAGATAACGTTGAAGTTACTAGTTATGATCTTTATGCAAACTCAAAGTATATAGGTAGCACTACTGATTGTAAATATTTATTTAAGGATATTGCGTCAAATACAAAATACACTTTTTCGGTTATTGCAAGGGATGAAGCAGGAAATTCTTCTAGTGCAGGTCAGTTTAGTATATTAACACCAATTGGTTTAGTTGCTGGAGAGAATCACAGTCTACAGATAAAAGCAGATGGTAGTGTGTGGGCGTGGGGAGATAACCGAAATGGTCAATTAGGAGATGGAACGAAAACATCGAAAACAGTAGCTGTGCAGGTAAACGATCTGAGTGATGTACTTTCTGTAGCAGCAGGAAGAGACCATAGTTTAGCCTTGAAAAGGGATGGAACTGTATGGAGTTGGGGGTATAATTCAGCAGGTCAGATCGGTCATGGAGTTCGATATGGAACATATACTAAGCCAGAACAGGTGGAAAATCTGACAGGGGTTATTGCAGTGATGGCGTATGATTCATCGAGTTTTGCACTGAAAGATGATGGCACGGTATGGGCTTGGGGCTATAATGAGGGTCAGTTTGGGGAGACAAACTATACGAGATTCACAATGTCACCAGTGCAGGTACAGGGGGTAAGTGGAGTTAGTCAACTGACAGTAGGAACAAGTGGGACGTATGCACTGACTAGTGGAGGCACAGTGCTAAGATTGTCTAATAACTCCGTACGCCAAGTACCAGGCTTAAGTGGTGTGGTTAGTATTGCGACTAGGTCCAGTTATAGCACTGGGTTACTGGCATTGAAAAAAGATGGTAGTGTGGAGCTATGGGATGGAACCAATGCACCAACCCAGGTGATGGGTCTGAGTAATATTAAAGCTATCGCTGGAGGAGCAAATAGTAACTTTGCTATAAGTGAAGATGGTAGTGTGTGGCACTGGACCCTCAAAACGCCTACTAAACTTGCAGGAATCAGTGAGGTAAATGCTATTACCTGTGGAAGAGATTACGTAGTGTTAAGTAAAACGGATGGTAGTGTATGGGCATATGGTAGTGTAAATCAGGTAGGGCAGTTGGGTGATGGTAGTACTACGCCTCATACAGCACCAGCAGAGGTAAAAGACAATGAGGCGCCAAAGGTGACGCTAGTGTATCCGCAGGGGACGAAAGAGGTTCCAGAAGGAAGTAATGTTAGCCAGCCATCCATTGAGTGGAAACAAGAGGATGCAGCATTGACAAATTTTGCAGCCTACCAGGTAGAGATTATGGATGACAATGGTGAAATAATTGTAGACTCTGGGGTAGTGAACAAGGCAGTAACAACGAATACAAATGGATGGACAGTAGATCAGGTTTTACCTTCAGGGAAAACTATGCAAGTACGAGTCAAAGTGTATGATGAGCAGTACTGGTCAGAGTGGTCTGAGGTTGGTTGGTTGAAGGTACAGGATCTTATGGAGTATAAACAAGATGGTAAGAGTCAAATCACACCAGAACTTCTTAAGGACGATGAGGATATAGAGGTTAGTCTGATTTATCCAATAGGGACTAAAGATGCTCCAGAAGAAAGCAGTGTTAGTAAACCATCTATAGAGTGGAAACAGGAAGGTCTTGAGATAAACAACTTTGCAGCCTATCAGGTCCAATTATTAGATGGAGATGGAGTAGTAATTCTAGATTCTGGACTAGTTGAGCAAGTAGTAACTACTAAAAATAATTCATGGCAAGTGGATCAAAATCTCCCGTTAAATATACCCTTGCAGGTACGTGTAAGAGTATACAACAGCCAGAATTGGTCAGAGTGGTCTGAAGTTGGTTGGTTGAAGGTACAGGATCTTATGGATTATAAACAAGATGGTAATAATCAAATCACACCAGAACTTCTTAAGGACAATGAGGATATAGAAGTTAGTCTGATTTATCCAATAGGGACTAAAGATGTTCCAGAAGAAAGCAGTGTTAGTAAACCATCTATTGTGTGGAGACAGGAAGGTCTTGGGATAAACAACTTTGTAGCCTATCAGGTCCAATTATTAGATGGAGATGGAGTAGTAATTCTAGATTCTGGACTAGTTGAGCAAGTAGTAACTACTAAAAATAATTCATGGCAAGTGGATCAAAATCTCCCATTAAATATACCCTTGCAGGTACGTGTAAGAGTATACAACGGCCAGAATTGGTCAGAGTGGTCTGAAGTTGGTTGGTTAAAATATTTTAACTTTGTTGAGGGATAAGAATTAAAAAATCTACAACAAATAACAATTAGTAGCATACCTAAAATACATTCAGGAAGTAATACAACTATTACCTTAATGATTTGTGATGAAGATGGATAGCTAATACTAGTATTAATGGTTTATACAAAGTAATATATCTGGATATTATAGAAATAGGATATATAGGATTGTTAGTTCAAGACTCTATAATTGTGGATACTATTTTTTCAAAAGGATTGCTGACTAACTTGTAATGTTAATTAAACCTTCAGTTCATAATCTAGTAATTGAGTTACAAGGATATGAACCTAATACACTAAACCTTGAAGATAGGTAATCAGAAAGTAATAATTTTTATTGTTAAGGTCAGCTGAAATCTTGGCTGACCTCTTCATTTTTGATACTAACTCATAATGAGTAATTTCACGTCAAGTAATTACTTGCAGTATTTGAAAGAGAATACATGCTGTTTTATCCTCTGTCCGTTATATAAATATTGCTTTTTTAAATTACATTGTTAGATTTTTCAGACAATAAATGATTTTCCTCCCTTATAAAGATGTTTGTCGTATTTGTAATGGCAGGTTAAAGTTTATTCAAAACTGGCCGATATACAGCGGGAATATAACGAGGTAAAAATCTTTATAAACAAAGAGGAAATTCATATGAAAAATCATGTCTATAATACATATGTTAATGAAATTACATTAATTGATATTTTAGGCACAGAATCCGATGAGGTTGCAGACAGTGTTGAGCTTAAAATGGAAAAAAGTAAAATATATCAAAACCTAGATATTTTGGATGATCGCGAAAAAGAGGTTGTCGTTGGCAGGTTTGGGCTTGAAGCGGGTGGCGAGGAACGAACGCAAAGAGAGATCGCCAAGGAATTGGGGATTAGCCGTAGCTATGTGTCTAGGATTGAGAAAAGAGCGTTAATGAAGCTGTATCATGAGTTTTATAAGAAGAGATAGTGAATTTGATATTGAAAATGAATAAGGATGATCAAGTGGACAATTGTATGGGGAGTAGGATAGGAATACAATTTTAATACTGTTGGGGCAAAGGCCATCTTTTGGGCGAAAAAGATGGCTTTTTGTATAGAGATTAGATTATAAATCTTCAGTTGGTTTAAAGTTCAATATACACTATCTTCCCATTATCTAATTTTAGTTTCAATATTTTAGTAGATTCACTGGTGTTTTTGCTAAAATTCAAAATCATAGGTATATTGAAATTAGAACCGATGATTAGGTTGGAAATAACTTCTAGGACAGATTCCAAATGAAAGAGAATCGAACTAATAAGTCGCTATCTAAAGGGAAAATTTTGTCGTATAAGTAAATAAATAGTAATCTATATAATATAACATAGATAATAGAGTAAAAATCGCGTGGTCGTAGTTTTAGTGCTCAATGTTTTAGAGGTAGTATGGAGACCTGAAATGTAGAAAGGGCTGACCTTTACGGTTATGAATCGCATTCAAACGATTAGATCCAAAGAAAAAGCTTATCATGATCATTGCTATGACAAGTATGCTTTATTTGAGCAGGGCTCTTGGTTATATAAGCCGGTGCAAACTATTTTGAATTTATTTTCAACCTTTGAGGACCTGAAAGAAATTAACATGCTAGATTTGGGCTGTGGTGTAGGGAGAAATAGCATACCTTTAGCAGAAGCATTAGGAGATCGTAATGGTAAAGTGGTATGTGTTGATTTGTTAGAATCGGCTATTCATAAATTACAACTCAACGCTGCAAAGTTTAATGTCACTAACAAAGTGGAATGTGTTTTAAGCGACATTGCCAACTTTTCTATTGAAGCCGGACATTATGATTTTATTTTTGCGGTATCAAGCTTGGAGCATTTAGATTGTGAGTATACGTTTAATAATGTTGTTGCAAAAATAATGCAGGGCACTAAGGCTAAGGGAATTAATAGTTTTATCATTAGCACCAATGTATCTGAACGAAATATAGATTCAGGTGAGAAAATCGAACCTATGTATGAATTGAATTTTGAAACACATTATTTAGTGGACAAGCTTAAAAGTATTTATGAAAATTGGACATGTGTGAAATATGATATAAAACCTTATCAAATAGAAATAAATAGAGATGGAATACCTATTTTGCTTAAGGGAGATGTGCTTACATGGGTAACTTTAAATGAATGGTCAAAATAAAGACCTTCAAAAGTTTTTTTAATTAAATATTTTCTCCTGGTGGTTTGCATTGTCAACATGAAATCGTTGCTTGTTGAACCAGTTGATATAATCGTATAATTCCATCTCTAAATGACGAAGGCTTCGGAATTCCTTTTGGTTAATCATCATTCGTGGAATGGACTTTTAATTAGGAATATCGGCAATTCGTAAGGGGTTACTTATATATTCGTAAAGAGGTGGACCATTTGTAGATGGTAACTTTTTTGTTTAAGAGAGGAGAAATCATATGTACAGAATTGCTATTTGCGATGATGAGGAAAGAGAGAGGGAGAAGGTAAGAGGGATGCTGGTCGCTCTATCCGTCAAAAGCGGGAGCGACTTCGAGGTGGTAGAGTTTGCTTCCGGCGAGGGGTTAATCGCGCATTACGAGAAGGAGGAGGCTCCTTTCCATATCCTCATTCTTGATATTGAGATGAGCGGCTTAAACGGTATTCAGACTGCGCGCAGGCTGCGGGAAATGAAGCGGAATCACGAACAAATTGTTTTTCTGACGAGCTACGCTGAATATATGCTGGAAAGCTTTGACGTGGTTACTTTCCAGTATTTGATGAAGCCGATTGAGCCAGAGGTTTTCGAGAGTAAGCTGCTGAGGCTGTGTCGGTATTTCGAAGAACGGGATCAGGATATTTTAATTATCAAATCGGCATATGAGGAATTTGTGCTGCGAATCGAGGACATTGTTGCCATAGAAGCGGCTAAAAGCTTGACGGTGAAGGGAAAGCTGAAATTTACGACGGTGGGTGCCGTTTATGACGGTCGTGGATTGATTTCGCAATACGCAGAGGCATTAAAAAGCAGCAAATTTCTGCAGATTCATCGCTCGATTCTTATCAATCTGCTTCACGTGCATAAATTTTCAGGGAACAACGTAGTGATGTCTAACGGACTGGAGCTACCGATTGGCCGCTCCAAGAGTAAGGAAGTTAAAGATGTATGTACCAAATTTATGGTCATGAAGGTGGATTGAAACGATGGAGCCTCTAATGCTGATGTTGAACCTGAGTATTGTGCTGGTTATGGCAGTTCAAGTGAATTTTTATTTTAATTCCGTCTTTGGCAAAGAGAGAAGCAAGCCAACGAAGTGGAAGTACATTCTGGCGTTTCTGATCATCAATGTGCTGTATTTGACCGCGCCTTTTTCCTTGTTATGGTCCAACTTGCTGTATGTGACGGTTATTTTTTGTTTGTCATTGGGGTATGAGGCTGAGCTTCGAATGAAACTGGTGTTTTCCGTTCTTTATGCTGTGCTGCTGACGCTTGTTAACACGCTTTGTCTTTATTTGCTTGATCCCTCGCTGTCCGTGGCGCTGGACAATGCCTACACCAGCAATAATGGGGATCAGATGCTTTATGGTAGAGCTCTACTAATTAGCTGTATCATCATGTTTGCGGTGATTCAAGTCATTCGCTTTTTCTCCAAACGAAGAAGCTACCCGCTAAGCCTCCGTTATTATTTGCTGTTTCTCAGTGTGCCAGCCATCAGTATCTATCAGGTAAATGTGCTTACGATCTACAGCGAAAAAAACATCAATTATTTTCTTTCGGTTTTTGGCTTTATCATACTCAACGTGCTGGTCGTCTATATCCTTGATACGGTCATGGCGAGATTCCAGCTTTTGCACGAAAATACACAGCTCCAGCTTCAAATGGATTATCAGGACGCTAACTACGAAAAGACGGTGCATAGCTTCAAAAAAATCAAAAGCATCATTCACGACACTAACCAGCACCTGCTATACATTGAAGAATGCATCAGTCGGGGCATGACGGTTGAAGCGAGCGAGTATATCCGCGTCACGCTGAACAAGGTTGAAGGGGCGTATCACCGAATTAACACCGGCAATCTTGTTATCGACGCTCTGGTAACCAATGCGCTAAACATCGGGCAAGCGAATGGAATTACTATGGCAACTGAGCTTCTTCTGTTCGACAGTAAGCTACCCGTTGATCGTTATGATCTATGCGTTGTGCTAGGTAATTTGCTGGACAATGCCATCGAGGCTTCAAAAAAAATAAAAATGGCTGAAGATAGGCACATCCTTATACATATTCGTTCCAATGAAGTTGCGTTATTTATCCGTGTTCGCAATCATGTGGAGCGGGAGATAACCAATTTGCAGAGCAAAAAAGCAAATCCAGAATATCATGGCTACGGATTGACCAATATTAAACGAATCTGCGAAAAATATGGCGGGCACATGACCATCGAAAGCGAATCGCAACAATTTGAGAATATGGTTGTTTTGCCGTTCGCTAGCCCCAGGGATTCCCGAACGTAATGCATTTCGGGGATTCTTTTTTTCGTTTCAGGGGGATTTGTTCTTTTCTTCCCGCTGTTTCCACTATGATGAGTTCACTACACAATGATCTGCAGAAAGAGGGAATGACGAAATGAAAATGTGGAAAAGAACAGGCGTAGTCATGATCGCAGCTGTGCTGTTTGCAACTCCGATGGCTGAAGGAGCGGTACAGGCTAATCAGGGTATAGTAGCAAAGTCTGAGGACGGGGTGACAAAGGCCGATCAAGGTTCAGAAGCTAGGCGATTAGCCGCCGCGGAAGCGCAATTGATGGCGCAGACGCTTATCGACGGCTATGGTGCAAGTGGCGTACAGTATGCAATCCGCAGCAAAGGAGAGATCGTATTGTCTGGAGGACTAGGCGTCGATGCTGCAGGAAACAAGACGCCGATCGGAAATAACGTCATGTTTGCCATTGGCTCGGTCAGCAAAATGTACGTAACCGCTGCAACGATGATGTTGGCCGATGCTGGTAAGGTGGACATTGACTCTCCTCTTACGAACTATATCTCCGATTTCAAAATGGCCGACGAAAGGTACAAACAGATTACACCACGCATGCTTATGAACCATTCGGCTGGGTTTTATGGTAGTCATTATAGAAACAGCATGTTGTTTGCAGATAATGATACGGAGAATCATGACATATTACTGCAAAATTTGCGTTCAGAGCGCCTAAAGTCGGAGCCGGGTGAATATTCCGTTTATGCCAACGACGGCTTTCAATTGCTCGAGATTTTGGTGGAGCGGGTAAGTGGCATGAGCTACAGCCAATTTCTTGCACAAAGCATTAGTACCCCGTTAGGACTGACTTCAACGAAAACCCCGCTTGACACGTTTGATCGAAATCAGATCTACCCGGTGCGTGTGCCAGGCATCGACGGTGCGCTCCCCGTCGAAAACGCCAACGTTCTCGGAACCGGCGGCATTTATTCCACCGCTGAGGAGCTGACCTTGTTCTCGGAAGTGTTGACAGGCAAACAACCGAACCTATTGTCGAAAGCGGCGGCTTTTGCTATGCAGCAGCCAGAATACCGCAACGGCGTTTGGGTTGACGGAAGCTCGAACGTTTACGGGTATGGGCTGGGGTGGGACTCGGTCGATTTGGCTCCTTTTGACGATTACGGCATTCAAGCAGTGACCAAAGGCGGAAATACGATTCTGTATCATGCGGCGTACATTGCTTTGCCGGAGCAGGAGGTTTCGATTGCGTTTCTGACAGCAGGTGGACCGTCCACCTTCAATACAGCGGCGGCATCAAATATTTTGTTGGCTTACCTGAAGGGAGCCGGTGAAATCAAGGATATTCGACCAGACAAAACCTTCGAAGCACCTGTCAAAAAAGAAATGCCGGATCATTTTAAGGCCTACTCCGGTTTATATGGAAAGGTTGGCTCTACACTTAGCCTTACGGTCAAGGATGGTGAAATAAACCTGCCTGCGATGAAGGGCGGCCTCATTCCGGAGCAAACCTACGTTTATATCGGTGATCAGGTCTTTATGGGAGAGGATGGACGTACAGCTATCAGCTTCGATGAGCAAAGTAACGGAAAGACCTATGTTCGTGTCCAGAGTGTGCTGGAGTTTCCCGGATTTGGACAATCCGCTCTCGATCATTATGAGCTGCAGAAGCTGGACGCTAATACGCCGGATGCTGCCATCACACAGGCATGGAAGAAACGCGATGGAAAAACCTATTATGCAGTAAATGAAAAAATTAATTCGCTGTTTTATTTTTCGCCTCAAGTGTTATCGAAAAAGATTCAGCTTGACGAGGGAAGCGGTTATGCTAATGGAACCATTATTATGGAGAACAATAAGGCAATGAACATTGCCGAAATTCCCGTTATGAACGGCCGTGACGCATTTGATTTGTTTTTTTATAAAGAGAATGGGATTGAATATTTACAATCGGGTGGTTGGACCTTCATCAGCGAAACGGCGATTATGCCGATTTATAACGGAAGTGCCTCTACTGTAACCATTCCTGCGTCTGGCCATGCGCGCTGGTTCCAAATTGGTGAGGGAGCAGGGGGAAAAACCATGACGGTTGAGATGCCAGAGTCTAGCGGCTTCGTGGTTTATGACGCCAATGGAATACCGATTCATCATTCGGTGGCCAGTGGCAGCTCTAGCGTGGTTTTGCCTGAGGGTGGCTTGATCGTCTTTGGCGGCGAAGCGCGCGATATATTTAAGATTACACTAAAGCGTGAGTAATAAAACTAAATCGGAGTTAAAACGAAAGTGGACAATTGTATGGGGAGTAGGGTAGAAATACAAATTGAATACTGTTGAGATCAAGGCCATCTTTTTGGAAAAAAAGATGGCTTTTTTCTAAAAGTCTAGTATAACTTAAAAAAATTTGAAAGTGAGGTTATACTTGTATTAAACATTGCAGCAGGAGATCCCACCGATGAATAAACAATACAGAAGTATATCAAAGTATAAAAACATCAATTAGAGGGTGATATTATCAATCATTTAATATCAGATGCATTGGATTCTCAACTTTCTGAATTTATAAAAAACTGCATCGGACCATTTCAAATTCTTGCTAATTACAGACCCAATAGTTCAAGAACTGGAGTATGGAAGATTTGTTCAGATATAAACAAAAGCTGTTATTACTTAAAAGCTTTTAATCGAAAAGAACGATGGCACCCCGAAGTTTACGCCTATACAAACTGGTTACACCCTTTGCAATCCTATGTCCCTAAATTAATTGATGTATTTGAAAAAGAAGGACTCTATGCTATCTTAATTACTTCTATTGATGGTGTCATTATGAGAGAGGCAGATTTAGATATAAAGGCAACTACAAAAGCCTACCGCCAAGCTGGGGAGTTAATAAAAATACTACATGATTCACAAAGTGGAACATGGTTTGGTCGTCCTGATCTAAAAGGAACCCCAATTGACCTTTCGCCTAGCAAAAATCCAATGAACTATGTTTACGATTCAATTCAAGAAACGTCTAATCGCTGTGAGGAGCAAAACTTACTGACACCTATGGAAATAGAGCTTGCTCAGTGCGCACTTCACAATATTCAAGTTTTTGAGCATGTTAAGCCAGTGCCTATAAGCTGGGATTCTACGCCTGGTAATTGGTTAGTAGATGAGTGTGGGACTGTAACAGGCATGATTGATTTTGAAAATATGTTATGGGGCATAGATGTGGACCACTTTTCGATCTTATTTGAAAGATATTTTGCAAATAACAAAGTAGCGATGAATGCCTTCTTTAATGGATATGGGCTAGAAGTGTTGAAAGACAAAAAGGGGCAAATCCAAATTTGCTGTATCAAAATGGCGATTGCCGATATTTATTATGGTACTCAAAATAACGCTGAGGTCATCGTTAATTATGGACGAAACCTTTTGCAACAAATCTACGATAATAATCTAATATGAAATAGCAAAGTCAATACTGCACGAATCTCATCATGAAAAGTGACAGATGGATGAGCAAGCTTTCCATAAGGAGGCCAAAAATGAATTTATTATCTGTAGTTAACAGCCGATTTGTAAGCTTATATAACGAAAGTGAAATGCCACGGACCTAAAATGTTAATTGATATTTTGGAAGAGGCAATCATTTATGGTTTTAAGATTAAGGGTACATCAATAATTATAAACTTTGTTTATGTTACAGATATTATTAATGTTGATGACAATTATCCATATTTTAAAGAAGATATTAAGGAGGGACTAATTTTTGCTACAGACTTAGGTGGTAATGTGTATTATTATGGCAAGGGACAAGAAGGGGTAGGGTTGTATATTGTTGGAGCGGGTGACGGAAACTTTTTTGAAGAAGCGACTAAATTTGCAGAGACATTTGAAGACTTTTTTATTGAAGGGAAGGGAATTAATATCTTAGAAATGCGTTAATAGCTCAAAGAATATTTGTGTAGTACAGTTTCTTCTTTCGATGTGACAGATATAAAGAAAAATACATAATAAAAAGGTAAAAACGGAGATTGTCTAAAAGTCACCTCCGTTTTTGTTTTTTGCTAGTAAGCTAATTTATTGGTAATGTGTAAGCAGAGTATACGTTAGTTTCCAAATAATATGAGGAAAAACGTGCAACGTTTATGGCTCTTGAACGTAAATAGATCAACATCTACCTAATACAGGCTAATGTCGGCTACAGTAGTTTACCGTAAAGGAGCGATTTTATTTGATGAATCCAGCAAAGAAGTTAATCCAAAGCTTCAAGAATCGTGATCACAACCACAAACTAACACAGTTAAAAGCGAAGACCGAACAGATTAAAAATCGGAATTTAGAAGCTTGGAATGATCAAGAGCTACAAGCGGAGTCTCTTCGTTTAAAAAAGGAAGCAATAGATGGTACACCTTTGGACGAGTTGCTTGTAGACGCCTATGCACTTGTTTATGAGACAGCAAAAAGAAAGCTTGGCTTACGTCCCTATAATGTTCAGATCATGGCTGCGATTGCTTTGTATGAGGGATATTTAATTGAACAGCACACTGGGGAAGGAAAAACGCTCTCCGCAGTTATGCCTGCATATCTTCACGCCTTAACTGGCAAAGGGGTTCACGTGCTGACCTTTAATGAATATTTGGCAAATCGGGATGCGACTTGGATGAGTCCTATTTATACTTTCCTTGGATTGTCTGTAAATGCAGTTCAAGCAAATATGAGTTTATCTCAAAAAAGGGCCGCATACAGGGCAGATATTACTTATGTCACGGCAAAAGAAGCGGGTTTTGATTATTTGCGTGATACCATTGCACTTGATGAAGATGATCTTGTTCACCGTCCTTTCCACTATGTCATTGTGGATGAAGCGGATTCTTTGCTTCTTGATGAAGCGCGTGTTCCGCTAATCATTGCTGGGGATAGAGACATGACTGAGAAAGCGGATATGGAATTGGCTGAGGTTGTGCGGCAGCTTAAGCTACATATGCATTATGATTTTGATGAATTTAAACGCAATGTATATTTAAATGAAGAAGGTGCTACCAAAGTGGAAGCACTATTGGGATGTGGAGATTTGTATGAAAGTCACCATAGCCAGCTGTTGATGTCTTTAAATTGTGCATTACACGCGGAAGTTTTACTAAAAAAAGATGTAGATTATATCGTCCGAAATGGTCAAATTGAATTAATTGATGAGTATACGGGTCGTGTGGCAGAAAATAGACATTTACCTGACGGTTTACAAGCAGCACTTTATGTGAAGGAAGGATTAAAATCTAAAGCAGGTGGCAGGGTGTTAGGCACAATTACACTTCAACACTTCCTTAGCTTATATCCCAAAATTTCTGGAATGACAGCGACAGCTCATGCCTCAGCAATTGAGTTTAAGGCATTATACGAATTGCAGGTTTTACAGATTCCCCCCAATCAACCTAATCAACGAAGGGATGAGCCGCATAGGGTCTATACGCATAAAGAGGCGAAGCTAAAGGCGCTTGTACAAGAAATTTCTTCTGTCCATACAACAGGACGTCCAATTCTTATTGGTACAGCTAGTGTGGAAGAGTCGAATATCCTATCTGAGGCACTAGCAGTTGCTAACGTGCCTTGCCATGTTTTAAATGCCAAAAACGATGCCGAAGAAGCAGAGATTATCGCTAAAGCAGGGGAGTTTGGAGCCGTAACTGTATCTACGAATATGGCGGGTCGTGGTGTTGATATTCGACTGGGAGGTGGAAATCCAGCAGAAGCAGAGCGGGTTGCGAAGCTAGGAGGCTTATACGTCATTGGTACACATGTGCACCAGAGTATGCGAATTGATGACCAGTTACGTGGGCGGGCAGGTCGCCAAGGTGATCCTGGAGCTTCCGTATTTATTGTAAGCTTAGAAGATGAACTGCTGATGCGCTTTGGGTTGGATAAAATGATTTCCGTCCCAAGGCAAGAACAGGCGATTAATGAACCGATGTTAAGTAAAAAAATTGGGCAAATTCAGCGTATGATGATGGGACAAAACTTTGATATTCGTCAGGAACTAAACAGCTATTCCGATGTGCTCGAAATGCAGCGGCGTATGCTGTATAAGGAGCGTCTTTCTATTTTAAAAGGAGAACTGCATATGAGTCCTTCTGAGCGGAGGGTGCGACTATATTATATAGACAAGCTTTGGGCGGAACATCTAGCGTACGTCTCATATATTCGTGAGAGTATTCACTTGACTAGTCTTGGCAACCGCAATCCAATCAATGAATTTCATGACCAAATTATTCAAGCCTATAACGAAATCCCGCTTAAATTACAGCAAGAAGTAGATAACATGCTCATCCAGCTTGGCGGCTCTAATGATCCGGCAGTATGGGAGGAGTTTGGGTTAAAAAGCCCCACCTCCACACGGACTTATATGATTAACGATCATTATAACGAATACCTACAAAACCCGAGTTCATGGGGCGCAGGTACGGTGCTTGCCTTTTGGTTGCGTAAAGCAATTAAACCAGTATTAAAGCGCTAGCTTCACACAAATTTTCCATATTAAAAATAAAATCATCGTTAAGATTAGATGAAATGCAGGGGAAAATAGCACCCATAACTTTTTATGAAGCTTTCCTTTTAAATTGTAAAAGATTATAGAGAAGATATACGTGAGAGGATATCCTTCATTCAAAAATATTACTATTTGATAAGTAAGCCTTAATGTAAATAGAAATTATATCTTAGACAAAGAGGGGGATTTCATTGAGAAGAAGTGTTAAACCTGGGAGAGGCTCTTCAGCAATGGGAGTCGTAGGTAGTGTTGCGGTTGGAATATTTGGTGTATTTTGGACAATTATGGCTGCAAGCATGGAAGCACCTGGTTTTTTTGTTCTATTTGGAATCGTATTTGTGGGAGTAGCCATTGCGCAAGCCATTTTTCATTTTATTAATGCAACTAGTAAAAATCGCATGTCCATGTTTGACATAACCGAAGGTAATGAAGAACCTGATCCAATTGACCGATTTATTAGTAAAGCAGAATATGAAGAGGTCACTCATCAACGTAGCAACTCATATAAGGACACCGACTCGCACGAAGCTCAAGCTGAAGGAGATCTAAATTATTGCCCTTATTGTGGGAACAAAATAGAAAATGATTTATATATGTTTTGCTCAAAATGTGGTAAGGAGCTAAAGCAGTAATGAATAAAGTAATTATTGTAAAAAAAGATTATGATTAGTTTACATGTCGTTTAAATAAAAATAATAACATAGGGTATAGCACGTATGCACATTTTGTATCAAGAAAAACGAGTGAGGGATTTCAGATTTTTCGTCATTCAACAGAATTTCATGCTGATGGTGGTGCAGGAAGGGAACATTAAGAAAGTGTACTCATAACGAAATTTACAGAAAACCTTAATTTAAAGTATGATAATATTTAAGGAAATAAATATTGGTATAATTATTTTTGATTATTTAAATAAGTGGGTGACAAACACCCCCAACTAGCGAAGGAGTCATGCCATGATCACACTAAAATATTTTGAAGCATCAGATTTTGAACAACTGATCAGTTGGAGTGGGGATGAAGCCTTTTTATTACAATGGGCTGGGGTAAATTTTAAATACCCACTTACTAAGGAGCAATTAGAGGCTTATCTTGAGGATGCGAATGATATGGATACCTCTAGCAAACTAATTTATAAAGTAATAGATCCAGGTACAAATAAAAGCATTGGTCATATTTCAATTGGTGCAATAGATCGAGAAAATAGATCAGGGCGAATTGGAAAAGTACTTCTTGGCGATCCAGGTAGTAGAGGTAAGGGCTACGGTGAACAAATGCTTCTAGCTATCTTGAAGGTTGGTTTTGAGGATTTAAAATTACAACGAATTACCTTAGGTGTATTTGATTACAACATCTCTGCCTTAAAATGTTATAAAAGTGTAGGATTTATGGAAGATAAGTTTATCCCAAACTATATCCAAATGAAGGATAAAAGCTTGAATTTGATTGAAATGCGTATCGTAGAGGATGAATGGAAAAGACGTAATGTGGAATGAACAAAATTTTTATTGTAGGCATTGTAGCCAGCGGTAAAACGACTTTAGCTAGGGAGTTATCTCAGGAACTCAATATTCCTTGGTATGAGTTAGATGCTGTTGTTCACCACCAGACATTGGAGGGGAGATCAAAACGAACCCCAGATGAGCAATGGCAAGTCATTATGGACATAGATCAGCATGGAAAATGGATTTTTGAAGGCACAGATCGCAAGTCCTATCAATATTTATATGATATGGCAGATCGTATTATTTTCCTTGATCCCCCGCTATGGAAGAGAAAGGTTAGAATTGTTCTAAGGTTTATTAAGCAAAAACTTGGGGTAGAGAAGTGCCACTATAAGCCAACCCTAACAATGCTCCGTGAGATGTTTAAATGGACAGATGACTTTGAAAAAAATAGAGATGAGTTTGAAGCGAAGCTAATGTTATACGGGGAAAAGGTGATAACGATAAATAGCTAGATTGAGCTATATGAAATCCTAATGATTATAATTATTTTCAGTATAATTCATATTAATTGTTCTGACATTAATAATGTAAGAGACTAAAATACCTATAAATTTTAGTCTTTTTTTATTTGAAATTGGGCAAGAACGCTCTGAATCGTAGCTACCAGACTCCTATCGTTGTCATGGACTAATTTCTAAATAGATCCTGAAATTGTAATTAAGATTTTTTACCCCTCATTTTCCGTGAGATTTTGAAATAAATCGTGCATTACTCATATACAAACTTGTTTTCATAATTGTTAATATAACGATGTAGGAATATTCACACAGATATAATTAGGAGGGTTAAGAATGTCTAAATGGAAGCGCTTTCTCTCGGTTTTAACTGTCATTGGAATAATGGGGACTTTAGTTGCATGTGGAAGTAGTGGGGACACAAAAAATTCAAGTAAGACAGCAAATGGTGATAAGCCAGCTACGTCTAGCACCGAGTCTGTCAAGTTACGTATTATGTGGTGGGGATCTCAGCCACGTCATGAAGCAACCTTAAAGGCACTAGAATTGTACACTACAAAAAATCCACACGTTACCTTTGAGCCTGAATATTCTGGGATGGATGGGTATTTGGATAAATTATCAACGCAAGCTGCATCCAATAACGCACCTGACGTGATACAACTCGATCCAGGCTGGATGCCAGATTGGATGGGACGCAACCAATTAATGGAGTTATCTCCTGAGGTGGATGTCAGTAAATTTGATACAAAATTGCTATCAGGTGGTCAATTAAATGGGAAGCAATACGCAATTCCAATGGGCTCCGTAGCCTTTGGTATGGTTTATGATAAAGCAGCGATGGATAAGCTTGGCATTGCTAATCCAACTGATGGCTGGACTTGGGATGACTTTTTCGCATTAGCAAAGGAATCCAAGTCTAAATTACCAAGTGGCCAATATTTCACATTAGATTATGCAGGTAACTACTTTATGTATTCCGCTTATCAATATGCTAAAGGTAAAGGGCAAGTAGTTACAGATGATGGGCATTTCAACATCGATCAAGCTTCGTTTTTAGAGTGGACGAAAAAGTTTGAAGAGCTCCGTGCATTAGGATTAGTGCCTCCAGCAGATGTAAACGCTTCTGATAAAGAGCATGATCCACAAATGGATTTATTGTCAGCAGGAAAGGTTTTATTCCGTTATAGCTTCTCCAACAACTTAGGTACATGGGACAGCATCAAGCCAGGTGCATATGCCCTTGTCACAATGCCACGTGCTGAAGAAGCTGGGGGCTGGTTGAAGCCATCTATGTTCCTGTCAGTTTCTAAAGATTCTAAGCATGCAGAGGAAGCTAAAAAGTTTGTGAATTGGCTAGTTAACGATCCAGAAGCAGGAAATATTATGCAAACCTTCCGTGGTTTACCTGCGAATAAGGATATTTCAGCCTCACTTGAAGCTAACATGAGTGAACTGGATAAGGTGGGCTTAGGTCTTCTACGTGCGACAGAAAAGGATGGTCAAGCTTGGTCTGCTGGTGCAGGTGGCTGGACGAACTTTATTGATAAAGACTGGGTATTAGTACGCGATCAGCTTAGCTTTGGCAAAATTACACCAGAGAAGGCGTTTGAGCAGTTAAAGGATGCATCGTTGTCCTATGAAAAATAATTATTAGAAATGGGTCTGAATAAAAATTAGTGGTTGCCAATAATGGAGATGGAAGGCTACAGGACAGAGGGTTCTTGCGATCATTGTTAAAACCAGATTCCTTATTATTCCATGAAAGCTTGAGGGTTGAAATCTGGTTTTAAGAGATGAACGTTTCACTTCTCCAGAATCCCTTGTCCCTTCGCTTGCTTGGGATGTTGCCAACCACTAATTTAAACTATGCCTCAATATATCTTTTATTTTTTCAAAAATTGAATCAAGAGGTGAACATAGATGAAAAGTTCCACAGCCACTGTAGTCCAACCTACCCCAAAAAAGAAAAAAGCATCTTATTTTCGGAGTAGATGGAACGCGCCCCTAGCAGGCTACTTATTTATTTCACCTTGGCTGATCGGATTTTTGGCACTTACAGCGTATCCTTTGTTTTTATCGCTTTATTATTCCTTTACAAACTATACGTTAATGCAGCCAATGGAATGGATAGGCACGCGTAACTACGAACGGATTTTTACTTCTGATCCTAATTTTATTCAATCTGCAAAGGTAACCTTTACCTATGTATTGGCCTCAGTGCCTTTAAAGCTTGCGGTAGCATTATTTGTAGCTATTATTCTCAATAAGGCAGTCAAAGGCATTGGCGTTTATCGGACAGCGATTTATTTCCCGTCTCTAATTGGAGGTAGTATAGGGGTATCGTTATTATGGCGCAACATTTTTGGTGTAGATGGCGTATTTAACAAATTGATTGCTGTGTTTGGGTTTGAGGGGAAAGGCTGGATTACTAGTCCAGATACCGCACTTGGGACTCTAATTTTATTAACCGTGTGGCAATTTGGCTCGACGATGGTTATTTTTCTAGCAGGCTTAAAGCAGATTCCTAACGATTTGTATGAAGCGTCTTCGGTGGATGGCGCCAATAAATTCGTACAGTTTTTCAAAATTACATTACCGATGCTTTCACCGATTTTTTACTTTAACTTAATTATGGCTGTAATTGGTGCATTCCAAATGTTCACCTCCGCCTTTGTAATTACAAATGGTGGGCCAATGAACGCAACCTATGTGTATGCACTTTATTTATACGAGCGTGCATTTAGCCGCTATGAGTTAGGTTATGCCTCAGCGTTGGCATGGATTATGCTGGTTGTCATTGTGATCGCCACAGTATTAATCGCCTTCAGCTCTAGATATTGGGTATTTTATGAGTCAGATACAGGAGAGAAACGGGGAGGGAACAAACGCAGATGAGTACACTAAAAAGAATACAATGGAAACCAACGTTGCGTCATCTGTTTATGATTCTCTTTAGCTTCATTATGGTCTATCCTATTATTTGGTGGGTAGGTGCTTCACTCAAAGATGCAACTGAGCTTAGTTCCCCCTCCATTTTTCCTTCTGTGCTGCATTGGGATAACTTTGTAAAAGGCTGGAATGCTGTACCTGGCTACACCTTCACTCATTTTTACCTTAATACGTTTTTACTCGAAATCGCCGTTATTATTACCACATTAATATCCTGTACTTTAGTTGCATTTGGTTTTGCTAGATTGGATTTTCCTTTGAAAAAGTTTTGGTTTGGCATTTTAATGTTGACGTTAATGATGCCAGGACAAGTGTTAATTATTCCGCAATATTCTTTGTTTCATCAGCTAGGTTGGGTAAATAGCTATTTGCCATTTATCGTGCCCCATCTTCTTGCAGGCGGGGCGGGTGGAAGCTTTTTCGTCTTCCTACTCATTCAGTTCATTCGAGGCGTACCAAGGGAATTAGATGAATCGGCGAAAATAGACGGTTGCTCATGGTTCGGAATTTTCTGGCGTGTGGTGATGCCGCTTGCGTTCCCTGCGATCGTGACAGTTACGATCTTTTGCTTTTTATGGAACTGGGATGATTTCCTCGGACACCTGTTATACATCAATTCAGTAGAAAAATATACGGTAGGCTTAGCGCTAAGGATGATTAATGACTCCCAATCTGCGGCGGAGTGGGGACAACTGCTTGCGATGTCGCTTGTCTCAATTATTCCTGCTACGATCGTCTTCATGTTACTGCAAAAATACTTTGTGGAAGGAATTGCAACAACAGGGATTAAAGGTTAAAATATATAAAACATTTTATTACGGTAAAGCATCGAATAAACTCGTAGCTTTACCGTTTATTTCGTCTAAATAGTCTAAATAGGTAGAGAAGGTAGGGAGTGCCTCTGACTAACCCTTTTAAAAAGTATCGAATTGATCGTCTGTTTTTTTATAGCTTTGCCCTCATTCTTATTACCGTCATTGCGGTTATTGCCTGGACAAGCTATAGCAATTCTTCTAAAGCACTTGTGAAGGCAACCTCTCATTATCAGCAGCAATTGCTAGATGAACGTAATAATGAAATTAACACACGTTTGATTATGATTGAACAGATCTCCCTTTCTAGTTCACGTGATACAGAGCTGGTTAATTTTTTAATTAATAGACAAGATGACTTTCAGCGTTATCGTCGACGTGCAGGGGTGGAAAGTGGTCTAGCTAACTTAACCTATGCCATTCCGATTATTCAGGGTATTGATCTTTATATGGATAACCCAATTTTAAGTGAACGTCAAAATTATATTCAGTTTAGAGACCTGCAAAAGCTGGATGAGCAAAAATGGTCTAAATGTTTGGTGAAAAGCGATTATTGTTGGTCACAGGAGTACAATTTTGTCAGTACACAAGGTGAGATTCCCGTGCTTAGCTTTGCCCGAAAGGTGAGTAATGAAAATGATTCTTTAGGGGTTCTTGTTATCCATATTAAAGCCAATGAAATTCGCAAGCTGCTAGCAGGGAACTCAGATGGGGCAAATCGAATTATGGTGGGCAGTGATGGACAACAAATGATGAAAATCGGTTCCACACTGGAGCAAAGTCAATGGTCAAAGTGGGTTGATCTTAAAAGTAATCAATCAGGATATGAGCATATTCCAGAAACAGGCGACTTACAGGATACCTTGCTTGTGTACTCTCGAATGAATAATTCGAATTGGACATTGATTGAATTTACGTCATGGACACAGGTGACGGCAAGTAGTGTCAAGCTAGCAGAGTTGATTGCGTTAATTGGTGCTGCCGCAATTTTGCTTGTGTTATTAATTACTCACTTCTTAAGCAGACAGTTTACAAAGCCGATTAAAAAATTAGTGACTGCGATGCGTGTTTATTCAGTTGGTGGCGCTGGGCGTGGTGTGCATGGTGGTTCTGGCGGTGGTCCTGCAGATCTTCCTCGTGATTATGAAAACGAGTTTGGCTATTTATTTTCTGGTTATCGTAAACAAAATGAGCGAATTGAAGAGCTATACCTGACATTAGAGCAACGTTATGAACAGCAACGCAAAGCGGAAATTGAAGCACTTCAAGCTAACATTAACCCACATTTTTTGTATAATATGCTGGATCAACTGAACTGGATGGCAATTGAGGCGGGTCAAAATGAGCTTAGTCGGATTTTAGAATTGATGGGCAAAATGTTTCGGATTGGCTTATCTAACGGAAATAGCTTTATTACCATCGCAGACGAGCTGCAACATATTAAATGTTATTTGGAAATTCAGCAGATTCGCTGGGGAGAAGGGCTTCAATATGAAATTGATGTTCCTCAAACATCAGAATTTCAAGACTTATTTGTTCCAAAGCTTACGCTACAGCCGTTTGTAGAAAACAGTATTGTACATGGTTTTAATAAAAAGCATCAGGGTTACGTATTTATAAGGATTGAAAAGAATGGGGATACGCTAAAGATTGTCATTGAAGATGATGGAGTTGGGCTAAAGCAATCCCTGCACAATGATAATCCAAGGCGCACTGGTGGATATGGAGTGCGTAATGTGAAGGAGCGGATTGCTGGTTATTTTGGTGAAAGCTATGGTGTTACCTTGACTGAACGTCAAGAAGGAGGCACGAGGGTAGAAATTAAACTCCCTCTTTTGCAAGCGCCTCCAACTAAAACGGAATGAATGTAAAATAAAAAGGAGCATGAAAGGTTTATGTCTTGTTAACAGAGGAGGGACCATGATGTGGAAAATCGCCATTGTCGATGATGAACGCCAAGTTTTAAAGGGGATGAAAGGGGCAATTCCTTGGGAGGAGCTAGGGGCAAAATGGGTAGGAGAAGCGCTTAATGGCGAGGACGGCTTGCTCATGATTTCCGACGTTCAGCCAGACATTGTGATTACTGATCTATATATGCCCGTTATGAGTGGGATTGAGATGATCCAGCAGCTTAGAAAGGAAGGCTTTCAAGGTAAAATTATTATTTTGAGTGGTTACTCGGATTTTGAACATGCTAGGCAAGCACTTCGTTTTGGGGTTAGTGACTATATTTCTAAGCCGATTAGCTTACCTACATTAAAATCGATCTTGTCCAAAGTGATTCAGGAGCTGGAGGAAGAGGAAAAGAAGCGGATTGTTGTAGGAGAACTGGAATTTAAAATGAGGTTGTATGAGCCCTTTGTGGAGAAAGAATGGGTTCGTTCTGTAGCTGTTGGAACGTTGGATGAATTGTATAAAGAGAATGGGCGTATTCCCCCACCCTATCAATATTGGCTAGAGCGAAAGCATTTTACTGTTGGGATTGAGCTAATTCGTGATCAACGTGCCAATTGCTTGTCTTTGTCTGATTGGAACTTGTTTCGATTTGCTGTCAGTAATATCGCCTGTGAAGTGGCAGGTAGGTTTTTCTCTGATATGGAATATACGGAGCTTCATAGCACAAGGGCGTTACTTATTATTCATCCTGATGCCCATTGCCTAGAAGAAATGCAACAAACGGGGCAAGTAGAGCCCAGGCTTGAAGAGCTTGGGACTAAGCTTATTCAAAACATCGGGAGTTATCTAAAGTTAGCTGCACGTATTGGTATTGGAGGATTAAAGGATACATGGACACAGATTTCTGACTCTACAGAAGAAGCATTTCGAGCTATGGATGATAGAACCTTACGAATGACAACTGCTTGTGAGGTGTATATGTATCGGGAAAATGAAAATATTGAGCAGGGAAAAGCTCATTTGTCTCCTGTTAAGTTTTGCTATAAACTGGCGACTGCGATCAAGTCATCACAGGAAACCGAGGCACATCAGCTTGTCAGTAGCTATATGTTAGAAATAAAGAAGCAACACACAATTTCCCAAAGGGCACTTCAATTGATGGCAAGTGAGTTATGGGGTGTGATTACCTATTCCTTATATGAAGCTGGACAGGAGCTAGACGAGTTTTTTAATCATGATGACATTGTGAAAGAAATTGATAGCTTACTTGGGCTAGACCAATTACAGCAATGGCTTACGAACAAAATCACCCAAATTTTTAACAGTAGACAATGGAAGGGAAGTAGTAAGCATAGGCAAATTGTGGAGTTTATGACGGGTTATATTCATGAACATTATGCGAAAGACCTTACACTTGCAGAGCTTTCAGATAAGGTGTTTATTTCACGTAATCATCTTGCAATTATTTTTAAAAGCTTCACAGGCGAAACGTTTAATAACTACTTAACTAGAGTACGAATCGAAAAAGCACGTGAGCTTTTGCTAGAGCGTAACATGTTAGTTTACGAGGTGGCAGAACGGGTCGGTTACAAAAACATTCCTTATTTCAGTACGTTATTTAAAAAAATAACGGGGATGAATCCTACGGAGCTAATCAATAACTAGGGAGCTAATCGATAGAAAAGCCAATGGAAGGGGGATCCCAAGTTGCCATTTCGGCACTTTGAGATCCCCCTCTACTACATATAATGGTACCAACCACCGTAAATATAAACGCTTAGTATTAAAACGAATTAACGTTTATGACGCTTTTGCCGTAATCGTTTTTTCAATTAATTCTTTTGCATCGTCACGAGTTAATGGATGTCTTGGATCTAATATGTTTTTATCAACACGCGGAAAAATTCCTTTTTCAAGAAGCTTAGCTACAGCCTCAACCGCATAGCTAGATACGGTTGTACCATCTTGGTACTCTGCAACAATAATTTTGGCATCTTTACTTAAAGCTTGCTTCGCTAACAATTTAGCTACAATCGTAGCGGCTTCCTCGCGCGTAATCTCACGATCTGGATTAAAGTTGCCACCATACCCTTGAATGAAGCCAGCGTGTGCGGCCTCTGCAATTGCATCTGCATAGCTTGCATTTACGTCAACATCCTTGAATTTAGGAGCAGTTGTTACTTCATTAAGCTTCAAAATATTCACTAATATAGTTACAAATTCAGCACGAGAGATAGTTTGAGTTGGAACAGGATTAGGTGTAGGAACAGGAACTGGTTTTTCCTTGCCTGGCTCTTCTACTTTCGGCAAATTTAGATTATTAATACGGCCTTCAATTTTAGCTTCGATTTTTCCACCTTTAAATGTATCTACAATATATTTGTAGAATATATCAAGATCAATTGGACCGATTAAGGAGGACTTCGCCTCAACTAATACTTTATAGTTATCGCCACCTGCTGCCATAAAGTTGTTAACGACGGCTGTATAGGTTTTGCTATCCTGAAGTGGTGTACCATCTGTCAATGTCACGCTAGTTACACGTTCAGCTACAGGCTTGCTAAAATCAGCACTATATTTTAAACCAGAAATTTGCAACGTTTTTGTATTTGGCGTACCATCTGCATTTGTGCCCCATTGCTGTTGTAGCAAGGTTTTTACTTGTTCCCCAGTAAGCGTTAACTTAACTAAGGTATTGCCAAAGGGTTGGATTTTCGCTAAGTCTGCAAAAGTAACATCCCCATTTGGAAGGTCTGCACGAATACCACCTGGATTCATAAATGCAAAATCAGCAGCCTCAGCTTTATCTCCAAAGTCAGCATAACGCATTGAATCAGCAATTAAGTTACCTAATGCTGCTTCGTTATTATAAGCATCTGTACGCGTAACCGTTCCGTCTGTTGTACCTACTGGTTTCGTCAGCTCAGGGTGCTTATCTAATGACTTTTTAATAATAGCTAAGCTTTCTGCATCTGGCTTAATACCTTCTTGATAAGTTTGGGTTATGGTAGCGGATTTCTCCTTTACATCCCCAGTAGCAGGGTCGATGATTAGCTTAATATCCTCAAATGCAGTTCCATAAGAATAAGCTTGTACGATCAATTTTCCGTTCACTTCACCATTAGCTAATGCATGGTTATCTCCTGCAACAATTACATCAACTGGGGAATCTGCTGGCAATGCCTTTGCTAAATCAGCGGCTTCACCTTTTGTTTCACCATCTTTAGTTGTTGCTGGATCATGCGCCAAGACGATAATCGTTTCTACACCTTGATCTTGTAATTCTTTAGCATATTTGTTGACCGCCGCAACCTCTTCTTCAGCACTCAAGAAAGAAACGCCCTTAGTGCCAGATGGGGCAACCTTAGCTGGTGTAGATTTAGTGACAAGACCAATAAATCCAATTTTAACTCCGCCTACTTCTTTAATTACATATGGTTTAATTAACGTTTTGCCAGTGGAGGTCTCAATTACGTTTGCATTTACATAATCAAATTTTGCGCCAGCATGAGTAACCTTGCCTTCTTTTGGATCAAGTCCACCAAAGATTTGTGCCTTTAATGCCGCAATCCCTTGGTCAAATTCATGATTACCTAAAGAGGCTACGTCAAAGCCCATCATATTCATCCATTCCATCGTAGGTTCATCTCTTTCAAGAGATGAGACAGGTGCAGAAGCACCTACAGAATCTCCATTATGGAAAAGGATACTATTTTTGTGTTTGGCTCTAGCTTCCTTTAAATAGGTTGCTAGAATTGGAGCAGAGCCTACCTTTTTACCACTAACTACGGATGTCGTATCTAACTGACCGTGGAAATCATTGATCCCAATTAAATGCACCTCTACATCTTCACTCGCAGCAGAGACAACGCCACCTGCGCCAAGTAGTTGAGTCAGTAATAATGCTGCTGCCGTTACACGAACGGTTGCTTTAACCACATTTTTTTTCCATGACATAAGTTACTAAACCCCTCTCGATTCTTTAGTTTCCAAAATATCATAGCATAATAGAGTCGAGAGAAATCAAAGAATATATTAATTCTATGTAAAAAATAGGTAAAGAGTATTAGATTTACACTCATTTTAGGAGATTGGTAGCAGATAATGCCTGAACAGAAGTCTTTAGTTGTCGTTATATGATGTGGACATGGTATACTAATATCATCAAGCTTTAACCATTTTGAGGACTAACTATCGTAAGGTTTTAATTTATGTTAGCGAGGGGAAAAAACTTTAAAGATGCTAATACAGAAGCTGAAATATATGTCTAATGTCACCACGTTAGAGCAGGGAATTATAGATACGATTTTAGAAAAACCGCAGTTGCTTTTCACAAGTACTGCGCATGAATTAGCGCAAATTACATATACAAGTGCTGCAACGATCATCCGCTTATGTAAAAAGCTTGGCTTCAAAGGTTATCCGGATTTTCAGCTTCAATTCGCCTTAGAATATGATCACAAAAACTTGGTGGAGCAACAAATTGATCATGCTACATCACAAGTTACCTCTCAAGCTACTTCACTTACCTCAATTATTGAAGAGGTTCCGTATTTATATAATCAAAGTTTAGAGTTGACCAAGGCAAGTTTTGACGTGACTCAATTAAAAAGGATTGCGGATTGGATCCAAGGTGCAGAGCGTGTAGACATATACGGAACGAATACAAATTATTATGTCGCTGAGGAAACAAGCGCAAAATGGAATGAGATTGGCATTCATGCTGTTGCACACAACAATGCAAACCTTCATTATTTAATGAGCGCACCAAAACAAAAACCAACGATTTCATTCCTTATTTCAAATACAGGCATGAATGCCTCAATGATCGAGGCTGCAAAAATATTACAGGACCATAGTAAGCACATTGTGGCGGTGACACATGATAAGAACTCCCCTTTAGCTACGCTATGTAACGAAGTGTTATTAACCAATGGATATATGCAGCAGATGCGTTTGTCAAAAATAACAAGTGTGATTTCGGTAAAGTATATTTTTGATGTTCTATATATGTATGTATTAAGACAACAGGAAGAATAAACTGCATAAAGCGAGGGTTAGTATAGGGGATTTATTGTAGAAGAAATCTTCAAAAGATTACCTTTAAAAGAAAATCTTCAGCAAAATCCCCCTGCCTCTTCACGAGTTTGGAGTGGCTGTGAAGTACTATTTTAAGACTGAGCCTTTTTTGATTATTTTGTCGTTCTTATTACAGAATCTGCTTCAAATATGATACCTGCGGATTGACGTGCAGCAACCAGCGTTTCAAGCACATTATGGCTATATGCTAGAAGGTCGTAACAAGCATCGTAGTCCTTATTTTCAAAAATCTGTTTGAAGTTGAATAATTCGTAATACCACCAATTTGGATTGTTTTGTTCATTTAATTCATGTACCTCGTTATCAAGATGAACTAAAATCTTTTCACAGCCATTGGCTCCATTAAGCACATGAATATAACCTTTTTCTCCTTGGATCAAAGCAAAGTTCATACTTCTCGTGTCCTTACAACCCACACATTCTGCAATAAATTCAGGATAAGTTAATACTGCAATACCAGAAGTATCAATGCCATTAGCATGCTTGTTTGCAGTGTAATGAATATGAGTTGGCTTACCGAACAGATTAAGCACAAAATGAATGTTGTAAATATTAATATCGTATAATGCGCCGCCTGAAAATTTAGGATTAAACACGTTTGGTGTTTCTCCAGCTAAAAAATCATTATATTTTCGTGAATATTGACTAATATTGCATTGAATGAACTTGATTGGACCAAGAAGGTTTATTTGCTCTTGAATGAGCTTGTAATTGGGTAAATGAATCGTAGTAATTGCTTCAAATAGCATTAGCTTATTTTGCTTAGCATATTGTATCAATAATTCTAATTCTTCCACCGTAGATGTGAAGGGTTTCTCACAGATCACATGCTTGCCATGCTGAAGCGCAAGGAGTGTGTGCTCGAAATGTAGGCTATTCGGAGACGCGACATAAATAAAGTCAATCGATGAATCACAGACTAAAGCATTAAGATCCGTATAAATTTTAGATATGTTATATTTTTGGGCTAAGGGCATTGCCGTAGACTCCTTACGAGAGTACATAGCAACGGGTGTAATTCCAGCAACTTGCTCTGCTGCCGCTAAAAATGTATCTACAATACTTCCTGTCCCGATTGTAGCAATGTTCATGTCAACACCTCATTTTCTAATTCTCATAAACTTTAAGAGCTCAAAACAAAAATTAGTGGAATGCTAACTTCAGGGGGAAAGCAGCTACGGCAGAGGGTGGCTTCGACCCCTTTTACTGATTAATGAGTTAAAGATATAAACGTATCTTAGCATTTAATCTATGACATAGTCATATTTTGAGTGAAAATTGGATTCCAGTTTCATAGAAAGCATACATTGAAGCCTATCTTTGAAATTAAAATTCAACTTACACCACATGAATTGCATTTAAAAAAATGCTATGCTACCATAAAAATTAATCAAATCAATTTCATCAAACTTTGGATTGTTACTGCAATTTGCAGGCAAAACCTAAACCGATGATAAAGTAATGTTTTCCTTTTTATTGAATGGGGAAGGCTAATTTTATCAGACGTTTAGGTTTTTTTTATCAGTCCATAGTGGACTCACCATATTAATAAATACTTACGAAAAGAGGTCAAAGAAGATGGCGAAAAAAACGTTGAAATTTCCTGAAAACTTCCTATGGGGTGGTGCAACTGCAGCTAACCAGCTTGAAGGCGGTTATGATCTAGACGGTAAAGGTTTATCTACAGCAGATATGATTGCTTGGGTTCCTAAGGCAGAACGCAAAAATGACCACGCCATGGATATTACTAAAGAAAGAATCGAAGAAATTTTGGCTGGAAAATTTGAAGCAAGATTTCCGAAAAGAGACGGTATCGACTTTTACCATAACTATAAAGAAGATATCGCTTTATTTGCAGAGCTAGGCTTTAAGACTTTCCGTCTGTCTATTAACTGGGCACGTATTTTCCCTAACGGTGACGATGCACAGCCTAATGAAGCTGGTCTTAAATTTTATGATAACGTCTTTGATGAGCTTAATAAGCATGGAATTGAGCCATTAGTTACCTTATCACACTATGAAACACCACTTGGCTTAACTTTAAAATATAATGGCTGGGCAAGTCGTGAAGTGATTCAGTTTTATGTGAATTATGCGGAAACCGTATTTAAGCGTTACAAGGACAAAGTGAAATATTGGCTTACCTTTAACGAAATTAATGTCATGACCATGAGCCCGTATAGCGGTGGTGGTGTATTAGTGGATGATGTTGACAACAAAATTCAAACCATGTACCAAGCGTTGCATCATCAATTTGTAGCAAGTGCAATGGTAACTAAGCTTGGTCATGAAATTATGCCTGGTGCGCAAATTGGTTGTATGTTGGCTCGCATGGAATATTATCCAAACACATGTAATCCAGAAGATATTTTGAAGGCACAACATGAAAACCAAATGAATTACTTCTTTACAGATGTTCATGCTCGTGGTTACTATCCTAACTATATCAAACGTTACTTTGAAGAAAATGACGTTGTGATCGCGATGGAGCCTGGGGATGAGGAAATGTTACGTAACAATACCGTTGACTTTATTTCCTTCAGCTACTACATGACGTTAACTGTATCCTCTGAACCACAAGGGGAAAAATCGTCTGGCAACTTGTTTAACGGGGTTAAAAATCCTTACTTGAAAGCGTCTGACTGGGGTTGGCAGATTGACCCAATCGGTCTTCGTGTAACTTTAAATAACTTGTACGATCGTTACCAAAAACCATTGTTTATCGTTGAAAATGGACTGGGTGCATACGATAAGGTAGAAGAAGATGGCTCTATTCATGATGACTATCGTATCGACTACTTGAAGCAGCATATCGAGCAAATGAAGGAAGCTATTGGTGACGGTGTCGAGTTGATGGGTTATACAGCATGGGGCCCAATTGACCTTGTAAGTATGTCGACCTCTGAAATGTCTAAACGTTATGGCTTTATTTATGTAGACCTAGATGATGAAGGAAACGGAACGTTAAAACGTAGCAAAAAGGATTCCTTTGCTTGGTATCAAAAAGTCATTGCAACAAATGGTGAGGAACTGTAAACTTAGTAAATAAGTGAGTACTTGCCTAGCTTAAGATAAGTCTCATCCAGATTGTTTGGATGGGGCTTTTTTATTCTTAGGATTTTTGGTTTTAAGTCTACTACAGCATGAACTACAGAAATGGATGTGATTAAGGAATGAATAAGCAAGGGCACGTTGCAGCAGCAGTATTTACAGGTTCAGCTATGGTTGCATTGTCCCCCCTTATCGATGTACAAGCAGGTTTTTTACCGCTATCTCTGTTTATGGGAATGGCGGTTGTTGGTGGCCTAGCCCCAGACATTGATCACAAATCAAGTACAGCAAGTCAAATTATTCAACTATCTCGAAAAAAACGCAAATGGCTGAGAGGTATCTCCATTTTCTTAATTGGAGTTGGAGCTGTTTTGTTAGGTTTGCAAGCAGGACTACCCATCACTTCACTTAGCTTCCCGCTATATTCTCAGATAGAGCTAGTAAGTCGAAGCTGGCCGTTATGGATCGGAGCAGGGCTGCTCGCAGCCGTATTAGCTAGATTAAGAGTGATGGTATTAACAGGTATTGGCGCTTTACTGCTTGTGGGTTATATGCTGTACGATTGGCATTGGATTGCCTCTTTTGCTGGTCTAAGCTTGTTGCTTGTCCCGCTATTATCGCATCGTGGTTTTATACATACCCCTGAATTTGGGTTAATATTAACGATTGGCTTAACCTCCTTTGCGAGTGAGCAATCTCTAATGATTATGTATTTAGCCTTAGGTTTTATTACAGGGTGGTGGACTCATCTAATCGCAGATAGCTTAGGGTCAGAAGGGATACATTCTCAGATTTTACCTAAACTAAAGTTAGCCTTACGTCTAGTAAAAAATGGGAGTCGCAAGGAAAAAAGACTTGCTCACTTATGTTGGGTGTTTTCGATTGTGATCTGGGCTATGTTGCTTATACAGCTAGTTTACTAGATAATCTTAATACTTCATTGGCCTAAGCAAAGGCAATAGTGGGAAAACAACGTAGCTTCACGATTTGCTCCAAAAAAGTAAAATGTTTGGCTACAGTGTATTCCCACTTGCATCCCCTTATTGCATTTCAACTCTCGTATTATTCATCTTGAGCGCATTAAAAGTACCTCTTCCACATCATCAAATTGAATGACGAGATTAAGCACTTCAATTCCATGCCGCGCATGAATTGCTGCTAAGTGGATACCGATGACTCCTTGTCCCTTAGCGGGACGCACTAAATCCTCTAGAAGCACCGAAACCCACAAATCTTCGTTAAAATCCTCTGCTTCAAAAGGAACAAACGGACCTGATATCGGAAAATAAATAATTTCTTTATTATAATCCTGCGGTAGTAAGCGAACGATAAGTTGTCTTGGTCTTACATAATCAACATCAAAATCACAATACGCGGCGATGTGCATGAGATTGCCCCCTTTTAACAAGCTGTTGATTAAGCTGATCTAAAATACGTGTCGTTTCTGGTGTCCAGTTTGGCTGTTGTTTTGGCTTGTTTTCTTGATGTGCTTCACGTGCCGCAGCCAATAATGAGCCATGTAAAATGCGACGTTGGATTTGATCCAAGCGATCCTCAGCAACCTTCATTGAAACTTGAAAATGCTCAGCAAGATATGGAATTGCTTCACAGCGCTGATCAGGCACCTCCATTTTTGCAAACATATAAAAAGGGATTGCAGCATAAAGCACAAATTGCTCCGCTTCCGCCTCTTGCGCATCCTTAAACAGCTCTGGCATGACACGTTGGTCACCTGCATGTCTAAGCACATGGCATAATTCATGGAAAAAAATCGCCCTAGTTAGCACAGGATCACTATGTTTATTTAAAAAAATGACACGATCCTCATTGTCAGAAAAGGGAGGAAAGTTGCCAAAAACAAGATTAACATCAAAGGCAGCGGCAATGTTTTCAATGCTGTAGTCTGTAATATGTATAATGCCATGCTCCTCATATTTATTATGAATCCACTGTTCAAGAAACGTTTCTTTATAGTAGGAAAATAACAATAGTACCACCTCATAATAGAAAATAGGAATGTATGTTCGGTTAAAGCGTGAAAATAATAGCCCTACAGATGAAGGGCTTAGCTTTTGTGCTTATCTTATTATTTATTATTCGCCGTTAACGCTCAGAATCCTTTAACAGCTTCTTTTTTTGTTCGCGGTAGGCTTTAAGTGCCGCCTCCATCATTGCAATTTCATCTGCGGTATACGCCTCTGGCCCACCATAAAAGGACATATTCAACGCCTTTTCCTCAATCGGAGCAGGGTCTTCCGTTCGTCCAAGCAAATAGTCTCCACTGGTATGAAGTGCATCCACGATCCGTCTTAAAGCTTCTGGATCTGGCTTGCGGTCATTGGTTTCATACCTGGATAGCTGAACCGTTGTAAGATCCGCTTGGGCAGCTAAGTCCTTTTGAGTTAAGTGCTTTAATTCTCTGAGATATTTAATTCTCCCACCTAATGTTTGCATTATTATCCCTCTTCTGCCCTATAAAATTACTGTACACAGCATAACATATTCTACTTCATAGGTAAAGTTTTTTATTACCGAATTGGTTTATTTAAAGGTTTGACATTACCGAAACGGTACTATATAATAAAGATATAATTACCGAAACGGTAACAAAGAAAGAGAGGCTGCTCATTATGAAACGACGTCATCAAGTATCTTCTTTTATTTTTAATACCGCGCCTATAGACCGTACGGCAACAAGACTCGCAGTGGAGCAACGTTTAGAAGAAATTAGAATTTATCGTCAAATTGGTATCATTCGTAAAAGTGTAAGTCTGACATCTAGCTATCAGGAACGCTTTCATGGTGCAACACATAAAATTAGTAATACAACCGCCCAAGCTGCCATTTATAATGTGGATCGGGAGCAACAGCTTAGAGCAAAATCAGAGCTGCTTGACCAAGCGATGGCAAGCTTATCCACCACCCAACAGGAGGTTATTCGACGTAGCTATTTAGATGATGAATGTGAATACGACTTTATTAGCTGTAATGAGATGGGCATTAGTGACCGTACATATCGAAGAATTAAGGCTAGTGCGATTGCGCTGCTTGCGGTGGCTATGAATTTAGAGGTGTACGTGCAGGCAGAGTGTAACGTTTTAGTTTAAGTCTAACATGTAGATGTGCTACAATAGAGAAGGCAAATGAAGATATCCATGCTTAGCATGGGAGAGGTTCGCGAACTCCCTCTATAAAAAACTAATGGAATCGGAGTATGGTTTTATACCCGATTTTTTTGTTACGGTCAGGTATATTGATTTAGGGACATACTTCGATCAATGTTTTTTTATGGTTTAGTTCATGAAACTCTCTTTCTTCCGTAGACCTTCGTGTCTATATTTTATTGAAGAGGAGAGATTTTTTGTGTTCAAAAAAGAAAAAGCCGTTGTTGTTTTCAGCGGAGGGCAAGACAGTACCACTTGTTTGTTTTGGGCTATGCAGCAGTTTGCAGAGGTTGAGGCGGTGACATTCGGGTATGGGCAACGACATTCCCTTGAAATTGATTGTGCTAAGCAAATTGCAGAGGAATTAGGGGTCAAATGGACGCTGCTAGACATGAGCTTACTTGGACAGCTCACCCATAACGCACTAACGAGTGACGATGTGGCAATCGAGCATAAAGAAGGTGAATTGCCAAGCACCTTTGTGGAGGGACGTAATCATTTATTTTTAAGCTTTGCGGCTGTATTTGCGAAGGGAATTGGTGCACGACATTTAGTAACTGGGGTATGCGAAACGGATTTTAGTGGTTATCCAGATTGTCGGGACAATTTTGTTAAGTCGTTAAATGTAACCTTAAACTTAGCAATGGATCATAATTTTGTTATTCATACGCCATTAATGTGGATTAACAAAGCGCAAACGTGGCAGCTTGCGGATCAATTAGGTGCTTTTGAGTTTGTGCGTGAAAAAACGTTAACCTGCTACAATGGCATCATTGGAGATGGTTGTGGCACATGTCCTGCATGTCAGTTGCGTAAGGCGGGTTTGGAGTCGTTTTTGCAGGATAAGGATGAAAAGCCCAAATCAAAGGAATTAAGCTTATGAGTATGAACAAGCTGCCAGGGGAATTTGTCATTGTTGAAGCTTTGCAAAAGCTTGGAGCAGACATTACCAAGGAGCAATTAAAATATCATCAGCGGCGTGTACTGGTTAGTAAGGAATTTACCTTTGATGCTGCACACCATTTACATGCTTATGAAGGCAAATGCAAAAATTTGCATGGGCATACGTACAAGGTTGTTTTTGGCATTAGTGGTTTTACCAATGATATCGGTATTACCGTCGATTTTGGAACATTAAAGCAAATTTGGCGAGAAAAAATCGAGCCTTATTTAGATCATAGATATTTAAACGAAACCTTACCAGCGATGAATACAACCGCTGAAAATATCGTCGTGTGGATATATGAACAAACACAGCTAGCTTTTGAATCTGGGCAATATTGTCCGAGGGAGCTAGCAGCGAGAGTGGAATTTGTACGTTTATATGAAACTCCTACAAGCTATGCGGAAGCTAGACGGGAGTGGATGTCATGACGGAATTAAGTCTACCGATTATGGAGATTTTTGGTCCAACTGTTCAGGGAGAAGGGATGGTGATCGGGCAAAAAACGATGTTTGTACGCACAGCAGGCTGTGATTATCGGTGTAGCTGGTGTGATTCTGCTTTTACATGGGATGGAAGCGCCAAGGAGCGAATTGTTTCGATGACTCCCCACGAAATTTGGCAGGAGCTAACCTCTCTAGCTGGCAATCGTTTTTCACACGTTACTATCTCAGGTGGCAACCCTGCTTTGCTAAAAAATATGGGTGAGCTAGTTCGCCTTTTGCATCAATATGACATTACTGTGGCGATCGAAACCCAAGGTTCACGTTGGCAGTCATGGCTACTAGAAATTGATCAAGTCACCTTATCGCCTAAGCCACCAAGCTCTGGCATGACTACAAATTGGGAGACGCTAGAAATGATCGTGAACCGTTTAGCAGAGCGTCCTGTCCCTTATGAGGTGAGTCTCAAGGTCGTCATATTTAATGACGAGGACTTGGAATACGCCAAGCTAGTTCATCGTAAATTCCCTGACGTCACCTTATATTTGCAGGTCGGAAACGAAGACGTCAAGCGAATGGATTACCCCGCACATACGATGGATTTATTGCGCAGATATGAACTGCTTATTGAGTCTGTGATGGCATCGAGTGAACTAAACGATGTGAGAGTATTACCACAGCTTCATGCATTAGTGTGGGGGAATAAGCAAGGAGTTTAGGTTATTTTAAAGTTTTTAAAATTCATTTACTCTAAAAAATTATAATAAATAAGGCTCAATTATAATTAGTGTTTGACTTCGGCAGGAATACAAAGCGGAAGAGAGAGGGATTGTGGAACAATGCAATGTTCGCCTTTAAAACTAAATTTCAACGTACAGCTACTTCTAATCAGAAATTTAGTTTTAACAGCGAGTGAAGCAACCCTCTGCTCGTAGCGTCATTTTTCTTCCTTACGTCAATCGCTAATTGTAAGTGCCTTCTTTGGGAGGATTATTTTATGCCAGGAAGACAAAAAGAAGAAATGCAGGACGTGACCCTACTTGGCAATCAAGGGGTACAATATCCATTTACGTATACACCAGAAATACTTGAAAGCTTTGATAACAAGCATCCGTACCGTGACTACTGGGTGAAATTTAATTGCCCTGAATTTACAAGCCTTTGTCCTATCACAGGACAACCTGATTTTGCGACCATTTACATTAGCTATATTCCTGCTGTTAAAATGGTAGAAAGCAAATCCTTAAAGCTGTATCTATTCAGCTTCCGTAATCATGGAGATTTTCATGAGGATTGTGTCAATATTATAATGAATGACCTCATTAAGCTGATGGACCCGAATTACATTGAGGTATGGGGCAAGTTTACGCCACGTGGAGGGATCTCCATTGATCCTTATACGAATTACGGAAAACCAAACACAAAATATGAGAAGATGGCAGAGCACCGCTTAATGAACCATGATATGTACCCAGAAAAGGTGGATAATCGCTAAATTATGAATAAAACCGACCGACAGCTTGCTATTTTGTTAGAGCTTCAACACCAAAAGGTAGTAAAGGCAGAGCAGTTAGCACAGCAATTTGAAATCAGTATAAGAACGATTTATCGAGATATTCAAGCACTTTGTGAAGCTGGGGTTCCGATCATTGGAGCACCTGGACAAGGTTATTTGCTGATGGACGGTTATTTTTTGCCACCAGTTGGTTTTACTGCGCAGGAAGCTGTGGCATTGCTTGTTGGGATGGATTTTATTCAGCAAAGCTTGGAGAAGGATTATAGCACCGCGGCAATGTCTGCGAAACGAAAGGTACAAGCGGTTTTGCCCGAAGCGATTCAAGCTGAAGCTAGATTGATCAGCGATACGATGAAGCTCATTAAGCATCAACCTGATCATGCAGAAAAGGAAGCTTTAGAGCAAATTAGAGCTGCGATTATACATCGTAATAAAATTTGCTTTCATTATATGAAAAGCATTGCTGAGGATGATGGGAATCGTGCTACTGAGCGCACCGCTGATCCCTATGGTCTAACGCTTTTTAATGGAAATTGGGTTGTAGTGGCGTATTGTGATTTACGAAAAAGCATTCGTCATTTTAGATTGTCTCGTATGACAAAGCTTCATATTTTAGATGAAACCTTTGCTTATCCAAAAGGCTTTAATCTACAGAAATATGCTCCACAGGCTGATCGAAATATTGAGGTCATCTTGAGGGCAGACCCTAACATTATTGATAAAATAAAAGAGCAAAGTCATTTTTATTTGGATAAAGTAGAGCATCAGGCTCAGCACTTACTTGTTTATTTTAAAGTACGTCAAGTGGAGGAATTGTTGCCTCATGTTCTAGGTTGGGGAAGTAAAGTTGAAGTGGTACAACCACTTGATTTTAGACAAAAAATAAAAGAAGAGACTTTAAAAATGTTAAAACGTTACTGACATACAGTTGTCAGTAGCGTTTTTTTACTATATAGGCAGGAAACAAAATAAAAAGGAGAAATGAATACAATGAGAAGCACAAAAGAAGCGCTTGATTCGCTTGAGGAAACAATAAAGCAATATGTTGCGGAGTTAGAGAGATTGAGTATGAATGATCTCCTTTACACGACAGATGAGGTAGATTGGTCACTAGGTCAAATGTATATGCATTTAATTCAAGCCAGTCAAAACATGCACATGTTTAACATTAAGCAATGCTTAACTGGAATGGAGCCAGCAACGATTTCTTCCGCGACCGCTTCCACAAGCAAAACAGAGCAAGGTCAAGCTATATTTGATCAGGGAGGCTTTGCGCCGATCCGTATTGCTGTGCCTGCTTCCCCGCAGTATACACCAAAACAGCCAGAGAGCAAGGAGCAACTTCTTTCAGGACTGTTGCAGGTATTAGAGGAAATGAAACAACTCGAGCCTAGAGTTAACCATACTATTAGTGATGCTACTGAGACTAATGAATATAAAATTGCTCATCCTAGATTTGGATATTTAGATGCAAAGGAGTGGTTCCTGCTCATTGAAATGCATTTCTGTCATCATTTATTGCAATTGGCTCGGTTGAAACAGAAGTTAGGGGCGAAGAGCTCACAATAAAAAATAAAAGGTAATCAATGAACAAGGGATTTATTGTGAATAAAGCTTGTTTTATAAGGTGAAAAGTAACCTGTCCTCTCGTTGACCGCTACTTGACCGCCACCTGTCCCTTGCATAGACAAATCTCGTGTTAAATTAGTAATGTGGATGAAAAGGATAAGGGATGAAACATCACGTTATCATCAAATCATCTAAGTTCATTCATTAACAATATTGGACATCAAAAACAACCGTACATGCTTGCGGTTGTTTTTTTGTGTCTTTTTGCAGGAGGGATATTTGTGAGTAAAAAATTAAAAAGCTTACCGTCCATAGATCTCCCACAACAGCCTCAAGCCTGCAAAGGTTGCTTGTGGGGGAAATGGGTCGGAACAAGTCAGGTGTGCAGCTTGCCACGATGTGTGCCAGAGCAGCTTACATCTAGTAAGAAAAAGCAGCTACGGCGCAAGGCAATAAGCTAGGAAAGTGATAGTGGCTGGCCTAGCTGGGAATGCGAATGCCACCGTGACTGAACAGGAGGGAGGATGAGTATGTATGACCAAGCATCAAACATAGCCATCGATAACTGGCTGCAAAGTGCAGGTCAATGGACCAAAACGATTTTAGGTGAAAATAGCAATGTGTACGTTGGTGCTTTAAGCGACGAGGTTATTATGCCTTATGTGTTGTGGGAATTGAGCAGCATGGAGGTGTTACATCGTGGGATTACTTCGTTTGAGACTAACAAGACGTTAACGGCAACGATTGTAGCTGAAAATCCATTGCAGGAGCTTAATTGGATGACAAAGCTGCTGGAAACGATAGGAACTCAGCCCAAGCTTGCATTGGAAGGGAGTAGCTTGAATACTAACCCCAAATATGTGCATGTCACCTCGTGTAGAGGAAATGTCACGAAACCGACACCGTCGCAGCCTAAACGCGAATGCACAGTTACATTAACGTTAAGTGGTAGGACGGCGCTAACGACATCTGAAGTAGATGTCATGCAAAAAATTCAATTTGGTTCATGATGGCTACAACGGCTCATGACAGTCGTTTCATTAGTCTACAAAATTGTTTCACAAAAAATGTTGTACAAATGTGTTTAACAAAAAAATTTGAACAAGAAAAGAGGGTGCTTTTTTAATGGCAGGAGGAAATTGGAGTTTAAACGATCAACCGGTATTACCAGGTTTATATATGAATTTTTTAAGTGCAGCAGGTAATGCGATTCAGTCAGGGGCAAGAGGGATTGTGCTTGCACCTGTTAAGGCTCATTGGGGCCCAATTGGCGAGGTTGTAGAGATTGCACATGAAGCAGCGATTGCGGATGTGTTTAGTAAAAATGTAACAGGAGGCGCTACGGCGCACACGACTTTACAGCTTGCTTTGTTAGGAGGCCCTAAAAAGCTATTGGCTTATCGACTTGCAGATGATAATGCGAAGCAAGCTACATTGCGCTTAAATAAAGCAGGTGAAGATGGCGATGCCATTTTAAATATTAAAGCTAAATATGCAGGTGAACGCGGAAATGGCTTTACCATTACGATTCAGGATAATGAGTTTACCCCTGAGGAAAAGGAATTAAAGCTACTAGAGGGGACAACGCTGTTAGGTACAGTGAACCTTGGGACAGGTGAAGTTGAGCAGGCCGTTACAGCTATTAATGCTACTTTACAGAAATATATTGTAGCTGAAAAGCTGGCAGAGGGTGTACTCGCAAATGTGGCTCAAGCTGCACTAGCAGGCGGAAATAGCGGGATTGCTGGCATTACCAATGCAGATTATATCGCGGCAACAAATGTGTTTGAAACTGAGGAATTCCATGTGTTGACCTTAGATGGTGTTAGTGATGCGGCTCTAAGAACAAGCCTAATTGCTTGGGTAAAACGTGTGCGTAAAGAAGGAAAAGGAATTTTGCTCACACTTGGAGGTTCAAATGCAGAGGATTTAGCAGAAAACGCAGTCCAAAATGCAATTGAACGAAGCAAAGTGGCTAATCATGAAGGCATCATCAACGTGGGTACAGGTGCAAAGCTTAACGGCGTAAGCTATTCCTCCGCACAGGTGGCTGCTTGGGTTGCTGGTTTAATTGCAGGTCAAGGCTTAAAGGAATCAACGACTTATGCGATCTCACCATTTGATGATGTCACTCGTCGCTGGACAAGAGCAGAGCAAGAGCAAGCGGTGAAGCAAGGCGTATTTATTTTGATTCATGACGGTTTACGTGTGAAGGTACTTCGTGGTGTTAATACTTTGACCTCTTTAGCGGAGGGACAAGGAACTAGCTTCAAAAAAATCCGTAAAATTCGCGTCATTGATCAAATTAATAGTGATTTACAACGTCAAGCTGAGGACAACTATATCGGTAAAGTGAATAACACCGAAGAAGGCCGCTTAGCTTTAATCGAAGCAAGTAGACAATACCTACAACGTCTAGCTTCTGAAAATATCATTGAATCCACAGGTTATGAGGTTGCACTTGACCCTCGCTTCTATGGTAATACAAAGCAATTTACGCCTGATGCGGATCAGGTTTATTTGACATGGCGTGCAGATACAACCGACGTGATGGAGCAGATTTTTGGGACTTTTTATGTGTGATAAGTGAATGAAGGCTTGAAAAACTTACTTTTGGTGAGGGAGTCGCTACGAGCAGAGGGTTGCTGCGAGCGCTGTTAAAGACGGATTCCTTGAATGGAATAGATTAAGGAATACAATCCGTCTTTAAAGGCGCACATTTCATTTCTCCGCAATCCCCCTGCTCTACGCTGACTGTGGCGGTATAAAGTAAGGTGATATTCAGCCAATATTTTCAAAAAAATTAAAATTTATGGAGGTATTTATATATGGCACAGCATCTTGACCCAACTCGGGTAATTATGGGGACCTTTGGTCAAATTTTTATTAATGGGAACTGGCAAAGTAATCTCAATCATTTGGAAGCAGGTGTTGAGGTGGAGAAAAAGGAATTAAATTTAGTGGGTACAGATTATACGGTCGTTAAGCTTGGGCGCAAAAAGGGAACAGGCACGATGAGTGGATATAAAGTGACTTCGGATATGATTAAACGTGGTTTTGAACGTTTCGACATTATCCACAAGTTAGCTGATCCTGAATCTTATGGTTTTGAGCGTATTCAGTTGACTGGTTGTATTGTAGATAAGATTCAGCTAGCGAACTGGACAGCAGGAGAAGAGGTAACCGAGGAAACTCCATTTACGTTTGAATCCTATGAATTGCTTGATCCGATTCAAGCTTCATAAAGAGGAATTAAAAAGCAAAAGAGAAGATAACAATCATGCAGTATAACATCATACTAGCATAGAGAAATAGAAGGAAAGCTCCCAAACCTAACTTTTATAGGCGAAGGAGCTTTTCTATTATCTAAAATCATAATCAAATTAGTCAATTTACTGGAGGAAACAAAGATGAGTGAAGTATTTAACGAGCAGGATATTTTGGATGGTTTGTTTGAAACGGCGGCTAATTTGCCCGAGGAAACGGTGTTTATTAATCGTCTGAATTTGCGCATCACGCTCCGTGGTTTGACCT
Organism: Paenibacillus turicensis; assembly: GCF_017873435.1. Taxonomy (GTDB): domain Bacteria; phylum Bacillota; class Bacilli; order Paenibacillales; family Paenibacillaceae; genus Fontibacillus; species Fontibacillus turicensis. Next base: position 11,853 of record NZ_JAGGKG010000005.1, on the reverse strand, counting down.
CTAGCAAGGTAGATGGTATTCGTGAGCGTTGTACAGTGCGGAAAACGAACAAAGGTCATGTTTCTGAAAAGGTAGATAGTGAGCTGTTTAATGCGGCTTTAATTAAGGAAGCAACGGCAGCCTTAGAGGTCGTGAAAAAGGACAAGGAAGGAACTGAGCATTCTGTACAGCTTTCTGGCTGGGGGGATGATCGCCTGGTGAGTCGCTTGAAATTGTCTGGTGGCGAGGAAGCGGTTCGTCGTTTGCTTTTAGCAGGGGAACTGGATGCAGTAGGTGACAAGGTGCTCGAAATTTCTGGATTTGGGGTTAACATCGAAGACATAAAAAACTAATGGACTCCGGTGGGGAGACGGCGCTTATGTTCCATCTGTGGAATCGGCATCATCTTCGCCCCGGGGTGTATTGGTCGTTGTCTAAAGGGGAACGCAAGCTACTACGCGCTTTTTCAGAAAAAGAGCTAGAGTTAGCTACAGGTTCGATAGATAAGCGATAAAGCGAGAATGCTTGGTTGATAGGATAGAGTGCGTAAAGAAGCAGCAAATGCGATGAATGTAATTTAATCCATTGGAATGAAATTGAATGAGGTATAGAGGGATAACGGAATTAGAAAAAGACTTAGCGAATCTCTTTTGGATGTAAGTCTAGAAAGGAGGAGATTATGGCTAAACAAAATGAATATGAAGTCAACACAGATAAAAGTGTGCGCCAGCTAGATCAGCTTGAAAAGAAGATAAGTCGAGTGGATAGTTTGTTTGAGCGTGCACAGCGGCGAGGTACTGCTTTAGGCAAGATGAATATTGCGCCAACGCTTGCACTTAATGATAAGCTGTCGGATCATTTGACTAGGATTGAGAATCGGTTACTACGACTTAATCGTCGAACCTTTATGCCGACCCTTCACATAAATGATTTTGCTACGGCAGAGATTGCGGGTGTGGAAGCTAATTTAAGAGCATTAACCTCTAAGAGATGGGCAATTCAATTACAGAAGGTAAATTGGGAATCGATGATTGGTAGCACATTTGGAAAGTGGTTTTCTAATCAGGCTAGCAAAACGATTACCTCAATATCTAGCTCTATTTCTATTCAGCTATCCACAGTTCAAATTGCAATCCCTTCTATTGAAAAAGGGAAAGAGGACTGCTGTGAATGTAAATGTGATTCAGGTGATGGCTCAGGTGGCAAAGATGGGGATAGTCTTGGCGATATTATTATCGATATTGCAATAGATACCCTTAAAAATCTAATTGCAGATAAGCTTTCCACTTTAATAGATAAGTTTCTTGAGAAATCTAAAATTGGATCTTTAGTTAAAGCGCTAAAGGATGCAGTATTAGATAAAATAGGCGATTGGGGCAAGGATAAAATCAAATCCATGGGGGAAACGGCTGGCAAATGGATTGGTAAAGGTACCGAAGTAGCTGGAAAAGCATGGGAGAAGGCTAAAACCGTTGGCGGCAACCTATGGGATGGAGCGAAGAACGTAGGCGGTAACGTGCTGGAAAAGGCTAAAACCGTAGGTGGAAATCTATGGGATGGAGTCAAAAATATTGGTGGTAACCTGTGGGATAAAACCAAAGATGTTGGTGGAGGCCTTTGGAATGGCACTAAAAATGTAGGTGGTAAGGTGCTAGACTGGGGCAAAAATATTTTTGGGGGTGTCGGTTCAAGCATCTCTAAAGGTTTAGGTTCTGCTGGTGATTTTTTAAAGGGAGCTTGGAATGGTACTAAAGCGATAGGGAAATTTGGGAAAAATGTACTTGGACGTATGGGTGGAGCACTAGGAGCATTGGTAGATGGAGTGTCTATAATAACTGCAGGTTCTGGTAGAGAACGAGCACAAGCGATTGGCTCTGCTATTTTATCTGCTGGAGGAGGTTTCCTTGGTGGAACAATTGGGACTTTGTTTGGACCTGGTATAGGTACAGCAGCAGGTGCACTTGCTGGCGGTGCAGCAGGCTCCCATGCAGGTGATGCTGTAGGTGGTTGGATTTTTGATCTAATCTATGGAAAAGAGGAGCCTAAGAAAACTGTTGGAGCAGTAATATCTTCTCCAATTTTAGCACAACGTGAAGCAAGCGTTGCGCCTATCCCAGATTCTATTAGATATCCTAGAAATAACGTTATTATGGGGCCTCCATCATCACCAACATCAGATCGGGGAGGACTTACACCTTCTAACAATGGAGGTTGCCATTGTTACTGCAATTGCAATTGTACAAATATAGGTACTAGTATGGCTCCAACCCCAATCACCCCTACTGCAACGATGCAGGCACAGCCTGACGTGCAAAAGCAGGTACTTGATCCAACGATTCAAGTTAACCTGCCAGTCGGGGCGGTACAGCTTACCGTGAATCAGCCTGAGCTAAATTATGATCAAATTGCTAGCGTTGTAGGGACGAAAATTACAAGCTCTGTTCAGTTAGCATGGCAAAATACGAAGTTGAGATGAGGAATGGAATATGGAGTTTATTTTAAAAGATTCCTCTGGTGTTGATTTTAAATTTCCTGTAAATCCGGAGGAAGTGAGTATTACAAGAGGCAAAGATGTGGAGACGGTGAACATTCTTTCTCTTGGCGAATATGATTTCCCGGGAGGGGAGAAGGTGAAGGAAATCGCCTTCTCTTCTTTTTTTCCACTTCACTATAACAAAAGCTATTGTACCTATGAAGATTTTCCAGATCCCAAAACAGCGATGGATCAACTTACTGCGATGATGAGTAAAGGGGAGCCGCTAAGATTGCTTATTGCAGGAGAAAACTCCAAGCTACTGAATGCACTTGTCATTCTTTCAGCACATAACAATTCATTTCGAGGTGGGGAGCCTGGCGATATTTATTTTGATATCGTGGCGCGTACTTGGCGAAAGCCTAAAATGCACACGAAGGCAGGGACAGTTTCAACTGCAAGCAAAACAGGTGCAAGCTCAAAAGCTAAGGATTCACGTAGTGATACGCGTAAAAAATCGGTCACTTATGTCGTGAAATCAGGGGATAGCTTATCTAAAATTGCAAAAAGGGAGTTAGGCTCTAGCTCTAAGTGGCAAGATATTTATAAGCTTAATAAGGCAACGATTGGTGCAGACCCTAACAAAATTAAGGTTGGACAAAAGTTGGTGATGCCATCGTGAGTTACGAGGTTGTTTTAGACAATAAGTATTATTTAAGAGAACTCATTGAGAGTATTTCACTCAAGGATTCTTTAGAGCAAATATCGTATGAAGCGACCATTCAGTTAAAAGTGCCTACTGAGGGAATACAAATTGAACCGGGACAAGGTATTCGAGTTAGCGGTGTTCCATATGAGGGTAGCAGTATGGTGTATTTGCTTCATCCTGGGGTGGTCTGGGATCTGAGCAGTAATACAAAAGGTAGTAAGCATATTACTATCGTTGCCTATGATCGCACCATTTATTTGACAAAATCAGAGGATGAGTATTTTTTCAAAGCGGGAAGTACAGCGAGTCAACGATTAAAAAAGTATGCGACAGACTGGAAGATTAAATTAGGGAATATCCCTAATATTTCAACGAAGCTAAGTAAAGCAACTCATCGTGCTCAGCCTATTTACAACATGATTACGCAAGACCTACAAGAAACCGTCAAGGCTGGTGGGGAGATGTATATTCCACGCATGACGCCAGCAGGTTTAGAGCTTTTCAAAATCGGAAGTAACAAAACGGTATGGAATCTGGAAGCGATAGAGGAAGTAACACAGGTGCGTACTCTTGAAGGGGCAATCACGAAGGTGAAGGTCATTGGAAATAGTGAAAATGGGAAGTCAGGCGCTGATTCACCATCTCCAGTGTTAGCGATAGCTTCTTCTCCCGATATTCCTAAGCTAGGCACATTACAAAAAATTGTACAAAACGAAGAAACAAAAACAACCGCCGCTGCCAAAAAACTAGCACAATCCATGCTGACGGGAGTGATTGAAACCTTTACGGTTCGTGCTATGGACATTAATACGATGCGTGCAGGTGATCTTGTACATTTTAATGGGTTGAAGCTCATTGTCACCTCAATTACGCATGAGCTAGGTGATCCAGGGCATATGTCGCTAGAGCTAGCGTCGAAGGATTTTGTGAAAAGGAGGTATTTTTTAAATTATGGCTGATGATCCTTATGTATCTTTTGCCTCCTCCTTAAAGCAGCAAATTTCTGGGCATGCCCAGCAGATGATGTTAGGTACTGGAGCGGAGCTAGGCACAATTACAGCAACTGGACTTAAGCTAGATCAATTTAAGCATGAAATTCAGGACTATTATGTTGCAGATTTTAACGTGACTTTAGCCATGCCAGCCTATACTCAAAAGGGCAAAATAAAGGTTGACGCTGATCATCCTGATAGCGAGGAATTAAGCTCTGGGACAGGACAGATGAGCTATGAGGTTGAAGCTGGTGAGATTCCAAAGGTAGGCATGAGCTTAGCCAAAGGTTTAGTAGCTGGGGACAGAGTGGTTGTATTACAGCTCAATGGAGGGCAAGATGCCGTTGTATTATGCAAGGTGGTGAGTGCAGGTGGCTGATCTTTTTCCAAATGATGTCGTTTGGGCTGAGAGTAACGGAAGTGGTAACGAGCTTGATGCGGTTGATGATGTATTGAACGTATCTAGTGACGCTTCTGCGGTTCAGTTTGGACGAAGCTGGCAGTTTGATTTTGAGCAAGGGGATTTTATTTTTACAAATACGAAACGGATTGCGGTCGCAGACGAGCTAGAGGCTTGGAAGGTGTGGTGCATGAAGGCGCTACATACGCCAAGATACCGACATTTGGTGTACTCCAATGACTATGGACAGCAATACGATGAGTTAATAGGCAGAGCATATAGTAAGCCAGCGCTTGAATCCGAAATCGAACGAATGACGACGGAAGCATTAATGGTGGACCCTAGAACGGCTGAGGTGGATCAATTCCAGTTTGATTGGTCGGAAGGTGCGTGTCATTTTAGCTGTGTTGTCACAAGTGTAAGGCAGGAGAGCAGTAGGCTGGAAAGGAGTGTGTCGTTCTAATGGCAGAGTTGCCGCTTTATTTACAGGAGCAAACAGAAGAACAAATTATGCAGCGAATGCTGGACAAAGTGCCTTCGGATATTGATAAATCTGAAGGTTCTTTTATTTGGGACGCGGAAGCGCCGGTGGCGTTTGCGTTATCTGAAGCCGCAATTTGGGCGCAGCAGGTGTTAGCGCGTGGATTTGCAAGCACAACGTATGGCGAATATTTGGACTATCGGGTGGCAGAGCATGGTGTGAGTCGTCGTGGTGCTGTTGCTGCTAGTGGTGGGATTACGTTTTCAGGTACTCCAGGGCAGGTCGTACCTAAGGGGACGATCTTAGCGACACTTGCCGACGAATGGACTGGCGAAGCTAGCATCGAGTATGTCACAAATGCTGATGTCACCTTAAATGATGAAGGCGTTGGCAAGGTGGGAGCAGCTGCTTTGGTAGCAGGGAAGCAAGGCAATGTCCCTAGTGGCGTAATTACAATTATGTCCACCCCAATTCAAGGGATATCAAAGATTACGAATGAAAAAGAGTTTAGTGGTGGCGCAAATGTTGAGTCGGATGAAGCATTGCTAGAGCGTTTTTATGCAAGAGTTCGTAACCAAGGCACGAGTGGAAACAAAGCCCATTATACGCTTTGGGCAACTGAAATTGCGGGTGTCGGAGGTGTACAGGTCAAGCCTTTGTGGCAAGGGGCTGGCACAGTTGGTATTTATGTCATTGATACTGAAAAACGTGCAGCTAATGCAGACATTGTGCAAGCCGTTCAGACGTATATTGACCCCACGCAGGACGGGCAAGGGCAAGGCATGGCACCAGCAGGAGCAATCACAACAGTTATGCCTGCTCAGGAAGTGCCGATTAACATTTCGGTACAGCTTACTTTGGCGAAGGAGGCGACCCTAGACGAGGTCAAAGCACTCATTCAAAAAGGAGTAACGAGCTACCTAAAGCAGCTAGCTTTTCAGGATAGCTTGGTGCGGATTACACGTATTGCCGCGGTTTTGTTAGATATTCCGCCGATCACAGACTATTCTGGTTTAACCGTAAATGGCTCCACAGATAGCAACATCGAAATCCCATTTGGTCAGGTGGCGGTGCTTGGCGAGGTGAATGTGCATGAATGAAGTCATGAGTGAATCGGGACGAGAAATGCTTGGTTATTTGCCAACTTATTACGAAAACTCTCGTGTTATGCGCTCTCATTTAGATGGCGTGGGGACAGAGTTAGATAAGCTGAGTGAAGCGCTCCATGAGACGTTGGATCAGTTTTTTGTGAAGACGGCAACATGGGGATTAGTGCATTGGGAAAATGAGCTAGGCATTTATAGTGATCCTAGTAAGCCGATCTCACAGCGTAGAGCAGTGGTGGAGTCAAAGCTTCGCGGCAGTGGCAGCTTCTCAGGTCGTCTAGTCCAAAATGTAGCCGAAGCTTATTACGTGGGTAATGTGGATGTCACCTTTCAGCCAGCGGAGTGGAGCTTTACGATTTATTTTAAAGATACGATTGGTGTCCCTCCTAACTTGGATGATATTAAAGCGATGATTGAAGAAATTAAGCCAGCGCATTTGATCGCTGAATATTCCTTTAATTATTTACGACTTAGCGACATTCATGAGGTGATGATATTGGAACAAATGCAAGCACAGCCACTAGGTAACTTTGATGGAAGGAGTGAGGTATAGTGAGCAGTAAAACTAAAAATTTAGGTCTATTGAAAAAAGATCCTATTTTAGACAAAAACGATACGTTTAACATCCAGACGATGCTAAATGACAACTGGGACAAACTAGATGGTGCGGTTGGAGGTGGCTTCCAGCAAGCCAAAGCTTATACTGATGAGCAAATTAGCTTAGTTACCGCTACAGGAATTCCAAAGTTAGTGAGCTATCCTTTACAGGTGGTATCGACAGAGGATAACCAAACAACCTTTGAGATTCCGCTGGATACGTTTGAGGTGGCCACGGATACGTTGATCGTGGTCATTAACCGAGCGTTTTTGGATGCGAGTCAGTACACAGTGAAGGGTGCGGTTCGGGATGAAGCTGGTACGCTTGTGAAGCGAGCGGAACTGGTGCTTGCCAAAGGAATTGCTGAAGGTTCAGAGTTGTCGCTGCTTGTTATGAAAAATGTACCCATTGGGGAAGATGGGGCGATTAATGGGGCGGTGTTGGCGGTAGATAGCGTTCCTATTAGTAGAATTAGAGATTTAGATAGAATTATTAATCAACAAAGTAATTGGGGGGCGTTGTAAATGGCTGATGTGAGTAAGAGGTTTGCTAAGGGGAGTATAGTTGATGGGGTAGCTACCATTGTTTATACAGTTCCAGAGGGGAAGAAAGCATTCGTCAAGGCGATTTCTATATGCAACTATTCCTCGTCAGCTATAAGATTCACTATTACTTTTGCTAATGTTCATCTTGCATTCAATCACGAGTTAAAAGAGTATGATTCAATAACAATCCCTTTTTTAGATCAAATATTAGAATCTGGTGAAGCGTTGTTCATTTCCAAAGTAGGAACAGGAAATGGACACTATTACATTTCAGGTCGTGAGGTGGACATAGAATGAGTCTATTAGATGATTACAGACTAGATAATTATAGGCTAGGGGCAAAAAAAAACGTTTCTGGGGGCGTAGTAACTGATTCGGACTTAGAAATAGATAATACTAAGGGGAATGGGGGGGTAGCTTGGGTAAAGAGCGCATCGCAAGCGCAATTCGCAAAAGGAGTCGTCGTTGACGATGATCGGAGTTCGTATTGGGTTTGTTATAACTCCGGCTCAGTAAAAAAAATAATCAAATTAGACGTAAACGGCACAGAGGTTTGGTCGCATGTTTCTACAAATTTCAATTTTCCATCGGCAATAGCTAGAGATGGTTTTGGAAACATTTACGTGGCGCTCAATGGTTTAGCTTCTAGCACTTATAGCGTCATAAAATTAAGGGAAAGTGATGGAGGTCTTGTGTTGGCTTCATCCGAACCCCGAAACGGATTGTCGATAGCGGTAGACGAAAAACAGAATGTATATGTTGGGTATGAGGGTTCTACTGGTGGTTCTGTATCGGTAGCTAAATATAATAGCGGTCTTGCTCAGTTGTGGCAAAAAGCGGATTTACCTAATTGCGTTGGTATGGCTGTGAAAAATGACATTTTGGTTTGCTCTCATGCTGTCAGTTCAAGCGAGAGAATCAGGAGATTGAGTACAAGTAATGGCAATAGAATTTGGGGGAGAAGCGAGACTAAATCGCCGCGAGGTATAACGATAGACGAAGAAAACAACGTTTATGTGTGTTTTGCAGACAACCCCTTGGCGAACAACGGTATAACTGTGATTGATGGTGTTTCTGGCTCTGAAAAAAACAGAACAAACAAGGTTGGAAACTGTCAAACGATAAAAACGGATAGCCTTGGCAGGGTTTATGTAGGTATAATTGGCGCAGCAATAGGAATGGATACGGTTGTGAAGATGGATAAAAATTGGAATAAGATTTGGGGTAGTTTGGATTTAGGTCAAGTGTATGGTATTGACGTAGACTCCAGAGGGGATGTGTATTGTGCACACTTTTTAGCAAATAATACGTCTTTGAGAAAATTACAAGGTGAGGTATATTATAAAATAAAATAGAGTTTTATTGGAAGGAAGAGGAAAAAATGAGATTATTAGTAGGGACGAAAATTAATGATAAAAAAATTAAAGTTGAAACTATATATAATTTGGATGTCTCACAAAATGATTCTATTGATCGTAGCATCGGAGTTGTAGTAGAGGATGAAATTACATTCCCTGAATACGAAGCAGGCAAGGGCTATCAGTGGTTTGTTAATCCAATTACGGCGGAGCAATGGCTTGAAGAAATTGAAGTACCATTAACACCTGAAGAACAAACACAAGTCCTATTAAAACAGCAACAAGTCATTATTGATCAACTTGTATTAGATTCATTAGGAGGTGCTAATTAATGTTTGAAACATTGAAACGGTTGTATTTAACTGAAAAGCTAGATGATGCAGGCTTGCGTAAAGCGGTTGATGTTAAGAAGTGGATTACAGAAGAACAATATGGGGAAATTAAACAGAGCGCCGAATAAGGCGTATTTTTTATGCCTAAAGAAAGGGGAATAGCTATGAACGGAATCACACTCCAAGAAATGTCCGAGGAAACAGTACAACAACTCCAAGCTAACTATGTCCGTCAGCCCGCATTTGCTCATACAGAAGGCACAGCAGAAGCCTATACAGTTAACCTAGATCCTAAGCCTATTATTTTAGAAGATGGTTTTGGAATTACTATTGTTCCTCATGTAACTAACGAAGCAGAAGTAACGCTTAACATTAATGGACTTGGTGCAATCAGTCTTAAAGACCAAAAAGGCAAAGCCTTTACATCAGGAAAATTACAAGCAGGTAAGCCCTACACCTTCCGCAAAGTAGGTATAGATTTTTTGGCAGATAGCTCTGGTGGGTCAGGTGATGCAGTTGCAGGAGACATCAGAGCAGGGAAGGTTGCAACAACAGATAATGGAGATGTAGTTGGGATGTTACCTGTTAGGACTGGCGGGACAGTTACGCCTAGTACCACTAATCAAACTAAACAAGCTGGGATTTATGATAGTCCGATTGTGGTCGAGGGGAGTCCGAATTTGGTTGCAGGAAATATTAAGCAGGGCGTTAGTCTGTTTGGGGTGAGTGGGAGTTATACAGGAGCGATAAAGGAGAATGTATACAAGAATCTTTTGACTATTCCTAATACATTAATTTATATTCACGCTCCTACCCGTCCGTATCTTATATGGTTCACCTCATATTCAACCCAAAATGTCCCGCCGTATAATAATACAGAATCAATGAGTATTATAATGGACTATATGTATTTAGGCTATCCAACTACATTATCAAATTATGTAACTCTTAAAAACGGTAATAACGTTGTACAGTTTTTTAACTACGAACCTGAAAACAATAGAATAGGATTCATGAATACTGGTGGAGTTAATATGTATTCAGAGATTCATGTATTTACAAAATAGTAGGAGGAGGAATTTGAATGTTTAATATTATGCCAGATAGAGAAGAAGAAATTTCTGAGGAACGCATGACAGCAATGATTGATTTCTTGTCGACGTATTTTGTTATGGATAGAACAAAGACTCGAATTTATTCTACTACTATTCATCACAATTATGATGGTAAGTCTTATGAAATAGACCTTATTACCGATGCGGTTAAATTTGTTGAAATGAAGTCGATTGCTATTACTAAGGCAATGGAAAACGGAACCGATCTATTAGACGAAATAAAATTACATGATCCCGAAAATGTTCAAGGATTTAATGAACTAATTTATTAGAGGGAGGGGCGGAGTATGGGTAACTTAATAGTATAACAGACAGCGCCTAAAGGCGTATTTTTTATGCCCTCTGACCCCGTCAGAGGGCTATTCTCTATCCCACAAAAAAAGGAGGCAAAACCCATGGACCCCACAGCAATCTTCGCCGTCATTACCGCCCTTAGCGGCATGGCGCTTGGCTGGCTTGGCAGGACACGTTCGATTCGGCAAGATGCCGCCCACGATGCGGGCACAGTGACCGCTTTGCAGACGGATCTCGAATACATTCGGCGTGGCGTAGACGATATCAGGCTTGATCAACGTGTACAAAGTCAACGAATTGACGTTTTAAGTGAGCGCGTAACACGAATTGAAGAGTCCTCCAAGCAAATGCACAAGCGAATGGATCGAATAGAAGAATAGAATAATAGCAGAAATGCAAACTTCTTGCATAGGCTAGAAAGGAGAAGTGAATATCTTGGACAAAACTAAATATAAGATTGAACGAAGATATATCGATAAACGTCCAAATGTCCGTCCTGGTACACGTTTGAAAACAGGCACACCTGCCTTTTTTGTAGCGCATGATACAGGCAATCCGGGCGCAGGAGCAGAAAATCATTATAGCTACTTTAACACACAAAAAGATAGAAGCGCCTCTGCCCACGTCTTTATTGATGACAAAATGATTCTAGAAATTATCCCCACTGGAACTGGAGGTGACCCTGCCGAAAAAGCGTGGCATGTGCTTTACAACGTGACAACTGATAACGAGCGTTTTGGCTATGACAGTAATGATGCTGCATTAGCGATTGAGCTATGTTACGGAGAAAGCCGCCGAAATGGCAAGGTGCTGCGTAAAATTGATTTTGACGAAGCCTACAAGCGGTATGTGTGGTATTTGGCATATTGCTGTGATAAATGGGGGAAAAACCCGTTTGTGCATATCCCTTCACACCGACAGCTAGATCCAGCTCGCAAGCGTGATGTCGATCAGGCATTAGCAACCAATGGCAAAACATTAAAGGACCTATTAAACGATGTCGCAACTGAATTGAAGCAACCCGCCTCAGGTGGCGTTACCCTCGACTTTGAACCAATTCCCGCAAATGTAGCCCAATCTCTAATCGCCACTTATATTTCACCAATTTGGTACGTATCTAAAGACCGCAACGATCTTGAAGGTATGAACCACTTTCACAACCTAGCAAATAATTTACGACTCAACGCAGGAATTCCAATCGCAGGCACAACAACGACGCCAGTCCAAAAGCTACCAAAAAGCAACGCCCAAGAAATTATTTATCGCTGGTTATCCCCTGCTTGGTTTGAAGCAAAATCATACGGACGAAATGATCTTGCCAAACAATTGAACGAAACTGCTAATCTACTTCGTAAAGCAGCAGGCTTACCAGTGCAATAAGGAGCAATTCCTGTAATGAATTAATTTGAGGTTTGAACAAAAAAAGCGCCTCCTGTATGCTGGGTTCCGAATGGTGTACATTCATTCCCTA
>NZ_JAGGKG010000004.1 GCF_017873435.1 Paenibacillus turicensis | reverse complement strand
TTCCACACGTACCCATCCCGAACACGACCGTTAAGCCCTCCAGCGCCGATGGTACTTGGACCGAAGGGTCCTGGGAGAGTAGGACGCCGCCAAGCACAAGAACCACTGCCGATCATCCGGTGGTGGTTTTTTTATATTCATACATAGTTTTTAGTTTAATGCGCAAAATGACATATTCACGGCTCAAGGTTTCATGTACAATTACGTTATGCCGAATGTTTTATCTGGAAGGGGAACAGGAATGAAGCCAATTATTGATGTTGCACAAGACTTTGGGATACCTCAGGAAGAATTAGAGCTATACGGTTCTTATAAAAGTAAAATTAATTTATCCATAATGGATGATTACGCGTCACAGCCTAATGGTAAGCTTATTCTTGTTACAGCGATGAATCCTACGCCAGCGGGTGAAGGTAAAACCTTAACCACGATTGGTTTATCACAGGCATTAAATGTAATTGGGAAACGTACCATTGCTGCGTTACGTGAGCCGTCAATGGGGCCTTGCTTTGGAATGAAAGGTGGAGCGACAGGCGATAATAAGGCCAGAATTGAGCCATCTGAGGATATTAACTTACATTTTACTGGTGATATCCATGCTATTTCTTCTGCTCATAATTTGTTGGCGGCTATGATTGATAATCATATTTTTCATGGTAACACCTTAAGTATAGATCCAAAGCGTATTATGTGGAAACGTGTCTTAGATATGAATGATCGTAGCCTACGGCAAATTATAATTGGCTTAGGCGACAACAATGGTTCGACACATGAATCTGGATTTATGATCACGACGGCATCTGAGATCATGGCTATTTTATGTCTTAGTGAGAGCTTGGAAGATTTAAAGGATCGGTTGGGTCGTATTTGGATTGGCTATAACTTCAGTAATGAAATTGTGACAGCAGCACAGATCGGGGCTGTGGATGCGATGTTAGTGTTACTAAAGGATGCCATTAAGCCTAACTTAGTGCAAACGATCGAAGGAACACCTGTTATTGTCCATGGTGGACCCTTTGCAAATATAGCACATGGCTGTAGTAGTGTGCTCGGAACAAAAATTGCACTTAAACTCGCAGATTATGTCGTGACTGAAGCAGGATTTGGTGCAGATTTAGGTGCAGAGAAGTTTTTTAATATTAAATGTAGGCAGTCCGGCTTAACCCCATCTGCTGCTGTACTTGTTGTAACGTTAAAGGCACTAAAATATAATGGCGGAGTCGCTAAGGCAGAACTAGATTTGCCTAATTTAGAGGCAATGCAAAGTGGTTTAGCTAATATGAAAAGACATATTGAAAATATTAAGAAATTTGGAGTCCCTGTCGTTGTAGCAATTAATCACTTTTCTGCTGATTCCAAAGAAGAAATCAATTTTCTAGTACAATATTGTAATGAATTAGGGATTCGTGCTGAAATCTCCAATGTATGGGCAGATGGAGGACAAGGTGGAGTTGGATTAGCAAATGCAGTGGTTGAAGCGATTACTGAAGCTGAAGTTAAATCTATAACCCAGTTTCACCCGCTTTACGATCTAGAACTAAGTATTCAACAAAAAATTGAGAAAATTGTAACGGATATTTATCGTGGTAAAGATGTACAATTTTCGGCAAAAGCAATTAAACAAATTAAGGATGCCGAACAACTAGGGTATGGAAACATGCCTGTTTGTATGGCGAAAACCCCATACTCCTTTTCAGATCAGCCCAAGCTACTTGGTGCCCCAGAGGGATTTACAGTTCAAGTAAATGGCATTTCTGTCTCAGCAGGTGCCAAGTTTATTGTAGTGTACACAGGAGCCGTAATGACGATGCCAGGGTTGCCTAAGACACCAGCAGCGGAGCGAATTTATTTGGATGATAATGGGGAAATTCAAGGTTTGTTATAGTATGAATATTTTGCCTGCTTATATAATTAATTAATCTTATTAATAAATTAATAGCTCGACTCTGTCTCTTCGCTAGTTTGGTTAGCAGTCAAGAGCTTAGCATAGTAAAAGGGAACATATTTCTGCCGTTGTATGGTAAGAGGTTCTCTTTTTCTTTTGATTTTTATCTATCTTATTAACCTTTAAAGGCAATTGCGTCAAGCTGAAATAAAAGTCCCTCTTGTCCGCCACGATGTGCAAATTCAGTTTGGAACGATTTTCGGGCAGGATATTTATGATTAAACCTTTCCTTAAGCACCTTTTCTAACAAAGGGATATCCCAAATATCTCTAAATAAACAATCAATTTTCACAACAGCCTCTAAATTTAAGCCAATTAACTCTAATCTCTTCTCTAAATGATCCACTGCGCCATTAATTTGAGCTTCAATAGGCTGACCAATATTTCCAACACAATAACTTAAAAATGCAAAACCTCCAGCCTCAACAACACCAGCATGAGCCCAATCCTCGTTAACATCTAATCTATTAATAACACTCATACAATTCCTCCTAAAATTAGTAAAACTTATTAAGCATTACTAAGCATTACTAAGTACTCTATACACACTTTAATACCACTTTATACACTATTAAGTAGGAAGTTAAAAATAGGGAACATACGTTCTTTTTAAAAGATATCATAAGCTGTTAAATAATTCAATTATTATATTATAAATTAGTAATTTGAAGTTAATTAGAACTCTGTTGGCAGTCTATTATTAGTACTAAATAATTCGAATAAAAATTCAAACTGTATTTCGCATTATTGTCCCCTCAAAATTTGTAAGTTTTTCTTTTAGACTGATAAAGAAAACATAAACGCGATAGAAAGGGGTTAGAAAGTAAATGAAACATGCAAAATCATGGGCAGTATTGTTAATTGCAGTACTGATGGTAGCTTCACTAGCAGCATGTGGAGGGAATAGTAAATCTAGTAATGACACAAAAAAGCCTGAAAACAGTGCTTCAACAAACACAGAAACGCCAAAGGATGAAAAGGTTGAGCTTACATTTTGGTCATTAGGAACTACAAACTATGAGGAGCTTGCAAAGGAATACACAAGCCTTCATCCAAATGTTACGTTTAAGTTCCAAAACACTTCAGACCAGACTGCGCATCACAATAACTTGACTACAGCATTATCTGCTGGTTCAGGTGCTCCTGATATCTTTATGCTTGAAATCGCATTCATGGAGCGTTTTATTAGTGCACAAGATAAGTTTTACAACTTGTATGACTACGGCGCAAAAGACATTGAAAGTAATTATTTAGATTGGAAATGGAAGCAAGCCACTTCTGTAGATGGTACTTTCCAATTAGGTCTACCTACAGACATTGGGCCAACAGTAGCCTACTATCGTGCGGATTTGATAGAAAAGGCTGGATTACCTGCTGATCCAGACCAACTTTCAGCAGCAATTGATACTTGGGATAAATTTGCTCAAGTAGCTAAAACATTCAAAGAAAAAACAGGTAAGCCATTTGCGGATTTAACAGATTTAGTGTTTAACGGATTGCGTGACCAATCTCCAGATCAAATTTATTTCAATAAAGCAGACGGTGCATTTATTGGTGATACAAATCCTCAAATCAAGAGAGCCTACGACTTCACAGTTAAAGGTATCCAAGAAGGCTGGATTGCAAACTATCAGCTCTGGTCTCCAGAATGGAATAAGGCAATTAACGATGGTGAGTTTGGCGTTATGCTTGGACCAGCTTGGATGGCAGGAACAATTAGAAATGCTAAAGATACAGCAGGTAAATGGAAAATTGCTCAGCTTCCTGAAGGTGCAGGGAACTGGGGAGGTTCATTCTTAACATTACCGAAGGAAGGAAAACATCCAAAAGAAGCTTATGAATTTATTGCTTGGTTAGACAATAAAGATAATCAATTAAAATCATTTGAGCAAAGTGGTTTATTCCCTTCAATTCCAGCATTATATGAAGATCCTGCATTCTTGAAAGGTGACGATTTCTTTGGCGGTCAAGCGATTGCAAAGGAATACTCTAAATCTGCAGTTCGTGTAAAACCAGTATATTATGGTCCATTACATGACCAAACAGATACATTCTTTAAAAATGCGCTTAAAAACGTACTAGAGAAAAAAGCTGACCCAACTGCAGAATGGAACAATGCTATTGACCAAGCTAAAAAGTTAGCGGAACGTAGCTAGTTAAATTGAGAAGTTTGTATTCCTCAAATTCGCAAGAAGG
Source organism: Paenibacillus turicensis (assembly GCF_017873435.1). Taxonomy (GTDB): domain Bacteria; phylum Bacillota; class Bacilli; order Paenibacillales; family Paenibacillaceae; genus Fontibacillus; species Fontibacillus turicensis. The sequence continues at coordinate 222,068 of NZ_JAGGKG010000004.1, read as the reverse complement.
TAAGCTCTTCTTGTGAATTTGAGGTTGTTAAGTTTAGTGAATGTACTTATTTTTATTACTTGTTTGGAGGTGCATGCATCAATGGCTGAACCAGTTGCCGCAGGCTTAGGGGACCCGGTTAAAAATAAGCGCCCTTTTTTAAATGAAACAAGAAAAAGTCGACTGACGGCATATTTTTTTATCTCACCATTTTTCATATTGTTTTCAATTTTTGGACTATATCCAATCGTGTTTACCATATACTTATCGTTTTTTAAATGGGATGCATTAAACCCGATGAAGTATGTTGGGTTAAAAAACTATTCCTTTGTTATTGATGATCCTACCTTTTGGATTTCATTTGGTAATACGTTAATTATGGCAGTGATGGGGACCTTGCCACAATTAATCATTGCCTTGTTTGTTGCAATTATGTTGCACTCAGCCTTAAATCGCTTCAAAAAAACGTTCAGAATTATTTATTTTATGCCAAATATTACATCCATCGTTGCCGTTACATTAGTATTTAGTACGATGTTCGGGAATAACGGAATGATTAACTGGCTACTAAATACGATGGGACTTGAAAATGTCGCCTTCAACTCGGGGTGGTGGGGAGTTAAAATTGCGATTTCTACAATGGTAATGTGGCGTTGGATGGGGTACAACGCAATTATCTTTTTATCTGGTCTGCAAAGTATTCCAACTGATTTATATGAGGCTGCTAAGATTGACGGGGCAAGTAGATGGCAGCAAATGATTTATATTACCTTCCCGTTACTGCGACCATTCATTTTATTCGTAACCTTAGTTTCAACAATCGGGGCATTGCAATTATTTACCGAACCATATGTATTCCTTGGACAATCAGGAACTGGGGCGACACGTCAAGAAGGGGTTACGATGGTAACGTACTTGTACAATGAAGCATTTAGTAATGGATTTTTTGGTACAGCTGCGGCATCTGCGGTTCTACTACTATTTGCAACTATAATTTTCTCTGTTCTTAATATGTTTATTTCAAGCCGTATGGGTGGAGAATCAGGGGGGAACAACTGATGAATGCAGTAGCAAATGTAGAAAAAACGCGTCGTCGGAAACCAGATGATGTACCTGTAGTGGGAAAAGTATTTTTTTGGTTGTTCTTAGTCTTAGGCGGACTATTATCTGTATTCCCGTTTTATTGGATGTTTGTTGTTGCTACAAATGATAAAACTGGTGCTTTTCATGTTCCGCCGTTATTGAAGCCAGGTGGGGAATTTTTTAATAACTTTCAGCGTGTATTAGATCGTACAGATTTCTTTACTGCACTAGGGAATTCACTTATTGTAGCTACAGCCGTTACTTTATCTGTTGTCTTCTTTTGTACATTAGCAGGGTATGCATTTGCAAAATATGAATTTCCATTAAAAAAGGTGTTGTTTGTATTCGTCATTGCAACAATGCTTGTACCTGCTCAATTAAGCGTATTGCCACTTTATGTTATTATGGCGAAGCTACAATGGATTGATAGTTATAAAGCATTAATTGTACCTGCGATGGTTAATGCGTTTGGTATATTCTGGATGAGACAATATATTTCATCTGCAGTTCATACTGAATTAATCGAAGCAGGGCGGATTGATGGCGGAGGGCATTTCCGTATTTTCTGGAATATTGCAATTCCTGTTGTGACACCTGCGATGGCGACATTAGGAATTTTAAACTTCATGAACGTATGGAACGATTTCTTTTGGCCATTAGTGGTATTAAAAAATAAAGAACATTATACCATCCAGTTAGCATTGCAGCAGTTATTTACCAATAAGGATGGACTTGATCTTGGTATGATTATGTCAGCAACCTTTACCGCAACCTTGCCGTTATTAATTGTATTCCTATTATTCAGCCGTTGGATTATTGCGGGGTTAACGAGTGGTGCGATTAAGAGTTAAAAAATATATGGGAACTTGCTAAAAAGTGGCAAGGATTTCATTAGCAAATGAAGAATAATAAGCTTAGAGGATGGATTGTGGAGGGAGGGGTATTAACGCTTGAAACTCCGGCGAAAAATCTTGCTTGCTATTATTCTTCTTGTGTTTATACCTGTAATTTTAATGGGGACAGTGTCCTATTACAGCTTTTCAAATGCGATGGAGAAAAGGTCCAACAACTTTTATTGGATCTCTTTAATGGATAGCGACCGCAAGCTGAAATATGCTTTAAATGAACTAACAGCCATTTCAAATTCTGCAATTACACAGCCTGTTATTCAGCGGGTACTTAAGCAAACAAATTTTATGGTTACGTATGAAACAAAACAGGAAATTAACAATCTGATCAATCATCCCATGATTACGTCATTTAGCATTTATTCAAATGATCGTTTGCTATATCAATATAATGATGCAATGACATTTAAAGAATTAAGCACACAGAGCTGGTTTCAAAGGGTGAAGGCAGCAGAGGGACGTCCAATCTGGATAGGCCCTGGCGAAAATGGTTCATCTTTGGCGGGGAAACCAGTTCTGATTCAGGCTAGGGTGATTAAAGATTATTATTCTTTAGAGAATATTGGGATCGCTGTCATTTACATTAAACCCGATATTTTGGAGCAGGTATTTTGGGAAGCAGCAACACTTAAGCAAGGTGATATTTTATTAGTAAATAAAGAAGGCAACATTGTATTTGATAAATCTGGAAAACACATTGGGGAGCAAAGCAACTTTCCATTTTTAAGAGAAAACTATACCAATCGTAAAGGCTATTATACAGATAGCTATTTAGGTGAAAAATCTTTAATTACGTATTTGCCGTCACATAACAAAGGATGGTATTTAGTAGCGATAACACCAAAGCAACTCATTACATCCGAGTCGGTTTCGATTCGAAATATTGCAGGAATATTGTTGATCGTATCATTAATCGCTGCATTTTTATTTGATCGCTTTTTCATAAGAAGAATGGTTCAAAGTATTATTAGTGCCGTAAATGGAATGAAGCGAGTACAGCAAGGGATTTTTGTTCCTATTAAATCAAAGCGCAGAGCCGATGATGAAACAGATATGTTAATTGACGGGTTCAACCGAATGAGCTCACAAATCAATGAACTAATTCAACAGGTGCAAACAGAGCAAGCGCGTAAGAAGGAAGTAGAGCTACGTGCCTTGGTGGCGCAAATTAATCCTCATTTTATTTACAATTCTTTAGAATCGATTAATTCTTTAGCGGTTATACATGGCAATCGAGATATTAGCAAAATGGTTATTTCACTAGGAAAGCTACTACGTATCAGTATTAGTGAAAACCAAGAATTAATCCCATTAACTATGGAACTTGAGCATGTTCGTCATTATTTGGATATTCAAAAATATCGCTTTGAAGATAAATTTTCATATGAAATTGATATCCCAGATTCACTGAAATATTTTATGACGCAGAAGTTAATTGTACAGCCTATTGTCGAAAATGCACTGTATCATGCCATCGAGCCGATGGAACAAAAAGGTTCAATTGCGATCGTGGCGAGAGAAGCCTCTAATGATATTTTTATTCACGTCATAGACAATGGACCTGGCTTTGATCCAATTACGTTAGATCTTTTATGGGAGAAAAATGATGGCAGTTTAAAAAAGTATCGTGAAAATGGGGTAGGCTTAAAAAATGTGCATGAACGCTTACATCTTCAATTCGGAGGATATTATGGCATTATGATTTGCTCTTCCCCTGGTTTTGGGTCAACGATTTCAATTCGAATACCCAAAATACTTCCATAGGAGGGGGAGAGACAATGAAGTGGTTAAGGAATTGGGGCTGGGGTATTGTTGTCCTCATTATTGTTGGAATAGTAAGCGCATTATTGCTATTAGTGTTACCAAAAAGCTCTGATATGGTGGAGGAAGTACAGGATGAGAAAATTACGCTAACCTTTCGCCATTTTTGGACGAAGGAGCATGATAAACCGATCTTAGCAATATTTGAGCGTATTATTGAACAATTTCAAAAGGACAACCCAAATGTGAAGGTCAGCTTTGAAGGTATGGATCAAACGGTTCATCGTGAACAAAAGCTAAAAAGTGAAATGGTCACTGGAACCCCACCAGATATGTTTGTATTGTTTGGTGGTGCTGAAATTGAGCCTTATGCTCGCAGCAATCGGTTAATGGATTTAACTGACTTTGTCCATAACAATGGTTGGTCTAATTCCTTTCAGGATTTGCAGCTGTGGACATTTAATGATCGAATATACGGTTTGCCCATTGAAGGGAACGCCGAGCCTTTATATTATAATCGCGCCATTTTTAAATCGCTTGGGATTAAAGAGCCAGTTACGATCGAGGAGCTTAATGAGGCGATTGTAACCTTGAAGAAAAATGGCTACACTCCATTTGCTTTAGGCAATGTAGATCGTTGGCCTGCCGCCATATTTGTGCATTATTTAATGGATCGCTATGCAGGACCTAAGGTGTTTGAGCAAATTGTTCAGCATGGTCATATCAGTTATTTAAACGATCAATATTTGCTTGCCTTTAAGCAATTTGAGCAATGGGTTGGAGAAGGGGCCTTTAGCTCCTCCGCAAATACTTTATCAACAGAGCAAGCGATAGAGACATTTACATCAGGGCAAGCTGCAATGTATTTGAATGGAAATTGGGATATTAACTTATTCCAAGATGAAAATGTTGATGCTAGTTTTCGTGAAAAAGTAGGTGTCCTTCCGTTTCCAGCACTGAAGCGTGATAGCCCAAGGTCGATGGCTGGGGGATATACGATTGGCATTGGTGTATCTTCTACGTTAGAGGAAGGGCAAAAGGAAGCGGCGTTAAAGCTGCTTCAATCTTTTTTTAGCACCAAGGTACAAAGTCAAATTGTGTATGCAGGCTTACGTATTCCAGCGGTGAAAATTCCATTTGATTCAACAAAAACCGGTTCTATTTTTATGCAGGTTATGAATGTGATGGAGCATAGTGAGGGTACATTTGTACCTTATGATAATGTGTTATCGCCTGAGGTGAAAAAGTCCTTTTTAAAAGTGATTGAAGAAATGATTGAGGGAAATATGAACGCAGAGCAGGCGCTAACCGCACTTCAATCTTCATCGCTGGATTATTGGAAGCAAAGAGAGAATGCTCTTCCGTAATACAATTGATAGCATTGGGGGAGGAAAGATGAACCAATTAGACCAACCTTTTCGTGTCATTCTTGTTGATGATGAACCTATAATTTTGAGAAGCCTGAAGGTAGCCATTCCATGGGAAGAGCTTAATATTTCGATCGTTGGTGAAGCAAGAAATGGAGAGCAGGCGCTAGCGATGGTGAATGAGCTATCCCCACATATGATTATAAGTGATATTCGTATGCCTGGGATTGATGGGATCACTTTAATGAAGCGGGTGTTATCTGATAATCCTAAACGGCTGTTTATTTTTATAAGTGGTTATGGTGAGTTTGAATACGCGCGAGAAGCATTACGTGAAGGTGCTTTTGATTATTTGCTAAAGCCAATTGATCATGAAGAATTGATAGAAATGATTAAACGTGCAAAAGTTAATTTAGAAAAGCAAATTGAAAATGATCATTTACTTCATTCCGTGCATGTGTTGTCCATGCTTGCGAAGGAGCGGATGATTGCTGAATTTATTGAAGGTGGAGCCCCTTCCCTCCAGCAGCTAGCTTGGCTGGAAAATAGTGAGCTTGAGCAAGAATATTTTATGGCCGTGGTGCAATTAGACCATTATTTGAAGCTAAATGAAGAGTGGGCAATGGAAGAAAAGCGTTTATGGTTATTTGCTATACGTAACATTCTTGAAGAGTGGTCAATCACGCATGATGGATTAACGGTGTTCCCTTTTCATACAGGAGAATGGATTTTGTTGTTCCGTGGCTCTCATCATAGGCGGAAGGAAGCATTAGGTGCTGATATCATTCAACAGATTAAAGCCAATACGAAGCTTCAATGCTCCATTGGGTTTAGCTTAAATGTAAATGGAATAAATCAACTTAGTCATGCCTATACCAGTGCAACCAAGGCGTTGTATAAACGCTTTTATCTTGGTAGTGAAGCTGTATTGGTGGATCAAGCTGTGCACCAAGAGTCAGAGCTACAGCAGACTGAGGTGAAATATCCTAAAAAATTAGAAAACGATATATTGGAAGCGATTCGTACATTAAACGAAAAAGTAATGTTATCGTTGCTAAATGATTTTCAAAGCTACATTGAAAAACAAGCGTTATCAAAAGTCACGGCGGAGGGCATTATTGTTCGTTTAACCGTGGTGATTTATCGTCAATTTGAACAATTAAATTTGTTGTTGGAATGGTCATTAGAGGGGCTTCTTCAGGAGCTACAATCACAAGGAACGTTGGTGGAAATGATTCAGGTGCTAAAAACAAACTTTAGCAAATGGATTAATGAAGGATTAACCAATCACAATAAAGAAAATGTTGAAACTGTGATCGCAAAAGCTCAAGATTATATTCATAACAATTATCATAAGGATCTAAGCATGGAAGAGGTTGCAGAGCTGATCGATCTGAGTATTAGTCACTTCTGCATGTTGTTTAAGCAGGTTTCAGGCTATACCTTCCTAGAATATTTAACTAAAATTAGAATGGATAAGGCAAAATATATTTTGAAAAATAGCAATGTCAAGGTGTATCAGGTTGCACCACTGGTTGGTTATCAAGACCCACGATATTTTACGCAAGTATTTAAAAAAATTACTGGCATGACACCGTCAGAATTTCGCGAGGAAGGCGCGTCCGTAACGTAGGAGGAGGCTGGGACATAACTCATTTTAATGTTGTTAAAGTCGAATAATAGCTACTTCATGTAAGCATTACAAATGATTAAAACCCGAACTATAACGGAATTCAAATAGAATTCCATAAAATAGTTCGGGTTTTTCATTAGCTGAAATGCTTTTGTCCCAGCCGCCTGTAGTTTCGTTCGCTTCTAACGTTTATTCTACTATGCCTTACAATGATTGAGCTTACAATACCCTAAACTTACGATGAAATTTAACGATAGACTTGCTAATTAGCTATGAGCGACTACGTAACAATGAGCTCATAATTAGGCTAACGATAAGCACTAATATGATTGCGCCTAACAGCGTTGGAAAAATATAAAATGTACCTAGCACAGGCCCCCAGCTTCCTAAAAATAAATTACCAATCCAAGCACCAACAAAACCTGCCACCACATTGCCTAAAACCCCACCCGGAATATCTCTACCTACAATGATCCCTGCAAGCCATCCGATACTCCCGCCAATTAATAACGACCATAATAAAAACATAGTTGAAGGCTCCTTTTCTATAACAATTTTCATTCTATTTTCATCATCTACTTCGTTAGCTTTTAGGTTTATTATGTAGTAGTTTGAGCATTTTCTTCTTAAATTATGTATAACTATGGTTGCATTACAATAAATGACGACAAATTATTTGCTCATTTTGCATTTAGCCTTATTTTCCTTCGTGACAGGTCCATATGTACCATATTTTGAAAAATAGTTATTTTAACTACTAAAGTTTGTAGAAAAAATATAGAGACTAGAATAGGATGTTTTAGCATGAACAAAGTTAAGTGTTTTTTAAATAAACTTAAGTGATAAAAAAATAAAGAGAGGGGTCTTGGAAAGTATGGCGATTCAGCTAAACAATGTATTGGTGAATCCGAGCTTTGAAGCAGGCTTTACTGGCTGGTTTCCAGTGAATGCTGTCATAAGCACAGGCTCCAAGGAAGGTTCTCGTTGTGCTGAGATGGCGGGAGGAACCGTCTCAGCATCTGTACAGCAAATAGTTGCTGTTCAACCAATGCAAGGTTATTATGTTGGATTTTCTTTAGCAAAAACTATCTCAACACTACCCAACTCAGGGATTGCCGTTACACTGAATTTTTTTGATTCTAGCATAAATTTTTTGATTACAGGAATTACTTTAGTTATTCCACAGGGCAGTCTGCAAAATACAAGCTGGCAGGTGTATGAAGGGGTGTCTATTCAAGCTCCAGTGAATGCTGCCTTTGCTCAGTTGTCTTTCAGTAATTTAGCAGCTGCCGGTACGAGTAGCACACTGATAGACGAAGTGGTGCTCATGCAGGCCATCAATACTACTCCGGGAATTACAGGCGCTACGGGAGTAACAGGAGCTACAGGAGCGACAGGAGCAACGGGAGCAACAGGTCCAACTGGAGGGGGAGCGACAGGTGCTACTGGGGCTACGGGAGTAACAGGAGCTACAGGAGCGACGGGAGCAACGGGAGCAACAGGTCCAACTGGAGGGGGAGCGACAGGTGCTACTGGGGCTACGGGAGTAACAGGAGCGACGGGAGCAACGGGAGCAACGGGTCCAACTGGAGGGGGAGCGACAGGTGCTACTGGTGCTACTGGGGCTACAGGAGCGACAGGAGCGACGGGAATCACGGGAGCAACAGGTCCAACTGGAGGGGGAGCAACAGGTGTAACGGGAGCAACAGGCGCAACAGGAGCTACAGGAGTGACGGGAATCACGGGAGCAACAGGCGCAACAGGGGCTACAGGAGTGACGGGAATCACGGGAGCAACAGGTGCAACAGGAGTCACCGGTGCCACAGGGGCAATCGAGCCAAATCCGTTTGAAGTTTATGTTCAAGCTGGTGCAGTAGGGGGAGACGGAACACAAGCCAGTCCGTTTGGAACGATTCAGGCTGGGCTTGCCGCAGTATCGCCTACAGGAGTTGTAAATGTATTGGAGGGTACTTATCCCGTAACGTCCACAATAACAGTCAATATAGCGGATGTAACCCTTAAAGGCTATCCTAATACACGAATTGTATTGCAAGCAGCTGTTATTGCGTTCTTGATAACGGGTACAGGAGTTACTTTTGACGGACTGACTATTACCAGTGATCTACCGTATGCCGTGGAGTTTATCCAATTAGCTGGCTCGAATCACAAATTGATGAATAATGTTATTTTCGGGCCTCCTCAGGCTGGCCCCTCTTCAGGTTGGGTTGTAAATCGCGGCTTTCTCACGCAAGGTGGTGTGACGAATCTTATTGCTCAAGATAACCTTTTGTATTCATTAAGACAGCCAGCTTATTTTAATCCTGGCTCTACAGGGTACATTCTAGATAATGTGGTGTATAACACCAGAGGTTGGGTAGTAGATGGAGCTATATTTGTTTTCTCCAACAACTCCTGGGGAATACCCCAAAACGCTGTTGATATCGCCTTATTGGTAGGTACTCCCACTGGTCCTCCATACGATCCAACTACTGCATTGTCCCAATACAATAGTGGTGCAAACATTAGCGACCAGCGTTAATTCTTAATTAGAAGCTGTTTCCAGCAGGGGGAAATTGTAATATATTCAAGAAGAATCAATAACGAAAGGCTGAGAATGATAAATTTTTATAAAGGTTCGATAAGTAAGTTAGTATCACATGTTTTAAATATAATGAAATTAAAATGAGTTCGTATAATACCGAACTCATTTTAATACAAGCTACCTAATGAAATAACCGTGTCAAACTTTTTAGGGGCCTTTTCATTGCTTATGGAGCACCAAGCCTCCATCTTAACCTTGAATGACATAAGTTTAAGATGGAGTAACGACCTCTGCGCCTCGTACTGCAACCTTATGATCTGCTTCTTGAGTTGAGCTAAGTGCCTTACATTCCCGAAAAGCAAAATGCTCACAGCCCAGACACGTTTTTCTTTTAATCTGACTTAAAGCATAGGCTAAGGCATCGCTAGTATGCTTATAAAATTGCTCTTCACCAATCAATTTATAGCAACCCGTCCGTTGTAATAAAGCTAAAGGCTGAGGCTGAATATCTGTAACGGCAAGCTTAATGCCACTAGCTTGAAGTTTTTTAACCAGGCTTGCGAAGTTGGCTTCACCAGTCGTATCCATAAAGGGTACTTTGCCCATTCTAATAATAATAATTTTGTGTCCAGCAGAATGCAGATGTGAATCCTCAAAAGGGCCTGATGCCCCAAAAAATAATGGACCCTCCACATTAAAAATACCGATCTGCGGGCAATTATGATCTTCAGTTACTACATGTGCTTCTACTTTATCATGTAATCTGGAGTGGTCAGGTAATACCTGATTAATTTTTAATGCCTCACTCATTCGTTTTACAAATAAAATGACAGCTAATATTAACCCCACCTCAACTGCAGTCGTTAAAGTTGTAAATACAGTCAGCAGGAAGGTAACTAACAAAATAATGGTATCACCACTGCGTGTTTTGTACATCGCGGCAAACGATTTGCGCTCACTCATATTCCAAGCGACCATCATCAAAATTGGAGCCATGCTCGCTAATGGGATATTTGAGGCATAGGGTGCAAATAAAACGACAATAAGCAAAACAACGACGCCATGGATAATCCCTGAGATGGGGGAAACCGCACCGTTTTTAATGTTGGTTGCTGTTCTCGCAATTGCACCTGTGGCAGGAATACCACCAAATAAAGGCGCAACAATATTAGCAACACCTTGCCCAATTAATTCTCGGTTACTATTGTGTCTGCTATTCGTCATCCCATCTGCAACAACGGCAGATAATAGCGATTCGATCCCACCTAACATGGCAATAATTAAGGCAGGCTGGAGCATTGAGGATATATTAGATAAGCTGAGATCAAGGCTATGAAGCTGTGGTAATCCACCTGGTATTGCACCATAGGAGGAACCGATGGTTGTCACTTTGCCTGGGAATAACCAAATGCTAGCGGCTGTTGATAACAGGATGCCTACAAGTGACGCTGGAACCTTTGGTAAATACTTAGGAGTAATTAATAATGCCGTTAAGCAGATGCCTGCTGTAATAATGCTGTATATGTTTATGGAAGAGATATGTTTTACAATTTCAGCCATGTTGTAATAAAAATATTCATGACGCTCAAGGCCACGTAGCCCTAAAAAATTTCCAATTTGACCACTAAAAATAGTAACCGCAATCCCTGCTGTAAATCCAATCGTAACGGGACGCGGAATGTATCTAATTAAGGCGCCTAACCGAAATACACCCATTAGCACCAAAATGATCCCTGCCAAAAAGCCAGCAATTAATAAATTTTCATATCCGTATTGCAAGACGACCGCTAACAGGATTGGAATAAATGCACCTGTTGGCCCACCAATTTGAAACTTTGACCCACCTAATAGTGAGATTAGAATTCCTGCAATGATAGTGGTATATAAGCCATATTCAGGCTTTACCCCAGATGCGATGGAGAATGCCATACCAAGTGGAATTGCAATGATCCCAACAATACATCCTGAAATTAAATCTTTACGAAATTTACCTGCATTATAGTTTAGATAACGACCGCGCCAATTCATTTTTTGAAAACCTTCTTTTCTGATCATAGTGAAGTTCTACTGTAATGTGTATGCAATGCAAATATCATGTCTAGGCAACGCACACAAAGATTCCCCGCACAGTGACGGGGAGATAGGTAAACAAATAAACAGACTTTACATTGACATAAACTAAATTTCCTTGTTGATTCCTTCTAGTAGTGAAATCGACTCGATTAAGTGATTGTTAAAAATTTGCTTCGCTACATCTAACAAATCCTTAATGAGTGGATCACGAAGAGAATAAACAACCGTAGTTCCCTCCTTCACGCTGTTAACTAAATTTTTAGCACGAAGAACAGCAAGCTGCTGAGATACAGCAGAACCCTCTGAGCCTAAAATGACTTGAAGCTCATTCACATTTTGCTCGCCTTCACTTAACACCTCAAGAATACGGATTCTCATCGGATGAGATAATGCTTTGAAAAAGTCAGCTTTAAATTGCTGAATACTTTGATTCTGATTCATATTTTTTAATCTCCATATATTCAAATCTTTGAATATTTACAATATAGCACAACAAAGCTTATTCAAACGTGATTTTTATTACAACATCATGAACGATTTCAATAAATTAGGTTTTTACGTGCTCAAAATTTACCGTTCACCTATGGACTTGTCTTTATCTGAATTGTGCAAACATCATACGTTTGGGTGAATTCGCGACCACGCCATATTTTTGTATGATAAAAAAAGAATCTAGTGTGTGTGGGGGAAGAGGGATGCTCAAAGAACGCATTGAGTTTCTATGTAAGAAAAAAAACATAACACGTAAGCAGCTGGTAGAGGGACTTGTTACAGGGACGCACTTTGCCAACATTTTAGCAGACCGCTATCCGTTACAAAGCGATCTTGGGGCAGCGGTGGCTCATCGCCTTGGTGTGAAGCCTTCATATATTACAAATGCATCTAAGCAAGATCAAGAAGTAATAAAGCAAGCAGAGTATGTATTTATGGAGTTTTCAAAGCCTTTCAAGGAGCAAACAGAGCACAATATTATTTTATTTGATGATCACCACGATGCCTTAGTAGTAGAGCTAACGGTTGCACTAATGAAAGCCGTTTATTACCAGCAGGTTCGTGATCAGGTGGCATATCAATATATCCATGAGCATTATTTAGATTTTTATTTGCATAAATACATCTACAAAAATGAAAACAGGTTGCCAAGCCCTTTAAACAAAGCATTATTATTTTATAAAATATATAAGCATCGTGAACAAAATGAATACGGGGAGCTTTTACGTTGTGCCAGCAAACTGGTACCACAGCTTGTGGTGGGAAGTGATGTTTGGTATATGATCCGTAGCTTACAATTAGAGGGAAGTGTACATACTACCCAACATGAGCAAGCCTATCATATATTTGAACAGTTATTGCAGCATAATGATGAGTATAATCGTGAGGATCGATTATCTTCTCTCTATATTGCCCATAGTGGAAATTGCTTTGCAACAGGAATGTACGGTGATGCATTAATGGCATTAACAAAAGCAGAACATCATCTTCATAACGCAAAAGAGAGAGAAGAATTGCAAAGTATCATTTTTAATAATCGAATTGTAATGTTGACAATGCTGGGACAAAATGAACAGGCGTTGGCGGAAATTGACGATTATGAAGCATGGCTTGCTAGTAGGTCTGCTGTTATTCAGCAAGCAATGAAGTCTACCTTATTAATTTATCGTGGTGAGCTTGCTTATATTGAAAAAAACTGGGGAGAATTAGGGGCAGTATTACACAGGTTGAATGGAGAGACATTTAATCTGGAGCAAGCGATGGCAAAAATTTTCTATTGTTCTCAATTTGCTTTATCACAAGGGGATTCTGATTCTTTTCTGAAATATAGCCTGGAATGCTTACCTTATTTTGAACAATCGGGACAAAGATTACGGCTAGAGCAGCTGTATGAATTACTTGCAATCGTATCGGAGGAAAATCGAAAATATAAGGATGCTGCGTTTTATTATCGCAAATTGTTAGGTCTAGTTAGAACTAGTGAAGCACGCTAGACAATTTTATGGAAAAGTAGCAAATATTATTATTGTATGAACTATGACAAGAGGATGGAAATATAGACGTATTTAATGATATATTAGTATGTATGATGATTTAGTATCATGAGTTTGGAGGTGGAATATGACACATTTGTTAGAAGTAAAGGATTTGGCGATATCATTTAAAACACATGGCGGTGAGGTTCAAGCTATTCGTGGTGTCAGCTTTCACGTAGATAAAGGGGAGACGCTAGCGATTGTTGGTGAATCTGGATCTGGTAAAAGTGTGACTTCTCAAGCGATAATGAAGCTTATACCTAAGCCGCATGGTCAATATAAACGTGGTCAAATCATTTTTAATGGTCAGGAAATTATTAGTAAGAACGAAAATCAAATGCGTAAAATTCGTGGTAAGGAAATTGGAATGATATTCCAAGACCCGATGACATCGTTGAACCCAACGATGAAGGTAGGCAAACAAATCATGGAAGTGTTAGTTACTCACGAGAACATGAATAATAATGCCGCTTATTTACGTGCAATTGAGCTGCTAGGACTTGTAGGGATTCCTGATCCTAAGCGTCGTGTAGATCAATATCCACATGAATTTAGTGGAGGCATGCGTCAACGTGTCGTAATTGCAATGGCACTTGCTGCTAATCCGAAGCTATTGATTGCGGACGAGCCTACAACAGCACTTGACGTTACAATCCAAGCTCAAATTTTGGATTTAATGAAGGATTTACAGCAAAAAATCGAAACCTCGATTATCTTCATTACACACGATCTTGGTGTTGTTGCCAATATTGCAGATCGTGTAGCTGTAATGTATGCAGGACAAATTGTCGAAATCGGAACGTCAGAGGAAATTTTCTACGATCCACGTCATCCTTATACTTGGGGCTTATTAGCATCTATGCCTAGCTTAGAAGGACATGATGATATGTTAACGGCAATTCCTGGTACACCACCGGATTTAATTCATCCACCTAAAGGGGATGCCTTTTCATTACGTAGTGAATATGCAATGAATATTGATCGTGAGAAGGAGCCACCATTGTATCAAGTTTCTGATACTCACTTTGTGAAATCATGGTTGCTTCATCCATCTGCACCTAAGGTAGAACCACCTGAGGTAGTGAAGAAAAAAATTCGCCAATTGGCAAATGCTTATGCAGAGCCAGTATTAGTGCAATCTTAATTTTGTTATTGTGATGCAAACATAATAAAATTAGTAATAAAAAACCCGACCTAATTTACGATACTCTAAAGGACTGAGTCCTGTGTAGAATGTCGTAAATAGCTCGGGTTATTTTTATCCACTTTGAGAGCCAGATCCTTCCTTACGAGGCCATAACGTGTAGCTAAAGCTGATAAGAAAATCGATCCCAAGTATCATCGTCCAAGTTTGAAAAAATTGCTTTAATGGCTCTGTTCGCTCAGGCGCACCTACGTACCAAATCACGCCGTAGAGACATAAGCAACCAATGACCCATGCTAATAAATGCTGTAGCCAGCCTATTCTTAAATGACGTGCATGAGCGGCTCCAAATTTTGGCTTCTTAACCGGGGCTGGTCCACCGGCAAAACGATGTGCAAAACGGACATCTGCCCATTTAATCATAGAGTGGCCAAAAGCGATAGATAAACCGATATAAATAGCGGCAAGTCCATGTACAAAATCCGCGGTAGCCCCGTTTTTTAAGTGCAGACTGGTTGTTACTAACAATACGATATCTATTATGGGTGTACAAAATAGTAAGAGCGCTCCTAGCCTCCGCATTCGTAACAAATATCGACACACTAATCCAGCTAAAACAAATACCCAAAATAAAACTTCACATGCAATGATAATTGCAAGCATCATTTGCCCCCTTTGTTGATGTCAGGATTCTTTAATTACAAATTGATTCATGGCATTTTATATACATAGACTTCGTAAATGCTCATTTATGATTTGTTCAGCCATGGCATGGGTAACGTGTCCTGGTTGCGTGATTAAGTGAACAGCCAGCCCATCCATTAAAGCACTGAGCTTGTATGTTTCTAAGGCTAGGTTTAAGTTAGGTTTTGCTAGCTTATAGACGGTGAGCTGTTCTAACACAAACTTGACCACACCCCGAATCCCCTCATACATTTGCTCACTAACGGCTTGTAATCCCGGATGTACTAATGTTTTTGCAGTAAACGAAAGCCAAACCTCCATCTCCATTTTTCGATCCTCATCAAAGGGTATAAACTCCATTAATATAGCTTGTAATCCCGTAAAGGGATCATTAGCAAAGAGATCATTATCCATATCCGTATTTCTGACTCGCTCTTGGACACGTTTAATAAATATGTTCATGCAAAAAGTAAACAAATCGGCTTGTGTGGAAAAGTAATGCCGCATTGAGCCTACCGATAATCCAGCCTCAACCGCAATATTCCGCACAGTGGCGTGTTCTAATCCTCCTTTTTTGATTAATCGTATAGCAGCATCGGCGACAAGTTGACGTTGTTTTTCATGATCTACAATTTTAGGCATAGCTAAAGTATACTTGTTTTTTTATTTAATACAATGTGCTAAAATGAAAATGAAATTAAATAATACGATGTATTAAATAAAAATTCTTAAAAGGAGTCCAATACAAAATGATACTAAATAAAGAAATTCAACAAAAAAATCAGCAAAATATAGCTAAGCAATCGCGATCTGATAATCCTACGGGGCAGAGAAAAAAGAAAAGGATGAGATTTTTTTATTTTAGTATTTTATTTATTGTTGTATTGATCACATCTGGATTTATATTTGAATGGATTGCTACTAAAAATGCGGAGAGTAGCTATCCTATGCCAGGGAAGTTGGTGGATGTAGGCGGTTTTTCGTTACATATCAACAAAATGGGGCAAGGATCACCAACGATTATTTTTGAGTCTGGGAGTGGTGAAACTAGCCTTGAATGGTATGATATTCCGAAGCAGTTATCTCAATACGCAACTGTAGTTACGTATGATCGTGCAGGTTACGGTTGGAGTGAGACTGCTACCCAAGAGCGAAGTGGTAAAAATATTGTACAAGAGCTGTATACCGCGCTACAAAAAGAGGGGCTTCATGGGCCTTATATTATGGTTGGTCACTCCTTAGGGGGAATGTATGCACGATTGTTTGCTCAGGAGTATCGGGATCAGGTGGCTGGACTTGTTCTTGTTGATGCAAGGCCTGAAAATGATGAACGTCTGACAGCTTCAATATATAAGCGAGAAAATATTAAGGGTCAACTCTCTTCTGGGTTGATCATGCTACTAAAGCATTCGGGTGTAATGCGTTTATTTAAGAATGTATTACTGGAAGGATTAATTGAGCCAGATAAACGTGATGAATTTATTAATGTGACTGCAAAAGCAAGCTTTTTTAAAGCCAAAGAAGAGGAAGGAACGTTAGCTTATTTAACTGAGGAATTAATTGCTGAACAAAACTTGGGTGAACTTCCTGTTAAAATTATTGCTAGAGGTATTGCTCCTAATTATGCTAGTTTGGGGATTTCAAAAGAGGGAGGGAAGCAATTAGAGCAAATTTGGATGGAGGGGCAACAGCAAATGCTAGCGATATCTAGCAATACGGAAATGATAATTGCGGAAGCTAGTGGACATTATGTGATGTGGGATCAGCCAGAGCTACTCATCGATATGATATTAGGCCTAATAGAGCGATAACCAAATTTCGTGTTTATTTGATTTTAAGCTACAATAGAAGCATAAGGCTTTAGAGGAGGAGAAAAAATGGGCAATAATTTTGATGTTTTATTAGATAAATATGCACAGTTGGTCGTTAAGGTTGGTGTAAATATTCAGCCAGGACAGCTATTACTTGTGCAGGCACCGATAGAAACATTTGAATTCACACGTCTGATCGTTGCAAAGGCATATGAAGCGGGGGCAAAATTTGTTGAGGTCGATTGGATCGACGAGCAGATTACGAAGCTTCGTTATGAGAAGGCTGCTGAAGACACGTTTGATTATTATCCTAAATGGCAAGCCGATAAGATGGAGCAATTGGCTGAAGCAGGCGGTGCCTTATTACATATAAAAGTGCCTGATCCGGAGTTATTTGCCGGTATCGATCCAACAAGAGTATCAAGATCTGTGAAGGCGGCAGCAATCGCACGTCAAAAATTCCAGCCATATACGAGAAACAATATTATTAGCTGGTCTTTAATTAAAGCACCAACAAAGGCTTGGGCTAAAAAGGTTTTCGCAGATGTCCCTGAGGAGAAGCAGCTTGATGCAATGTGGGAAGCCGTATTCCAAATGAACCGCGTAGGTGAAGGTGACCCTGTAGAGGCTTGGCAGGAGCATATTTCTTACTTAAAGCGGAGTCAGCAGTTTATGAATGAGAAGCGTTATAAGAGCTTACATTATACTGCACCTGGCACAGATTTACATGTTGAATTGCCAGAAGGCTACCTATGGTTAGGTGGGGGCGATCACAACGGCGCAGGCCATTATTTCGTTGCCAATATGCCAACAGAAGAAATTTATACGATGCCACTTCGCACAGGCGTGAATGGGACTGTAACTAGTACGATGCCACTAAATTTGAATGGCTGTCTTGTTGAAGGGATTACATTTACATTTAAGGATGGCAAGGTCGTAGAATACGATGCAAAATCGGGACGTGAGCATCTCACAGCGTTATTAGCAACAGATGAAGGAGCATCCCATTTAGGCGAGGTAGCATTAGTACCTCATGATTCCCCAATCTCCAGAATGAATCGTGTTTTCTACAATACAGGGATTGATGAAAATGCCTCCTGTCATTTTGCATTAGGAAGTGCATATCCCGTAAATATTGAAGGGGGAACTAAGCTAACCGAAGAGGAATTGCTTGAGCGTGGCGTGAATGTGAGCCTTACACATGTGGATTTCATGGTTGGCTCTGCTCAATTAAATATTGATGGTGAATTGTCAGATGGAACGATTGAACCTGTATTCCGTCAAGGGAACTGGGTAAATTTAAAGCTAGAAGATCAATAACAGAACAACATAACAACAGAGGGATACTTGGACTTGATGAACTTATCCTTTGCATGGAGGGAACTATGAATATCGTTGTAGGTATTGCAGGAGCAACGGGCACGATTTATGCCGTTAAACTATTAGAGGTGCTTAAAGCACAACCTGATGTGACGACACATGTCATTATTAGCAATTGGGCTAAAACAAATCTAGAGGTTGAAACGATGTACCAGTTAGATTATTTGGAAGGCTTGGCAGATGTATTGTATGACAATGCTAATCTAGGTGCTTCGGTCTCCAGCGGCTCATTTCTAAATGACGGTATGATTATTATGCCATGTAGTATGAAGACGTTGGCTGCAATCACACATGGGTATTCTGATTCTTTGATTTCACGTACCGCAGATGTGATGCTGAAGGAAGGACGCAAGTTAGTTTTATGTCCTAGAGAAACACCACTAAATGCGATTCATTTAGAAAATATGTTAAAGCTAGCCAAGCTAGGGGTTAGCATTGTGCCACCCATGCCATCGTTTTATAACTCACCCCAAAGCATTGATGATCTTGTTACCCATCAAGTAATGAAGGTGTTAGATCAATTTGGCATTCATATCCGACATGATAAGCGTTGGAGTGGGGTGTAAAGTAGTACTTGACAATAAGCAAACATAGCGAAGGGGCAGGGAGATGGTGGAGAAGCGATAGCGGCCGCCTTTAAGGTCACATTTTCATCATCTTTTCTCAAGTTATAAAAGAAAATGGGACCTTAACAGCGGTTGAAGCCACTCCCTGCACTGTAGCAACCTC
Source organism: Paenibacillus turicensis (assembly GCF_017873435.1). Classification (GTDB taxonomy): domain Bacteria; phylum Bacillota; class Bacilli; order Paenibacillales; family Paenibacillaceae; genus Fontibacillus; species Fontibacillus turicensis. The sequence goes on along the minus strand of NZ_JAGGKG010000004.1, from coordinate 202,947 downwards.
CTAAGTATTGTCAAGCTCTGTTTACGCCCGATTTAATTATTTAATTTGGATAGCTCTACATCAAGCTCAGTTAGTTTTGTAGATAATTGTAGTAGCTCCTGTTGTAATTTTAAACGAGGTAACACTGCCTCATCTGACCATGCGTCGAAGTCTTGAGTAATGTATTTCTCATAAACGGCTTTATTAAGTTTAAGGATTTCAATTGTTAGCTTTAAACGTTTTTCTAATTCGTTAGTAATAACGACTTCAGAATGAGAACTGTTTTGCATGCTTAGTTGGCCAAACATAGCAATACTTGAATTGAAGTAGATAAGGCCAGGTGCATAGTTAAGGATAATAGGTTCATTAGTGTCTAACGGGAATACTTTTTTTCCATCGGGTGAGTTATAGTCTTGTACATAAGAGGCATAGGTTCGCTGGTCTTTATCTAAGTCAGCATAGAGTTTGTATAAAAGTAATATGTCGTGGCTACTAAGCTTTTTTTGATCTATCCCAGTTTCTATCATGGATATAATATCTTGTGAAATCGATATAATGCTTTGTTCATACTGAGATAACATTGTATTGTATTGCTTTTTCAAATAATCTGTTGAGCTTCTATTGTGTGAATTTGATTTATACAAAAATACATTTGTACCTAGAGAGGTTATGAAACCAAGCGTTAACAAGATGATTAGAATCTTTTTTCCTCGTTTGGACATTAGCGTAGTTTTTCTCCTTCTTACATACAGTTAAAAAATGATTACCCCATAACCTTAGTGTAGTGGGTAATCATCTTTTATGTCAAAATAGACAGTTAACCAATCGTTTCAATTACATTTCCATCCTGGTCTTTAATGTACGAGGGTTCGATATTAAATAAAAGCCCATTTAATTGAGGTATTGTAAATTGATTTGTGATAGGTTGTAGTTTAGGAAGTAACTCATTTACTAAGTCATGATTTAATATAATGCGAACAAAGTCGTTTTCTTCTATAATTTGTGGTTGTTCACCTGGTTCTAAAACGATCGAATGGTCTTTATTAGACAAGGTGAGATTTCGTCCCTTTAAAATACGGCCTTGGAGCATTTTCCCTAAAATAATGACTTGATTCGCTCCAAGCGTAAGCATCGCTGGAGAGCTAGGTGCATCATCTACAGCAGATTTCCATGAAAGCTTCTCGATAAATAAATAACCAGTGCTTGAACCGTCGGACAATATACCTTGCTCTACGGCTTGGCTAACTGCTGGAATAGACATCAATGAAGAGCGGTCCAAATCTGTAATCCATAAAGGCATATATTCCTCGCAGGCTTGTAGAAGCGCAGTCCCTGACCATAGATGCATCGCCTCAAACTCCTCTAAGGTTATCCCGACCATCTGAATAAACTCAACTTGCCCATTTGGAGTTTCCATTGGAGGTAATTGAGGATCGCTAATATATGCTAACGCTTTAAGCTCTGTATCAGAGCCTAAACAAATAGGGCCATTGGCATTTAAATAGTCACCAGAACGAAAAATATTTCCACTCTGAAACACATAACGCCCCATATTTTGCAACAAGTTTAACGCCCATGCAGGTGGTTCTGTTTCATCGCTATTTTTCCGTAAACGAAATGTAAGCTCGAAGCCATAGCCACTATATTCAAGATTGCTAGATTCCTTTTCATATAATTCTGAGAAGCCATACGTAACAAAATGCCAATGTGGAAAAGGAGCGCTGGCTTCAAACACACTGATCCCATCTAAAGGGTCTTCGCCACCAAGCATATAGGGGATCATCGTTCCATAATGCTTAGGTTGTTGATCACCATATAAGCGATGGACGGTCTCATCAATCGCATCCCAGCCTGGGGCTTGCACGTCTTCCGCCCCTAAGTCATGGTTTGCGTTAACATTGTCTTTTTCATCATGTTTATCTGTCATTTAAATCGCTCCTTTTTTAACGTACCTATGGAATTCCCACTATAAAATATATTAATATTAAATATATTTAATTTGAATACGCCCAAAGGTGGTTTTTAATATGGATTGGTTATCAATATGTAAGACAAAAGATGTGAATCAAGTATATGAAGCTGTAAAAATACTTGATGTAAACGAACGTGATGAAGCTGGTCGAACACCACTTATGTTGTTTTTAACCTACCGTATGCCGCTTGAAACGATTGCGTTACTTATTGAGCAGGGAGCGGATTTGGAAGCGGAGGATAGGCTAGGGGATAGTGTATTAAAAAAGGCGATAAAATTTAAGCAAAAGGACGCAATCTTGTTACTATTGGAGCATGGTGTACAGCTTGATTCTCCCAATGGGATTACCGCTACCGCTTGGTATTATGCTAAAGAAAAAGATCACAGCATTGCAGACATGCTACTTGCCACAAAAGGATCGGTGAGATCCAAGCTGACGCCACAAGAGCAGGAGATTGTGGATGAGCTATTATATGAAGAAAATCTAACTACGATTTGTGACAAAGTGAAAACTATAAATAGTGCTGAAATTTTACATGCCTTTGTAAACGAGTTTAACTGGGATGATGACCCCACCCCGATGGAGCTAGTGGCAACTAACCCTGCTTGTATGGAGGTAACTTTACATGATATGTATAAGCTAGTAGATGGGGATATGTGGCTTGAAATGGATGAGTATGCAGTTGATGAGGCTTACGATGGAACTCGGTACCGACAGCTAGCATTAATGTTAAAGGACAAGCTCACGAAGAACTGACCTCTATGGTTAAATAGAGATCAGTTTTTAGCGTAGCTTTGAATAAAGTGTACTCGTTATTTAGCTAGTTTCACAAGCTGATCGACAAGGGAATCAAGCACAGCATTAATCGTATAAACGTCTGCATACCAAGCCATTTTACTATTAATTCTAGCAATTTTGTTGTTTTTAACTGCCTCTAAGTTGTTCCAGATCGCGTCGCCACTTAGCTGTGTAGCAATCTCCTGATCACTTTCCTCTAAATAAACGATGTAATCTCCACTATATTTATCAATGACCTCCATGGAGATGTCTCCCCAATATTTGTCCTTGTCTATAACATCCTTTTGCACGGCTGGTGGTGGATTAAGACCTAGTGTTGTATATAATAAAGCACCGATTGAATATTTTTTCCCAGAAACATAAGGTGTTTTAGCGCCACCCATAATGGTTATTGTTTTATCATATAAGCCGGCTTCCTTCAGCTTCGCTTTCGCCTGTTCAACATTTTGATTAAATTTGCTGATCACATCCTTTGCCTTTTGTGGCTCATTAAAGATATCAGCTAACAAGGTTAGGCGATCCTCCATCGTCATATCATTGTCATAAGGAATGTAGATCGTAGGCGCAATCTGAGAATACATATCATACTTTTCTTTTTCAATGATAATAATGAGGTCAGGATCTTGGGCTAATACCGTTTCTTGCCCCCACTCTGTGTGGAAACCTAAATCAATGGAGTTAGCGGAAAGTGTCTTAAATGCGGCCTCCTTGTTCACCTGGGATACAGCAAGTGGCGTAATGCCCATTGCGTATAAATCACCCATCAAATATTGAACGACCACCCTTTTAGGGTGAGCAGGAATTTTAACATCGCCCATCACAGTTTTAATTACTCTTTCTTCGTTGGTAGCTTCTGTTGTTTTTTCTTTGTTTGATGAAATGCTTGGTGAACAAGCAGCTAATACCATGATGCAGATTATAGCAAACATAAACAGCTTGCCTTTAAAAAGTTTAGACATGAACAATGCTCCTTTTTCTCTATAATGAGTGTTAAAAACTTGAATTTAAGTTGATAAGATGTTTGATTATTAGCTATAGTAGATCCATAGAAAGTTTTTCCAAAGGAGGTATTCATGTAGATCTTCTCATTTATTATAATGATAATCATTCTCAATGTAAATAACATAAATTTTAATATAATTGGAGGTTCAGATGGACGCAAAAGCTAAAAAAATACTACAAACCACGTTTTGGTCCGCGCAAGGATGGAAGCCTAGAGGGAATTCATCACCTTTCCAAGGGGAAGATTTTGAATATGCTAAAAGCAAGGGGGTTATGTTCGATCCTGTTACGATGACTCATGATGAATGTGTAACGAGAATCCGGTATTTGCTTGAGCACGAAATTACAAAGGAAAAGGTAGCCTCAGCCTTTTTGCATAGTTTATCCACTAGAAAGGTATATTTGCGGAGCAGCTTATCTAGTTACGATTTAACAGCGTCATTAATCCAACATAATTACAATGATAAGTGGCTGGAGCGTGCTAACTATAGTCATTGCTTTTATTGCAACGATGCTAAGCTGATGTCGAAAGACGGTTGGGTGAATGAAGATATTAATATACTAAACTTTGAGCGTGTAAAATGGGGTGGCGTTCGCTTGAACTGGCTACTGTATTGCTGGATGGATTTAGAGCTGTTGGCAAAGGAAGAACCCGTAGAAGTAACCCCTGCTGATATTCAGATTCTCAAAAATTTATTGGCAGAGGTAGAGGCCTGTGCGGAGAAGGACACTGCACGTAAATTAGAGAAACGCTGGAAGGATGTATTGCCTTCTAATCAAAATGAGCGTGATGTCATCATGGAGGTATGGGGATTTGCAGGTATACTAGCTTCAGAGGAGCGACTTGGGCCTGAACGTGGTAGAGGAACAGATTTTGTATCTGTAGATTCATGGCTTGGAATAGATCGTTATGATAAACAAAAGGTTGATTTTTATTTTGGGGCTTATTTATAGGTAGGGAGGCTAAGTTTTGGGGCACTTTGGTTTTTCGTATATCGGACTTTTATTTCTACTTATGCTATTTATCCCAAATATAATTTATGCAAGTGATAAATCTGCACCTAAACCCACATTAGATGAAAATAAAGTTCTTGTATGGTTAGAACGTATAGGTCAAGCTTTAGTGACAACAATTGTCTTGATATTTTCAGATTTTAATGTGCAAGGCTGGTCACTCTGGACGATTTGGCTTGTTGTCGCCGTCATTTTTATGCTGATGTATGAATTGTGGTGGATTTGTTATTTTAGAAGCAGCAAAACATTAGCCGACTTTTATAGCTCCTATGCAGGTATCCCGGTTGCAGGGGCGACTCTACCTATCATTGCCTTTTTTCTATTAGGTATTTATGGTCAAGTAGTATGGTTAATATTTGCTGTGATTATCTTAGGCATTGGACATATTGGCATTCATATTGAGCATCGTAAAGCTTTAAAGTTATAGTAGTTGAAGAGAGGGGAAAGATAATAGATATGGGAAAACTGACAAACATAACAAACCAAGAAATGTTAAAAATAGCTATGGCTCAATCTGCGATTGATGCGAGTTGTAACGAACTAGATTTTACACGTAGTGATAATATGATTGTAGAATCTGTTAAAAATGCAGAGGCTAGAAAATATTTAGAGCTACCCTTTTACTGTAATCTAGTATCTTATGGTAATAATATCGTTGCATCGGTGAATACTGAAATTAAAGAGGTTGTAAAGGCTTACTTAGATAAGTATAAAGACTATCATTGCTTTGAAACTCCAAATATGCACATTCTTAATGATGAGCTTCAAAAGCGAAATATGCGAATTTGCCATATGGCGCAATACTTTTTACCAGATATGAAAGTGCTTCAACCAACACCATGTGATTATGAATTAAAGCTGTTATTGCCCGAGGATTTCACTGAGTTGTATTTAGATCAGTGGAGTAATGCGTTGTGTGAAAAACGTAAGCATTTGGATGTTCTAGGTGTAGGTGCCTATGATGGTGATAAGTTGATTGGATTAGCTGGTTGCTCTGCAGACTGTGATACGATGTGGCAGATTGGGGTGGATGTAGATCCCGAATATCGTAGACAAGGGATTGCATCTGCATTAACGAGTCGTTTAGCCATTGAAATATTAGAGCGTGGTAAGGTTCCTTTTTATTGTGCAGCATGGTCAAATATTAAATCGGTACGTAATGCGATCACAAGTGGATTTAGACCTGCTTGGATTGAGATGACAGCTAAAAGCAACGAGGTTGTTGCTGAGATGAATACGATAGATTGGTTATAATAGATTAGAACTAATAAATTGAAACTAATAGATAATACTTTAAACTATCAAACGACTATAGAATGAAGATGATCACATAGAAGAAAATTAAAGTAAGGAGAGATTAAATGACAGAGGTTACTCGATGTGACTGGGCAACTAAAAGTGAGCTTGAACAAAACTATCATGATGCGCATTGGGGGGTTCCCGTTCATGATGATAAGCAGCTATTTAAAATGATAATTTTAGAGGGTAAGCAGGCGGGACTTAGCTGGTTTACAATTTTGAAGAAAATGGAAACTTTATGTGAAGCCTTTGATAACTTTGATCCAGACCTGCTCATTCATTATGACGAGGATAAAGTGGAAGCGTTACTGCAAAATGATGGGATAATAAAAAACAAGCTCAAAGTTAAGGCTGTAATTAGCAATGCAAAGGCGTATTTCAAGCTGCGTGACAAATATGGCTCATTAGATCATTATTTATGGTCATTTGTAGATCATAAGCCGATTGTGAATGCGTGGACAAGTGTTGAGCAGGTTCCAGCAAGCACACCTTTGTCAGACAAAATTAGTAAGGATTTGAAAAAGCATGGCTTTAAATTTGTGGGATCAACTACAATTTATGCACTTATGCAATCGATTGGTATGGTCAACGATCACCTGACAAGTTGTGCATTTTATCATCGGTGATCTAGTAATATTGCTACCTTATTACCGACAATCTCGTTATATATTATGGATATATGATAGAAAATACAAAAAAAAGCGGCAATCGCCGCTTTTTCCCTTTACTTATAGTCATTTGTCTAGCTACATTTATTTATTCCACCACTGAAGCATACAGCTTTTTAATTTGGGATGAAAACTTAGCTGCACCTGGAATGCGTGTACGTTTATAATATGCGGTTAGTTGTTTAGGGTGGTTTTTGACCAAATCATACTCAATAATCGTATCTGCAATCACGGATCTTACAAAGCCTAAAACCTCAATAACCTCGGAACGATCCCCTTCAGCAAGCTCTTCACCCTCTGGAAATTCTCCATCTGGATCATCATCTAATTGCTCACTAAAGGTCAAGCGCGCCACAACGTAAGATATGATGTTCTCCTTCTCGTCGTTGTATAGTTCCATTAGCCAATTCACGCATTGTTCTTCTGTTGGTATTGATGCATTAAAGTCATGAAGAACATGGTTCCGTTCCTTAAACGAAGACATTAAAAAATCAGCCTCATAACTAGCATGATCAACAAACTTGATATGAGGTTTAAGCTGAATCACTTCAGTTAAAACCGCTTGATACCAGTCACTTGTTAAAAATTGTTCGATTGTTTTCATATTCATCCGACCTCAATCCCACCAGAAGTGCCAAATTTTGTGTTTCTTTAAGGAGTCAGCATATTGTCCTAGTGAATCCCTAGTTTCAAGCACATACGGGCAAAAGAAAAAATGCTCTCGTGCCAACCTTATGGCTTCCTCATCACTTTGTGGTGTATGATCCACTTGAAGCACCCAGCTACTCTCTGTAACAAGAATGGGTACTGCTCCATATTGGGTAAACCATTCCCTAAAAATAGCCGTTTGTACAATTGGCGTTGGGCATTCGTTGTATCCTCCCATAGGAACCCATAAAGGACTTAAATAGCTCTCTGAGAGCGGAAGCTGGAGTGAAATGCAATCTCCTTCAATGCGATTAGAAAACCACTCCTGATCTTTAAGAGCTTCGGGAACAGGATCACTATCGATGATCTTTTCATCTACTAAATCTGAATCCCAGCCTTTACGGAATATACTGTAGATTTCATCAAATGAAAGATTAGCTACGTTTTTTTCTTCTTCAGGTAAGTCCCAGAATTGAAAGTGAGAGTCGGCAATTTGTCTGAAGACATCAAGCTTATTTAAAGATTCAATTTGCTCTATTCCGTGTTCAACATATTGGGCTAACGTCTCATGTTCTCCTTCTTCCATGTACATTTCAAGCATTTCAGAAATATTATCATCTGGAATAATACATAAAGGCTGATCATTGCCTACTCGGGGGAGTGGGCAAGTAAATTGCGCTTGGTGAATGATTGCTGTATTGCCATAGGTAAGATGCTTCATTAAACTTTCAGGCATGTTTGAACCTCCAAATATTAATAATAAACTTATAAAATATTATGTATTTCTATGAATGAAAGGTTGTGAATACAGCCTGTTATCCCCAGGCGGAGATTAGTGTACAATAATATAAAGTTCTAAAAATAGATTTACCCATTATTTTGAAGTTAGAAACTAGTTTCCGTTAAGGGAGTGTTACTTATGATTATAAATGAACAAATCCGAGTGAGTGAGGTTCAGCTTACAGGTATCAACGGAGAGGACCTAGGCATTATGCGTACCGCAGATGCACTTGAATTAGCGCGTAAGCATAAAACAGATCTAGTCTGCATCTCGCTCATGTCCAGCCCACCTCCTTGTAAGCTGATGAAAAAGGGAGCTGCGAAGCAAGAGAAAACAAGCCAACAGTCAAAACAAAAGCAAAATCACCAATCTCAGAAGGGTTCTGGAGGGCAAGGGTCTAAAGTGAAGGTGAAGGAGATTAGGCTGACTGCTAATATTGAAAAGCATGATTTAGATACAAAGAAGAGACAAGCGATTAAAATGCTAGAGGCTGGAAAACCTGTACAGATTGTTATCGCAGCCAAAGGCAAAGAAGGTATCAGAGCAAAGGAAACACTAGAGGAATTGTTAAAGGAGCTTGCTCCATTTGGGAAAAAGGAAACAGGTATTCAGCAAAGTGGCAAAGGGGTTACGGTGAAGGTAAACCCTGTATAATGAACTGACTAGATGATAGGTGGGTACTAAATGAATATAGTTAAATTACTAATGACCGTCATATATCTTATAGTAAGCATGTCAATTATTTGGTTTATGGATGCTTACTCATCATACCGTAATGGGGCTTTAGTTGTTTGCATATTGCTCTATTATATTAGTGTGAGATTGTATAACAAGAAATTGAGAAACCAAAAAAACGAAAACAAATAGAAATGTAAATAAATAGTGATTAAAATAAATAAAATTTAGTCCTAAACTATAGAATGGAGGTCATGGAAAATGGCTGGAAACAAAAAAATTCCAAAGGAAAAAACATACTCCAGAGAGCAACTGAAGAAAAGAGCAAAATTATTTCGATTAATGTCTTCCTTTTCTCCTGCAGGTAGTAGTGTAAGCAAAAAACCAGCAGGCAAAGAGTTACTTTTGCCGACAGAAGCAGGTCAAGTTAGAGTGCTTACTTACAATATGGAGTCAGAACAAAAGCTTCCTTTATTTATTAATATCCATGGTGGAGGTTTTGTAATTGGCAGTCCTGAGATGGATGATCCCTACTTAATGAATGTGGCGCACCAGGCCAACGTTAAAATTATTAGTATCGATTACAGTCTTTCACCAGAGGTTGTATTTCCTACGGCACTTAATGAATGTTATGCAGTCGTGAAATACGCGAAACAACATGCCGATCAGCTAGGGATTGATCCAGAAAATATTGCGGTGGGTGGACATAGTGCGGGTGGTAATCTTACCGCGGCCATTTGCTTGAAGGATGCACTTGCCCCTGAACTAAATCTCAATCTCAAATGTATTATTTTAGACTATCCTCCGCTAGATTTACATAGTGATGCTTATTCAAAGCCACAGCCGAAGGGAGCAATACCTCCTAAAATGGCTAGAATGTTTGATGCTTGCTATACGATGGAAAAAGAAGAACGTTTAAATCCACTAGTATCACCCCTGTATGCATCACTAAATGGCTTAAAAACATTCCCACCAACGTTACTTTTAACAGCGGGTCATGATTCCTTGCTTCAAGAGGAAGAGAGGTTTAGAGATAAGCTTGTTGAGGCAGGTGTGGAACTGACGTATAAATGCTTTGAAAACTCCTATCATGGGTTTACGCACAGCGATAAAGAGGATGCCGTAGCAGGTTGGCAGATGATGATTGACCATCTTAAACGCTATTTAATATAAAGAGGTTCATCAAAGAATTCGATTTTAGCTAGAATATAACTTTAATAGCTTTTGCGCAGATAAGTTGTTTTTACTTATGTCTTTCAACTTGTTTTAACTATATTTTGCTGGAGAAGAACCTCATTTGGGAAAACAAATTGTCCGAAATCATTATTTCTAGTAAAAGTATTAATAACCAATAAATCAGTAGCCTTTTCATATGAAAAGGCTTAGTTTTTGTTATCCTGATCTTTTTCCCAAAAAGCAACAAACTGATTTACGCACTCATTTGCTGAGGTTTAATCACCTTAGGCTGGAGGACATGACTTCTACGACCTGCAAAGTTATTAAAGACTAAAGCAAATATGATCAGCAATGTGCCGTATAATTCATACATATTAATATGATAACCTTGCAGTGCCATAATTAAAAACGTAGTTACAGGTACAAAGTTAATAAATAAAATTCCGTTAATTGGTGATAACAGCTTGAGACCTGCATTCCAACATAATAAAGCGGCTAAGCCGGGCAATAAGATCATAAAGCTCATTTCATATTTAATAGTTCCTAGCTGTTGGAGGGTAGGGATATTCAGCACACCTATACCTGTGCCAATACTAATAATGACAAACGAAACCAAGGAGCCAAGCAAGCAAGTCAACGTCGAATAACGAAGGATTGACCAATCACTATAACGTGAACCTCCCATAGAATAGATCACCCAGCCAACCACACCAATAAAAATAAATAAGAGTGGAAATACATTTTGAGCAGCATTGGAGAAAAAGCTCAAATCCCCACGTGTACTAACTAAAAATGCCCCAAGGGTAGCAATGACAATGCTAATGATCGTAAAAAATGGAGGAGCCTTTTTCGTTGTAATCCATAAAAAAGCAATGGAGATCATTGGCATCATCGTTTCCATAATCGAAGCAGAGATGGGTCCCGATTCCCCTGCCATATGTTGCCCCATAAACACACACATGTTATAAACCGTAAAGGCCATACTGCCATAAAACGTTAGCATAAGCCCTCTTTTTTCTAAACGGAAAGCTTTTTTCCCTTCCTTTAACCCTAACATGATCGCTAAAATGATCCCTACAACGAGGTATCGAAGAAATGAAAAATAAAATGGGTCAATATGCGCTAGTGCCACATGTGCAACTGGAAACATTGCCCCCCATGAAATACTTGCGATTAAGCAAAAAATCGCCCCTAATATAAGCCGTCTCGATGTCATAATTCGCTGTGCTTCCTCCTGTTAACTTTATTCCGATTTAAAGACCTGCAACTAATCATAAGGAAATAAATCACAGTTGTAAAATGATTGAAAATGATCTGTTTAATCATTTATGATGATATCTAGATAGAAATGGGAGTGAGAAGGGAGGAATAGCGTGGACATTAATGATTTACGTATTTTTCAGGTGGTTGCAAACCATGCAAGCATCAGCAAGGCAGCCAAGGAGCTGTCTTATGTACAATCCAATGTGACAGCAAGAATTAAGCTACTAGAAAAAGAGCTGAAGACGCCATTATTTGATCGACATAAACGGGGAGTTAGTTTAAATAGTGAGGGTAAAAGGTTGTTGGAATATACCAAAACGATTTTAACCGCCTTTGATGAAATGCAACGTTATTTCCATAGCACTTCACAGCCTGCGGGCATTATGGATATTGGTGTTGTAGAAACCGTGAGTATATTTCCTGCGCTTTTGTCCCAGTATTGTAGTAAATATCCCGATGTAGATTTATCGATACAAAGTGGGGTTACCAATCATTTAATTGAAAAGGTATTAGAAGGTGAGCTTGATGGCGCCATCGTGACTGGGCCGATCCAGCATCCATTTATTGAACAACATGAGGTCATTCAGGAGGAGCTTGTACTTGTCTCAAAAAGTAAACATTTTTCATTAGAAGAAATTACGCAAAAGCCCATGTTATTATATAATAAAGGATGTGGGTACCGTCAAAGGCTAGAAGGTTGGCTCAAGGATGCCGGCATTATTCCTAAACGGATTATGGAATTTGGTACATTTGATATGATATTAGCTGGAGTACAGGCTGGTATTGGCTTAACGATTTTGCCAAAAACCGCAGTCGCTCATCTAACGGACTCATCCGCTGTCTTCTGTCATCCAGTTCCTGCATCTTACCGCAAAATTACGACGGTATTTATTCATCGCAAGGATATTTATTTAACGAGTACGATTCAAGCCTTTATTGACATGATTAAAGTAAGCAAAATTTAAGGAGGTACCAACATGAGTGTTCATATTGGAGCTACACAAGGACAAATTGCAGATACAATTTTGCTTCCGGGAGACCCGTTACGTGCAAAATATATCGCAGAAACGTATTTAGAGGATGTAACGTGCTACAATCAGGTTCGAGGCATGTTAGGTTTCACTGGTACATACCAGGGCAAACAGATTTCTGTACAAGGAACAGGCATGGGGATTCCATCCATTAGCATTTATGTAAACGAATTAATTTCTGAATATAAAGTGAAAAACTTAATTCGCGTTGGAACATGTGGCGGGATGCAAAAGGATGTACACGTCAGAGATGTCATTTTAGCACAAGCATCCTGTACGGATTCAAGTATGAATCAGCACATCTTTGGTGGCTTTGATTATGCACCAATCGCTAACTTCTCCTTGCTAAAGGCGGCTTATGATGAAGGCACAGCGAGAGGGCTTAAATTGCAAGTAGGTAACGTATTTAGCTCCGATATGTTTTATCGTGATGATAAGACCTATGTACAAAAGCTAATGGATTACGGCGTGCTTGGCGTAGAAATGGAAACGACTGCGCTTTACACATTGGCAGCTAAATTTGGTGTACATGCCTTAGCAATTCTTACAGTAAGTGATCATCTTATTACAGGGGAAGAAACGACTGCAGAGGAACGTCAAACCTCCTTTAACGATATGATTCAAATGGCGTTAGCTACAGCAGCATCACTATAATCTAATAACGCATAATAGACCATAATCGACGCATCACCACGAAACATCATGAGCATTTCCAAATTAAGATTAAGTCTTACTGGAGGAATGTGGATTGATTTTCACTGTGGGGATGCGTTATTTTATTTATCCTAGTTCATATTCTGTTCATCTTGCCGTCATTTTAAGCACATCTTTGTTCGGTAAGCTTAAATAATAGCCTTAAGCAAATAAGTCAGTAGCACTTAGATAACAGCCTGATAGGTTAATATATTTGTTATAACAGGAGTTGATTACATTTGATTCAAACAGCAGATAAGGGAGCTTCTAGAGGGAAAAAGGCAAAAAAAGTGTTAAATATTTTACTTAAAATTATCGTAGGTATCATCATAGCAATTTTGCTTTTTATAGCTATCGTGTTTGCCGTTAATAAAATTAGTGCCAGTTCAGAGCAAAAAAGGCTAGAGTCTTATGGTCAGCAGGTTGCTGTGGATGGCAAAAAGATGAATGTGTTTATTCAGGGACAAGGGGCGGAAACCATTGTTTTATTGCCTGGGTTTGGAACAGCTTCACCTGTTCTTGATTTTAAGCCATTGATCGAAGAGCTAACACCCTATTATAAAGTAGTTGTAGTTGAACCGTTTGGGTATGGTTTAAGTGATCAGACCGATAAAGAACGCACCACAGCAAATATCGTAAGTGAAATCCATGAGGCATTACAGAGCTTGAAAATTAACAATTATACCTTGATGGGACATTCGATTTCTGGCATTTATAGCTTAGCTTATGTGAATCAGTATCCTAATGAAGTAAAAGGATTTGTAGGGTTAGATAGCAGCGTTCCAGCGCTAAAAGAAGAACAGAAAATTGACTCATCGGTGACAACTCCAATTAAATGGTTCCGAGACTTGGGTTTCCATCGTATTCAATTAAAGCTGTCAGACGACCAATATGAGGGACTTCCTTATGATGAAGCAACAAAAGAGCAAATTAATATTTTGATACGCAAAAATATGTACAATAATACGCAATTAAACGAAGCAGAGCATATGAATGCTAACTTTACTGCTGCTGAATCGTTGGTTTTTCCTGAAAATCTACCTCTGCTATTCTTTGTACAGGCTAACAATCCGGCCACAGATCGATGGATTCCTGAGCATGAGAAGCAAGTGAAGCAAACTAACCATGGAGAGATGGTCTTATTGGAAGCAGGACATTACGTACATCGTACTCATTTTAAAGAAATCGGTGAAAAGGTAAGAGCGTTTATAAGCAATGCTACTACGAGCGGAACTAACAGCAAAGATGCTAACAATAACCATGCTGACACTAACCAGACTAACAATATAGAAAGTAGCTTATTAACCGAATCTGAGCAAAAAATTTATGACGAACTACTTCAAAAGCTAGATAAGCAAAAGCTAAACGGACTTGAACCACTTAGTGTTGCCAAGCTGTACGTTCAGGCGAGCTATGACCAGCAACACGATTTGCAATATTTCCTTTATACGACGAGAGAGGGACATGTGCAATGGACAAAGGAAGAGCATGATCAAGATTTACAAAAAAAAGATACCTCTAGCCTTGCTGATGAGTTAGAAAACAGTAAACGACAGTTCCAAAATATTGAAAAAGGTACCTTTGTGTCTACTAGTGACTATGAAGGATATATTAAGTTTGAACCATCCGCTGATAAGGATGCCGGGTTTCAAATGATTCAGGATGAAGATGGAATTTGGAAGGTTGCCTTCATGCCTATTCAATAGTTATTCCTCAATGTGATTTTCGATAAAGTGTTCTTTAGCAACCTCTAAGGTTCCCTTTTTCGGATTCTTTTAAATAATCTTCGTAATATTGCATTAGTGATTTAGCAAATGGCGACATATTTACATGCTGGAATAAATCCGTAATCATTTTAATGTTATCAGGATTCCTATGAATTACATGATATGTTTCATTTGACCGATCATTTTGCAGTAGTGTCTCATAAAATAAAGCCATTACTTTATAAAAAAACAGCTCAGGAAGGTTGGGGGCATCCCTCAATACTTGCAAGGGCTGTTTTATTTCATTTTGTTTATGATGCTTAATACATGCGGCAATATAGTTTAAACAAATCGTTAAAATAATTTGCTTGCTTCGGTTATCTTTATTTAAGCGCTGTAATGCTTTAGGACGTAGGATGGTTTGAATCAATAAAGTTGCTCGTTCAAAAGGAAATAAATATAACGTGTTGGCAAATAACATCAGCGAGTAGGGTGTCCACGATTCTATACGTATAATCTCTTCGTAAATAAGGTCAATTTCGACCTGCTCTAATTGTGTAAATGTCCCTTCTAAATTCGCAATCGTCGTTTTTAGTTGAGCAATCCATAAGGATGGGTTAACAAGGCTAGTGAGTTGATTGTCCGTTAGTAGCTTCTTTAACGCCTTAATGTCTCCATTATAGAAATGCTGATATATGAGTTGGCGCATCTGTGCTTCATGATCCTCGACCTGGTAGGAGGCAAGTGTGTTCATAAACGTCTCGATGGGAATCTCATTTTTACTCAAGATTTCAAATAAATCCTCTGCACTAATACGGTGCTCCCCATGCTCCACTTTAGAATAAAAAGGAACAGAAACAACCCCTTGTGCAAAGTCCACTTGCCGTAAATTTTTTAACGTTCTAAAATGCTTTAATGCCTTCCCAATCTCCATCGTAATCCTCCATTTTAGGTCGTGTCCCCAGTAGTTCCCGTCTGATGTTCTCTATTTTCTAGCATGAATTTCATGATTTTCGTATACGAAAATAATATCACAGGTTCATCGGTTGATGTTAATTTTAAAAAAACGAGAATGAAATGGAAATGGGGAATGATGATGCATTTATTTTTAAGAAATGCTAGCTTTAGAAAACTGTCTTTAGCCAATATTTTTTCTGTTTTTGGTGATAAGCTGTATTATTTGGCTTTAATTACATTTGTAAGTACATTTGAGCAAGCCAACCTTGCAATTGGTTTAGTGTCAATCTCAGAATTATTTCCGCCCTTGTTATCTACCTTTACAGGGTATAAGGCGGATTCTACCGTAAATCGAGGTCGATACTTGTTAATCTCAGGTATAGCCCGTAGCTTTATGTATCTCATTATTGGTTTGACCTTTACGCTCCAGCTATCTCAGTGGAGTATTTTAATCATTGCGGTCATCTTAAATTTTATATCTGATACATTAGGGAGCTACTCCAGTGGCTTAACAACACCCTTAACAGTAGAAGTGACTGGAGAAAAGGATTACCCGATTGCATCAGGATTTATGACAGGGATTGGCCAAATTGTTGGCTTAATTGCTCAATTTATTGGGGTTAGCTTATTATTTATCGCTTCTTATTCTCAATTAGCCTTTATCAATGCTTCAACCTTTTTTATATCGGTGCTCATTTTGTTATTATTTTTCAAAACCAATGCATCACTGTATAAAAGACAAGTTTCACAATCAGCTCAATCGACTAAGCAATCAGCACAATTAGCCCAATCCGACGAGTCGGTGTCATCTACCGGATACCTTTCAGCGTTAAAGCAAAGCTTCACTTATTTAAAACAAGAAAAGCAACTGCTACCGATCATCATCTCGATTTTAATGCTTAACACAGCGTTATCTAGTATTACACCTATTTTGCAAATGATGATTGCTGGCAATGTGAATTTAATCATTTTTTCTTATAGTTTAACTGTCACAATTGTTGGTGCTGTTATCACGGTAAGTATGTCTATAGGTGGTGTGTTTGGCGTACCATTGCTTAAAAATTATAGGCTCCAAAGCATTACCTTTAACTGTCTCATTGCATTAACTGGCTTTTTTCTAACCTTATTTCTACAAAACATTTATATGATATGTGTATTTCTAATACCTGTTGGATTTTTAGTTGGGGTATCGATCCCGAAGCTCTCCGCATGGATTGTAGGTGCTGTAGCTAGAGAAAACTTAGCGACCTCAATTGGGATCATTAACACGATACTTGTTGGCATTGCCCCGTTATCTACGTTAGTTTTTGTTACAGTGGCTAGCACCACCTCACCGATGGTGTCCGTAACGATTTTGATTATGTTCTCTGTTGTTATGGCAGTGATACAAGTAGTGAGCACATTAAAGGAAAGAGGAAAAAAGTTGGGAGTACGAGTGGGAGGATAACAATTAAGAATGAATTAAGAAATGCATAAAGATCAATTAAGTATTTCCTTTGTAAGATTAAACAAAATCACTGCAAAGGAGATTGAAATGAAAAAGTTAGTTATACTTGCACTCAGTACAATACTGTTAACCACGTCACCCCTTTTAGCTGTAGGATCAGAAAGTCAAATACCAGTTGATTTGAATAAAGAGAATGTGGTGAAATTTTCTGATAACTTTTTTAAACAACAAGAGGTAAAAGACCAACTAGCGGGTGCTGGAGTTGTTATTGTGAAGGACAACAAGATCATACTTAATGAGGGATATGGCTATGCGGATGTTGAAAATAAAACCCCGTTTGATGCTGAAAAGACAATATTTCGGCTAGCATCTGTATCTAAGTTTCTCACCTCGATTGGGGTTATGCAACTAGCAGAAAAGCAGCAGATTGATTTAGATCAAGACATAGGACAGTATTTACCTCAATTAGGTATTGAAAATACTACGGGTGCTCCGCTAACTGCTAAGCATTTAATGACAAATACATCAGGCTTTGATCTCGGTCGCTCAGCGGTTCGGGGGAAAACCTACACCTTAGAGGAATATGTAAAACAAACAAAGCCAAGTGTTGTGCTTAAACCTGGAGAAGCTTATAAATATAACAATTACGGATTTGCATTATTAGGTTACTTAATTGAACAAAGAAGTGGCCTGTCTTTTGAGGCGTATATGTTGCAGCACCTATTTAAGCCGCTTGGTATGGAACAAAGTTATGTTCTGATGAATGAGGAAGTGAAAACCAATCTTGCCACTCCATACGATGCCATGCTTAATCCGTTACCACAGATGCCTAATATTCCTGACAGCTTACCCGAAGGGGGGATGTTTTCTACTGGGAACGATGTGGCGCAATTACTTTTAGCCGTTCTTAATGGTGGGGAGCTTCAGGGCAGACCAGGTTCATCGATACTCAGTAAAACTTCACTACAGCAAATGCAAAAGAATAGCGTATCAATAAATCCTGCTATTGCAGGTAGTGGCTATGGACTGGAAGCTTCATATCCACATTTATACAATGGATACAATGTAGTAGAGAAAGGCGGAGATTTGCCAGGATTCCACACCAGCTTGTGGTTAATGCCTGAGGAAAATGTAGGTATCTTCATCGTGTTAAACCGAGATCAAGGTAATTTGCGTCAGTTGTTCCTTCAGCAATTTATGAATCGATATTTCCCTGCCAAGGACAGTCAGGCTCCACCCTCTGTAATTACGAAGCCAACAAAAGGAGTTTTGCTGAGCTATGAAGGCATGTACAAGGATTTACGATTTCCAGCATGGCGATATGATATTAAAGCAAACGTTGAACAGGGTACACTTATCGTTACTAGCCCATTAGGGAAGCATGTGCTTACTTGGGCAGATGATCATTTATTTTATGACAGCAATGGTACGCCTGCGGGGTTTAAAGGTAATAAAACAGGAAATATGTATTTTTTCTATAACAAACCAGGCAGTTGGTCACAAAAGATGCCAACACCAATTTTGTATGATGATGTTCCAACAAATTATCCCTATGCTAATTATATTTATAACCTGACACAGATGGGATTGTTTGCTTCTGATTCTAGTCTGTTTCAGCCAGAGAAACCTATGAGTAGAGGAGATTTTATTGCACTGCTACTCAGATTAACTGATTTCCCCTTGTCTGTAAGTCCGTCTTCATTTGAAGATACAATAGGTAATCGAAATGAAGCAGCAATTCAGACCGCGATTGAAGCTGGTATTGTATCTGGTTTCTCTGATGGAACATTTAGACCAGATGAAGTCTTAACTCGTGAGCAAGCAGCTACAATATTGTGGAAGCTAGTTAAGTATGGATTGGGGGCTACTCCTGTAGAAGCGAAGCTCCAAGGTGAAGTATCACCGTGGGCAAATGAAGCAGTTCAATATGTAGTAGGACGTAAAATGTATGGACCCGATGTGAACGAAACAGCAGATGGAGTTGATTACTTAGCGAAAAACTATTTGCTGAAGCAAGAAGCAGCTGTGCTTATTGATTTATTTTCACAAAATTTATACAAAAGATAGAGGTAGAGTGGGGGAGAATAACCATTCTCCCCTGTATGTGGAGGCAAGTTATTCACTACACATATCCTTTGCTATTTTTAGAGCCGTTGCGGCGCGTGGCCAACCTACGTAGAACGCAAGATGTGTGATCACTTCAACGATTTCTTCCTGTGATATACCATTTTCTCTAGCTAACTTTAAATGGTAAGGAAGCTGATTCGTGTGTTCGCCTGCGATTAATGTGCTTAGTGTAATAAGACTTCGTTCTCGTAGTGGTAAATTTCCTCTACGCCATACATCTCCAAATAATATATTTTCGGTATATGCTACAAATGCAGGTGCGAACTCTCCAAAATTCGCTCTTGCAGTAGAGGTGATTTTTTTGTTTTTCATTGTACTCCTCCGTTATTTAGCTCAAAAGCTTGCGCAAGCCCATTGCCAAAGGACCAGTTTTCACGTTCAGATTCTACCAACATAATAAATACATCTTCTTGTCTGATGCTACATGTAGTAGATAAAAGGCAGGAAAGCTTTTGATAAAATTCAAGCTTTTTGAGTTGAGACCTTCCAGGGGCTAATGTCACGTAGATGTATAAAAGCTTGTCTGTTCTGGCAACATTGAAGTATTCAGGGTCATAATAAAATTCAAAATCTTCATGTTTCTGATAAATTTGAAAGTAATCTTTAGATGGAACATTGAATTGTTCAATTAGAACGCTTTGTATAGTTTTACTAATGCTACCTAACTGCTCCTTAGTATACTGACCTTTCATGTAATCCACTCGTACAAAGGGCATAACACATACCTCCTTCTGTTTTTATAGTTGAATTGTATAGTACATATGTTTATTTGTATAATTGAATATAGTGCACAACATTATCGAAATTATAGATGGAGATTAATATTATGGATTTAAAGGAATTAATCACGTTCCGTACAATTATTGAGGAAGGAACTTTCTCCAAAGCAGCTGAAAAGTTACACTATGCCCAATCTACAGTTACAAATCAGATCCAACGACTTGAAAAAGAACTTGGATTAACACTATTTAAAAGAGGATGGGATGCCGAATTAACGGAATCTGGTAAAATCTATGCGAAAGAGGTAAACATGCTAATTAACCATTGGTATGCAGTTGCACAAAAAGCCGCAGCCTTACAAAAAGAGGAAATTGGAAATATCCATATTGGTATTAGTGAAATATTAATTGATAAGGTGCTTCCCAATGCATTAAAGAATTTTAGTGTATATAAGCCAAAGGTGAGTTGTCATTTTGTAGTTGGAAATACGGATGAACTATCAAAAAAATTAATGGAAAAACCTAATCTTGATTTTGTTATCTCAGGAGAACCGATGGATATGTCTCAGTTGCAGTTTCAGCATTTATATCATGAAGAAATAAAGTTTATTGTCCACGGCGATCATCCACTTACTAAAGAAGAGGGTATAGAACTGAGTGATCTGATTACATATCCTTTAGTGACGGGGGGATCTAATTGCTTATACAGATTACAGTTAGAACGAGAACTTTCGGTTTATAAGGAGACACCATTTTTTCATTCAATAAGTCAAATTTCCGCGATTCCTGCTATGATTACTCAGAACGATTATGTAGGGGTTGTGTTATCATCAACACCACTGCCGCAAGATGTAGTCATTTTATGTGTTAAACTGATAAATCCTTTGATCTCAATAGGTATCCTACAAAGTAGGCACTCTAATTATATGTCTGAAACAAAAAAGCTTTTACTTCAATGCTTTACAGAGGAGTTCATGGCGTTAACTGTAAAATAAGAAAACACCTACAAGCGTATGCTATTCACATTGTTTTTATTATTTATAAAAAAAATGTGGAAGCGCACACATTTATGCTTGCCAAATAAAAAAAACAGTGGTAATCTAAGTGTGGGATTGTTACTGAAAAGGCAAAACCCAGGGCATGTTGAAGATCTAACATGTTTTGGGTTTTGCCTTTTTTCTTATCCCTGATATATGCCGTACAGGTTTAACCGGTAAACATTTTGCCGAGGGGTGTGTGATGTGTAAATGGCTAAGTAGATGAAAATTATTATTTGTCCGCATTGCAATGTATACGTTTTCATCATTTGGTTAAAGTTGACTTTGAAGGTGTGCAAACGTGATTACGCCCAATGTCTAAATCCTATCCTTAAGACGAATAATAGGTAAAGGGGGGCGCTCAAATGATTATCGAAAAAGTGTTTAATAATAATGCGATCATAGCAAAGGATAAAAATAAAGATGAATTTGTTGTGATGGGACGTGGAATTGCATTTAAAAAAAGTGCAGGTGACCTTGTCCAACAAGATTTAATCGAAAAAGTGTTTATTCTTAAGCAGAAGGATGCTTCAGAAAAATTCAAATTGCTACTAGAGGATGTACCTTCAGAATATGTAGAGTTATGTTATGACATTATTGAATATGCAAAAAATATTTTAGATGTACATTTGAGCGATTATATTTATGTTTCCCTAACGGATCATATCAATAATGCATTTAAACTTTTGGATCAAGGCTTTATCAATGTGAATCCGCTATTGTGGGAAATTGAGAAGTTTTATCCTAAAGAATATGCAGTAGGAAGCAAAGCGCTTGAATTTATTGAAGAAATGACAGGTAGGCAATTGTCCAAGGATGAGGCGGGGAACATCGCCATGCATTTCATTAATGCACAAATGAACAGCCACAATGGAAAAATCGCTGATATTGCTAAGCAAGCTGAAAAAATACAAGATATATTTAATATCATTAAGTATTCTTACAATATTGTGATTGATGAGAAATCGATCAGCTATGAACGATTTGTAACCCACTTAAAATTTTTCTTTCAGCGTTTAAATAAGAGGGAGAAAGTGAATTCCCTAGACGATTTTTTGCTAAAGCAGGTCAAGTCGAAATATAAAAAGGCTTATAGCTGTATGCTTAAAATCGAAAAGTATTTAAAGGTTGAGCTGTCAGATGATGAGAAATTATATTTAACCATTCATGTACATCGTGTTACTCATCGGGATACAGATACAGATTCAGAAACTTGAATAAAATAACGGATCGTTACTGGTAACGCAGGCGAAACCACCTTTCAGATTAAGTAATTGGTCTGGAATGTATGGTTTCGCCTTTTTTATAAAATATTATAAGTAGCATTATTACTTCAGGAGGGATTCCTATGAAATACGAAGATTTAGCCAAAAGCATTATAAGCAATGTTGGTGGCAAGGAAAACGTGAACAGCTTAACTCACTGTGTAACTCGTTTACGCTTTAAACTAAAAGATGAGGGTAAGGCGAACACAGATTTTCTTAAAAATATGGACGGTGTTGTAACCGTTATTCAAAGTGGTGGACAATATCAGGTTGTTATTGGGAACCATGTACCAGAAGTATATGCAGCTGTAACAAGTGTTGCTGGAATTAGTGATGGTTCAGTGGAAGATAATAGCTCTAACGAAAAAATGAGCATGTTTAGCCGCTTTATTGATATCATTTCAAGTGTATTTGCACCAACCTTAGGTGTACTTGCCGCAACAGGGATGATTAAAGGTTTTAACGCTTTATTTGAAGCATTGGGATGGCTAACCAAAACGGATGGTACGTATCAAATTTTGAACGCAGTTGGTGACTGTCTATTCTACTTCTTCCCAATTTTCTTAGGATATACGGCTGCGAAGAAGTTTAACATGAACATATTTATAGGGATGGCAATCGGTGCGAGTCTTGTGTATCCTTCATTCACAGGTCTAATGGATGCATCTAATACGCCTTTATATACTTTGTTTACAGGAACCATTTTTGAATCCAATGTATATATTACGTTTTTAGGGATTCCAGTTATTTTAATGGGGTATTCATCCACTGTAATTCCGATTTTGATATCAACTTATGTTGGTTCTAAGCTCGAAGGTTTTTTTAAACGAGTAACTCCTAGTGTAGTTAGAACATTTTTAGTTCCATTCTTTACGTTGTTAATTATTGTTCCATTATCTTTAATTGTGATTGGTCCAATTTCAACATGGGCAGGCACATTGCTAGGCCAAGGGTTGTTATGGGTTTATAACTTAAGCTCTGTTGTAGCAGGTATTTTAATTGGTGGCTTCTGGCAAGTCTTTGTTATTTTTGGTTTACACTGGGGACTTGTGCCAATCGCGCTCAACAACCTCGCTGTATTGAAATATGACCCGATTCTTGCCGCAACATTTGGTGCATCCTTTGCACAGATTGGCGTAGTGTTAGCAATTCTGTTGAAAACTAAAAATCAAAAATTAAAATCAATTTCAATCCCAGCATTTATTTCTGGTATCTTTGGAGTTACTGAACCAGCAATTTACGGGGTTACGCTTCCTAAGAAGAAGCCATTTATTATTAGTTGTATTGCAGCGGCAGTAGGTGGCGGTATTATTGGCGGACTTGGTGTTAAAGGTTACATTATTGGTGGTTTAGGTATTTTCGGTATTCCGAGTTATATCGGTCCTAATGGTATTGATATGAACCTATGGGGCGTAATTATCGCAATCATCGTGAGCTTTGTATTAGGATTCTTGATGATGTACTTTGCAGGCTTTAAGGATGACGAAGAAACAGATAACAAATCAAGTAATAACAATGGCCCTACAAAAGGTGAAACACTAGTTACCCAAGAAACAATTAGCAGCCCAATTAAAGGTGAAGTAAAAGCTTTAAGTGAAATTACAGACGAAGCTTTCTCCTCTGGCGCTATGGGTAAAGGGGTTGCTATTGAGCCAAGCGAAGGAAAAGTATATTCGCCAGTCGATGGTGTGCTTACTTCATTATTCTCTTCTGGTCATGCCATTGGCGTAACAAGCAACAACGGAGTAGACATTCTGATCCATGTTGGTAAAGACACTGTAAAACTAAAAGGTAAACACTTCACTGCGAAAGTAGCACAAGGAGATACCGTTAAAAAAGGTCAATTACTAATGGAATTTGACATGGCAGCAATTAAAGAAGCAGGGTACACATTAACAACACCAGTTATTGTTTCTAACACTGCTAATTATCTTGATGTGATTGAGACCGACAAGAAAACAGTAGACCTACAAGATGATTTGCTGACTGTCGTGATTTAAAAAATATTTTAAAAGCCTAATGTTTAAATGAAGATGATGAAGCCTCTAAACCACCTTAAGCCAGTGGGATTAGAGGCTTGTTTTATGCTTGTTAGCTACTCGAAAATTTGATGTGTAATTTGTAGGGATTCTTTCATCACTTTTTTATCCACCAGCTAGAGGTCTGATAAGGGCGGAAACCAATACTATAATAAAATTGCTGCGTTGAGCCAACGATGGCTTCTTTTGCGCCTAGTGCCCCACATCTCCGAATGCCCTCTAACACTGCTGCTTTTGCTAAACCAAGTCTACGATAGTTTGGATCAGTTGCAACAGGTTCAACGACGGCATATTGGGACTGAGGATCGTACCACATCCCACAATAGGCTACAAACTCCCCGTCTGTATTCACAACGGCTATTTTCAAGTCAAGGTTCACATTAGGGCGTTTCATCTCATTTTGCAAAGCAACTAACTGCTCCTCGGAGGGATTAAAAGGTCCTTCTCCATCTAATTCATGGTTAAAACCCCTCCAAAGAACGTTCCCATATTGAGTTAAGTCATAATTGTCTGCCATACTTGTGATTCTAAAGCCATCCGGTAAGCTATAGCTTAATGGATGTGAATCTATAGGTAAAAGTGCCTCTTCTTGTTTCCCTTGTGAAGCGATAAAGCCAGCAGTAGCCGCAATATTTTGAAACTCATAGTCAGAGTCTAAAATTAAAACCTCAAATTTCTCCTTCGTAGACAAATGTTGCTCTGCATAAGCTAACATTTCTGACTTTAAATGCTTAAAGCCGTCTAGAGTATAAATGTAGCTTTGCCCAAGCTCACAATCAAATGTAGCTAGCGCCACGATTTCTGAATCATGCTCCCATACTCCAATTTTACTTATTGCGGATTGATCGAGGTCACTATGTGTAACCATCCAATCCCATCTGCCAAATGTAAAGTTGGGTTGGTTTAGCTTTAAGAGAAAGTCTCTAATTTTATAATAATCCTCACCAAAGTTAACGATACTGCAGTTGTTTCTAAAATGAATTTGCATAGAACAAAACCCCCATAATTATTGGCTAACAATATTATGGAACAATGTAGGAGCCAAAAATATGTAAAGGTTATTTTTAAATATACTGTACCTAAATAGCCAAAAAGCCCAACAGAAATATTAATTTCCATTAGGCTTCATTTATTTGTTTATTTACGATATACAATTTTTTTAATGCTATCTACGGATAAATAAAAACTGCTCGATAGCTGTTCTATTCCTTCACCCGCTTTGAAGCGTTGCTTAATTTGATGATTTCGATTGGCTATAATTTTGCGGCTACCTGTTGCTTCTCCCCACTTTTTATGGTCTTTCTTAGGTGTAGGAATATATAACAAACCACTCGGAACATATTTTTGTAGTTCCACTAGAAGTTTGGTCGGTAAAACCTCATCTGCTTTAACATATTTCACTCTTGCCAGCTCCTTATTTTAAAGTGCAATAAGGTACAAAGCTTTTACCAAGAATGAAGTTTACTTTTATGGCGATGGTGTTAAGTTACTCCATGCAAAGTATCGCCTTCATCTTAATATTGGCTTTGCATGAAGAGCTTTCTGTACATATCCGATACATACATGGTATAGGTTATACATATCTTTCAACTCCTTGAGTGAAATTGAGAATTGCATCCTACTGATAAATTAAATCCTACTGTCAAAGTATCACAAAGAGGAAAATATGTGTATATAAAAAATCACTCCAATGGGGAGGTTATCTAAAGGAAATTGTAAATAAATAGCGAATAGTAAATGAAATTATATTTTCGTCTCATGAATACAACGTTAACGTATAAGGAGGAATAATAATGGCGCTACAGGCAGAAGCTTTGGTGGAGGAATGGCTTTCTAAAAACGGTTATTTCACCATTAGAGGGATGAAAGATAAGCTTGATGAGATTAGCTTCCTTGCAGTTCGTTATCATGAAGAAACAGGTTGGCAATATGTGCATTGTGAAGTACAGGTGAGTGTTCGTCCTGTCACTTATATTAGTAAGCTGACGAAGTCGCAAATGGAAAAGCTAGGCGTGAAGTCTAAAACTAGCTCGAAGCTACGTAATTCAGACAGCTTAAAAACTAGTGTAAAGGCATGGACAGAAATCAAATTCACCTCGGATAAAAAACGTAAAATAAGAGACAGCCTTGTTCCAGGTGTAGAATGGGAGTATTGGTTTGTGCATGGGAAGGTAAAGGATGAAAATGAACTGGAGCATATTCAGAATGCATCCGTTAAGTTGATTCCAATCCAAACCGTGCTGGAGGATCTTACTCAAAATGATACTTCATTTAGCTATGGTACATCTTCCGCTGGCGATTTAGTGGCATTACTTCGATTATTAAATGAACCAAATGCAGAATAGATTAGCTTAGGTTAATATAAAACGATGTAAGGTGAGAAAATAAATCTTACCCTACATCGCTTTTTAATTTTATTTATTATTGTCGCCAAACGTAATATTAATTTGCACGATTTCTGAGCGACTCCCTAGACGAATAGGCGGTCCCCAAAAACCATATCCTGAGGTGACAACCGAATGCATATTACCCTTTTTTAAATAACCCCAGTCATTTTCATAAATGGCCTTCGTAATGAGATGAGCAGGTGCAATTTGGCCCCGATGTGTATGTCCAGACACCATAAGATCGATTCCTTGTTCATTTGCAAGGTCTAAATCATACGGCTGATGCTCTAACAAAATAAGTGGCTTAGACTTGTCGATGCCTGCCATAAGCGAAGAAAGTGGATTGCGATCCTTTTCCGTTCGATCCTTGCGTCCAACTAGGGTAAACTGGTCGTTAATCGTAATGTTCTCGTCATACAATACAGACATATTGCTTTGCTTCAGTGTATCAATAATATTTTGAATAGGACCATCGTATTTATCATGATTGCCAAGTGAAGCAAACACACCGTATTTGGCTTTTACATCACTTAATATTTTTACAAAATCACGATTGCGATACGCATCTAAATCATCATCAATAATATCTCCAGGGTATAATACAAGATCAGGTTGTAACTCATTAATCGTAGATACCATCCGCTTTGCATGATTTTCGCCTGATAATAGACCAAAATGCATATCAGATGCCATCACAATTTTTAATTGGTCTAACCCATCCACTTTTTTATTGATATGAAGGTTATATTCCCTTACAACTGGATTGTACGCCTGATAGGAACCGTATCCAAGTAACAACAGTAAGGTTGCTAACGTAATGAATCCTACCCATTTTTGTACGCGATGCCTAGGCAGTGGGGTTAAGCGGGATAACCAAATACTTAGATGTGCAATAGGTAATAATAATAGTAGTAATGAGAACACCGCTAACCAATAGGAGCCAATCATGGACAGGATGGAAATGCTTCCAAATACTCTGCCTAATATTAATGATATCGCAAGGAAGGAAATGATTACGATATAAAATAGCTTAAATCTCGCAGATACAACAGGTCTCATCCATCGCCAGCCACTCCACCCGATATAAAAGACGAGAACCCCATAAATAAGTAAAAAAACAAGACCAATCAGGATAAACATATTTCAACTCCTCTAAGTGTAAAAAATACATACAAAAATAGTCGTTCATATTTGTTACTTTATTATGCTTACTTACTAAAGTATCATGTTTAAGTATGATTTCTCAAGTTTTGAAAATAAAGCATGTACACGGTATATTTAGTTCAGTATGTAAACATGTTAAAATAACCGAAGAAAGGTGGGATCGTGATTCCATGTCAAAGCTATTATGGATTACACCAAAGGATTATGTTGCATTTGAAAATGAAGCTGAAGCGATAGATAAATGTAAGGAATGGGGCTTAGTCACCCCTAAAGCAACAAAAATGAAAGCTTTTTATCATAAAGGGACAGGGAAAAATATAGCTTGTGAAATTGTTGGTTATGTGGATGATATTACGTCAGTGATTAAACTGGAGACAGGCGAACTCCACCTCATTCATCCTTCTTATCTCAAGGAAATGCAGGCGGCGAGCTATGGCAATAAGGGCACTGGGACGGGTAGTGAATCAAGGGATAATGAGTCAACTAGTAATGAAGGAATCAGCCATAAAACAGTAGATGATGAAGCTATAAGTGATGAAGCTGCTGAAATGGATCTAGATGCAGTAGCTAAGATAGAGGAAGTGGTTGGAGAAAAGCCATCCTTAGCCACCACTGTAGAGACTTTAGAGGGTGTTGTTGATATTAGCTTTCCATCAGAGGATGAAGCTTTGTCTCCTGAGCCGATTGTGAAGCTGAAGGAAAGTAAGGCGAAAAAAGCGAAGCAACCCAAGCTGGAATTACCTGTTGATAAGGTGAAAATGAGTGCAAAGGTTGCTGAGTTTACAACGGTTCCGAATCACTTCTCTGAAAGTGAGGATGAGGTGATTATTTACGAAGAGGTGAAGGTGATTGAACCTGAGCTATTGATTGGCGAAGCTTGGTCAAGCCATAGTGCCACCATGAAAAAACAAGAGTTGGAAGTCGGTGATGTGCTTACATTTGAGGCTAAAATTGTAGCTAAAAAGTTAACGAAGCATCCTGTCGCTTATAAAATAAATAACCCTTCGAAAATTCAAAAAAATGAAGAATCATAGTGGGAAAGTAATAACTGTAATTTAAAAATGTAAGACGGTAAAGGTAGAGATCATGTGCCTTTAACCGTCTTTTTTCGTTTGATTTGTACTTGGTTTGATGTTATCAAAAAAAGAGCATTATATATTTCTATTGACAAAGTGTATTAACTGTACTAATAATAGTAATACAGTTAATACACCTGATCGACAGAAAGAGAAGGGAGGGACAACATGTTTGAACTTGACGTGCGGAGTCGGAAGCCGATTTATGAGCAGCTAATGGATAAAATTAAAGAAATGATCGTATATGGCGTACTTCAGGTGGATGAGCAGTTGCCATCTGTACGTACTTTATCAACCCAACTCACAGTGAATCCAAATACAATTCAAAAGGCGTATAGAGAGCTGGAACGAGAGGGCTATATTTATTCCATGCAAGGAAAAGGGAGCTTTGTGGCTGAATATACGGGAGGGCAAAATTCAGAGATGTTGATACAATTACAAGCTGGATTTGTGAAGCTAATTGCGGAAGCAAGCTATTCGGGATTAAATCATCAGGATGTCGCGCAAGCTTTTGAAGCCGCGTTAAAGCAAGTGCAGGAAAGCCACACAGATAAAGAAGATAAAGAAGAAGACGAGGAAGAAGATAAAGAAAAAGAGAAGGAAAAGGAGGGTCCTCATGATTCGCATTAATCAGCTATCTAAATCATTTGATAAAGAGCGAGCTATAGACGAAGTCAGTCTTCATATACGAAAAGGCTCAATTTACGGCTTGTTAGGCTCTAACGGCGCAGGCAAAACAACCTTGCTGAAGGTGCTTGCAGGTATATATCGCGCAGATCATGGCAGTGTTCAAATTCATAAGCAGGATGTATTTGAGAACATAGAGTTAAAAGGGAAGATTATGTTTATGGCGGATACGCCGTACTTTTTTCCGCAGTCATCCATTTTACAAATGAGTAATTTCTATAAGCGGATTTACCCCTACTGGAGTGAGCAACGTTTCCATGAGCTGGGTCAAATATTTAAGCTTGATCCGAAGCAAAAACTACACCGTATGTCTAAAGGGATGCAACGTCAAGCGGCGTTTTGGTTAGCATTAAGCTGTATGCCAGAATTGCTTATTATGGATGAACCTATTGATGGACTTGACCCCGTAATGCGTCAGCAAATTAAAAATTTATTATTTCAAGAGGTAGCAGATCGAGAACTCACCGTTTTGATTTCCTCACATAATTTACGGGAAATTGAAGATTTATGTGACCATGTGGGGATTATGCATAAGGGGCAAATGATTGTGGAGAAAGAATTGGATGATCTCAAGGCAGATACACACAAAATCCAAGTTGCCTTTCGTAACGCACAGGATGCAGATGCCATACAAGGACAACTCAACCTATTACATACAGAGCGAAGGGGGAGTATTGTGTTGTACATTGCAAAAGGGGAGCGAGAACAAATTAAATCACAATTTCAAAGCTATAAACCTTATGTGCTAGATATTTTACCATTAACGTTAGAGGAAATATTTATTTATGAAATGGAGGATGTGGGTTATGACGTCACACCGCTTATATTGTAATCGTAGCATCCTTATTCAAAATTTTAGGCAACATGGCTGGATTAGTATTTTATACTTGTTAGCATTACTATTTGTGTCGCCTTTATATATGTTGGGGAGAACAGCTGAAGATCGGGTCTCGATTTCAAGCTTATTTGAAGTAAATGGTACAGGCCAAGGGCTAATGATTTTAATTTTCCCTGTGCTTGCTGGTATTTTTATTCTTCGTTATATTCAGTCGAATAAGCAGTCAATCCTAATTCATAGTTTACCTCTTCGGAGACAGCATATTTTAAGCACAAATCTAATTTCAGGTTTCATTATGCTGTTGGTCCCGATTTGGATTGTTGCAGGATTTACCTCCATATTATCATCCGTTACAACACTATATTATGAATTTTCTGGTTTGATCATTTTAGAATGGGGTCTAGTTGTTAGCATATTTACTTTATTTATGTTCAGCTTCACCGTATTTGTGGGTGTATGTATCGGGCAATCGATTTTACAAGGAGTTATTACTTATGCGTTTTTAATCTTTCCAGCATTAATGAGTGCTTTAATTAAAGAACATTTATCCTTTTATTTAAAAGGGTATTATTCAGCTGTTGGCATAAGAAGTGATGATACAGTAATTTCACCCTTCATTTATATGACTACGTTAGGAAATTCTGCACCAGACATAACTTTATTGTTAGTTTATTGTGGTCTAATTATTTTATTTACAGTCCTATCATTTGGTTTATATAAGCTTCGTCAGGTTGAAAATGCAACACAAGCGATAGCTTTTAAATTTTTAAAGCCCTTATTTCGGATTGTGATGATGCTTGGGTCAGCGTTAATTATGGAAGAGTATTTTTCAATGCAGTGGACGAATTGGATATCTGCTTGGACTGTGGCAGGTTGTATCCTTGGCGGATTAATAGGATTAATACTCGCAGAAATGATTCTTTTGAAAACATGGTTAGTTCCATTTCGTGTCCTATCTAAAGGCGCTTTAATATACGGAACTATAACAGTGCTGATGTTGTATATCCCTGTTGCGAGCTGGAATGGCTATTCAAGTAAAATTCCTGCTATAGAGCAAATTGAGAGTGTAAGTATGGGGCATCCTTATTTATATATGGATAGTTACAGTGAAGGTGGTAGGGAGCCAAAGCGATATTCTAATGACCCAGTGTATGTGAGTGCAGTTCATCAATTACATGAAAAGTTGATTGAGGCAGACTTCCCAACGCCTAGCCGTAGATTTGATCCAAAAGGAAATCAACTACTGTCTATTCGTTACAAGCTTAAGGATGGAGAAGAGTTGAACAGAAATTATAATTTGCCAACAAGTATGTTTGAACAAGAGCTGTTAGCAATCTTTAATACAGATGCTTACAAATATAATGAAAATCGATTGTATGAATTTGATTATGTAATTCGAAGTATTACGTTAACCTCAGAGTTGATACCAGAACGTATAATTGTGCTCAGTGATCCGCAGGAAATGGATGAGTTTAAAAAGCTTTTGAAAGAAGAGATCTTATCTCAGCCAGCAAGTCTAAAACCAAATGATATTGCTCCAATAGCCCGTATTAAAATGAGTCATGGTGATGATAGCAATGATTGGTCAGGTGAAATCGAACCTAGCTTCGATAAAATTAGAACTTGGTTAAAGGAAAAAGAACTCTCAGAGCGTCTAGAGGTCACTCCAGAACAAGTCGAGTCTGCGGATATTGCTTTGGTATCTATAAAGACGCCAGGATTTACTTATCCTCATAAAGATGACGTAAAGGCAAAAATGAAAAATATTAAAAAAATATCTGTTGAGGATCAAGCGATTATTTCTGAGGTTTTAAATCGGAACAGTCGTTCATTTGAAAGCAGTGGTGAGCAATTATTTTATGTAGCCTTAAAGCTTAAAAATGGTCAAGAGGTATACACAATGGTAAGAGAAAAAAATGCCTCTACAGCTTTAAAGGGATTGTTTAATTAAGAGCAAAGAATAAAAAACAGATAGAAAAATATAAAGATATAAAGATATAAAGATATAGAGATATAGAAAGAGATAAAATTAAGAAGATATGAAAAGGAATCCCCTTACGTTCAGCATCAAGATACGCTTGTTATACAGAGCATATTTTCTGGTGTGATCTAAGGGGATTATGTTTAATTAGCTGTAGGAGGCGCAAAATGAAAGACAAAGTAACGAAAGTGACCAAGCTTCTTTTTTCTATTTATTTGATTGCATTAGTATGGATTATTTTATTTAAATTAAGTTTATCGTTTGAAGACCTTGGTCATATGAGAAGTATCAACCTAATCCCCTTTAACGAATCGCTTGTACTTAATAACAAGTTAGATTTTAGTGAAATCATAATGAATGTCATTATTTTTATGCCGCTTGGGATTTACATAGGAACCCTTTGTTCAAAATGGTCAACAGGGAGAAAGATTTTCCTGCTCTTTTTAGTCAGCTTATTATGTGAAGTCTTCCAATATATTTTGGGTGTAGGCGCATCTGACATTACAGATATTATTAACAATACCGTTGGGGGTATCGTGGGTTTGCTTATTTACGTTGGGATAGTGAAAATTTTCAAAGATCAGTTAAAAGCACAGAAATTTATTAATGTAATTGCTGGAATTGGAACAACGTTGATGGTGGTAGTGCTGGCTATTATTGTGGTGAGTAATATGTAATGAAGATTGATTGTAACTTTATAGAGTAAAGAAATTCATAACAACAGCCTCCACTGTTTTAAACGTCGCACTCACATAGAGTGCGACGTTTATATGACGTAATATTGGAAAGTCGCAAACCAATTTCAATCCACGCGCTCACATAGAGTGCGACTGCCGTAACTCCTGAATCACTCACCAAATAAGTATTTTAATCCACGCACTCACATAGAGTGCGACAAATACTGATTTTAATAGTATGACAGATGAGGTTATATTTCAATCCACGCACTCACATAGAGTGCGACAGCGGCACTTTTCGCCCCTTGTGCCATAAGGGATTTGAGCCGCAAAAGTGCGAAGGAATTATGTAAGCGTTTTAATTATACCTAAAAAATCATCAAAACGCTACAATCCCTTACTGGGCTTGAGGTGCGGAGGAGCCGGGGTTTTCATGTGAGCTTGGGGTTCGCACCAACAAGTTCTTATCACACATTTCACATTCTACTTTCCTATCTGCTCAAATCAAATCATTACTTATATCTATTAATGTGTATCAATATGAAACGTTCCTATTTCTTGATAATGCTCTAGTTTATAGTTGATGATGCCCAAGCTACGATTTAGCATGTTAATTTGATCCAAAATTTTGTCCTTATGCTCTTCTAGCAAATGTTTCCGCTCTTCACATGTCGCTGAGCCCTCTAAGCACAATGTCATAAATGCTTTGATTTCGTCTAAAGACATGCCGCTATCCTTCAGACAACATACTAATTCAAGCCAGCAGATGTCCATTTCAGAGTATTTGCGTGTACCGTATTCCGTCTTTTTTAATAAAGGCATAAGCCCCTCTTTATCATAATAACGTAAGGTTGACGGGGGGAGGTTAGTACGTTCTGCAACCTGCTTAATTGTAAACTCCATATAAATCTTCCTCTCTACAGAGAATGGTGCTTGACTTAAAGTTAAGTTTAACTCCTATTATTAGATTGAGCAATAAATTTACTTGATCCTGATAATTCAACAAAAAATTTCAAGGAGTGATCGTATTGAAATATAGACGTCTAGGAAACAGTGGGCTTAAAGTAAGTGAAATTGGGCTAGGGAGCTGGTTAACGTATGGCTCGGCAACTGCGGAGGAAACGGCGAAGGCCTGTATTCACAAGGCGTATGAGCTAGGTATTAATTTTTTTGACACCTCTAATTCATATGCTGGAGCGGAAAAGGTAATGGGGAACGCCTTAAAATCCTACCCTCGCAGCAGTTATGTGCTTGCTACAAAATTGTTTTTTCCACAAGGAAGTGGGCCAAACGACAGGGGATTGTCACGCAAGCATATTATGGAGCAATGTGAAGCTAGCTTGAAACGACTAGGTACAGATTATATCGATTTATATCAATGCCATCGTTTTGATGCGGACACACCAATGGAAGAAACACTTCGAGCGTTAGATGACCTCAAGGTACAGGGGAAAATTTTATATTCAGGTGTAAGCGAGTGGTCTGCATCGCAAATTGCAGAGGCAACGTCAATTAGTAAGCGTTTGCAGTTACGCCCATTAATTTCTAATCAACCGATTTACAATATGTTTGAGCGCTACATTGAAAAGGAAGATGTGATTACAAAATGTCAGCAGGATGGTGTTGGGTTAGTCGTATTTTCACCGCTTGCTCAAGGCGTGTTGACGGGGAAATACAAGCCAGGGCAAGAAATTCCACAAAATAGTAGAGCGGCTAATGAGCAAACAAATGGTGTAATTAACAGCTACCTACGTGAAGACGTATTGAACTGTGTAGCTAAGCTTACGGATGTTGCAAATAATATGGAATGCACCTTGTCACAGCTTGCGCTAGCATGGGTATTACGACAACCTGTTGTAAGCTCTGCTATTATTGGCTCAAGTCGTCCTTCTCAAATTGAAGAAAACGTGAAAGCGTTGGAATTAGATTTAACCCCAGAGGTGGTTGCAACAATAGATACTATTTTGTCTGAGGTTAGCGACTTTGCACCAATGAGATAAAGCATAAAGTAGAGAAAGAGAATATAGTAGAGATACAAAAAATAGAAATAGAAAAATAGCAGAATGAGATATAAAAGGTAGATGCAAAAAGATAGACAAAAGAAGATAGACAAAAGTAAAAACCCTTTAGCTTTTAACAAAAACTAAGTTGCCGTTAAAGATGTTACGGAGCACTTAGTCATTGTTTGGCTAAGG
The DNA here is from genome assembly GCF_017873435.1 of Paenibacillus turicensis. GTDB lineage: Bacteria > Bacillota > Bacilli > Paenibacillales > Paenibacillaceae > Fontibacillus > Fontibacillus turicensis. The sequence continues at coordinate 167,645 of NZ_JAGGKG010000004.1, read as the reverse complement.
GGTTTTATTTGTGACATTACTTACATTAGTTTAAAAACTATTTTATTAATTAAATAAGCTATTAATATAGTGAACTTTATTACTATAATGATATTGTGAAATAATGCACAAGGGGGCAAATACAAAATGAAAAAGAAAACAACGGTCCTATTTACACTCCTTCTTTCCATGATTCTTGTTATTGCAGGATGCGGAAATAGTGGTAGCAGTAATACCGACAAAAAAGCGAATGAACCACAAACGAAAAATGAGGAGAAAAAGGAAGATTCAGTTGCAGGTGCGTCTCAAGCTTCATATACTCCAATTGATCAATTAAAAGATAACTACGATATCATTATTGTTGGTGCTGGTGGTGCGGGGATGTCTGCTGCACTTGAAGCAAAAGAAAAAGGATTAAACCCTGTTATTTTTGAAAAAATGCCAGTAGCTGGTGGGAATACTACAAAGTCTTCTTCTGGTATGAATGCATCTCAAACGAAATTCCAAAAAGAACAAGGGATTGAAGATAAAAACGATTTATTTTATGAAGAAACTTTAGCTGGGGGTCACAATACAAATGATAAAGAAATGCTTCGTTTCTTTGTAGACAACTCTGCTAGCGCAATTGACTGGTTAGATTCAATCGGTATCAAATTAAACAACATTACCATTACAGGTGGAATGAAGGAAAAACGTACTCACCGTCCTGAAGATGGTTCCGCAGTAGGTAAATATCTTGTAACTGGTTTAGTTAAAAATGTACAAGAAAAAAGTATTCCTTTGTTTGTAAATGCAGATGTAAAAGAAATTACGCAAGCAGACGGTAAAGTAAACGGTGTTAAAGTCGTTATTGACCAAAAAGACGAAAAAACGATTACTGCAAAAGCAGTCGTAGTGACTACAGGTGGATTTGGTTCAAACGCAGATTTAATTGCTAAAGTTAGACCAGATCTAAAAGGCTTAGTAACTACAAACCAAGTTGGTAGCACTGGTGACGGAATTACAATGATTGAAAAGCTTGGTGGCGTAACCGTTGATATGGATCAAATTCAAGTGCATCCAACCGTACAACAAGATAAATCTTATTTGATTGGTGAAGCTGTACGTGGTGAAGGTGCAATTATGGTTTCTAATGAAGGTAAACGTTTTGTAAATGAATTAAATACACGTGATAAAGTAACAGCAGCAATTAATACTTTACCTGAAAAAGCAGCAACCTTAGTCTTTGATTCAGGTGTAAAATCTCGCGTAAAAGCAATTGAGCAATACGACAAAATGGGCTTTGTTGTAAAAGGTGACACAATTGAAGATTTGGCAAAAGCAATTAATGTTCCTGCAGATCAATTAAAAGCAACGATGGATACTTGGAACAAAGCAGTGAAGGATAAAAAAGATAGTGAATTTGATAGAACCACAGGAATGGATAATGACTTATCTGGTGCACCTTATTATGCAATCAAAATCGCGCCAGGAATTCACTATACTATGGGTGGCATTAAAATCAATACAAACACAGAAGTGTTAAATAAAGAGGGTAAAGCGATTGCTGGTTTGTTTGCAGCAGGGGAAGTCACAGGTGGATTACATGGTGAAAACCGTATCGGTGGTAACTCTGTAGCTGAAATTATTATTTTCGGACGTCAAGCAGGAATCAAATCTGCAGAATATGTTCAAGCAAAATAATACAACCTCATAGAAGCATTTTAAAAACAGCAGGCTATAGGAGATTATCCTTAAGCCTGCTGTTTTTTATTTGAAGCCACTCCCTGCTATGTAGTCTCTTACCTCATAGCTGATCAAGTACTGATTATTGATATTTCACAATGATTGCATTACTAATTTTACGCCCAGGGCTTGTTAAATACTTTCCGTTATAATACAGCCCACTTGATGCGCCACCATCTAAGTTCATCGCCTGATAAGCACCTGCCTGCTTCATAATTTCGGCAAGCTGAGGAATGGTTGCTCCACCTGTGGTGATCAAAATGAGCTTGTGATCCTTTGTAATCCCAAGTGCACTTCTAGCCCCACCACCTGTTAAAATTTTAGGGTCTTTAAAGCCTTCATTTTTCACATCTAAGGCAATTTTACCGTTAACGAGAAGTCTTGGTCCTGCTTGAATTGCACCGTTGATTTGTTCCGCTTCCATCTTCTCTTTGTATTCAGCCTCATGAATCACGTTTGCGAATGAATTGTAATCAAAGGTAAATATAGATCGGTTGTCACCATAATGCTTGCGCTCCCCTTGTTGAACGATATATCCGTAAGGAGTTTTAAAGCTTTCCTTCGTATAGGCATCAAAAAATGTCCCGTTAATTGCTACGATGGCTTTGTTACGTTTAGCAATACTGCTTAAATCCTCCACCTTACCAATTTCATTGCCTGCTAAAGCGACGTCAAGCTGGATTTTAGGATGTAATAAGGAAACGGTAACCATTTGTACAGAAAATGATTTGGACTTCACCTTAAATGTTTTACGCTCGTTAGTAATAGGTTTGCTACTTGCGGTAAATTGCCCCTTCTTAGCCACAGGTAATATTACATTAGCATCGCCGAGTCCAATAGAAATCGAGGAGGATGTATTACTCCATACAACAGAATATCCAAATGCTTGTCCTAATGGTGCAACAGGGATGTAGGTAACTCCATTTTCTACAAAGGGTGCTTCTATGAGCGTGATCATTTCCTCATTGTTTTGTGCGGATTTGCTCCCGACTGTAAATGTGAGGGTTTTATCATTTTGCGTAATGATAATTTTTTTCTGATCAGCAATCCATTGTACCGTTACATCAGGAAACTGGCTTAAAGTAGCCACTGGGATAAAGGTTTGATTACTTTTAGCATCCAATAAACCAACTTGCTTCGGAGTAGGTGCAGCGGCTTGAGCTGAACCCGAAGCAATAGTCGTTAGCGTGACAGTGAGCAGTGCTGCACATAGTGCTAAGCTTCCCCTTTTTAAAACAGACAAAACCTTTTTCTTCATTTGTTTAAGTCCCCTTTAGTATGATGATAGTTATAAAGTAGTGCGCAACTAGTTCTAAAGTATTATCGGGATAAAAGTAGTTTTTGTGAAGGGAAATGTTCTTCCCAATATTGTTTCATCGTATGAAGTACATCTAGCTTTTCTTGTTCTGTCACCCCTTGTTGACTAAAATCTGCTTGTTGCCAATATCGATAGTTCATATAAATCGCATGCTTGTGTGCTCTAATTTCGCAATAAAAATCCATAGAGTTATAATCCAAGATATTTTTCCAAATTAAAAATTGTTCTTCGACTCCTTTGTTCTCAAAAATGGGGATACGTGGCGTAGCATCATGCCCTGTATACTGTTCGCCGTAAAAGGCATCTATAGTTTGAATATGTCCTACAATATTGTGATTTAGCTCATCTAGATCCTCCGCAGGGATCCATAACTCATGATGTTGCTTTGAGCCTACAATCTGCTCCTCATATTGATCAATAAATGGGCTAGCCACCTCAAATTTAGTAACGAAGCCTACATATCCTGAAAAAGGGTCCTTAGTATTCCAATCCCGTGCAATTTGTGTAGCATATTTTTGATTTAGTACGGGGTAGAAAATAGGCTGTTCAGGCAAACGCGGAGGAAATGCCTTTAGGTCAAGCTCTAGTATAAGTTTCATTTCTTGTGACCCTACCGGTCTATATAAGGTTTTCATGACGGTTGCTCCTTATCTTGATTAGCTTGATTATAAGTACTAGTTTTTTTAGTTACTCAACTAAATTATATGAAAAGTTTACCATCTTTGAAATGAATTTAAAAGAATAATACGAACGTCAGTTTGTTTTTGGAGTGGGATTAACCTATACTTACAGTGAAGTGTTTTAAAAGGATAAAAGGATAAAGGGATGATTAGGATGAAGCTACGACAAGAAGTGATTGAATATTGCTTAACCCTAGAAAATACATATGAAGATTACCCATTTCATGATAGTAATTGGGCTGTCATACGTCATGGAATGAATAAAAAGATGTTTGCATGTATCTTTGAGAGACAAGGTTATATTTGGATCAATGTGAAGGGTGAGCCTGAGTTATTAGACTTGCACAGACAAATGTACACCGCAGTAGTTCCTGCGTTTCATATGAATAAAGAGCACTGGAATTCAATTATTTTAGATGGAACCGTACCAGAAGAAGAAATCTGTGCGATGATTGTTCATAGTTACATGCTAACCAAACCAAAAATAAGAATAAATAAAAGCAGTAACTGAGTGAATGGTAGGGAGAGCCTTAAAAGTTACGTGGTTTTTTGTGATTTTTATTATTTTTGAAAAATTGAACTTAGACTATTCTAAACTTAATATAAGATTTAAAACTTGAGAAATCTGATGTTACAAGTTACGGGGAGTAAAGGGATGAAGGGGTTGAACATTTAGAAGTAGGGGGCACAGAGTATGAGAAAAATTAAATTAGGCAACTTGATTAGTTTACTGATTTTGACCCTAGTGATTGTCATTACTGGTTGTGATCGAAGATTATTGTATATAGGAAATAGTACTTCAAATGCAATGAATGGTTCGTATAAGTTGTTTAGTGGGACTGAAGATAAAAATATTAACCTGAAGCAAGGGGAAATCTTGAATATAAAGTATTCTTCCGAGGTGACAAGTGGCAAGTTGTTCATTCAATTGTTTAATCCTGAGAAAGAGCTTATTAACGATTTTAAAACAAACGCATCAGATGATGTAGAGATCAAGGCAGAGCAAAGTGGCAAATACCAAATAAAAGTCATAGGTGAAGATGCCAGCGGCAGTTTTGATGTCAGTTTCTCAGTAAAGTAAAAGAAGAAAAAAAAGCACCGCTAACGAAGTAGATGAATCTCATCTTTTCATGCAGCAGTGCTTTTTTTTAAAAAATATGATCAAAAACCATATTCCTTAAAAACCATATTCCTCATCTTTTTTTGCTTGAATCGCTTGGTACAAATCTGCTTGGAGCTTAATATCCTCTGCAAGACGTTCCATCCGGAACAACACATCATCGTTGGTAATCGTTTTTTGTGCAAAATCCTTTTCTTCGATAAATACGTAGGTTTGCACAATTTGTGCCTTCATATAAGATAAAATAGGTTTGAGCTGCTGCTCTGCAACGAGATAATGCTTGCTTGAGCCTGCGGTAACCACGATCCCCACCACTTTACCAAGTAAAGCCTGTGGAGGTAACAGGTCAAAAATATTTTTTAATGTGCCTGGCAAGGAGGCTTGAAATACAGGTGTCCCAAAAATAATGACATCCGAGTCCATTAACTGCTGTGTGACATACCCCGTATCCCCTTCATATTCCAAATAGTTGCGTCCATCGCTAAACTGTAGCTCATAATCTGCAAGATTTATGAGCTCGACGGTGTCCGAATTAAATTGCTTCTCTACATATCCTTTCATTATTTCAAGGGCTGTATTTGTTTTAGAGCCAACAACGGTGCCCACAAGTAAGGTGACCTTCATTGTATCTTTCTCCTTTACGACTTAGTTTTAACAGAATTAGCAGTGTACTTCCGTAAAGCAGGAAGTATCTCCGTTCCGATAATCTCAATGTTATTCATAATTTTCGCATGAGGTACACCACCAAAATCTAGTTGTCCCGTATATCGTTGATTACCGAAAACTTCATGCTGATGAAGAATTTTTTCGATAATCTGTTGAGGACTACCAACATTAATTGTGTCGCGTGTATCCATACCCTGCGCGAAGTTTTGTTTAGGATAGCCATGTCCATTCGTAATCTTCATTCCTTCATTAATATGTGGGTAGTATTCTTTAAGTGCCTGTTGGGAAGTTTCACTCACATAAAAAAATCCTGCCGTGGCAATAGGAAGCTGATTTGGATCAAAGCCAGCGTCAGTTGCCGCCTCTCGATAAGCATCAACAGTATGCTTAAATGTAGAGGCGGGGCCACCAAGATGAGCCATATACATCGGTACACCTGCCTGCCCCGCGCGAATAGCGCTTTCCAAGCTACCACCAACCGCTCGCCATATTGGTAACTGTCCAGTCTTCGGACGTGGTAAGACATGTGCATTTGTTAAAGGCTTACGGAAGGAGCCACTCCAGTTCAGATATTCCTGTTGATTAATCTTGAGTAATAAATCAAATTTTTCCTCAAATAGCTCCTCATAATCATTTAGGTTATAACCAAGTAATTTATATAAGCCAACTCGAGAAGCACGACCTGCAATAATCTCGGCTCTTCCGTCTGAAATTAAGTCAATAGTAGCAAAATCCTCAAATAAGCGTACTGGATCAAGTGTACTAATTACTGTAGTTGAGCTTCCAATCTTTATTGTATTAGTTGCCTGTGCAATGGCGGATAATACCACCGTGTGAGCCTGTGTTGCAAAATAGTCCTGATGGCTCTCGCCAACGCTAAAAAAGTCAACTCCCGCTTGTTCAGCGAGCTGTGCCATTTCAATAATCTGCTTAACTCTCTCCTGTGCTGAAATATGTTCTCTGGAAACTGGATGTGGAAGATGATCACCTAACGTATATATCCCAAACTCAAAGTTATTCTGTGAGGGAAAAGACATCTTATACACTCCTTTAATTATTGATATAAACTAATTATAATTTATTATCTATAAAATTGTAAGTAGTATATAAAATGTGCTATAGTATCCTTAAGGAAACTAATGGGAGGATATCATATTATGGTTCGTAAAAATCCTGAGTTTTGCAAGATAGAAAATGCCCTAGAGGTGCTTGTAGGAAAGTGGAAGCCCATCATTTTATTATATTTAATGGAGCATGATAAGATGCGTTTTGGAGAGCTACGACGTAAATTACCAGGCATAACCCAAAAAATGCTCACCAAGCAGCTAAGAGAACTTGAAGCAGAAGAGCTGATTAGTCGCAAGGTTTATCCAGAAGTCCCACCCAAGGTGGAATATTCAATTACTGAATACGGAAAAACATTAAATGGAATTTTAGAGGCGATGCATGAGTGGGGCGTGCGCCATCAGGAGCGGATGAGTGGAAAGCAGGGAAAATGAGGCTATCAACGTCCTTATGTTTCACTTTTAATTTTATCAATCGCAATGGCGTAAATATTTTCAATTAAACCATGCTTATCACTTTGCTTAAGTAATTTTTTCAGTTTAGGTAATGCGGGTTTTCCTAATTCAACTATGTTTTCAAAAGCCTGATTATTCTTAATATAGTCATAGGGACTAGAACTAAGGCCAACTGGTGTAGACGCCAAATCAGAGATGGATTGCTCAAGCTCCGCTATATTTTGTTGAATTTTTTGTTCCATATTAACCTGAACTTTAAAATACGATACAGTCACAAACACAATAATAAACGAAGTCATTAACAAATAAAATAATTTCTTCTTCATAGGTTCACGTCCTTTAGGATCTGAATGAGAGGATGTTATATACATAACGTAGTAGGCATAGAAAAATTTCTATTTTCACTTCAAAAAATTAAATAAAAACTGATATAAGTGCTCTTGTGCTTGTTTAATTGATGAAAACTGATATATTCCTTTCCAAACAATATATATAGTTAGAAACTATGACGAGGAGGAAAGAATTGATGGATGAAGGGTTGCTTTTAATTAATGACTTCAGCAAGTTAACTGGTCTCTCCAGAAAGGCATTGTATCTCTATGACGAACAAAACCTCTTATCTCCTGCTTTTGTGCACTCTGAAACAGATTATCGTTACTACCATCAGAATCAATTGCTGACTGCCAAACGGATTCGGTTGTTGAAACAAGCTGGTTTTGGACTGAAAGAGATCAAGCAGGTATTTGATGAACAGTTAGATAAAGATGAAATTCAAACCCTGATTGAACAGAAGGTAAAAGCAGAAGAGCAGAAGATCATTCAGGCGACGGGAGCAATCGAGCAATTAAAACAACTGACAAGAGATCTGGATGGTTTAGCCGCGGAGGAAACTAGCTATGTTCCTGCTATAGAGGTAACGGAACTACCGGTATTGATGAATGAGAATATCTGTGTCGTCCTTAATGAAGCAGAAAAGTTACTAGCTGAGAACAATACAACGCAAGACGAGCGGATAATCAAGTACAGGATACAGGATGGGAAGGTAATTCCAGTGGCAGTGGCTTTTCGAGGAATGGGGCAAAACTTTGAGAGGGGTGTGCCCCTATCGTACTTTGGGTTTAACGCACAGATTTTCCGATGCGAAGTGAATCCTTACCAGGAAGAATCTCCACTAAAGATTTTGGACCTTATGGAAAAATCTCAACGAGAATTTTCTACCATTTTTGTCTATGAACGAATCTTGAATCCGGACGATTTCCTGTATTCTACCAACCGTTTTTCCGAATTTATTATTCCAATCAGCTAATCCTAGTTGACCTTTCCCTTAGGGAAAACCTTATAGTCGTTACTAGGAGGCGATAGATAATGGAAAAAAGTAAGTACGCTCTGGTCACAGGTGCTTCAAGAGGGATTGGAAAAGCGATTGCCATCCAATTGGCAAGGGATGGATTTCACCTGCTGTTGCATTATAATCAGAACCTGGAACAAATAAAAGAAGTTCAACGGAACATTCATGCTTTAGGCAGACTGAGTCACCTAATCCAAGGGGATTTCAACACCACCCAAGAAATCCAGAAGTTCATTGAGAGAGTTAATGACCAAATGGCACAAGCAAGCATACTTCTTCATACCATCGTCCATAACGCCGGACATGCAACGTCAAACGGGTTTGCGGAAGCGGACTTTGAGGAGTTCGACCTGCTCTTCAATGCTAATGTAAAAGCGCCATACTTTATCAGCCAATCGTTGCTGGAGAAGGTGGAAGACCAGGGGCGGATCATCTGTATCTCTTCAGGTGTCACCCGAATCGCCTTTCCGCACATGATGCTGTACAGCATGACTAAAGGGGCAATCAATACAATGACATTTACGCTAGCGAAAGAAGTCGGTAAGAGAGGGATAACTGTCAATTCGGTGATGCCTGGGATCATCGACACGGATTCGACTGCAGACTGGCTCCATACAGCTGAAGGCCAGAAAAACGCAGCGGAAATGAGCGCACTTGGACGAGAAGGGCAGCCAGAAGAAATCGCGCAGGTTGTTTCTTTTCTGGCGAGTGAAAAGGCGAGCTTTATTACGGGACACAATTTGGACGCAACGGGTGGCAGCCATCTATAGGTCAGTAAATAACAGCCAAGGGATTCCATGAGAATTTTCTTGGCTTTTTGTATGAGCCGCCTGGCGTTCTTGTCTGCATCCTTACGTACAAAACATATAAAACAAAAAAAGAAGAACTTCATGACGAAGCTCTTCCTTATAAATATTGACCAACAATAGTACCTGTGTCAAAAGGGGTAACCCCTTCATCCATTGAAAAGATAGTGTCGGCTTCTTCAATATTGCTTGTAACCACACCTCTTGCTGTCGCATGTAATTGGAACAAATCGTATAAATTAGGCTTCACCACAGATGTCATCGCTTGCCCAATTGCGATCATTCCCTTTAAATTACCTTCGACATTGTTGTAATAAGCAGGATGTCTACGAAGTGCAAGATCACACCAAATGACTTCTCGCTTGAACAAATCAAGAATAACAGGGATTGCAATTTGTGTATCTGCGGCTAAGTCAATCACATCTACGACGGTTTTAGGATTAAATACTTCTCTAGAATCCGTTTTGCTACGCATCATCCAACCAGCAAAGCATTCAGGCAAGTCACAAAAGGCTTGGAGTGTAAATGAATTTAAATAGGATACGACATAACGACCGCCATATTGCAGAACAGAATCAATATCGATATCAATGAATTCACATGCGCCTTGAGGGGCAGAGACGATATCCCCACTATGATATGCCTTGTACTGGGAAGAACGAAGGTTGGTATAAGAAATATGCTCCATATATTCCCATTTCTTATTATACATAATGCCAGACAAGTCAATATCTACACGTCCACTATGCGTACCATTGATTTTTCCTTCCTTCCACCACAAGAAAAAGCGAATTGTATTACCTTGAGGCATCGCAATGCGACTTCCTCTCGTTAATGTACGGAGCGATTTACTTGCAGAACGCATTCCGAAGGGAACATGATGTTTTTGCAATGAATCTGCAATAAACACCTTCCCTAAAGGCTCAAGAGTACTGAAGCGCTCAATAAGCACCTGCTGGCATAACGTAACAATTTCTGAACAGAACTGTTCACTTAATTTAGGCAATGTATTTGGAATCGCTATCGCTTTACCGACACTCCCCTTTGGGAAAAAGGTACGCCATTTAGGTGCATGATTTCTATGGTTAAAGTGGGTCATAACTTGCAATAGTACAGGTGTAGAAACCTCCTTAGCGATGAGGCTAAAGGTAAAGACAACCTCATCAGGCGAAGGATGTGTACGAAGCAAATGATCAAGACGACGAGCAAATTCACCAGGACGTTCTGCTAAAAGATAGGTTGCCCCTACGGTATTATGATAGCGAAGCGCCTGCTCTACCTCAGTACGAAACGTTACTATTTTTTGTCCATTACGAATAGAGTCAAAGGCCTCTGCACTTTGCGGATACTGTTTTTTATATTCCGAAGGATGGATAATTTCACCTAAACGAATCCAGCGCTCTTTATATCTCACCATATCCTCTAGCGGCTCATTGCATTGATTCAATAAACCTAACAGCAGTCTGCGCTCTGAGCGCTTGAACTTTCTGAATTTAGTATTGTCGGCTAAGCTGACATCGCCCTCTGATAAGGCTACCGCTAGGCGAAGCACATCCGTTGCTGTCTTAAAATAGCGGCCAATATAAGTGACATCGGCTTTCCCGTATTTTAGTAACAATCCTGCAATAAAGGCTACATTTTCTTTTAAAGGAATCTCTGAAGGTAATAATTGCGCTACATTTTGTTCCTCCATAATAACAAGCTCTATAAGCTCCTTGTCCCCTGGGGAAATGGAGGTTTTAGCTGACATTAAATGCTGAATCATTTCATAAAATTGCTCTAGACCACCTAGTTCAATCACACGTAAGTTCTTTTTAGCTAATTTCTCTTTTTCTTTATTATTCTCTTTATCATTAAATATAGCGGTTTTGATTTCATGTGCGGATGTCTGATCAATGACTTCTTCCTCTGGCATTAGCAGCGTATAGTAATGATAGATTGCATTCAAGTAAAGCTCGGCTTCATCCATCTCCATCACTTGCTCAGGAAAATTTGGATACATCGGCTTGTATTTGTAGTTTGCCTTTACCATCCTTTTAAGCTGTGCTTCAATAGAACGATAATTTGCAATAAAATTAGGGATAGATAATGTTCGTAAGGCTTCAATTAATGGTTTAGAAAAGGTAAAGCCAAGCTGCTCTATATTTTTAATTGCAGAAGCTAAGTAGGATGTAGGAACACGATGTTGACTTGGTTCAATGATCCATTTTAGTTGCTGTTGTAAGTAAATTTCATTGTACATCGTATTCATGTTTGATTTGGTGGACAATATGGCCACCTCCTTAATAAGTAATACACAAGCAGGAAACCCGCATCTCTGAACGCCTAATGTTTTATAGAAGGAAGAAATGCGATAGCCTGCTTGCGTCATCTGGAAGTCTGCCACCCTATTAGATTAAGGGTTAATTAGAAGGAAGGATGGCAATAGCCTGATGATAAGAAGAAGCGTATGCTGCTTCCTGTCATTTACTTTAGCAAAGGAAAAATATACTGAACATGGTAAAAGTATTACGAACCGAAAAATTACATGATCACATTGTTGTTTCATTTTCCTATTTTTAGTTTTATGTAAAGTGGGCATAATTACCTGATTTGTATACTTGTCTGTTGTTTTGGATTAGAGAGAAGGAGAAAAGAATATGAAACGTATTGGAAATTTTTTAATGAAATTTATTTTTTTATTCCCTGTCATATTTTTAAGCTTTATGGTATGGCGGGATTATAGTTCTGAAATAAATTACGTGAATGAAAGCCCCCCGTCATTAAGTGGAATATATTATTTTGATGAAGGGAATAAACTTGCGGTGTTGAGAGCTGGGGAACATGGAAACCTTAATCTCAATATTATTGACGCTAAAAGTGGGGAAGTTTTAAAAACAACAACGATGCCTTCTAATGTTCACAATCAGGTTGTAGGTGCATATCAGCAAGATAAATTAGTGCTTACAACTTATGGGGATGAAGAGAAGCTAGTGGTCAAAACGATTGATCCTAGTATGGAGATCACTACGATTTCACAAGGAGAGCTTCTAATTCCAACCTTTTTAGGATCAGATGTAAAAGCGTGGCGGGATAGATTGTTTATGGCTGGAGATACCGTTAATAATGAAATGTATGTGGCGCAAATTAGAGATGGCAAGCTGGAGAAGGCGATCCTAAAAAAAGGGGATTTGCTACCCGTACGACCTGAACGAATACGTCTAGTAAATGGTTTAGAGGATCAAGGCTCCACGGTTCCAATATTTGAAGTTAGCTTAATCAATGATGAGACGGCATACATAAGTGGCATTTTAAACGACAAGCAGGTTCCGTTAGTCACATTGCAGCAAAAAAATGAAAATACCTTTACAGGCAGAGAGCGAGCAGAAGCGGAGTTTAAAAAACAATTTAAAATAAACCAGACGAAACGAATTGGGGTGGACGGAGGTTTCCCGTCACAACCTAAATATTTTAATACAGTAACTCAGAAATGGGGAGCGCGTGTTGCTACGCCAAAACCCCTGTATAATGCGATCATCTATACTTTAAATCAAGATGAGGTTTTAATGCTGGGATCAACGACTGAAGATAAACTAGAGGGCAAGTCACTTGGTTATATTGTAAATACACAATCGGGAGCAATGACAGACGTAACGCCACTGGTTGCTCCGCTTGCATACAGTGATTTAGAAAAAGCAGGAGTTTCTTTCTTTAAAAATTATAAAAGTGAATGGTTGTATTACAACATTCAAGGGCAAAATGCCGGCGTGATGAATGTAGCAAACGACCAAACACAGCAAGCTACAGAGCAGCAAGCTCAGAAGTGGATTAATTATAAAGTTGCGAGCGTTTCTTTAGAAAGCTTTTTGCATTATTTGAGTAGCTGGAATGCTTTAGTGATTAATTGGATTGTGTGGGTTGGCATAACACTATTTACTGTATTAGGTCTAGGCATATTACCCGGATTAATGAGAAGAAGTCGTATGAGTAAGCTAGCCAAAGGTGTCGTATGCCAAGGGACGATCATCAATATGAAGGAAACGGGCTTATACGTCAACGAACGACCACAGGTGTTATTTACAGTTGAATTTGAGGATGAAGGTAGATTAAAAACAGTAGAGATTAAACAAGTAATTTCCTTCTTAAATGCGGGGAATATTGGCGATTCTGTCGTGATTAGTTATGATCGTAAACGAAATCGTGCGATGTTCCTTACAGAGGAAGATACAATGCCTTCAGGCAATTCACCAAGAGGGAAAGCTGCACAAGGTGAGCAAAGTGAGCAAATTAATAATGCGGTGTTAGAGCAAATTGAGAAGTTTGGATCAATTGGGCGAGGGAGAGCACTACTCTTACATTTTAATGCGGCGGGTAAAAAGTATGCTGTGCCTGTCGTTCAGCCTATTGGATTTGAATATCGAATTGGTGAGCAGGCGACACTCCTTATCGTAAATGGATTAACACGAATTCGTAGCTACTGTCGTGCTTTATATAACAAGGATAGTAACATGGTTCAGCTACAAGGTAAAATTGTAGGAATTGATAAGTACTCCATTACGATTCAAAATCGTCAGTTGATGTTGGTGGATGTCGTTGTTGAAGAAGGCCCTGTACGTTTAAATAAAAGTAACAGCTTGTTTGTACCTCAAGGCATGCCATTACAAGAAGGTTTACCACTGCCAGTGAGCTTTAGAAATGAGGATTTCAGGAAAGAGGTTCGCTTGCTGAAAGGAAAGCAAGGTGGGGCAAAGGTTGTGGATGTGACATATTCAGGCACAATTGGAGAGCGGCCGTTTGCTCATATTACAGTCGAGCGTGCAGGAACTTTGTTCACAATTGAGCAATCGATTGAACCGGTTTATGGAGTTGCTGTTGGGGATGAAATTTGGATTGCGTATGACGAGGTCTCAAGAGAAGCAGTAATTATTAATTATGCATCGTAGGTGGCATACACCAAAATCAAACATACTACCAGAGGGGATGTTGAGTTGGAGCAGTGGCAGTGGCTTAGTAATGAAATTCGTCCATTTGTAGGGCTAGAATTGGTTCAATCCTCTTGGGATTTAGTAGAGCTAAAAAAAGGTTATTATGTTTATTTTGATGGCGATTTGATCCGTAAACGAATTTCAAGTTCACTTGAAGCTTATCAGGAAGAGGATGTGGACATCAAGGTTCGAGAACGCGCCTTTGTGTTGCCAAAAACAAACAGAGGCAAAGAAAAAAAACTGAATTATACAAGTGTGTCTAGCTTCAAGGCAGATGGAGTCACCTTCTCGACTGGAATAATAAGGGATAATGGTCAGGGCTACGTTACTGCGTATAATTCACGGAATAGTATGAACTTGCCCTTTTCAGGATATGAGCATTTGAGCAGTAAGGAAGAAATTGTAGCATGGTTAGCTCATTTTCCTACAACGATACCTCCAGATTATAAGCAGAAGCTAAATCGCTTAAAACATATGAAAAATAAAGGTTATCACGCTGTGCCTGGAGATATTTTTAGAGTCGAGCTTGATTTATTTACTTATGGATATGTATTAGTGATTGGCAAACTGCGTGACTTGGAGAAGGATAACCTATTTATAGAGGAAAGTATTTGGAAAAATGTAATGACGATGCCACTGTTCGTGAGACCTTATTTATGGAAAACGACGGAGCGTTCACCATCATTAGAGGACATTGTTGCCGCTCCATTATCTGAGTCAACAAAAATCGTAATGGACGATCACTTTTTACGTGGGAGATATGAGTTTCTCTATCACAAGGAGCTAGAGGAAGAGGATATTGTTTTTCCAGTTGGATACGGACCTAGCTTGAACTACGGCAAGGAACGTATTTATCGATTAAGCTGGGGGTTAGGTACAGTGTTTAAGCCTGAGGAGCAAACCACCTTTAAACCTGATTGGAATTTTCTTAATCATGGTGTGTCTGCGGGCATTTCACCAGTGAACTTTGCTCCACCCTCTGAACGGGGAAACGAAAAAGCCTTAACTCATCCTCAGTATGAACAGGCGTGGAAGGAAGTACTTAGAGAGTTTGGTTTTTCGGATGATATTACGTACGATGAGTTCTGCCGAGAGACAGGAGCTTTAACCCGATCACAATATCTTGATTATGTGAAAAGCAAATACCTTCGCTAGTTTTGGCTTTTGCCAACCACTAATTTATATAGAGGAAGAGAAGGATAATATAGAAAATGATTTAGCCCCTTATATCGTATTCCGCTACAAGGGGCTAAATTTTATACTAATATGTTAAGCATGAAATTAAACATGTATTAAGCTGACCTCTATAATTTTGAAGGCCAATTTCCGTACCACGCATAGCCTGTTCTACGTTCTTTTTCAATATCGCTGAGTCTAAATTTTACGACACCGTCACGTCCTACAAAGATAGGGCGATGGGTATTAATTTCATAAAATCTAGCCCAAATTGGTGTTTTGTTGCTTGGGTCACTGATTACGACAACATCGCCATTTTTCTTTTCTACACGAATGCCTGTGATTTGGACAGATTTAAACCAATTTTCAGCTGCCTTAATTGAAGCTGTAATTTTGCTGTTAGCTGGTCTAGTTTTAAGGAATTTAACAATGTTAACACTTTCAGAAGCAGTTATTGATGGCACCTCATAAGCTCTTGCACTAGCAGGTGCTAGATTACTAGCATTGTGCTGTTGTCCCCATGCCGTTAACACACCTTTAGACACGATTTGTGTCTTTAAGATACAATCTACGCCTTTATTAACAGCTTGTTTGCTTCTATTTGCTAAATTACTATCGACAAAAGAGAAATCGCCTTTTCTATTTCCAACATCATCTAATAATATCATTACATTAATCATCGCATTATCATTATACGTAATATGAGCGTGATAACCGGACCCTTGATATACTTGTGGCCATCCACCATTAGAATACTGCATATTTAGTAGAAAATTAATTCCTTTTATCGCTGCGTTAGAATACGTTTTATTGTTTGTTTTCTTGAACTCAGCAGCGAGTCTTCTTATTTCAGTATAAGTTGCTTTGTTGTCAATGGTAGCTTTAGCCCATTCACCACTAGTTTGCTTGTAATCCTTACGCCAACCCCCGTTAGAAAGCTGGTTTTTAACAATATCCGAAATACTTGCCGTTGTACCTGAGGCATCTGCAGCAACAACGGTGCCAACTGGCTGTAAAATGGCGGCAGGGACAGAGAGAAGTAGTGTGAAAGCGATTGCAGCAGAAATCGTACTCTTTTTCATAAAATCAACCTTTCTATAATTATATTAGTATTTTTGTAATAAATTACAATTAACTAGAGTGTAAAGGATAGCTCAGATGAAAGTCAATATTTGTAAGCATTTTTAAAGTAATAAAACTTAAATTGTTATGAATTAAGGTTAGAAGTATATTTTAGAGGCATAGATTTGATGGTATATTATACCTTGTGGTGCACCCTTTTTACGAGAGAGCGTTGTAACTATGGAGGAGGAGCTTGTTATGAAAAAAATCGATTTCGAGCATTTCAAGTGGCTTAATGAAAGTGACCTTAGATTTGAAGATGACAAAATGATCATGTATGCCCCACCACAAAGTGATTTCTTCTGCAGTCATAAAGTTTCTTCCCAGACGGGAACGCCTGAGTCACGTACAAATGCTCCTTTTTTCTTTACAGAAGTAGCGGGTGATTTTGTAATGAAGGTGAAGGTGGAGCTTGAATTCAAGGATGTCTATGACTCTGCCACCATTATGGTAATGGATAATTTGGAGTTGTGGGCGAAGTTATGCTTTGAATATACCGAATTTGATACACATGCAGTGGTGAGTGTCGTGACCAATGGGATGTCGGATGATGCCAATGGCAACAACGTAGAGGGAAATGAAATGTGGCTACAAATGACACGAGTAGGGCAATCCTTTGCTTTTCATTATTCCGTAGATGGGAAGAAATACGATATGGTCAGGTATTTCCATCTACCCGTTCAAGATACAGTCAAAGTCGGGTTTGTACCCCAATCCCCCTCAGGTCAAGGTGGGAAACGTGTCTATTCCCAATTTTCATTACAATCTAAGACGGTAAGTAATCTAAGAATGGGACAATAAAATAAATTACTTATAGCAGTTACTTAAAAACACTTAAGCTTGTGCAAAAATAAGCTAAGTGTTTTTTTGTTTGTTTTATACATAGCTTGGACTAATAACCGAGTATGTTTGCCGTTCCGACAATTTTTAATAGGAATAAACTGAAAAAGAGAACGAAAAAGGAGGAATTATAATGGAAAATAATACCAATAATAATGCTTCCGGTTTTGGCGCTACAGCAGAAGGCATTGAAACTTCAGCGATTGGTATGGCTTCGCATACAGAGGGTTACCAGACTAATGCGCTGGCGACCTCGGCGCATGCCGAAGGGAGCTTTAGTAACGCATCAGGTGTAGCTTCGCACGCGGAAGGGTACCAGACGCAGGCGACAGAAGAGTCTTCCCATGCCGAAGGCAATGCCTCGATTGCTGCTGGGATTGGGTCTCACGCGGAAGGATTTTTGACGATTGCAGGTGGGCAAGGTGCTCATGCTGAGGGCTTGCGAAGCAATGCAGGGGGTGTAGGTGCCCATGCCGAGGGAGCCAGTTCCTTTGCGAGTGGGGACGTCTCGCATGCGGAAGGATTGGGGGCGGCAGCAAGCGGAAGTGCTTCTCACGCCGAAGGCAGCTTTACGACTGCTTTAGGTGATGCTGCGCATGCTGAGGGACATTTTTCAATAGCCTCAGGAGCCGTATCCCACGCGGAAGGGATCAGCACTTCTGCAATTGGAGACTCGTCCCATGCGGAGGGGAATCAGACCCGAGCAACTGGAACGTCTTCGCATGCGGAAGGGAGTTTATCGGTAGCTTCAGGAGCTGCATCTCATGCTGAGGGACAGTCAACCGTAGCCTCAGGAGCTGGTGCGCATGCGGAAGGGAGTTTATCGGTAGCTTCAGGAGCTGCATCTCATGCTGAGGGACAGTCAACCGCAGCCTCAGGAGCTGGTGCGCATGCGGAAGGAACCAGATCTACTGCAATTGGAGACTCGTCCCATGCTGAGGGAAATCAGACCCGAGCAACTGTAACATCTTCGCATGCTGAAGGAAGTCTATCCGTATCATCAGGAGTAGCATCCCATGCAGAAGGACAGTCCTCGGTAGCCTCAGGAGTAGCATCCCATGCTGAGGGGTATTTCTCCGTAGCCTCAGGAGCAGCATCCCATGCGGAGGGAGCCCAGACCCAAGCAATTGGAACGTATTCCCATGCTGAGGGGTATTTATCTGTGGCCTCGGGGGTATTTTCCCATGCCGAAGGAAGATCACAGGCAACAGGCGACACTGCCCATGCGGAGGGTGTGGTTACAAAGGCCTCTGGACATGCAGCTCATTCAGAAGGATACGGTACAGAGGCCTCAGGAGAATTTTCCCATGCCGAGGGACAGTCATCGGTGGCCTCAGGAGCGATATCTCATGCTGAGGGATTCAGTACAGTGGCCTCGGGAATTTATTCTCATGCTGAGGGGTATTTAGCCGTAGCTTCAGGGGGGTATTCCCATGCAGAAGGAAGATCACAGGCAACAGGCAATACTGCCCATGCGGAGGGGGTAATTACAAAGGCAACTGGATATGCATCTCATTCGGAAGGTAACAATACAGAGGCGTCAGGGGATTATTCCCATGCCGAAGGACAGTCAACTATAGCATCAGGTGCTATATCCCATGCGGAGGGAAACGGCACAGTGGCATCAGGGAATTATTCCCACGCTGAAGGGTTTTATACCACCGTTACTAGTAATCATATTTACTCCCACATTATGGGCACTTATGGTTCAAGCTTATATCCAAACTCATGGCACCTTGCCAACGGGACAAGTGCTAATATTCCCGGACTCGCCGCAGTCCTAGAAGGCGCAACAGGTAACCTGTATATTGACGGCACAGTGATGTCTCCTGCTGCGGATTATGCAGAGATGTTTGAGACTGTAGACGGACTCCCATTGGAACCCGGCTATTTTGTTACGTTGGTTGAAGAGAAGATTAGAAAAGTAAGTGCGGAGGATGACTATGTATTGGGCATAGTAAGCGGTAGATCCTCTGTGGTCGGAGAGGCACATCATCTAAACTGGCAAGGTAAATATGTGACGGATGAATGGGGACGTATCAAATATGAGGAAGTACCACCGTTGGATGAGAAGGATGAACAAGGGGACACGTTAATAGAAACGAAGATAAAAGCGGCAGTGTTAAACTCTGAATTTGATGCTTCGCGTTCTTATGTTCCTCGGATAGAGCGTCCAGAATGGGTGACAGTTGGATTAATTGGAAAGCTACTCGTACGAGACGACGGTACCTGCGTAAAAAATGGATATTGCCGTCCTAACCGTGACGGGATTGCAACAGCCGCTTCGTCGGGCTACCGAGTTATTAAGAGAACAGGCGCCAATCAGATTAAGGTGCTATTCAGATAAAATCAGGTCTTCCCTTGTTCCCTTTTCTGGGGCAAGGTTTTTTTATAATTTAGTCTATTATCCATGTTTTCTAGTAAAGCATTTCATAGAATATATTACTGGAGAACAAGGAGGTAATTAAGATGACGGATGAATACAACAATAACGCATTAGGCTACGGCTCAACTGCGGAGGGGATCAATACAACAGCATTAGGGATGGCATCGCATACGGAGGGCTATCAGACATATGCGTTAGCCACATCGGCGCATGCCGAAGGAAGCTTCAGTAACGCATCGGGTGCGGCCTCGCACGCGGAAGGATACCAAACGATAGCGGGGGAGCAGTCTTCCCACGCGGAAGGCAATGCCTCAATTGCTACAGGGATTGGATCTCACGCGGAAGGATTTCTGACGACTGCAGGAGGAACAGGGGCGCATTCCGAAGGCTCAAGAAGTACTGCTTATGGAGGAAGTGCACATGCGGAAGGAGTTAGTTCCTTAGCAAGCGGAGATGGATCTCATGCCGAGGGACTTGGAACGGTTGCAAGCGGTATCTATGCCCACGCGGAAGGCAGTCTTACGACTGCCTCAGGCTTAGTATCTCATGCGGAAGGACAACTTTCCGTAGCGTCAGGACCTGTCTCTCACGCCGAGGGCGGAAACACAACGGCTTCAGGAGCCTTTTCCCATTCAGAGGGATTTTCAACCACAGTTACTAATAATCACCCTAATTCGCATATAATGGGTATTTATGGTAACAGTTTATACTCCTCCTCATGGCACCTTGCCAACGGGACAAGTGCTACTATTCCCGGATTAGCCGCAGTCCTCGAAGGTGCCACAGGCAACCTCTATATTGACGGCACAGTAATGTCCCCCGCCGCGGATTATGCCGAAATGTTCGAGACGGTAGACGGACTCCCGTTGGAACCGGGTTATTTTGTCACTTCAGACAAACAAAAAATTCGAATAGCAACAGATGAGGACAACTATATTTTGGGGATTACTAGCGGAAGACCATCCGTGGTTGGAGGGGCCTATCATTTAAATTGGCAGGGGAAATATGCAGTAGACGAGTGGGGCAGAGTCAAATATGAAGAGGTCCAAATCCCAGAAGAGAAGGATGAGCAAGGCCATACAATGATGGAGATAGAGCCTACTGTGATCAAAAGGGCAGTGCTCAATCCCAATTTTGATGCCTCACGAAGCTATACTTCCCGAATCGATCGACCAGAATGGGTGGCAGTCGGAATGCTTGGAAAGCTACTAGTACGCGATGATGGCACTTGTGTGGAAAATGGCTTTTGCCGTCCGAATCGCGATGGAATTGCTACAGCGTCAGAGGAGGGTTATCGTGTATTAGAACGTATGGGTGCAAATCAAATTCTAGTTGTGGTAAAGTAGCCTAACCTTGTTTATAACATTAAATTATGGCTCAATCTTGAAATCAGTGCTTGGCCGCTGACACAATCGTCAGAACGCTCTGGATCGTAGTTACCACCCTCTAGTCGCTGTCAAGTACTGATTTATAAATAGAGCCTAAATTATATTCGCCTTAATTTTATTTACTGCATGAAAAAGAGACGATTTCACCATGCTTTCGCTACGGTTCATAAGCTGAGCGGTTTCTTTAATAGAGTAGCCATCAATCACACGAAATTTCACAACTTTTTGGTGCTCGATATTACTTACATATGACATTAAATCTGTCACGCCTTCCCCAACTTCTAGTTGGGAAATATCACTATGATACGTTGGCACTTGAAGCTTATAATTACGTAGTAATTCATACTTTCTTTTTCGATATAAATCAATAACGAGATTACGAGCAATCCTTTTTAGAAAATAGAGTAAACGTTCCTCTGGAACATGTAATTCATATCGCATTAACCGAATAAAGCACTCCTGAGTTAGATCCTCAGCGTCTTGTTGTTGTTTTAATAAACCATAAATATATTGATTAAGTTCAAATTTGTATCGATTATAGGCTTGTTGAATATCAAGTGGATTCATTTAAGCTGCTACCCCTTACTTCATTGTGTAGAAATATGATCATGCTCTATGAACTCTATTTTATGTAGGTGATGTTTCTAAAACTCTCTTACTTGTATCGGAGTTGTAACATTTACCTGTTAGGGCTAGTCAAGTTGTTTGCTAGAATACAAAATGATAGGTGAGTAGGTTTAACCTAAGTGACAGGAGATAGACAAAAGCGATGAAACCAAAACAAATATTAATTATTGAAGATGAGGAATCGATTCGGGATATATTGTCTTATTCATTACGAAAAGAAGGCTTTTTAGTGATAGAGGCAGCGAATGGAGAAAGAGGTCTTCACTACGTTAAGCAGCACAAGCCTGACTTAGTATTGTTAGATTTGATGTTGCCTGATATGAGTGGGTTTGATGTGTGCAGACAACTCTCCTTTACTACGAAAATACCAGTCATTATGATTACGGCCAAATCAGATATGTTAGATAAGGTGCTTGGCATGGAAATTGGGGCAGATGACTACATTACGAAGCCGTTTGATATTCGCGAGGTTGTGGCACGTATTCGTGCTATTTTTCGTCGGATTGGGTTACTCACTGAGCTTCCCCTACAGTCTGAACGAGAAGTTACGCGCATTGGCAAATATGTTGAGGTGTATAGGGATGAACGAGAAGTGTGGAAGGATGGCGAACGTATTTTATTAACGAATAAAGAGTATGACTTACTTCTGTTTTTAGTGGATCATGATCGCAGAGTATTTACCCGTTCAGAGCTACTAGATAAAGTATGGGGCTTTGAATTTGCAGGGGATACACGCACTGTAGATATTCATGTTCAGCGAATACGGAAAAAGCTAGATCATGATCATCATGCGACGTCCATCATTGAAACGGTGTTTGGAGTTGGTTATAAGCTGGATACGAAGGTGCAGACATGAGATGGACGATTCAATTTAAGATGGTTGTGTTATTTTCTGTCATTATTTTTATTGGTTTTGTGGCGATGCTGATTGCTTTTAATCAACTGAGTGAAAAAAATATTTACCGTGAGGTGGATGAGGATATGGTTCAGTCCAAAGTGAATTTGGATATTGCCATTAATCAATATTTTCTTTTACTGAATAAAAGAATCAATGAAAATAGTATTGAAAATGAAGTGAACGAGATTGAAAAGCAGATCGGAATTTCCGTTGGAGGCGTGGTAAATGTATATCGGCCAGATTCCTCCTCTTTCAAATATAGCAAAGGGGATAATAAGCATGCGATGATCTATCGCGAGGATCTTGAAGCCGCAGCCAAGGCGAAGGTGGCGTATAGCACCACCATGAACAATGGACATGTTACAGCGCGCTTATCTGTCCCTTTATTAGAGGACGGGAAGGTCATTGCGATTGTCTCTTTAGAAAAGGATTATTCGGGATTGCTCCTACAGCACACTAAATTTCAAGATACGATTACTTTGTTTGCAATCGTTATATTTATTTTTGTGTTTTTAGGCTCAGTTTTCATTTCTAGTCGCATAACTAAGCCAATTCGGGTGCTGACACAGCATGCCAAGCTGGTTGGTCAAGGAAGCTTGAATGGGGATATCCAAGTGCACACACGGGATGAAATTGGACAATTAGCAGGTAGCTATTCAAATATGATCCAGCACATTAAAACGCAGATTGATGTCATTCAACATGAACGGGATGAGGTTAAACAGGTTCAGGAACGTAGCAAGGTTTTTTTTGATAATGTGACACACGAACTAAAGACACCACTCACTACGATTTTAGGTTATGCTCAAATTTTGCGAGATAACGGCTTTAGTGATCAGGCTTTTTTTGAAAAGGGGCTTAATTATATCATTAATGAAAGTCGTCGTCTTAACACGATGGTGGTTGATATTTTGGAGAGATCGGCTTCCGCTGCACCAGGGCACACCTTTCGCTTTGAAACAATCGATGTGTCTAGCATTTTACAGGAAACCTGTGATGATATGTCGATTAAAGCTGCAAAATATAATATTACAGTTGTTACCGAAATTGAAGGCCCCTTATTTTTAATGGGAGATGCCCATAAATTAAAAGAAGCTTTTATTAATGTGCTCGATAATTCTATTAAGTATGGCTACGTTAACTCGTTGATTGAAGTAAGTGCCTTTCGGTTAGGGAATGAGATTGTAATCCGTATTCAAGATCAAGGTGAGGGCATTCGTGAAGAAGCCTTGGAGCGAATATTTGAGCCGTTTTATCGTGAAAATGATGTAAATCGAGAGGAAAAGGGCAGTGCAGGACTTGGTTTGTCGATTGTTAGAAATACAATTGAACAGCACGGAGGGAAAGTAAAAATGGCCAGTATTTTAAACCGAGGTAGTGAAGTGAGAATGACTTTACCTGAGCGCCGATGATGAGGAACCTATGGGATATGAGAGCGCTTTGCAATAAGCTTGGAGTTAAATGGAATGCACTTGTGTTGTTAGGGTTATTGATCCTATTTGTTGCAGGTTTGTATAGCGTAAATCGATTTTTTGGACAAGACAATAAAACGAGGTTAGTCGTGCTGTCAGAGAAACGTGATAATGGAGCATTAATTGCTTCTCCAAATACGTCCTTTCGTATTGAATCTGTGACGAAGCAACGGAACACCTTTCCGATTTATAACTTTTCTATCGCTGATGACAACACGGTGTTGCTAAATAGAATGCAGGACTCCTTTACTGGAATTAAGCTATCCATGCTTCAGATGAATGATAATGAAGTGAAGGATATTTCGAAAAATACAGGGTTTGGGACTACGATTACCCCAGATCGTACACAGGCTATATTTACAAAATATGGGGCGAGTGAGCAGGATTATCATGCCTATGCATATGATTGGAAAAGCAATAAGCTTAAGCAGCTAGGGAAGGAACAATTTTTCAACAGACAGTTTATTCGTAACGATACCTACATTGGTTTTGACGAAAAATACATTAAGGAAGTGCAATTAACGACAGGGAAAGAACAAAGCATAGCCAGTATAGAAGAAATCAGAGCTCGTATATCGAAGCACAATGGCAATACTAAAATAAGTGAGGACATGTTCCTGCCTAATCATTTTGTCATCGATAGCAATCAATATCAAATGTATTTCACAGCTTATACGGCCCAAGACCATGTACAACTATATCAGATGCCACTTCAAGCTGATCAAGATAACAATGATGATGATAAAATGTTGGTGGATATGCAGCAAATTGATCAGGTTTCACTCTTAGATGATGGCAATATTATTTTATTAGGTGAAATGGACAATAGTTATGGCTTGTATTTATATGACAAACGGGAAGAAAAATTGAAGTTACTCAAAAAAGGAAATATTTTAGGCTTTGATTTAGATGCCCAATCCTCACGTCTAGCCTATCTGCAAATATTAGATAATCAAAAAGGGAGTAATGAACTTCATGTTACTTATTTGAGAGGTGATGCTCTTGATACAGATACTGTCATATATCGTAACATTCAGGACTTTATTAAAATGAATTGGTTTGATAATAACCTATTTGTAGGTGGAAGCTCGATGGAAGCGAGTGAGCTATATCGTTTTACTTTTAAAGTCTGGTAATAGGATTAATTAAATATTAGAACTTGACTTGCATGGAAGCTTTATTGCTTTTGTGCAAGTTTTTTTATGCTGACATGTTACAAGTTGGATACATCTTAGAGGAAGACGGAAACATTTTGAAACTATAATAAACCTGTACATAGCAGATGTAATGTCTCTAGCAAGAAAGGAAGAAATCTAGCCATGCTTCGGGTAAAACAGTTGTATCATGCCTTTAAAAATGGACAAGAGATCGTGCCAGTGCTTGAAAATATTAATATTACGATTGAAAAGGGGCAAATGGTAGCTTTGCTTGGCAGCTCTGGGTCAGGGAAGTCTACCTTGCTTAATTTGATGGCAGGCTTGATGAAGCCAGATCAAGGAGAAATATGGATCGCCGATCAAGATATCGTCCAGTTTGGTGAAAATCAGTTAGCTGAATTTCGGCGAAGTCATATTGGCTTTATTTTTCAGGCTTATGAATTACTTTCGAATTTAACGATTCGTGAAAATGTGGAGTTACCGCTTGTATTTATGGGGATTAGTCCTGCTAAACGGAAAGGGAAAGCGCTAGAATTGCTGGAGCAGGTTGGACTGATGGAAAAATCGGAAATGTTCCCTTCACAGTTATCTGGAGGACAACAGCAGCGGGTCAGTATCGCGCGTTCGCTTATTACGGAGCCTTCGGTTATTTTTGCAGATGAACCAACGGGAAATTTAGATACGGAGACAGAGGAAGAAATCATTTCAATCCTACAGCAATTAAATGCAAAGATGGGCACTACGTTTGTCATTGTTACACATGAGTCTGAGGTGGCAGCGCAGATGCAAAAAATTATTAGATTACAGCAAGGACGATTATTTGAGGAGGAGACCTCGGAGTAAGCGCGTAGCGAAGGAGAATGATCGTGAGAATTTGGGATGTATTACGTATGGCTTGGGGTCAAATTATTCGTAGAAAAATAGTGACCTTATTGTGTCTACTTGGGTTATCGATTGGTTCAGCAGCCATGATCATTGCTTTAAGTGTCGGACAATCTGTACAAACCTATAGTGAAAAAACGTTAAATGATAATTATAAAATGGATGAAATTACGGTCGCGCCAAATGAAGGGATACGTTCAGGCAATAAAAGTCAGAGCTCGAAGTTTGATCGTGGCGCTTTAACAGCCGAAAAAATTAAAATCATTCGTAGACTTCCTCATGTAGCTGCAGTGTCTCCCCAGCTTAGACTTGATCAATTGGAGATGGTATTGGCAGATGGGCGTAGCGGTTATGTTGAGGTGATTGGAACAGAGCTAGAAACGTTACAAGGGTTCGGGAATAAATATACGCAAGGAAGTGGCTCTGGTAATGGAAGGACAGCTGTTGCTAACTATGGATCGACGTTCGGATTGATTAATCAGAAGGAAGTTATGAAAATGATGGAGCAATTAAATAGTGATCCATATAACAATGAAATCTTGCAAAAGTTTACTGAAATGAACTCACAGCAAGATAATCTGTTATCACAACGAATTCAGTTTCGTAACGAGGATTTCTCCAATCCAGGCAAAGGAAAGTTAAGTGGTTCTTTGCGTGTAACGGGTGAGTTAGCCAAACCCTCGACGATGAGTGATGAAAATGCTCAATATGATAAAAAAATATATGTACCGATTGAAACTGCGCTTGCACTTCAATATGAATTAGGCCTGCAACAAGATAGTAAAGCTGCAAATCGCTATAATTCAGCCATGATCAAGGTGTCGGATAAGCGTTATGTTGCACAGGTAGAGGCACAAATTAAAAAGTTAACCTTAAATACACAAACGAATTTGTTCCAAGAGGAAGCGATGAAAGGTCAACTAGCGATGTATCAAAAGGCTGCATTTGGAATCGGAGGTTTTATTATGCTACTTGCTTCCCTGTCAATTATTGTGGCAATGATTATGTCAACGCATCAGCGGCGTAAGCAGATTGGTGTGATGAAGGTGCTTGGCGCAAATTTATGGCAAATTCGCAATATGTTTATTACGGAAGCTGCGCTGTTAGGACTATTTGGGGGTGTGGTTGGCGTAGTGATTGCGTTTGCCTCCATTGGGGGTGTAAATACGCTCCTAGCGAGTCAAATGGCGGATCAGCAAAATGGTCCAATGACTATCATTATCCAGTTTTCAGTACTCCCATTGGGCATTGTGTTTGCTGTATTGGTAGGGATTGCTTCAGGGATATACCCCGCGATCAGCGCCTCTCGCACGAATGCTTTAAGTGTAATCAAATCAAATTAATTTTTTATCGGAAAGGGAAACTACAGCAATGAAAAAGTGGATTAAAATTGTGATCGCTGGTGTTCTGGTTGCGGGTGTAGGTTATTGGGGGTATGGAAAGCTGAAGCCTGCGTCTGAGCCACTAGTAGAGGCTGATGCACCGATAACATTTGAGGTAACGAAGGAAACGATGACGCAAAGTGTACAGGTTAAAGGCAAATCGGTATATACGGAATTAAGTGATATTGTCGCGCCTTATTCAGGCAACATTAAGAAATGGCATGTGAAAAACGGTCAGCAGGTGAACAAAGGGGACGTATTATTTACGCTGGACACGACGACACTGCAAAGCGAATTAAAGCAATTAGAAAGTGAAATTAAGAAATCAAAAATAGATTATGAGTTAACTAAGGTGAGTTTGAATCAAAATAGTGACAGTGAAGCACTTGGTAGTAGTGAAGAGGAGCGTAAAAAGGCATTTGCCGATCGTGAAGGGAAACGTCTTACGAATGAACTTAACCAGCAGGCGATTTTGCTGAAGCAAGAGGAGCTACAACGAAAAAAAGAGACACTTAATAAAGCGGTTATGCGTGCCCCTAGTGCAGGTGTGTTTCAATTAACTGACATTGATAATAAGACACGTATGGTAAATGAAGGGCAACTGATCGGAAGTGTTACTAATACATCAAAAATCCAGTTTCTTGCTATTGTTGGTGAAGAAGAAATGTTTAAGCTGAAGGTAGGTATGCCTGCGCAGGTTCAGATGTCCGCACAAAAGGAGCTTATGTTCACAGGTAAGGTAAGCAAAATTTCTAAGTTTGCACGTAAGTCGTCGGATGTGGATTTGAAGCAAGCCTCCCAATTTGATATCGTGATCGATCTCAAGCCGGATCCTAAGCTGTTTGGAGGCGTTAGCCTAGAAGGAAACATAGAAACGTTGCGTAAGGAGGATGTCATTGTCGTCTCTAGTCTTGCAGTTATGCGCGACCAAGAAGAGCCGTATGTACTCCTTGATAAAGGAAATGGGCAGTCAGAGCAACGCATAGTTAAGACGGGAATCGAGTCAGGGGATAAAACGGAGATTATTAGTGGATTAAAGCCTGGCGATATTGTAGTCTTACAATAAAAAAGAGCAGGAAGAGAAGTCTGTGAAAGAAGTCGATTGATCTTCATGCTCTCTTAAACTCCAATTAGGAGTTTCTTTTTTTTACTGGAATTAAAATCGGGATATAATAAGCATCTTTACCATCCCCACGCGCGATATGCTCCTCTAAACCAGGGTGTCTGCTGGTATCATATTCCCATTCAAATTTATTATCTTGTAATAGTGCTTGTGCCTTTTTCCAGCCGTAGCTAGGATCTCCTTCATATTCGCTAATGACGACGTAAGTCCCACCAGGTAATCTCATTTCATATAACGGAGCTGGAATTTCAATGCCTTCTGGTATCGATGCACAATATCCAAATCCATACTCAGGACTATTTTCTGTTGGGTACGGCTCTGTATTGAAGCCAAACAAACGCATCGTGCCTTCTAAGTTTTTCTCCTTAATCCATGCAAGGACCGGCGCAGACGCCTTATCTTCGGGTTCAACCCCTACATAGGAATAAGCTGCTGTTCTCATCGGTGGCAGGTTAACGAACTGTACCTCACCATATTTAGATTTCATATTTTCCATTTTTAATCCTCCTTGAATTTTAGTAAGAGCTTGAACTTTAGTAAGAGTATGTTTTGTTCGTTCTAATGCAGTTGGAAGCAAAATGTCTTCAATTGAATCTAGTGTAAGCACGGTTCCTTCTTCTAGCATTTCTATTAGTGCTGTGATAGATTGCTTGCGAATCTCTAAATCAGCATTCATGGTGTCTAATTTTCCTAGCTGCTTGCCTAAAACTTCCTTTAAAGCATAGGTCGTTTTGTTAGTGATCACCTCCTTAATATCTTTAATAGGAACATCTAGTCGTCTTAATAAGTCTGTAATTCGGATGCATTGCAATGCGTTGCCGTCATATAGTCTCCAGCCAGATTGGGGGTCACGTGTCGCTTCAAACAGTCCAGCATTTTCCCAATGGCGTAAAGTTCGACTCGTAATTGATGTGAGGGAAGATACTTGATTAATGGGTAGTAGCTCAGCCATTTATATACCTCCAGATTTAGTAAGTGAAATTTATAACTTTATTGTATCAGCTATCATCGCGTCAACTTCAACCCCTTTCCTAAAAAAATTCCAACCTAAAATTTTGACTCTTTATTTTAAATTAGTGGTTTTCACCCCCCCAAGCTAGCGAAGGGACAGAGAGATTCTGGAGAAGTGGAACGTTCGTCTCTTAAAACCGGATTTCCACAATTAAATGATCAATAACGATGAAATCTGGTTTTAACAACGATCGGAAGAACTCTCTGTTTCGAGCCTACCCTCTCCATTGTTGACAACTACTAATTTTTAGTTAGAGGCAAAATTTATATCACCATAGCTTGTTAAAATGAAATAAAGGTTGTATAAACGTAAACAGGAAAAGTAAATAAAAGGGAAACGAAAAAAGTAGCGTATACCAAAGCAATAAGAGGGTGAGGAGATTAGGTGGTAACGTATGAAAAGCAAAGCGTGCGTAGCTTAAAAGGGGCTAAACTGTGGATGGGCAGCAAATTCAAAAAGTTGTCTTTTAAAATCCCATTTGCCTATTTTCTAATTATTTTATTTACTGTTGTTGTTAGCTATATCGTGTTAGACAAGGTTTCTACAAATTCAGCTCAAAGGAAAATTAATGAGACGTCGTTGCAAACGATTACCTCGATTCAGACCAATATCAATCTAATGATTGAAAATGTGAACAATTACTCCAAGATGATTTTTTCCGATTTCAATTTACAAGGCTTGTTAAGGCAAGGTGATATTTATAGTAATTTGCAGGCACAAGGTCAGGTTAGCTCTTATATTTATAATCTAATGCAAGCGGTTCCAATTATCGACTCCGTGTATGTGTTTGATAACGGTGGACATCGCCTCTCTGTGGGGACACAGCAATTACCGACCTTTGTGAATGCGGATGTAGAGGAAACATCATGGTATAAACGTGCGATTGCAAATGAAGGGAAATATTTTTTGCAATTAAACGGGAGAGACGACAATCATAAGTTTGTCTCCTTTATTCGCTTAATTCGTGATTTAGATAACACTTCACAATTAGGGGTACTTGTCATAAACATTAAAGTAGAGTCGTTCGCCCAAGCTTATGCCAATTTACTTGGCGAAGATTCCTTTCAGGTGGCCATCTTAGATGAAAATAATGAGCTTATTGTGGCAAATGCTTCAAATGATAAGCAAATTCACACTCCGATTGAGGATGTGCTTGCAGAAAATAAAAAACGTTTAGAAGCAGAACTCCAGCAAAGTGACTCTGGTTTTTTTTCGCTAAATACGGAAACACAGCAATACACCGCCTCTTTTTTAGTTGATGAGAATAATCATTGGAAGTTTATTAGCTTAAATCCTTATGATTTTGTTGATACGAGAAATAAAATGCTGGTGTTAGTCATGTTTCTTTTATTAATTGTGAATGGAACCGTGTTTTTCGTAAGCTCCTTTATTATTTCCAACAGCATTATTAAGCCGATTCATAAGCTATTAAGAGCGATGAATAAAGCACCAAGTGGTAATTTGAGAAAAGTAAATGTTGAGTTAAGTAGCTATGAATTTGAACAGCTTTTTATCGGCTATAACGATATGATTCAGCAAATTGATCAGATGGTTGCCGAAATGATCGAGGAACAAAATACGATTCGAAGGGCAGAGCTAGGTGCACTACAGGCGCAAATTAAGCCCCACTTTTTATATAACACATTAGATTCGATTACCTCATTAGCGTTGTCAGGCTTGAATGATCAAGTCGTTGAACTGCTTGACGCTCTTGGTAGCTATTATCGCCTGAGTGTTAGTAAAGGACGCGAGGTCATTACAATTGGCGAAGAAATAGAAATGGTACGCAATTATTTAATTATTCAACAGGTGCGCTATCGAGATGTATTTGAGGTGGAATTTGATATTGATGCGCGTTGTAACTCTGTATTGATTCCTAAGCTTGTCCTACAGCCTTTAGTGGAAAATAGTATTTATCATGGAATTCGGCCTAAAGGAGGAAAAGGGAAAATTAGAATTACAGTGATGCCGATGGATGGAAAGCAGAATGGGCCGCAAGAAGGTGTACTGTTAAGTATTAGTGATGATGGAATTGGCATGTCAAAGCCTGAAATTACACAAATTTTAAATACAGAACGAAAAGGACAAATTCAAAGCTTTGGCTTATGGGGAACGATGGAGCGTTTGCGTATTTTTTATAAGGATGAAGGTCAGTTTTTAATAGATAGTGAACATAACCAAGGCACAACCATTACGATAGTGATTCCGAATGGAGTAGATATGTCATGGGAAAATTAAAAGTTTTAATTGTTGATGATGAGCATTTAATTCGTAACCTGCTACGGATGCGGATTGATTGGGAAGCTCAAGGCATGGAAATTGTTGGTGAGGCAGCTAACGCTGAGGAAGGTATGGGGGTTGTGGAGCAGCTTCAGCCTGACATTATTTTTACTGATATTTATATGCCGAAGGTGGATGGCATTGAATTTAGTGAGCAAGTACTTGCCAAATATCCTCATATTAAGATCGTTGTTGTTACAGGGCATGATGAGTTCGAGTATGCAAGAAGAAGTATCAAAATTGGGGTGTTTGAATTTATTTTAAAGCCAATTCGCCCTGATGAGTTGCTTCAAGTTACTTCTAAATTACGTCAAAAAATAGAGAAGGAGCGTTTAGATCAGCACAAATTAAAGCAGTTGCAGGAAGTGATGGACACCTCCTATCAGTCAGATCCTAAAGTATTAGAGCAGCTTCAATTTCATATCTCAATGGGCGATTCGGAGCAAGCAACAAAGCAATTACATTGTATTTTTGATAACGCCATTTTAAGTGTAGCTCAATTCCGAATGGTAGCGATTGATATCATTATGGAATGCCAACGTGCAGCGATTGAACAACAGCTTCAAAGTGAGGTTGCATTTGATAGGCAAATGATTGGATCGATTTTAAGTGCTAATCAGTTAGCAGAACTGCTGAAAGCCTTACAAGCGTATGTGAGAGAGGTTGCAGCTGCGATTTGTGATAAACTCCAGCCACAGGAAAATAATTTGATCCATCAGGTGAAGACTTATTTAGAGGCACATTTGAGTGATGCTAATTTAGGGTTGGCGAGTACTGCGGCACACTTTTATGTTTCACCAGGTCATCTGGGACGACTGATGAAAAAGGAGACAGGACAAACCTTTGTAGAATATTTAACGCAAATTCGTATGAAAAAAGCGGAATTATTGCTAAAGCAAACCGACTTAAAGGGATATGAGATTGGGGAGCAGGTAGGCATTCCAGACCCACACTATTTTAGCGTTTTGTTCAAGAAAAGCATAGGCAGATCGATGAATGAGTATCGCAGTGTGCGTAATTTTAAATAAAGGTTGTTTGAATTTTAAAAGTTGATGTTCGTATTTTGCATGGAGATGCTGTTCCCTCTTCCCTACAATAAGCAATAGAGCTAACAAATTTAATAGGGAGGTTATATAGAAATGAAAGCGCTATTAAAAAAGACGTTAACTGTAGTTTTAGCTGTGGGTTTAGTCGGTAGTCTAGCGGCATGTTCATCAAACTCCTCGGGCGATAAAAAAGGAGATAGTGGCGGTAAGATAAGCTTAACTCTATGGGATCAATCCGTTGGTAACACAGATCCTTCAGCTAAATTATTGCCTGAGATCGTTGCTCAATGGAACAAAGACCACCCTGATATTCAAGTGGAACGTGTAGGAACGACTGGAGAGCAATATAAAACAAAGATCAAAACGTCGATTGCCGCAGGGGAAGCACCTGATTTATTTTATGGCATGGGTGGCGGTAGCTTTATGCAGCCGTACATTGAATCCAAAAATGTTTTGGAAATTACAAGCTATTTAGATGATGACATTAAGAGCAAAATGGGTGCGGGTATGGCCGAAGCGATTGAAACAGACGGAAAAATATATACATTACCTGTCTACACGCATATTGCAAATTTATATGTAAATACAGCGCTATTTGAAAAGGCAGGCGCTAAAATTCCAACCACCTATACTGAATTGCTAGATGCAGTAGAGAAACTCAAGGCAGCCGGAATTACACCTGCATTGCTAGGGGAAAAGGATCGTTGGCCTGGTATGTATTGGTATGACATTATTGCGATGCGCCAAGCCGGAAATGCCGCAGTCATCGAAGCGTTCAAAGATCCGTCTAAATGGAATTCACCTGATTTCGTGGCGGCAGCAACAAAAATGCAGGAGCTTGCGAAGGCAGGTGCATTTAACACGAGTATGTTTAGTATGAGCTATGATGAAATGTTAGGTGCATTTAATGCGGGCAATGGAGCTATGATGTTCCAAGCGAACTGGGTAAATGCTGGAATTGAAGACCCTGCCTCTGCTTCTAAAGGGAACGTCAAGGTTATTCCTTTTCCTGTAATGGAGGATGGCAAAGGTACAGCGACAGAAATATTTGGTGGCGCAGTAGATGGATTCTTTATTAGTAGTAAAACAAAACATCCAAAAGAAGCGGTTGAATTTTTGAAATATTTAAGCGAACAGCTAGGGACACAAGGCTTCTTAGCAGGTGCAGGTCTTCCAAGCTGGAAAACAGATGGATTAGATACGTCGAGCTTATCTTCTCTTGATTTATCAAGTGCTGAAATTATGAAAACGGCAACCTCCTTTATCGGGTGGTGGGATAACATTCTTCCAGCCGAATCCGCCGAAGCACATAAAAACTTAATTGCACAGCTATTAGCGGGTGATATTACACCTCAGCAATTTTGTGAGCAAATGGCACAATCGAAACCAACAGAGCTGAAGCTGTAAACATAGAAAATTGAGCTAAAGTGAGATGA
This sequence comes from Paenibacillus turicensis, assembly GCF_017873435.1. Classification (GTDB taxonomy): domain Bacteria; phylum Bacillota; class Bacilli; order Paenibacillales; family Paenibacillaceae; genus Fontibacillus; species Fontibacillus turicensis. The sequence continues at coordinate 133,292 of NZ_JAGGKG010000004.1, read as the reverse complement.
GCTGTTTAAGCTATAAGCTCTAAAATCTAAATGCTAAGCTCTATACGCTGTATAAAGCTATAACGAAAGAACGTGCTAGGGCAAGTGTAGAGTCAAGTGTAAAGTCAGGGAGAAGTCCCTGGCTTTCTCTTGAAAAGGAGGACAATCATGAATACTGTATTTTCAAAAAAAACAACGATAGCAATCTTTGTATTGCCTACAATTATCGTTTTTTCTGCCATTGTACTTATTCCTATTTTCGTATCAAGCTATTACAGCTTGTTGGATTGGAATGGCGTTGGCAAAGGAACTTTTATCGGATTAGACAATTACGTGGCAATGATGAAGGACCCGCGGGTAATTAATTCGATTAAAAATTCACTTTTATTTGCAGCCGCTTCGATTTTTATTCAATTACCGATTTCCTTGCTGCTTGCATTGATTTTAGCCTCTTCGGTTAAAGGAGAAGGTTTTTATCGTACCGTCTACTTTATCCCTGTTTTAATTTCGACGGTTGTTATCGCGCAACTATGGAGCAAAATTTACAATGCAGATTACGGTCTATTAAACACACTATTAGAAAATATCGGGTTATCGAGTTGGGCGCAGGATTGGTTAGGGCAAAAGAAAACCGCGCTAGCGGCTTCGTTTATTCCTACACTATGGCAATATGTAGGGTATCATATGCTGCTCATGTATGCAGGGGCAAAGTCAATCTCTAAAGACATTTTTGAAGCTGCAAAAATGGACGGAGCCTCACGTATTCGCACCGCCTTTTCCATTACGATCCCACTGATGCGCCCTATTTTAAAAGTATGTCTCATTTTCTCTGTAATAGGTGCGTTTAAAGTGTTTGATTTGATTTACGTATTAACCGCAGGAGGGCCTTTCTATACGACGGAGGTACCAAGTACCCTCATGTACATGACGATCTTTGATACGTACAAATATGGCTACGGCAGTGCTATCTCAGTATTTATTATTTTAGAGTGTTTGGTATTTACAATCCTCATCAATAAATTTTTTAAGACGGAATAGGGGGAGGGACATGCGTACAAATCCAGATTCAAAAACACAGACACAAACAATCGTTTTGCCAAAAAGATCGATCTCAGTGGGCGGTATTTTGCTGCAAATATTTCTAATCATCGTTGCCATTATTCAGGTTTACCCGCTTATCTGGCTTGCTTTTTTCTCACTCAAAGACAATAGTGAAATTTTTGGCGGTGGTGTGTTAGGTTTCCCTAAGCAATTTTTGTGGAGCAATTATAGTAGAGCCTTGTCGGAAGGACATGTGTTCAGTTACTTTTTAAATAGTGTATTTGTCACGACCGTTTCGATTGTACTCGTTTTAATTTTGTCGTCGATGACGGGCTATGCCATTACGCGAATGAAGTGGAAGCTAAGTAATGCTACGATGACGATGATTTTACTTGGAATGATGGTTCCGATCCATGCTGCTTTGTTACCGTTATTTATGGTATTAAAAAATTTAAGCCTATTAAATAGTTATTGGGCATTAATTATTCCTTACGTTGCATTTGGAATTCCGATGGGCGTTTTTATTATAGGTAGCTTTTTTAAAGGGATACCCCGCGAACTAGAGGAAGCCGCTGTAATTGACGGCTGTGGGGTGTACAAAACATTTCTGCTCATCGTGTTACCGCTTGTGAAGTCGGCGATTGCCACAGTAGCTATCTTTACTTTCTTATCGTGCTGGAATGAATTGATGTTTGCCGTCACTTTTATTAATGACATTAAATTCCAGACGTTAACGGTCGGAATGATGTCGATGGTGGGTACTTACATTACGCAATGGGGGATCATTGGTGCAGGACTTATGATTACCACGATTCCAACGGTAGGTATTTACTTACTATTAAATAAGCAGGTTCAAAATAGTATGATTGCAGGCGCAATTAAAGGATAAATGTGGAGGGCTACTCTATTAAGGGGTAGCCTATTTTTATTTTTTAACGTGAACATTTTAAGGAAAATGGTGGTAAACTAAATATAGTTTTTTATGTAATCGCATTCATAGAGGGAATTGTTGCAAGCCAAAACAACGTTTAAGTATGAATTTGATTTAAGCATTTTAAGAAAAAAGGAGGAGGTATGGAATTGAATATGAGCTATAATCCACATCTACATCCAGCTCCAGCAGGATTTGATATGCCACAAAGCAAAGTAGAACAGGGACAGGTTTTGGACTTTACGTATTTTTCAGGCGTAGTAGACAAGGAGCGTGCAGCTAAAATTTATTTACCCCCACACTACAATAACGAGACAAAATACAATGTGCTTTACTTACTGCATGGTGTTGGTGGGGATGAAGAGGAATGGTATAAATATGGCACGCCACAGCATATTTTGGATCAATTATATGCTAATCAAGGCATCCAGCCTATGATTGTTGTGTTACCAAATGGACGTGCTGCACAAAATGATCGGGCTGAAGAGGACCATTTTGCACCCGATAAGATTGAGGGCTTTAGGCGTTTTGAACGTGATTTACTAGAGTATTTAATTCCACATGTTGAGGCTAATTATTCTGTTCTTACTGATCGTAAGCATCGTGCTTTAGCAGGCTTGTCTATGGGTGGTGGGCAAACCTTAAATATTGGGCTTCACCATGTTGATCAATTTGCGTGGCTTGGCGCTTTTTCATCTGCACCTAATACATTGCCACCTGAGCAGTTATTGCCTAACCCTGAAGAAGTAGCAACAAAGCTTGATTTGCTATGGTTGTCTTGCGGATTAGATGATGAGTTGAAGCATGTTAGCGATCGAACCCACGAATACTTGGCGGCACATGACGTTCCGCATATTTGGTACGAGGAGCAGGGTGGGCATGATTGGCCTGTGTGGAAAAATGATTTGTATCACTTTGTACAATTAATTTTTAAAAACTAGTAATAGACAATTGGAGATGGTAGCTACGAAACAGAGAGTTCTTCCGATCGTTGTTAAAATCAGATTTCTTTCGTTGTGTAATTATTTGTTGAAATCAGATTTTAAGATACGAGCGTTTCACTTCTCCAGAATCTCTCTGTTCCTTCGCTAGCTTGGGCTGTTGTCTATTACTAATGCTCAGAGCATTTAATTGGAAACTGTTATTGAGAGCTCAATCATTTTTAGAATTAGTACTTGATAAATACATCGTAGCCCCCACCTAGAAAAATGATCAAGTACTCATTGTTGTGTTGAGCTCAAACTAGAGTATAGAAAGGAACAACGACATTGGTTAAATTAATAGAGAAGATTGCTACAGAGCATAAGGTAGTAGCATTTACGTTTGATGATGGTCCAGATGCACAGTTTACTAGACAAATTTTAAATATATTCCGAAAAGTGAATGGCAAGGCAACATTTTTTATGATTGGTGAGCAAATGGACGCAAACGAAGAAATTGCTAGAGAGGTGTATGAGGCAGGTCATGAAATTGGCAATCATACGTATTCCCATCCTGATTTAACGACGTTGCCAATGGAACAAGTAGCATCGGAGTTACAGAAAATGCATGAGCGCATCCACCAATTAACGGGGCAATCGCCAATCAGCTTCCGCCCTCCTTTTTTTCAAATCAATGCAAGTATCGCTGAGCTAGCTACAAATGCTGGGTATGCGATGATTAGCGCCTGTAACACTGGGGCTAGAGATTGGGAGCAGCCACAGCCAAGTGTTGACTTCATGGTGACTCAAACAAAGGAAGTGACTCAAGCCGGTAGTGTGTTTATTTTCCATGATGGATATGGTGATCGCACCAATACAGTAGAGGCTGTATCTATTTTGGTAGATGCGCTTCATGCTGAAGGCTATCGCTTTGTTACGATAAGTGAACTAATTAGTTTGTCTAAGGACTAAACTATTTATAATCTGTTTAGTAGAGTGAGACTGTCGAAAATTTGATTTTCGGGGGTCTTTTTTATTTGTCTAGTACTAAATTATACGATTAATCTATAAAATTAATAAAATGTAAAAAAATAGATTGTATTAATTTGGAAATATGTTACTATATTAGGTGATAAGGTTAAAATTTATTAACTATTTAAAAATATCATTTATGAAAACGTTTACTAATTAGTTGGGGTTTATGAACAAGCTTGAATATTTTAATTTTTAAGTGAGGGTCAGGCTTGTCTTCAACCATAGAGTTTATTTGAAATACTTTGGAAGGGGGACGTCTATATAAGATTAATAAAAATTAAGTATTTTGCATGATTACATTGTAACCGCTTTCTTTTAGGGAAAACAGCTTTGAGAGATAGAACCTATCATCATGAATTGTACCGTTATGCAATTGGAAATATAGTTAAATTCCAAATTGGAGGAGATTTGTGTGATTCGTAAACGATTGATAACTTTACTAGCATTTGTGCTTATATTTGCAGGTTTACCTATGGGAATTGGACATGCAGCTAATCAACCTATTGCGAAAACTCCTGGTAATGCAAATCCGCTCATGGATCATAAGTTTGGGGCGGACCCTTATGCTTTGGTGCATAACGGTAGAGTTTATGTGTACATGTCTGGTGATGATCTTGTTTATAACAGCAATGGAACAATAAAGGATAACGACTTTAGCAAGTTAGTTAAGGTTCGTGTTATTTCATCCGCTGATATGGTGAACTGGACAGATCATGGAGATATTCCAGTAGCAGGAGCAAATAATTTAAATAACGGCCAAGGGATTGCAAAATGGGCTTCTTTTTCATGGGCACCTGCCGCAGCTAAGAAGACCATAAATGGTAAAGATAAGTTTTTCTTGTATTTCGCGAATAGCGGTGGAGGTATTGGTGTTTTAACTGCTGATTCTCCGATTGGACCTTGGTCTGATCCTTTAGGTCGCGCACTTATTACACACAATACGCCTGGAATGTCAGGAGTTCATTGGTTGTTTGATCCAGCAGTGCTGGTGGATGATGACGGTACAGGTTATTTGTATGTGGGTGGCGGAATACCAAACGATAAAGATCCAGTATCGATCGCAAATCCAAAAACAGCACGCGTCATTAAATTAGGCAATGATATGATTAGCCTTGCGAGCAGTGGTGTGACGATTGATGCGCCATATCTGTTCGAGGATTCAGGGATTCATAAATATAATGGCAAATATTATTATTCCTATTGCTTTAACTTCTCTGGCACACATCCACCTCAATATCCTGCTGGTGAGATCGGATATATGGTGAGTGATAGCCCGATGGGACCATTTAGATACGAAGGTCATTTCCTTAAAAATCCTTGGGCTTTCTTTGGCGTAGGCGGTAATAACCATCATGCGGTATTTAACTTCAATAATCAGTGGTATGTTGTGTACCATTCGCAAATTGTAGCTAAAAATCAATTGGGTGATGGCAAAGGGTATCGTTCCCCTCACATCAATAAATTAACGCATAATGCTAACGGAACGATCCAAGAAGTACAAGGGAACATGCAAGGAGTAGCTCAGCTTGCGAACTTCAATCCTTATACAAGAGTTGAAGCGGAGACGTTTGCTTGGCAAGCAGGCATTACAACAGAAAAGAGTAATGCTACTGGTGGCCCAGCCAACAACCAAAATGTTACGAATATTAACAATGGAGATTGGGTTGGAATTAGTAACGTTGATTTTGGCTCTGCAGGTGCAACGAAATTTAAAGCTAATGTAGCTGCAACAACAGCTGGAGGCAAAATCGAAGTGCGATTGGATAGCCCAACGGGTCCTCTTGTAGGCACTTTAAATGTTCCTTCTACTGGTGGTGCACAAAACTGGAGAGAAGTAGAAACTAGTATTTCTAATGCTACAGGCGTACACCGTTTATTCCTTGTATTTAGTGGTAGCGGAGGCGGTAACTTATTTAACTTTGATTCTTGGCAGTTTTCTAACGAAGCTGGTGGAAATCCTAATCCAAACCCAAATCCGAATCCAGACGTAACGAGAGTGGAAGCGGAAAACATGAGAATCAGTGGGACATATGCGGGAGTCATTAGCAATCCTTTTAATGGCGTAGCCTTATATGGAAATGATGATAGTATTGCATATGATCAATATTATGCATTCGATACGCATCAATTTTCACTACGTGGCGCATCTAACAACAATAGTACAGCGCGTGTGGATCTACTGATTGGTGGTCAAAATGTAGGCTCGTTTTATTTCACAGGCACAACACCAACGGTGCAAACCTTAACCAACGTGAAGCATCTTACAGGTGCACAAGAAGTGAAGCTAGTTGTAACTACAGATAATGGTACATGGGATGCATATGTAGACTATCTTGAATATTCATTATAGTTTTTATGTATGCGCTTACTCTAGGGTGGAATATTGAAATGCCAAAATGTTGAGTTGTTGCATACGGAAGGAAAGGTCAAGAAAGGAAGAGGAATATGAAAAAGTTAGCTATTTTATTCATGCTTTTTCCACTTATTCTGGCATCGTTACCAACAGGTCACGCCTCCGCAGCAACGTTTAACAATCCTGTTATTTATGCAGATGTTCCAGATAGTGATGTCATTAGGGTAGGTAACACCTATTATATGACAAGTACAACGATGCATCTAAGTCCAGGTGTACCTGTTATGAAATCATACGATTTAGTAAACTGGGAAACGGTGAACTATGTATATGATACCCTTGCCAATACGAATTCTTTTAACTTAGATAACGGACAAAATGAATATGGTCGTGGTTCTTGGGCAAGTAGCTTGCGTTATCATAACAATATTTATTATGTCGTCTTTGCTTCATTATCAACGGGAAAAACGTATATTTACCAAACTAACAATATTGAAAATGGTCCATGGACGTCATACAGTATTGGCGGTTATTATCATGACCCTTCGTTATTGTTTGATCAAGGGCGTGCCTTCCTTGTTCATGGTAATGACAATATTAGTATCGTTGAATTGACTGCGGATGCCAAAGCTCTGAAGTCTGGTGGAATGAATCAAGTGCTAATTCCGAATGCAAGTCAAGTTGCGGGTTCTAGCATGATCGTCAAGGCTGAGGGAGCTCATATCCAAAAAATAAACGGTAAATATTATGTGTTTCTTATCGCTTGGCCTTCGGGACAAGGACGTACCCAACTCGTTTATCGTGCGGATAGCTTAACAGGTTATTATACAGGTCGTGTTGCATTACGTGACTCAGGGATTGCTCAAGGTGGTATTGTTGATACGCCAAATGGTACATGGTATGGCTTACTATTTAGAGACAGTGGTGCAGTAGGGCGAATTCCGTATTTGGTCCCTGTTAGCTGGTCTGATCAATGGCCAGTGTTTGGTGTTAACGGTAAGGTTCCACTTACGATGAATATGCCTGCTGATGGTTACCCAGCTAAGAAGGTGTATGCATCAGATGAGTTTAATAGTGCGGCACTTTCAAAGGTATGGCAATGGAACCATAACCCTGATCCTCAAAATTGGTCATTATCAGAGCGAAATGGTTTTATGCGTATCAAAAATGGAAAAATCAGCAAAAGCATTCTTGAAGCGCGTAATACTTTGACACAAAGAACGTTTGGTCCTAAAAGCACAGGTATCATCGCAATGGAAACATCCGGAATGAAGGATGGAGACTATGCAGGGCTTGCTGCTTTTCAAGCAAAGTATGGATTTGTTGGCGTGAAGGTGTCAGGGAATACGAAGTCGATTGTAATGGTAAATGCGAGCTCTGGGACAATGTCTGAGGTTGCTAGTGTACCTTTAACACAAAACCAAATTTATTTGAGAGTGATGTGTGATTTTACCAATCAGACGGATAAAGCCTATTTTGCTTATAGCTTGAATGGGACAAATTGGACCTCCATCGGCAATACACTTCAAATGTCTTACACGATGCCACATTTTATGGGATATCGATTTGCTTTATTTAACTATGCTACGAAAGCTACAGGTGGTTTTGTAGACTTTGATTATTTTCATATTCAGTAAGCTGAGTTAATGACTTGATTTAGATCTATGGTATTATTTATATTTAATGGAAAATATTATATTATCATTACGAGTTTTATAAATTAATAGAAAAGGGAGTTGAATTTTTAATGTTTTCTCGCATAAAAAAGTCATTCATTACAATGTTAGCAGTGGCTACGTTATTACCTCTAATCACCATTCCAATGTCTCCTAAGGCAGAAGCGGCAGGGAACGTTACTGTTAATTTAGCGTCGGAGAAGCAAAGAATTCAAGGATTTGGAGGGATGAACCACTCCGTATGGATTGGAGATCTTACTGCAGCCCAACGTGAAACAGCATTTGGCAATGGGGCTAATCAACTTGGATTTTCTATTCTGAGAATTCCGATTCATGAAAATAAAAGTAATTGGCAATTAGAAGTAGCTACAGCAAAAGCGGCAATTGCGAAAGGTGCGATTGTATTTGCCTCTCCTTGGAACCCACCTAGTGATATGGTAGAGAACTTTAATAAGAATGGACAAACTGCAAAACGTCTTAAATATGATAAGTATGCTGCATATGCTCAATATTTAAATGAGTTTGACACTTATATGAAAAACAACGGGGTTAATCTGTATGCGATTTCAGTGCAAAATGAACCTGACTATGCGCATGAATGGACATGGTGGACACCAAACGAAATTCTTCGTTTCATGAAGGAAAATGCGGGAACGATTAACAACCGCGTTATTGCGCCTGAGTCATTCCAATATAGAAAAGATATTTCAGATCCAATTTTAAATGATCCACAAGCGTTGCAAAACATGGATATTCTTGGTGCACATACGTATGGAACTCAATTTAAAGATTTTGCTTATCCTTTGTTTAAACAAAAAGGACAAGGTAAAGGGCTTTGGATGACAGAGGTTTATTATCCTAATAGTGATATGGATTCAGGCAACCGTTGGCCAGAAGCCTTAGATATTTCCTATCATATGCACCATGCAATGGTAGAAGCCGATTTTGAAGCTTATGTATGGTGGTATATTCGTAGAGGATATGGCCCAATGGCTGAAAACGGCACAATTACTAAACGTGGCTACAATATGGCGCACTTCTCTAAATTTGTACGTCCAGGCTACAAACGTGTAGATGCTACGAAAACGCCTGAAAATAATGTTTTTGTATCTGCATACAAAGGTGATAATAAAGTTGTTATTGTTGCAATTAATAGAAATACATGGGCAACCTCTGAAAATATTACATTGCAAAATGGTTCAGCATCAACCGTGTCTTCATGGGTAACAGATGCTTCTAGAAACCTAGCAGCAAATGCAAATATCAATGTCACTAATAATGGATTTACAGCACAATTGCCTGCACAAAGTGTAACAACATTTGTAGCGGACTTAGGCGCTGGAAATACAAACCCAGGAAATCCTGGAAATCCAGGAAATACTACGGGTACAACTTACGAAGCTGAGAAGGATACTACATTAGTGAATGCTATTGTAGAACAAACAGATGAAGCTAACCCTATTAGTTTTGTGAACTTTACTGGTGTAACAGGTGCATCTATTCAATGGGATAACATTTATTGTGCAGTATCAGGAACTAAAAATGTTCGCTTCCGTTATGCTTTAGAAACAGGAACAAGATATTTAGATGTTTATGTAAATGGAACTAAAGTGATTAATAATGCACCATTTACAGCAACAGGACACTGGGGAACATGGGGGGAAACAACCATTCAAGTTCCAATGAATGAAGGAATGAACTCATTTAAGGTAGTGACTACAGGTACAGAAGGACCGAATATTGACAATATTCATGTAACTGCAAGCAACTAAGTTTAGAATTAACAAAGGAGCCTATCTACCATGTTATATGGCGAATAGGCTCCTTTTGCTTGCATAAAAGGGTAATCAAAAACGTATTAAGTTTTGTTATAATATTAGAATTAAGTTACTGATACTGCTATAGATCATGATACGTAATTAATTCAACGCCCTTTTCTTGTAACCACTGCAAGGTAGTAGGATCGCATAACATATCTACTTCTAATGCCCTTGGTATAGTAAGAGAAGAGTTTTTCAAAATGTAACCGTCCAAATAACCCGGGTGACAGACGAACATCAGGTAGTTGTCGTTGGTGTTAATGGTGTTACTTTGCTCAACAAAAAGCTTTAATGCTTCAAACGGGTCATAGTTTGGTTTCATGGCCTCCATGTTAATTTCAACTTGTTTCCCATTGATTGGGATAACTCCACCTAATGAGTAGGGTGAATATTTCAAATTGTACTTTTGAGCCACGAGCTCTAAGCCCTTAAAAAAGTTATCACTTGCGATGGCATGGCCTTCGAAATAGCTTGGCTGATGACCTGTTAACTCGATGAAACGCTCATATTGAGCTTCAATTTCTAATATGACTTCTTCTAGCACGACAAAATCTTCTTTTGCCTCACGATATTCCTTGGACGATTTGAATTCGCCATTTTCATTCGTAATGCTTGGGATTAACGATGGATCAGTTAAAGGTTTGCCAATACAAATATTTGTATGCTGTCCCAAACAAACCTCAGTCCCCTCCAACAAGTTAAGCCCATGCTCAATGGCAGGCATATTGGTCATAATTCCAACGCTTCCGATAAGTCCATCGATGACACTTTTAGCTATGCCATAGTTCACACCTTCGGAATAACCAAGATCATCCGCACGTATTAGTAATTTTTGCAATGTTATTACCTCCTTATTAGTTACAATATGCGATGTTATCGGCTGATTTAATAATAATTAATTAGTAGTTTAGAATGATATCTGTAGGAGATTTTTCGCCAGTCAGAACAACAGGATCGCTTACACTGATGTCAGTATTCGTAATAATAATCGCCGTAGTTGGAGAGTAACCAGCCGCCTCGATCTCTGAAATTGAAAATGTCATGAGTAACTGTCCAGCCTTCACCTTGTCCCCAACCCTGACTAATGGCTGGAAGCCTTGTCCTTTTAATTTTACCGTATCCAATCCAACATGAATTAAAACTTCCGTCCCATGATCACTTTTTAGTGCAATTGCGTGATTTGTTTTAGCGATAACCATAACTTCAGCGTCAAAAGGGGAATATAGCTCTCCTTTAGATGGCTCCATGCCACAGCCTTGTCCTAACTCACCTTCCGAAAATACACCATCTCCAATTTCCTTTAGCGGGATGACCTTCCCGTATAAAGGGGCATACAGTGCTGTGTCATTCATGTTATTAGTTATGTTCATATTCATTGAATGCATAGCTTCAACATTGGTATCTGATGCTAATACTGGTGTTCCCGCATGAATGATGTTATCCTTTTTTTCACCCTCTTGGGTAGTCGGATTTTCTTCTTTAACTCCTAGGAAATAACTTGCTATAGCTGCTACGATAAAGGCAATGACCATGGAGATGATACCATTAATAAGATTCCCCGTTGGTCCCCCTACAAAGCTTAATCCACATAAGACGTTAGCAACTGGGATTAAAGCATAGGCTGTTACTTTGGTAATACCTGCATATAGTCCACCGGCAAATGATCCGATCATTAACCCGATGAATGGACGTTTAAAGCGGATAGCAAGACCATACATACCTGGCTCTGTCACTCCACCAATCGCACCAGCAATTAAATAACTGAAGCTCAATGCACGCTCTTCTTTGTTTTTCATACGAAGTGCTACACCAAGACACATTCCTGCTACAGCCATACTTGATGCGATTGCAGCGGGAAGAATCAGTGATTCCTGTCCATTTTGAGACATGACGAGAATCAAGGTAGAAATCATCACTAGATGCATACCACTAATAACTAAAAATTGCCATAATGCAGCAATGATTGCGACAGCGACAAAACCAAATCCAAGGTCTGACATGCCTAATAATCCTTTGGAAATATAAGCCCCAACCCAAGCCCCAGCAGGACCTAGAACCACTAAGGAAATAGGCAACATGACAAAGATGGTTAAAGCAGGTGCAAATATCGTTTTTATTGTTGTAGGTAAATATTTTTTGAAAAATTTCTCGATATAGGACATAACCCATACTGAGGCGATAATCGGCAAAATGCTACTACCATAGTTCTGAACCTGTGCAGGAATCCCAAACACAGTAAATGCTTTTCCTTCTAGCGCCATGTCTACAAATGTAGGATGAAGCATGATACCTCCGAGGAACATTGCAATAACAGGTGTAGCTCCAAACTTTCTAGCTGCGGTGTAACCTACGATAATAGGGAAGAAATAAAAACCAGCATCGCCTACAAATGTTAGCAACGTAGCAACATCACTACCTTCACTAATCACATTAAGCATAGATGGTCCAAGTACAGCAACAAGAAGCTTGAACATAGACGCAGCCATAAGTAATGGGATGAGTGGTGTTAAACATCCTGCAAGTCCATCAAGAATACCTTTTCCAATAGATCCTATTGTTTTTTTCTTCTTTTGACCTTGACCTAAATCAGTACGAAGAGAATCTTGTTTAAAGTCTCCAATTTCAACAATACTGTTATAGACCTGTTCCACCGTTTGTCCAATAATAATTTGATATTGTCCACCAGCATCCATCACACCAATTACACCAGGAATTTTCTTGATTTCTTCCTGATTAGGGACGCTTTCATCCTTCAAATTAAATCTAAGTCTTGTCATGCAATGGGTAACATGCCCAACATTGTTTTTACCACCAACGGCGTTGAGTATTTGTTCTGCTGTTTTTCTGATTTGCTCCTGCTTTGCCATTTGTAGTTCCTCCCTTTGAAGTCATAAATTTGAGTGCTAGAGCTGTGTATAAAAAAACCCAAAACCATACGAGTAAGCACTCATATTAGTTTTGGGTAATGCCCCATAGTTGGGTAACAATCCACAATATTTAGATGTTAAATGTTACATGCTAAAGTTAAATGTTAGATTTTAAATACTAAAGTTAGGTGATAGAATTTAGATATTGTTATTTTTAGTGATACGATAAATATGCATCATCAGATAGAGAAATTCATCCTTTGTAGTTTCAGCATGCAAAGTTTTATCGATGAAATCGCTAATGATGAGCGCACAATCGTATACCTCTGGATTACTTTCCTTCATCGCATCAAAAATTGCACTATTATCATTCATAAACTGTGCTTCTTCTTTGATGCGCTTCAGATAATATCTCATATGCATTGCGAATCGATTGTAATTAAAGCTGTTACGATCTACTTCAATCTGAAAATATCCCTCAATCATTTTAGCAACCTCGGAAATGACCATTTCAGTGTCAGGGCCTTCGGTTTCAGGCTCTTTTTCCTCCTTTGCATTAACAAGGTGCATCGCAATATTGGTAATCTCACTCTCTGGCAGAACCATGCCAAGCTTTCGCTTAATTAAATCGACTGCAAAACGCCCTAATGCCGTTTCCTTTGGATATAGCTGCTCTACATCATAAGAAAATAACATCTGCATCTTTTTGTATTTCCTTAAGCGAATAACGGCGAAGTTAATGTGATCCGACAAACCAATTAACAAGTTAGGGTTGAGGGGAGAGAGCAATGTCTTACGGGCTTCATCCACGATTAGCGCTGTCACCTCAAGCACTTGCTCAGGAATATCTTCAATCAAATCATAGAATCTTTTATCAATTCGGTAAAAGGTCATGGTCAAGGCGCTAAGGTCTTTAATCTCATAAGGCATTGGCGGAAATCCAATACCTTTACCAAACGCAATCAATTCCTTATTGTTGTTATCTACGCAGATAGCTACATTGTTATTTATTTTCTTGGTCGCTTTCATAATTGTAGCTCCTTATTAGAGTTGTAAACGCAAAAATCTCCTTGAAGACATACCTAATACGTACAGGTAATGCCTCAAAGAGAATGATTCCAATGAGTAACAATCCTTAAAGGAGATGTTATATATGTTAACGCTTACTTCATGATAGCATATTAAATTTTTTCAGGCAATAGTTAAAATCTTGGAGTTAGTTATACTGCCCATCCTATATACTAATTAATAAGGGTAATAATGGGAAACTGTTAATTTAGATTATTTAAATAAATCCAAGTGTAGTGAAATTGCAGAGATGGAGGGGCAGTATGTATAAAGTTGTGTTTTTTGATGTTGATGGAACTTTATTAAGTGAGGTAGATAGGAGGATAAAAGAAAGTACACGTGAGGCTGTTAAATGTTTAATGAATAAGGGGATAAATGTAGTCGTTGCAACAGGCAGACCTTACAGCATGTGTGGAGAACTTGAAGAGATGGGGATAAAGAACTTTATTTCTGCAAATGGAGCTTATATTAAATGTGAGGATGAGATTATTTATAAATCAGTTTTATCCAAAGAAACTGTAAGAGATATTTCTGAATTTGCGAACGAAAATGGGAATGCTGTTTCTTATTTTACTAGCTCCTTTACAATGAATGGTTTAGGTCTAAACGATCCAAGAGTTATGCATGCATTAGATGAAACTTTAAATATAACCAGCTATCCTGAAATAATAACATCATTAGTGGATGAGATTTATTGTATATGTTTATACGCAAATAGGGATGAAACTACGAAATTTATAAAAAGATTCCCACATTTAAAATTTGAACGTTTCCATAGCTATGTTAACAATGTGTTAGAGCGGGACGTATCTAAATTAACTGCGATTAAGTATGTTTTAGCCTATTTAAATTTAAGTAAGAGTGAGGCCATCGCTTTTGGCGACGGAGGAAATGATGTTGATATGTTGGAATACGTCGGTTTAGGGATCGCAATGGGCAATGGAAGTGATGATTTGAAGGCAAAAGCTGATTTCATTACTAAGAATTCAAGTGAAGACGGAATTTATTATGCACTTAAAAAAATGAATATAGTTTGAAAGCCTTTTAAATTTAGTCCCTTAGTACTTAAAATTTTGTGCGTTATACCTAATCCGTTTGTTCACATTCAACAATGAAATAAGAAGAATTGTAGCTTTTGAAACTAGTCGCATATCAGATAAGTGCTACAATTAATTAATAACAGTGTTTTTTTGAGCTGTAGTCTTATTAACGGAAAGGGAACGATTAGACATGGGTTATAAAAATAATAATGTTGGCTATTTGGATGGATTGTTAACTTCACGTGCAGTTGTTAAAAAAGATAATTACGCTATTTTGCCACATGATGGTTTAGTGAATAATGTTGTACCAGGCTTTGAGAATACAAGAATTAGTATTTTAGGTTCACCTCGTATCGGAGCAAGCTTCTCTGATTTTATCGCTGAATTTCAAGAAGGCGGCAAAAACACATTAGGCTTTGGTGGCGAAGGGATCGAAACCTTTGTATATGTTATTTCAGGAAAGTTAATTGTAAGCGATAGCAATGAGAAGCATGAATTGACAGATGGTGGTTATGCGTTTTTCCCTGTAAATGAAAAGATGTATTTCGAAAATGGGCAAACTGAAATGACCGAAGCATTTTTGTACCAACGTAAATACGATGCAATTGAAGGGCACAAAGCACATAAAGTTGTAGGCAATCGTGCTGATATTACACCTATCGAATACGAAGGTATGAGTGATGTGTTGTTCTGGAATTTGCTACCTACCGATGATTTAGGCTTCGATATGAATATGCACATTTTAGAATTCTCTCCTGCTGCAAGTCACGGTTATGTTGAAACACATTATCAGGAGCATGGTGCATATATCCTTTCTGGTAAAGGCATGTATAACCTCGACAACAATTGGTATCCTGTTGAAAAAGGCGATTATATCTTTATGGCGTCTTATGTACCACAAGCTGCATATTCAACAGACCGCAAAGAAAAATTAGCTTACGTTTATTCCAAAGACGCAAATCGTAACCCAGGCGTGTAAGCGCAGAGAAAGGGGATAAATAGAAATGCAAATCACCGAAGAAAAAATGGTTAGAGTGAGCAGTGAAAAGCTTCATGAATTAATCAAAAATAAGCTGATGAGAGCAGGCTTAAAGGAAGAACAAGCCCAAGAAACAGCAAATCACCTTGTTTTCGCTGATCTAAGTGGTATTCATTCGCATGGTGCGGTTCGTGTTGAATATTATGCGGAACGAATTAACAAAGGCGGAATAAATTTGGAGCCTAAGCTTGAGTTTGAACAAACAGGTCCAAGCACCGCAATTTTCCATGGGGATAATACGCAAGGACACTATGCTGCAAATTTAGCATTGGAGCCTGCGATTAAGATGGCGAAGGAAAGTGGCGTTGCAGTCGTTGGTTTATCCAGAGTAGGCCACACTGGCATGTTGTCCTATTATGTTAAAAAAATTGCTGAACAAAATTTAATCGCAATTTCTATGTGTCAGTCTGATCCGATGGTTGTGCCATTTGGTGGTGCTGAAACCTATTACGGAACAAATCCGATCGCATTTGGTGCTCCTAGCAATGGTGCAGATCCATTGATCATAGATATGGCTACAACGGTACAGGCATGGGGTAAAATTCTTGATGCACGTTCCAAAGGCAAATCGATCCCTGATACTTGGGCAGTGGATAAAGACGGTGCTCCGACCACAGACCCGAACAAAGTAAATGGTCTTCTTCCAATTGCAGGACCAAAGGGCTATGGTTTGATGATGATGGTCGATATTTTATCCGGTGTGTTGCTTGGATTGCCATTTGGTAAAGAAGTTAGCTCCATGTATCACAATTTGCATGAGGGTCGTAACTTAGGACAGATTTTTATAATTATTGATCCTGAACGTTTTGTAGGTGCAGAACTATTCAAACAGTATATTTCACGTTCCATGAAAGAACTGAATGAAATTAAACCTGCTAAAGGCTTTGATCGCGTCCTATATCCTGGACAGATCAGCCAAGAGCAATATGTGAAAAATCTTAAAGATGGTATCGATATTCCTGAATCAATTATTTCTTATTTTGAGTCAGACGATATTCATTACAACCGTTATGAAGGGCTTGGAGCGTTTGCAAATTAATCCAGTAATGGACTGATTTAACGCAGTTTTTAACAATTTTTTGCGCATTTTAAGTGTTAATCCGTTTGATCCAGTTGAATGGGAAAGTTAACTCCCCTTTGGCTGGATATTTTTTTGTCGAAAATACGTATATTTTAGCGTATTACATGTGCATTTTAAACAAAAGAGCTTTGACCTTTTGTTTAAATGAACAATGATATTGTAAGCGGTTATATTTATACTGGTAATAGCTTAAAAAATATAAACTTTGAAAAATGAGGTGGTCTTTGTGATCCGAATTGAACCGCAAACAATCGATGACTTGATGGACTGGATTTCGAGCATATCAGATGTCGAAGGTCCTGGGACAACTCGATTGCTTTATAGCAAATCTTGGATTGAAGCACAAAAAGCTTTAAAAGAAAAGTTTGAAGAGCTTGGAATGAAGGTTGAGTTTGATGCGGTAGGTAACCTATTTGCAACCATTGAAGGTACTGAACAGCCAGAAGAGATTATTGCTACAGGCTCTCATGTGGATACGGTTGTTAAAGGTGGCCGTTTGGACGGACAGCTTGGCATTATGGCAGGTTACATGGCAGTGAAGGGATTACTAGAAACCGAAGGGAAGCCGAAAAAGTCTTTGCAGATCATTTCGATGGCTGAAGAAGAAGGTTCCCGTTTTCCTTATGTTTTCTGGGGTTCGAAAAATATTTTCGGAATTGCTGATCGCAAAGACGTTGAGGGTATCGCAGATGCTCAAGGTGTAAAATTTGTTGATGCTATGCGCGAAGCTGGATTCGACTTTATGCAAGGTGAACCACAGCACAATAAAATTGCGGCATTCCTTGAACTGCATATTGAGCAAGGTAACTTCCTAGAGAATACCGGTAAAAAAGTAGGCGTCGTGAATGCGATCGTTGGTCAAAAACGGTATACAATTGTGCTAAAAGGACAAGCTAACCATGCAGGTACTACCTTGATGGAATACCGTAAGGATACAGTAGAATGTATGGCTCGTATCATTACACAAAGTATCGATAAAGCAAAAGCGGAAGGAAATCCACTTGTATTAACTTTCGGTAGAGTTGAGCCGAAGCCAAATACAGTAAACGTCGTTCCAGGTGAAACTTTGTTCTCCATGGACTGCCGTCATACGGATGCTGACGTATTAGCTCGTTTCACTAAAGAAATTGAAGCCGATATGAAAGAAATTGCTGACAAAATGGGCATCGAGATTGAAATCGATAACTGGATGAACGAGAAACCAGTTCCGATGGACGCTAAAATTATTGATACAATCGAAAGTGTATGTAAAGATAATGACTTGAACTATCAAGTTATGCATTCTGGTGCAGGACACGATTCACAAATTTTTGCACCACGTGTACCAACAGGTATGATTTTTGTTCCTTCTATTGACGGAATTAGTCACAACCCTGCTGAGCATACAGAAGCGGTTGATATTCAACAAGGTGTACAAGCATTAGCTGAAGCACTAAAACGTTTGGCATATTAAAATAGAGAGTTGGGTAAAGATGTCTCAAAGTAAAAATGCAAGCATATACCCTCCAAATTACTGGAAAAGAATCGTTTTTACATTCTGTATGGGTTGGGCAATCATCTGGATCTATCGGTCCATGCTTTCCCCGATCTATTCTGAAATTCAAGGTACGATCGGACCGCAGACAAATGCGGCTATGGGTTTGATTGCTTCTTGTTATTTCTTTGGTTATACAGCATTGCAGATTCCGTCCGGTATCCTCGTGGATAAATTTGGACAGAAAAAAGTATTAATTCCGGGCTTTATTATATTTGCGATGGGGATTTTATCCATTGCATTCGCTAGTAACCTAACAATGATTTATTTAGGTTCCGTTTTAGCAGGTGTAGGTTGTGGTACTTATTATGGTGCAGCATTCTCACTGACAGCAGAACACGTTCCACCTGAGAAAAAGGGGATCGCAACTGCGATTGTAAACTCCGGTTCTGCACTTGGTTTGATTTTAGGGATGACAGGTTCTTCCTTTATCGTTAAACAATTGAATTTGCCTTGGCAAACAATGGTATTCATCTCTTCTGGACTAGTTATCTTTTTGGTAATCTGGTTTGCAGTGATGATCATCAATGCGCCAAAACATAATCCAAATGTTCAAGCAGCAAAAGTTGCTAAAAATGAGCAAACCGTTAATCCTACGGTTTCTACAGATGCTCCGAAAAAAGGATTGTTCCGTAAAGAACTATTGGCTTCCTATTTGCTGTATTTCTCAACATGTTATGCATATTATCTAATCGTAACTTGGTTGCCTAAATTCCTTGAGTCAGAGCGTGGTATTCAAGGTTCGATGATCGGTTTGATCACTTCTATGATCGCTGTTGCTGCAGTACCGGGCGCATTGTTCTTTGCTAACTTGTCTGACAAAATGAAACACAACAAGCCAAAAATTATTATTGGTCTTGAAATTGCATCCTTTATTTTAATCGCAGTTTCTGTATTTGTACCAAATGCTGGTTTGCTAGCAGGTGTATTGTTGCTTTACGGCTTCTTAGGTAAATTGGCTGTTGACCCTGTATTGATTTCTTACATTACAGACCAAGCAGACTCCAAATCCGTTGCATCGACACTTGGCGTATTTAACTTCTTTGGTATGTCTTCTTCTGTTGTGGCGCCAGCTTTAACAGGTTACATTATCGATAAAACGGGTTCAGGCACATGGGGATTTTATATCGGTGCGATCATCTTATTAGTAGGTACAGTTGTATTTATGATAAGTGTAGCGACCTCCTCTTCAAAAGCTAAACGTGCTTAATTAAAACTTATAAAGATGCAGGACTAGAAGATCTAGCTAATAGAATCCGTAGTCCTGTTTTCTTTTATTCTTTATTAACGATAAGTTGATGGATTTAAAAAGGTGTTTGGGAAAAATACGGTGGATTACATCAAAGTGTTTATTGTTCAAAGTGCACAAAAGGTATTAGCGTTTTTATATAAAATGCTCCTTTTTTGGCCTGATGAAAGCGTTTATACTAAATGTTACAAAGGAGGCTTTTTTAATGTTACATTCTGTAATTCAAAAAAATAATTATCAAGATTCAATTAACTTAATGTTGTTAACAAATTCCATTAATAAATTAGATGGCGTGAAGCAAGGTCAGGTCATGATGGCAACGGATGCCAACAAAGACATTTTAAAAGCAGCGGGCCTATTCACGGATGAAGTTCAAGGCGCAGGTGCTAACGATATGGCAATTGTCGTTGAATCCGACAATGCAGACGTACTTGATGCAGTCATCGAAGAAGTAAAACACTTCCTCAGCAACTTAGCTTCAAACAAAAAAGAAGGTGGCGTATCTAGCGTAGATAACTGGAAGGATGCACTAGATGCGATGCCAGATGCAAACTTGGCGTTATTCTCCATCCCAGGAATTTATGCTGCGGGTGAAATTGAAAAAGCGTTAGATTCAGGTCTACACGTATTTTCATTTAGTGACAACGTAAGCCTTGAAGATGAAGTGCGTTTGAAGCAAAAAGCGCATGAAAAAGGCTTGCTATTGATGGGTCCTGACTGTGGAACAGGCGTATTGTCCAGCATTCCACTTGCGTTCACGAACGTAACAAACCCAGGGAATATCGGAATCGTGGCAGCATCTGGTACAGGGATTCAAGAAGCAACTACAATTATCGACCGTTTAGGCGGCGGCGTGGTACATGCGATCGGTACAGGTGGACGTGACCTGAAGGAAGATGTACAAGCACGTACGATGATTGATGCAGTGGTTGCCCTTGAGCAACATGCCCCAACGGATGTGATCTTGGTTATCTCTAAACCACCAGCTAAAAAAGTGCGTGACAATGTGATGCAACTGTTGCAATCCTTGTCTAAGCCTGTGGTTGCATTGTTCTTAGGCGAAAAACCAGAAGCGCATGTTGGTAACGTATCGCTTGCATACACGCTTGAAGAAGCAGCGAAAATTGCTGTGGATCTTGCAAACGGCGACGAAGTGAAAGCCAACTACAATGAGCCAATTGAGTTTGTCGTAGATCAAGCCCTTCCTGAAGGCAAAACGGTAAAAGGTTTGTATTCAGGCGGTACATTAGCGAGCGAAGCGGCAACCTTGATTTCGGATGCACTTGGTTTAGCGAACGTAAAAGGCGAAGAAGGCTACATTTTAAATACCCAAGGCTTCCAAGTGATGGATCTAGGTGACGATGTTTACACGCAAGGTAAACCACACCCAATGATCGACCCTGAAGTCAGAGTGAATAAATTAAAAGAAGTATTAAAAGACGAAACGACTGGCATCATCTTGGTGGACGTGGTTCTTGGTTACGGTGCTCATGCAGACATGGCTGGCGCGTTAGCTCCAAGCATTAAAGCGGCACTCGACGAAGCAAAACAAAGTGGTCGTCAATTGTATGTCATCGGTAGTGTCGTAGGGACAGAAAGTGACCCGCAAAACTACGCACAAGCGGTTCAAACGTTAAAAGATGCTGGCGTGATCGTGGAAAGCAGTAATGCACGTGCGATTCGTTTGGCACTTAAATTGATGGGACATGAGCTTCAAGTGGCAGATAAAGGTCGTGTGGACTACACCGATGCTAAAATCGCTGTA
The DNA here is from genome assembly GCF_017873435.1 of Paenibacillus turicensis. Taxonomy (GTDB): domain Bacteria; phylum Bacillota; class Bacilli; order Paenibacillales; family Paenibacillaceae; genus Fontibacillus; species Fontibacillus turicensis. Next base: position 111,894 of record NZ_JAGGKG010000004.1, on the reverse strand, counting down.
CCAACCCCAAGCGAAAAAGTACTTGAGCTATTAAACAGCGTACCACGCGTAATTAACATCGGGATTTCCAGCTTCACGGATTCCATCACAAACTTTGGTGGTAAAGCATTGCAGTTTAACTGGCGTCCAAAAGCAGGCGGAAACCAAAAATTGATCCGTATCTTAAATGAACTTGAGAAACGTGAAGAGGAAATTAACGCAGCAAACGATAAGATCGTTGCTCGTTACTTAGAATCTCAACCGTTCTTGGTGGATGCTCGCTTAGCGAAAGAAGTTATTCCTGAACTGAACACAGGTGAAAAAGTCGTGCTTCATGCAGGACCTCCAATTAAATACGAAAACATGACAGGCCCAATGCAAGGTTCTGTAATTGGTGCGATGTTGTTTGAAGGATGGGCAGCAGATCAAGCCGATGCACGTCGTCAGCTTGAAAATGGCGAAGTGACCTTCATCCCATGTCACCATGTGGGTGCAGTTGGACCGATGGGCGGAATCACAACGGCAAACTTCCCTGTGTTTATCGTCGAAAACAAAACAGACGGGACAACAGGCTATTGCATCATGAACGAAGGCATCGGCGAAGTACTTCGTTTTGGTGCAAACAACGAAAATGTAATTAACCGCTTGAAATGGATGCGTGATGTGTTAGGTCCAGTGCTTGGTCAAGCGTTAAGAACGTTTGAAGAAGGCTTGAACCTAAACGTAATGATCGCACGTGCGATTGGTATGGGTGATGAGTTCCACCAACGTAACATTGCAGCATCGCTTGTATTCTTGAAAGAAATTACACCTGCAATTACAACCCTAGATATCGATCAACAAAGTAAAGCAGACGTGATTCAGTTCTTAGCAAATACCGATCAATTCTTCTTGAATATTATGATGGCAACCGGTAAAGCAATGGTTGATTATGCACGTAAAGTAAAAGAAGGTTGCGTGGTTACAACCATGGCACGTAACGGCGAAAACTTTGGTGTACGTATCAGTGCATTAGGCGACGAATGGTTTACAGGTCCTGTAAACACGCCAGACGGCTTGTACTTCACTGGCTATTCCGCAGAGCTTGCTAACCCGGATATCGGGGACAGTGCCATTACCGAAACCGTAGGTGTCGGTGGTATGGCAATGATCGCAGCACCAGGGGTAACCCGCTTTGTTGGACTTAGTGGTTTAGATGATGCACAAAAGATTTCTGAAGAAATGCAACGGATTTCCATCACAAACAACCCAACTTGGGCGATTCCGAACTGGAACTTCAAGGGTGCAACACTAGGTATCGATATTCGTAAAGTCGTGGAAACCGGCATTACGCCAATCATCAATACAGGGATTGCGCACAAAGAAGCAGGTGTGGGTCAAATCGGTGCAGGTACAGTAAGAGCACCACTAGTATGCTTCGAAAAAGCTTTGATTGCCTATGCAAAATCTCTAGGCATTCAAGTTGAAGAATAATTCAAGTAAACGATGAACAATCACAGTCTAACATTTGAAAAAGCTTATATAAGCTCATATGTACGACAATTGATTTTACAACATGGAAGTATTCAGGCACGAATCCATTCGATTTTTTCGAATGGATTCAACCTGAAATATAATGATTCTTTACTGTTCGTTGGAAAAAATGAAGAGAGCTTATCCGCGATTGGGCTTGCAATCAACGCCGCAGATCTTGAACTTGTTCAGTCCGCATTGACAGTTGGTGATCCAGTCAAAATAAGCCCGTTTTTTTCCAGTTCAGAAGAAAAGCTTAGTTTAACTTTTACCTGTTATACTCGTCCTCTCGTCACAACCGCAATATTCCCGTCGATTCAAAGTATAGATTTATCAATACCACATGTAACACAAGAACAAATAAGCAAAAGTGGTTTATTACATCATCTTGAAGAAGCGGATGTTTGGACGCAGTCAGGTTTTGCTTCATCGCAATTAACGCAAATGTACGACAATTTCGTTAGTTTAATTAGCACAAGCACAGTTTCTTCTTTAATTGGTGCAGGAGTTGGTTTAACACCTTCTGGCGATGACTTTCTACAAGGAATGATATTGTTTGAAGCCATCACTGAGAGTGGAGGCTACTTGAAAGAACTCGTGAAGCAGCAGTTACAGCACCGTTCAACAACAGATGTCAGCTTGGCTTATTATGAGGCGCTGTTTGATGGATATGTGAATGCACAATGGATTAATCTCTGCGCAGCAATTTTAACAGAAAATGAGCAACAGCTTATTGAAGCAATAAAAAAGATTCAAGCATATGGAGCAACTTCTGGAAACGATAGTTTAGTTGGTGTTCTTACATTTTTAAAACAAAAGACAACAAGATAAAATGGAGGCAATTATGGGAAAAAGAATTGTAGTCGCATTAGGTGGTAACGCGATTTTAACTGATGATCCAACGACAGAAGGACAAATGAAAGCATTACGTCATACAAGTAAGCAATTGGTAGAATTAATCAAACAGGGACATGAGCTTATTATTAGCCATGGTAACGGCCCGCAGGTTGGTAATTTATTGTTGCAGCAAGCTGCAGCTGAATCTGATAAAAATCCGTCAATGTCACTAGATACTTGTGTAGCAATGACACAAGGTAGCATTGGCTACTGGCTACAAAATACAATGAACGAAGCAATGGTTGAAGCAGGTCTAAACAAGCAAGTGGCAACCGTTGTAACCCAAGTCGTTGTCGATGAAAACGATCCAGCTTTCACTAACCCAACGAAGCCAATTGGTCCATTTTTCTCTCAAGAGGAAGCAGAAAAAGCAGCAGCAGAAAACGGAGAAACGTATGTTGAGGATGCGGGTCGCGGATATCGTAAAGTCGTAGCATCCCCTAAACCACAAACAATTGTGGAATATCCGATTATCAAAACATTGATTGAAAGTGGATATGTTACGATTTCTGCAGGTGGCGGTGGTATTCCTGTGAAGAAAGTAACCAACGGTTACGAAGGTGTTGAAGCTGTAATCGATAAAGACTTCGCATCTGCAAAACTAGCAAACTTGGTTGAAGCGGATTACTTGTTTATTTTGACAGGTGTAGATAACGTATATGTGAACTACAATAAACCAGACCAAGAGAAGCTAGAAGAAGTAACTGTTGATCAATTGAATAAATGGATCGACGAAGAACAATTTGCACCAGGTAGCATGTTACCTAAAGTTGAAGCAGCAATTTCATTTGTGGAAGGTCGCCCAGGAAGCAAAGCGATCATTACTTCACTTGAAAACATTAATTCCATCTTTACTGGTGGTTCAGCAACGGTTGTACAAGCGAGTCCTGTCGGAGCTGTAAACTAATATAATACAAATAATCAAAAAAGACCCTTTTGCATTTACGTTTAGTAATTGTAGAAGGGTCAACTTTTAATTATTTATATATTAATTTTTTAATAAAATGGGCATTTTTAAAAGAGGTATTTTTTAAAAAAATTGTTCATGCTTTGTTCATCATCAACAACTTTGCCTCAAGAATTGTAGCTTTTGAAACTATGCGCTTATCAGTTAAGTGCTTACAATGAATTAAAGCAGTAATTTTGGCTGTAATCCTATTTAGAAAGGGAACGATTAGACATGGGTTATAAAAATAATAATGTCGGTTATTTAGACGGCTTGTTAACATCGCGTGCAGTCATTAAAAAAAATAATTACGCTATTTTGCCACATGATGGTTTAGTGAATAATGTTGTACCAGGCTTTGAGAACACAAGAATTAGTATTTTAGGTTCACCTCGTATCGGAGCAAGCTTCTCTGATTTTATCGCTGAATTTCAAGAAGGCGGCAAAAACACATTAGGCTTTGGTGGCGAAGGGATCGAAACCTTTGTATATGTTATTTCAGGAAAGTTAATTGTAAGCGATAGCAACGAAAAGCATGAATTGACAGATGGTGGTTATGCGTTTTTCCCTGTAAATGAAAAGATGTATTTCGAAAATGGGCAAACTGAAATGACGGAAGCATTTTTGTACCAACGTAAATACGATCCACTTGAAGGACATCAAGCACACAAAGTTGTAGGTAATCGTGCTGACATTACACCAATTGAATACGAAGGTATGAGTGATGTGTTGTTCTGGAACCTGCTACCTACAGATGATTTAGGTTTCGATATGAATATGCACATTTTAGAATTCTCACCTGCTGCAAGTCATGGTTATGTCGAAACACATTATCAGGAGCATGGTGCATATATCCTTTCTGGTAAAGGCATGTATAACCTCGACAACAATTGGTATCCTGTTGAAAAAGGCGATTATATCTTTATGGCGTCTTATGTACCACAAGCCGCATATTCAACAGACCGTAAAGAGAAGTTGGCTTACGTATATTCCAAAGACGCAAATCGTAACCCAGGTGTGTAAACAACACTGAGGAAGGGGCTGTAAAAATGTCAAATACAGAAGAAAAAGTAGTTAGAGTTAGCGGTGAACAACTGCATGAACTAATCAAAAACAAGCTAGTTAAAGCAGGATTAAAAGGTGAGCAGGCGGAAGAAACCGCAAATCACCTCGTATATGCAGATTTGTGTGGTGTGCATTCACATGGTGCTGTTCGTGTTGAATATTATGCTGAGCGGATTAATAAGGGCGGGATTAATGTTACGCCTGAGCTTAACTTTGAGCAAACGGGTCCAAGCTCTGCGATTTATCATGGCGATAATACGCAAGGGCATTATGCTGCAAATTTAGCGTTGGAGCCTGCAATTAAGATGGCGAAGGAAAGTGGCGTAGCAGTCGTTGGTGTTTCCAAAGTAGGTCATACTGGAACGCTTTCTTATTACATGCGCAAAATTGCTAAAGAAAATTTAGTTGGGATTGCTATGTGTCAATCCGACCCGATGGTTGTGCCGTTTGGTGGTGCGGAAAGATATTACGGAACGAATCCGATCGCTTTTGGTGCACCAAGTGATGGTGATCAACCATTGGTTTTTGATATGGCTACAACAGTACAAGCATGGGGTAAAATTCTTGATGCACGCTCCAAAGGGAAATCAATCCCTGATACGTGGGCGGTGGATAAAGATGGCGCGCCAACAACAGATCCAAATGAAGTAAATGGGCTTCTTCCGATCGCTGGACCTAAAGGTTACGGCTTAATGATGATGGTCGATATTTTATCTGGTGTGTTGCTTGGATTGCCATTTGGTAAAGAAGTTAGCTCCATGTATCATAATTTGCATGAGGGACGCAATTTGGGTCAGATTTATATTCTTATCGATCCTGAGCGTTTTGTTGGTCTTGAGTTGTTTAAGAAATATATTTCTCAAACCATGCAGGAGTTAAATGAGATTAAGCCAGCATCTGGGTTCAGTCGTGTTCAATATCCAGGTCAAGGCAGTCAAGAGCGTTATAGCAAGCATCTCAAGGAGGGTGTGGACATTCCTGAATCCATTATCCGCTATCTTGAGTCTGACGATATTCATTACAATCGTTATGAAGGACTTGGGGCGTTTGCAAACTGAATAAAAGCATTGAATGTTGAATCGTAATAGCTATCAACAGCTTATTCGCGATTCAATCTTCAATGCTTTTTATTTAATAGCTTTCCTCGCTAAGGGCAAGTGCAAGACGTAAGTTCAAGGAATGACTTGGTGAATTGACGGAGTGGCCAAGTATTTCCTCGCAACGAAGAATCCGGTATTTTACGGTATTACGATGCACGAATAAAGCAGAGGCTGCGCTGGCAATTTCGCATTGTGCACCTAAATACACTGATAATGTTTTGCGTAACTCAATTAATACAGGTTCTTTAGGATAAGCGAAATCTTTCAGAATGTTTTCACAGAAAAAGCGCACATCATTTTTTTCAAGGTGATGGAACAATTGAACCATACCCTTATCTTTATAATGGATGATCGGTTGAGTTTGATGCTTACTTCTACGTTCGTCAAAGACTAACTTAGCTTCCGTATAAGATTGGTTAATTCGTTTCCAATCGGTGTACGGATTTGCGACACTAAAGATCAATTGAATATCTAAGGTTTCATGTAGCTGATTGCGAATATCCAATAGTTTTTCGTCTAAATCTTCAACCTCTTGTTGGATTAAAATGAGGGTTTCCTTGGTAACGCTAAAGAAAATGACTAGTCCGTTAGTAAAATATTCGGATACATGTTTTTGTAGCCATTGTGATGCAAGGACTAAGCGTTCCTCTTGATTTAGATTAAGCAATGAGTCTTCCAGTGCTGCTTCGTCAAACACGTGAACAACCTGATAGTAATTGGATAACACGTAGCCATATTTTACATTTAGCTCAAAAGCACGTACTGGCGCATTTGAACTGGAATGATAATCGATCAGTTCTTTAAAGTATTCGGTTTCGATCGACTGTTGCGACTCTGATACCTTCTCATTTTTAAAAAGGACAAAAGATAACACCATTGCTGCCTGATCAATGGCAAAGCTGGAGATCGGATAAGGAATTTGTTCAGGATTCACAATCACTAGGTAATGTGGAAAATAGGTATGGACCTTAATAGGGACAAGCGAAACCTGAATTTCATGACCTTTTGGATTTTTAATTATAAAGGAATCCCGTTCTTTCGGAATTTGTTCGATTTTTTGCACAATCTCGTTCACATAATGCTGAGCTGGATTGCTGGAAAGATTGAAATGCTTGGAGTAATCCATGATTTCTTTAAATGGGTTCAGCAAAATAATTGGTGTTTTTACGATCTGGCTTAATTTGTTAATTACGATTTGATTCGTCGCATTTTGGATCAATAAGTTAAAAAATCTTTTTTGAATATCTAAGGCGAAGGAAATTTCTTCATAACGTGTGCCCCAGATTTTATTTAACAATTGATGCATCAGCGAGCCAAGAGAGTAGGTGTTAGGAATTTCAAATAATGGGAAATTAACCTTCTCCGCGTATTCAATAACTTCGGGTTTTATTTTACCAAGAAATCGCCCTGTCTTAATCCCGAGACCTATGGTTTTGGCCCGAATTAAAGAATCAATTAACGGAATTAATCCGTCTTGATCGTTTGCATAAGTCATTGCTGTAGTTAGAAGTAAAACGTTAGCAGGAATGTAGAATTCGATATCAGGCGTTTCAGAGATTTCAACGCTTTCTATCGTTTTATGTGTATCGACTAAATTTGCATTCGTTAGTAATTTTAGATCCGAGTAGCGTGGAAGCTTTAGAATGTCGGCTATGGTCGTCATATCTGTATCCTTTCTGTAAGCCTATATAGAATTCAAAGTTTTTTCTATTATAAAGTATAACAATTATTTAAGTATAACATGTCTGCCACAGAGCTGTATTGTTGGCTGTCAATAAATTGAGGATGGATGGTGAATTTTTAACATGTTTAAAGAAATAGATATCCCACAAAGAACGATTATGACACCCGGACCCGTAGAAGCACACCCAAAAGTGTTACGCGCAATGAGCCATACGATCCTTGGACAATTTGATCCAGCCTTCTTATCCATCATGGACGAAGTGAAAGAAATGATCAAAGCTCCGTTCGGTACAACTAACGAGCAGGCATTTGCAATTGATGGAACATCCCGTTCAGGAATTGAAGCTGCTATGATTGCTTTAATTGAGCCAGGGGATAAAGTGTTAATTCCTGCTTATGGACGATTTGCGTATTTGTTAGCTGAAATTGCAGAGCGTGCACAAGCAGATATTGTTATGCTGGAAAAGGATTGGGAGACTCCTTTTGATCAGCAGGAAGTCATTGAGAAGATTAAAGAGGTTCAGCCTAAAATCGTAGCCATGGTTCATGGTGAAACTGCGAATGCTCAAATTCAGGAAATGGAAAAAATAGGTGCTTATTGCCGTCAAAACGATGTTTTATTTTTGGTTGATATGGTTGCGACTTACGGCGGAGTAGAAATTAAAGTGGATGAATGGAATATTGATATTGCTATTGCTGGTTCTCAAAAATGTGTCAGCGTGCCGTCAGGTTTATCTCTTATTACTTTTAACAAGCGTGCCCAAGCAATTATTGAATCACGCTATCAGAAGGAATTAGGACTTAGCAAAGTAGAGCGTAACGAGCGTTTCATTCAAAGCAACTATCTGGATTTGAGTCAGTTGATTAATTATTGGAATAATAATCGAATCAACCATCATACAGAAGCGACCTCTATGATTTATGGTATTCATACGGGGTTACGTGTTTTACTTGAAGAAGGACTTGATCGTGTGTATGCACGCCACACCTTGAATAATAAAGCGATTGTCGCTGGAGTTAAGGCGATGGGTCTTGGTATTTATGGTAACGAAGATACTAAGATTCCTACAGTGACACCAATTCTTGTTCCGGAAGGCATTGATGCTAATGGCGTTAAAGACTTTTTGCTGGAGCAGTTTGGCGTTGAAATAGCTGGAAGCTTTGGTGACTTACAAGGGAAAATTTGGAGAATTGGTAATATGGGATATAGCAGCCGCAGAGAAAATGTACTACAAGTATTGGGTGCTTTAGAAGCAGCTCTCATTTACTTTGGTGCGCCGATTCAAGTGGGCAAAGCGGTTAAAGCAGCGCTGGATGTTTACCAAGCAAATCACAAAAATTAACATAATAAAGTAATATGGATTTCATATAACTTAAATGGAATTTATATCCGGTCAAATGCGGATTTCAACCGTATTTGACCGAAATTTTTTTATTATATCAATTATTTTTTAAAAGGTAGATGTGCAGTTTAAACAAAAACATACTTACGTTTTGTTCAATTTTACAATGATGATGTAAGCGTTTTCATTTATACTTAATATAGAACATTAAAATTAAAGACAAAATAAGAGGTGAGCCCAATATCTAAGTGAAAGAAATGCTTACAGTCTGTTATTATAGGGTAATACCAACAGAAAGCCGCGTTACAACTTAGAGGTTTGTGGTTACTGTAAAATTTGGTTTTTAGGGAGGTCAACATTTTGAATCAGGTTATCGAGACCAATATCGAAGTGTATCAGCAACGGGGATATAGCAACGAAGACATTTTACCTAAGTCCCCAGAGAAAAGAAATATGGGCGCAATGAACTATTTTACGCTCTGGATGGGTTCTATTCATAACATCCCTAATTATGCGGCTGTAGTCGGTTTTTTATTGCTAGGCTTGTCACCGATCAACGTCATCTTTGCAATGATCATTAGTGGGATTGTACTTTCCTTGTTTATGGTTATCAACGGCCGAGCAGGGACTAAATACGGAATTCCTTTTGCGATACATCTACGTTCAGCTTATGGAAGTAAAGGCGCTAAACTACCCGGATTTCTACGGGGATGTGTGGCAGCAATAGCTTGGTTTGGAGTACAGACTTACGTTGGGGCTGCTGCATTAACAATTTTGATAGGTAAGATTTGGCCTGCATATTTGGAAATTGGATCAGGTGCAAATATTCTTGGTATATCTGTACCTGAATTAATCAGCTTTGTGCTTTTCTGGGCAGCAAATATGGCAATTGGTCTAGGTGGTGGTGGAATTCTGAATAAGTTTACTGCTGTACTAAGTCCAATTATTTATATTGTTTTTGGTGCGATGACTGTATGGGCGGTTAATGTCGGTGGCGGAATCGGAAATATCTTTACTTTTAAAATGACTGAAGCCACTGCAATTAATCCTGTTTATGGATACTTAATTGTAATTGCATCCGTGCTTGCTGTATGGGCAGCACCGGGCGTAAGCGTATCTGACTTTACACAAAATGCAAAATCTCAAAAAGCACAAACGGTTGGACAAATCGGTAGCTTTTTCGTTGGGTACTTCATATTCGCAATCATGGCTGTTCTCATTATTATTGGTGGAACCATTCATTATGGAGCACCTACTTCAGGTAATGGTGTTTTGGATTTCATTAATCAGTGGGATAGTCTTCCTGCCATACTATTAACAACCTTAGTATTTTTGATGACAACAATTTCAACAAATGCTACAGGTAACATCATTCCTGCGGGTTATCAGTTAGCCGCTTTATTCCCAAAATCGATCAATTATCGTAAGGGTGTAATTATTGCCGGAGTGGTCAGCGTTTTGATTATGCCATGGCGTTTTATGTCTGGCGGTAGCGCAATTATCGTATTCTTGAATGGAATTGGAGCTTTACTTGGTCCAGTTGCAGGTGTAATGATCGTTCATTACTACTTTGTGCAAAGACAACACATTGATTTGGATCAGTTGTATTATGATGAAAATGATCAAGCAACTAATCGTAGCATTTACAATAGCGTCAACGTTAAAGCGTACATTGCAACGATTGCAGGACTGATTTTATCCTTAATTGGACAATTTGTTCCAGCCTTTTCGTTCCTTTCTGACATCGCTTGGATTGCAGGATTTGTATCCGCATTTATTATATATTGGATTTTGATGAAAGTATCGCCAAATAATTGAGATGCTGTTTTACAAAATCTGTGATCTGTAATTGATTTAAAAACTACAATCAAATTGGAGGAATATGAGATGACTTATGATCTAGTGATTAAGAACGGTCTTGTTATTTTGGATAGCGGAGAGGTAAAAACAGATATTGGTATTCAAGACGGCGTGATTGCTGCAATCGGCTCTCAGTTAGAAGGCTCCAAAGTGATAGATGCTACAGGCTTAATTGTAAGCCCAGGAATGATTGATGCTCACGTTCATATTACAGAGCCAGGTGGCGGCTACCGTGATGAATGGGAAGGCTATTCAACTGGAACAGCTTCTGCTGCAAAAGGTGGAGTAACTTCATTTTTAGAAATGCCTTTGAACCAAGTTCCTGCTACAACAGATGGCGAGTCTCTCAAAATCAAATATGCTGCTGGGGAAGGCAAATTGAGATCAGACGTTTATTCCTTTGGCGGATTAGTGCCTTACTCTCTTCCTAAAGGCGGTATTCAAGAGCTAGATGAAGGTGGCGTAATTGCTTATAAATGTTTTATGGCAACATGTGGTGACCGTTCAATTGATGGCGACTTCATGAACGTGGATGACTACTCGTTGTATGAAGGTATGAAGCAAATTGCGAAAACTGGAAAGGTTTTAGCTATCCATGCTGAAAATGCTGCAATTACCGATAGATTAGGTGAGATTGCTTACAAAAATGGTGAGAAAACTCTAAAAGCCTATGTTGAAACTCGTCCAGTATTTACAGAAGTTGAGCCAATTCAACGTGCAATTCTTTTCGCTAAAGAAACAGGATGCCGTATCCATATTTGTCACGTCGCTTGTCCAGAAGGCGTTGAAGCTGTAACGAAAGCTAGACAAGAAGGCGTTGATGTAACATGTGAAACTTGTACACATTATATGTATTTCCATACAGATGAGTTGGATAGTATCGGTCCTGTTGTTAAATGTTCTCCTCCAATTCGTGATAAACAAAACCAAGATGGCATGTGGGAAAAATTGTTGGCAGGTGAAATTGAGTTCGTCACTTCTGACCACTCTCCATGTACACCTGATCTAAAAGATAAAGAAAATGCATTTGAAGCATGGGGTGGAATCTCTGGACTTCAAAACAATGTGGATGTTCTATTTGACGAAGGTGTTCAAAAACGTGGCATGTCACTTCAACAATTTGCAGGTATCATTGCAAGCAATGTAGCGGATCGCTTTGGTATTACGAATAAAGGCCGGATTAGTGTAGGCAAAGATGCTGACATTGTGTTGATTAAGCCAAATGCACCTTACACACTTAAAGCGGAAGATCTAGAGTACCGCAACAAAATTAGTCCTTATATCGGTCGTGAGATTGGTGCGCAGATTGATACTACTATTTTGCGTGGTCACATCATCTACTCCCAAAAAGATCAGGTTACACCTGAATTCCCAGGCGTGTTCGTGAAGTGCTAATAACTACAACAAAGTGAATCAAAAAGGGGATGTCCTCCGAGTCATAAAAATGGCTAAGGACATCCCCTTTAGTTATTTATTTATCCTTCAATAAATCCGAAATTAAAATCCCATTTATTTTTAAGCCAGTAATATCACAATCGGATATTTCGACATTTGATAAATTACAGTTTTTTAATTGAGTATTTGTAAGGTTGCAATCTTGAAAGGTTATCGGTTTATATTGTCCCTCAGGATTATAATTCCCATCACCCTCCATAGGAAGCACTACATTGTGGAACTCTGTCCCAAACAGATGGGCGTGATCAATAACGATATGGCTTAAGTTTACATCCGAGATTTTACTCTTACTCATATTAATATCATGTAGTGACAATTCACTCATATTTACGTTATTTAATTTTGTTTTCGCCAAGCTAACATTATCAATATCAAGCTCTTCTGCTCTAACCTCCTGCCACTTAGATCCTGATATGTCCCTCATTTGTAGATTTAATTGCTCAACCTTTAGGCTCATTTACATCCTCCTTAAAATTTTAATTAAATACTAACCACTAACTTCGACATATTCCACGTATTTCCTTTTAAAAATCCAAAAATATTTAAGCCTCTGAGTATTTATTATTATTTTATTTCAGTCTGCCAAAAAAGAATGGTAAAATAAAGGCTCAATCTTGAAATCAGTACTTGACCGCTAACCCCAACTAGCGAAGAGACAGAGAGATCGCCATAATAAATACCAAAAAAATAGAAATTAATTACAAAGGAGAGGTGAACATGTACGAAAGACCTGATAGAGAAGAATATGCTTCATTTTACGAAGGTTACATCGGCCTTGTCCCTGAAGGTAACGTCATTGAAATATTGGAGCAGCAAGCTGACAAAGTGAGTAAAGCTATTCGCTCTTTAACTGAGGAACAAGGGAACTATCGTTATGGTGAAGGAAAATGGAGTGTAAAAGAGGTTTTTGGTCATCTTATTGATAATGAACGGATTATGAGTACCCGTTTGCTTCGTATCGCGAGAGGGGATACTACACCTCTTCCGGGGTATGAGCAGGATTTATTTATGGTAGAGCATCCATTTGAAGCATACAGTATCGAGGATCTTGCTGAAGAGTATGAAGCTGTAAGACACTCCACAATTGTAATGCTTCGCCATTTTAGTCCTGAAACGTGGTTACGTAAAGGAATAGTTAACAATTATACCGCCTCTGCTCGCTCCATTGTGTGTGTGATTGCTGGGCATGAGTTGCATCATTTGTCTGTACTTCAAGATCGTTATAAAATTCAAGTGTAGTGAAAAGCCGATAATAACATAAAAACATAATAATAAAAGAGTCGAAGGAAGATCAATGAACTGTGACTACGTTCACAGATCACAACCTATTATCCGGCTCTTTTTCTTTATATATATGGTGTTATTTATTTTGTGAATTGCTATCTTGCCTATAAAAATAAGGTGACGATCGGAATGGAAATCATGGACATTAACGACGATACAAACACGATTTGACTTGCAAACTTAGCGTCGTTGCCATAATTACCGCTGAACATAGCGACATATGACGCAGTAGGCATAGAGACTGCCAAGATTGGAATGATAAGCGAGGGTCCAGTTAAGCCAATACTTTTTAGAACAAACGTCAATATAAGTGGAACAAAAAGTAATTTAAAAAATGCAGTTAAATATAAATATTTGTTTTTAAATGCTTCCATAATGTTGCTTCTAGACAGCATTAAACCAATTACGATCATCGCCAAAGGAGAGGTAGCTGGACTTACAATATGAATGACACTGTCAAGTGGCTCTGGAACAGGTAACTGGAATGCAAAAAAGACCAAACCAAATAAAATGGCAAGAATTCCTGGACTAATTAAAACCTTTTTTAAATCAAATGTAGCAGTTCCCGTTCCATTTCTGGAGATGAAAAAGACACCAAATGACCATGATACGATTTCGAATATAAAGCCTGCTCCAATCACTGCATAAAATAAGGCTTCTTTTCCTAACAAGCTTTGAATAATAGGATATCCCATAAATGAAGTGTTAGATAACAGTAAAGCAGTAAGGATGACATCTTTTTTATCGTTGGATAAGGCTAATTTTCTAGATAATAACCATCCCACAGTGAACATAAAGAAATAACAAAAAATCATAATCCCAACAATCGTAAAAGAGGTATTTAAACGTTCTTCACTCATTTTAAGCTGCATTGCTGAAAATATTGTCGCTGGCATTGTAATGTAAAGGACCAGCTGCGTAATATCCTTTTGGCCTTTTTCACTAATTAAATTAAGTCGCCCCGCAACAAATCCAATTACAATTAAGAGAAATAGCACAGAAACCTTTTGTAAAGTGAGAAAAAAATCAATCTGCATTAATGAAGTCCCCCATCTCTTTATAAAAAACGGAATCCAATTAGTTGTTATCTAGCCATTTCACTAATCTCGAATAGATCTCTATCCCTAGCTCATCCACCTGTGTACGATCAAAGTCATGTTCCACCGATTCCACAAGATGTAGTTCACTTTCAGGTATAAATTTATGCAGCATCTTTGACTGCCTTACAGGTACATCGGGATCTTGTGTTGCAGCAGTAATAAATGTTGCTGGTAGTGTAGCTAATTGTTCCTTTGTTAAATCATAATCTCTATTTTGCTGTTGATTGCCAGAAATAAATGAAATCCAATTGCCACGCTGACGTGCTGCAAGATAGAGCAGATAACGCTGCTTAGAAGGTTCTGATGCAATCGGTTGTTTAACAATAAGGCTATCCATCATTTGATCAGAAACCTGCGGATATTGGAGCGCATAACGGCTAGGCACGTTGAAGCTTGCATCGCTTAGTGTGTAGTAACCGTAAAATGCAATGACCCCACGGGGTTTAGTACTTGCATGTGCCGCATGATACAGTGCCAGGTATCCTCCTGCGGAACGTCCCATGAGATAGTACTCGGCATGATCAAGGTTTAAGGCAGTTGCACCTTCCTGAATAAACCATTCGATGGATTGGCTAATCCCTTGCATAATCGCTGGAAGCTTACTTTCAGGTGCGAGCAAGTAGTCGAGGGCGAGTAGACCATAGCCATTTTCAGTCAGCAAAGATATATAAGGCTGTGGCAAATCTTCCCGATGTCCAAAAATCATTCCTCCACCATGAAAATAAAGAATAGTGCCTTTATAGGCTCCGTTTTTACTCGGGTGATAAAAGGTTCCATACAATTGTTGCCCATCAATTACATTAACGGGAATCGTAGCGCTTTCATAGCCAAAACCCTTACTCAATTTTTTCAGCACCTTTCATTATAAACTTCTACATCTCTTTACTATTAACATATCACAAACTAAGGTGATCTCTTTTATTGAAAGTGCACAAAAGTCTCGATGTTTTTATATACAGTGTTCATTTTTTGGCTAAATGAAAGCGTTTATACTAAATTTTAAAAGGAGAATTTTTAAATGATCAAGATTCAATTAACTTAATGACAGTTGAAGAGGAATAAACAAGAAGTATGGAGGCGGCTATGGCTATGGGAAAAAGAATTGTAGTTGCTTTGGGTGGAAATGCAATATTAAGTGACGATCCTTCAACAGAAGGACAAATGAAAGCATTGCGTCATACAAGCAAGCAGTTGGTGGAACTGATCAAGCAGGGACACGAGCTTATTATTAGCCATGGCAATGGGCCTCAGGTGGGTAATTTGCTCTTGCAGCAAGCGATAGCTCAATCTGATAAAAATCCAGCGCTCTCACTTGATACATGTGTAGCCATGACGCAAGGAAGCATTGGTTATTGGCTACAAAATACGATGAATGAAGCGATGGTTAAAGCAGGATTAAACAAGCAGGTGGCATCTGTTGTCACCCAAGTTGTTGTGGATGAAAACGATCCAGCCTTCAGTAATCCAACAAAGCCCATCGGTCCATTTTTCTCCCAAGAGGAAGCAGAAAAAGCAACGGCACAAAACGGAGAAAAGTACGTGGAGGATGCAGGTCGTGGTTATCGAAAAGTTGTGCCATCTCCTAAACCACAAACGATCGTAGAATATCCGATCATTAAAACCTTGATCGAACACGGATATGTTACGATCTCCGCAGGAGGCGGCGGTATTCCCGTGAAAAAAGTAGCCAATGGTTACGAAGGTGTTGAAGCGGTGATCGATAAAGACTTTGCATCCGCGAAGCTAGCGAACTTGGTTGAGGCGGATTACCTGTTTATTTTAACGGGCGTAGATAACGTATATGTGAACTACAATCAACCAAACCAAGAGAAGCTAGAAGAAGTAACGGTGGACCAATTAAAGCAGTGGATTAAGGAAGCGCAATTTGCCCCAGGAAGCATGTTGCCTAAAGTGGAAGCGGCAATTTCCTTTGTAGAAGGTCGCCAAGGAAGCAAAGCGGTCATTACCTCGCTTGAAAATATTAATTCTATCTTTACAGGTGGCTCAGCGACTGTGGTACAGGCAACAGGCAGATAATTCTTTGGAAGCTGAGAAGTAACATAAATCCTAAAAAACAGACCCTTTTGCAACTGTTTGACAGTTTGGAAAGGGTCTTATCTTTTAGTTCATTAAGAAATATTATTAGTTAAAATTTATATTAAAACTTCTTTTTTAGAAAAAATTGTTTTATATCTTCTGGATATTCATCATTAATTGCAAATATTTCGTATCCCATACTTGTATAAAAGTGAGGGGCTTGATAAGAAAAAGTGCAAGTATGTGCAAATGTGCACCCAAGCTCTTGACCCATTCGTTCAGCTTCGGCAAGCATGATCTTTCCATATCCTTTATATTATAATGGCAATGTGTTAATAGGTATATAGACCTGTTTGTTCTGCTAATTGAACATAAGCTAAATCTGAACGTTACTGAAGTCTTAATCTATACACGATCCAAATATTGGTTTAAACTAGGCATACATAAGTTGGTTAAAGGAGAAACAAACATGAAAAAAGCTTCATGGTTTTTGTTTTCCAAAGCCCCTTGGCATCTGTGGGTCATAGCTAGTATATTTTTATTTATTTATGCCAATGGGGTTTATGATTATTTTATGATGCTTGGACTAAATGAGGACTACTATACCGCTAAAAATTATGGGGAAGCGGTGATAAATTATTTCTCCAATTATCCTGTTATTCCGTTAATTTTGTATACTATTAATATCTTTTCGGGTGTATTGGCACCCTGTTTCTTGCTGCTACGTTTGCGATGGGCTGTAACACTTGCTGGATTATCCGCTTTTTCTATCTTGGGATTGGAGTTCATTACATTTACGTGGATGAATCGTTGGGATATTCTTGGAGCAGCCGTTTCGTTATTTGATATCTTTATCCTGTTGCTCACTTTTGCAATGTATCTGTACAGTAAATTTTTACTTCGGCGTGGAGTATTAAAGTAAATAACTTAGATATCTCAAATACCAAGATAAGTTTTCAAGCTTGTAAATAGTTTCATAAATATAAAGCGCGAAGGAGGGATAATGTGACCCATCTTCGCGCTTACTTATGTTCATCCCATCTATCTAGTCTAAAGATTACTCTTTATACAAATGGTTTGAATGAAAGCATTAGGATTGCTACTTTCTTCATTATGTATCTCCTTTGTTTGTTTTTGTGATAGAATCCCGATTCCTTCAGCGAAATCACGTTTGGTAGGCGGAGACACGGGGAACCGCAGGAAAAGATAATCGCATCAGCTTTTCCTGGTATCCATTACACTGTCTTGGGTTCAACAGAGCCTGAAGCGGCTTTGGGAGTATCAGCCGATATAGGCTGAGGTTTGATTTTGTCATAACGAATGAAGATCCACACGCCGAACAGGATAACGACACCTGCCGACATTTGTAGTGTACTCAGTGATTCACCGAGCAGCATCCACGCTAGCATGGAGGAGAATACAGGCTCTCCAAGAACACCCATCGACACCGTAGTTGCATTCATATACTGCAACAGCCAGTTAAAGAGATAGTGGCCAAAGATGGTAGGTACAATCGCGAGCAGCAGGAAGATACCCCATTCAGAAGCAGCATAACCCCCAAAAGCATGACCCATAAGCAGATTGTAAACAGCAAACGTACAGGCAGCAACAAGGAACACCCAGAAATTATACGAAAAGGCACTGAGCCCCATCCGCAAAAATTGACCCAGAAGCATATGCACAGCGACCGCCATCGTGCCAAGCAAGGATAAAATATCCCCTTTCAGTGCAGTACCTGCCACCTGGAAATCACCAGCACCGATGATGATAGATCCGACCAGCGCTATACCCATGCCGATCAGCATCATGCGATTGATTTTGGCTTTGAACAACCAGACCGAGCCTGCCAGAATCAGAATCGGCTCCAGTGCAAGAATGACGGTGGAGCTCGCTACACTGGTTAATCGCAATGATCCCATCCACAGCAGGAAGTGCAGGGCAAGCATGACACCGGAAGCAAGCAGCAGAGCCGACTGACGGAAATCAAGCCGTATCATCTCATGTCTGTGAGGCCAAATGAAAGGAAGCATAACCAGATTGGTTAAAAATAGACGATACATGGCAATGACAGCAACATCTGCGTCAGACCAGCGTACAAAAATAGAGGAGAAAGAAATGGCAATAATGCCGACAAAAAATAACAAATAGATAGATTTACCAGCACGGTTTATACTTGTCATGGGTGTGACTCCTTCTTGAAAAATAGATAACCTAAATTATCTAATTATACAGGAGAAGATCACTGCAGGGAAGCAAATCTGCGAGGAGCGCTGAATGTTTAAAATTTTTACTCTTCCCCCGTCGCCACCGCATTCCCCTCATACGAAATCCAATCACTCCAGCTCCCACCATACAGCTTCACATTTGTGAACCCTACAGTCTTCAACGCCATTATGTTAGGACATGCAGACACGCCTGAACCACAATACACGATAATTGGGGTATCGTAGCCAGTATTGTAGTGCGCTGAGTCTGTGGAATTTGAATTCGCTATTTCAATAAGCTCTGCAAAGTGCTGCTGTAGTTGCTCCTTACTTTTAAAACTGCCATCCTCTTGTAATACATCCTTCCAAAAGTAATTTACAGCCCCAGGAATATGCCCTGCTTTAGTATCAATCGGTTCTTCTAGCCCAAGGTAACGGCGGTTTTCTCTGGAATCAATAAGAATAACCTGTTTTTCAAGGAAAGCAGTGTTGTCAGTATCATCAGTTAAATCCCTTTGCTCTTTTTGATGGAGACTCCTAACGATTTCAGCAACCTCATTCATACTCACTAACCATTCCTGATTAACCTTTGGCTCAAAGGAGGCTGGAATGACAATCGGTTGCTCCTTTGATACAGGAAATTTTGCTTGTTCCCATGCCGTAAAGCCTTGCTCCATGACATACGCTTTTTCATGTCCTAAATACTGAAGCATCCACCATACTCTAGCGGCAACCATACCTTGCTGATCATCATAAATGATGACGCGATGCTCCTGTGTAATCCCTGCTTTACTGAATGTTTTCACCATAGAGGCTACATCTGGTAATGGGTGACGACCGCCATGCCCTTGGATTGGAGCAGATAGGTCTTTGTCTAAATCTAAGTAAACCGCACGAGGGAGGTGGGATTCAGTGTATTTTTGATGTCCTAATGTGGGTTCATTCATCCAAGCTCTACAATCAATAATGACGATATCTGGTTCGTACAAACGAGCTAGCAACCATTTAATAGAAACGGTAAATGACATAAATAATCTCTCCGATACGTTAGATGGATTTTTTTGGTGTTAAGCCTGTTTTATTACGTCTTATCCATAGCAAGCTAAGGGCAACTAGGGTTACACCAACGGACGTAGCTAATTTGATGAAAAGACTTTCATCTATTTCCCAAGAGGATAAAAAAGCATTGATGACACTATGGAATAAAATACATAACCAGATGCTCTGAGTCATTCGATAAATGACGGCAAGTGCAACTGACATCCCTATAATCATAATGCTAAATAGCCCGAAATTCCAATTATATTGGCTTGTGCCCTTAATAAAAAATAGGGGGAGATGCCATACAGACCAGATGCAAGCTGTAACAAGGGTTGCCTTTATAAATCCAAGTGACTTTTCAAGTCGTGGTTGTAGGAGAAAACGCCATCCTAATTCTTCTAATCCGCCTCCAATCACCATGAGGGGGATAGATAATATCGCAATATAGACGGGAAAATTAGGTGTTATCCCACCTAGAAGAGCTGGAATACCAAAATACGTAGCGGTGAGTAAAAATACGACTATGTATGCATGAAAGGGTTGTTTAATTGCAAAAGCTTCCTTTATATAGGCTTTGATGCCTGTAATTTTACCTTGCCGTCTTAAAATAAAATAAGCAACAATGGGTGGTGCGTTCCCACCTATAGTTAACAGCGTCATACCTAAAGGTGAACCGAATTTTAACCATTCAACTTGACTAGCTAAGATTAGAATTCCCCATGAGCAATAAGTGATGAGAAAGGTCCATAATATATAATGAAATAATAACTTCGTATTGGTTGTTTTCATTTCTATTTGCTCCTATTGTATTTTTTTAAATTATTTTTCTTGAAGTTGAATACGTTTCGTAGTTTATAAGATGAAGCTGATGCTCAGCTAGACTTTTGTCAACTATCTTTTGATTAACGTTATTTTGGAGACACTGCTCCACAGCACTTATATCTTTAGTTTTATTGGAATGTTTACTGTGCTTTTTTCTGAAAAAATATGAAATCATAATACTCTCCTCATTTCTATATGTTTTCTCAACGCTGTCTCACGTTTTTTCTTATATTGAGTATAGATTGTGAGAAGTTCCGTTACATTCAGCCACAGAAGGATTTAAACTCGGTCTACAGCATGAGTTTTATTACTCTTTCATAGTATTCAATGTAGAAAAGTTAATAGATGTTGTTTTGATCTTTGTTGCGTTGTTTGTGTTATGTTGCATATTTTGCCTGCTGTGCTTTGGATTAGTAGGCTAGCGAGATATAATAGAATGAAAAGATAAATTTGTATTTATTAAAGGCTCAATCTTGAAATCAGTGCTTGACAATAAACATGCTTAGCGGAGGGGCAGAGAGATGGTGGAAAAGCGATAGCGGCCGCCTTTAAGGTCTCATTTTCATCGCCATTCAAATATTATAAAAGAAAATGGGAACTTAACAGCGGTTGAAGCCACTCTCTGCACCATAGCCTACTTCCTCATAACACTGTCAAGCGCTGATTTTTAAATAGACTCTTATTTAATATATGAAATATATAAATTCCGATTGGAGCGTCAGATGAATAACGACAACCCTTTATTTTATTATGGTTTAATGCTGTTGGTGTGTGTGGGTATACTTGTATATGTTGTTTTTAGGTGGAGAAAATCTAATTTTGCGCGTAAACTAAGTCAAGCAAATCCTTATAAAATTAGCATTAAGGATATCGATCGAATGGAGGATGGTAGTGAGTTTGAACAATATTTATACCATCTATTAAATGAACTTCATTATGAGGAAATATATAAAACAACGGCAAGTAGAGATTTTGGGGCAGATCTTGTATTTCAAGATACGAGGGGACTTCGATGTGTGATTCAAGCCAAAAGATATGGAGTGTCGAATCCGGTTGGGCTTAGTGCGGTTCAAGAAATATACGGCTCAATGCGCTATTATAAGGCGCAACGGGCGATTGTTTTAACGTCAGGCAGATTCACAGAAGCAGCTCGAATTTTGGCGGGGGTTAATCACGTATTATTGCTAGATCGCAATGAGCTTAATGATATCATTCATCATTTTAAGGAAAGGGATTGGGAGGAGGCAAAAGCGATATTAGAGCAGCCCCCTGAAACAAGAGAAGTGGAGTGGAAGCCATCTGCATCTGCTCATACTACTCATTCAAGCGGAAAACAACTTTCACGTAGAGGCTCCTCAAAGTGACTCACCGTCGCAAGGGGCATGGAGGTAAGCTTTAATTTCTTCTAAGCTCAAAAAACTGACAGCTGTCCCGATTATGGTAACTGATCTCGCTCACACCTTTTTGCGTAATGACGGTGTCTGCGGTGAATCTTAATATAATACTGCCTGACTCTATATAGTGGTTATTTTCAAATACCCGAATGGGTAACTTACGATTTTGTGCATCTTGTAAATCTAAATCTGTGTCAAGCCGTCTAACTGTAGCGATACAAAGCCCTCCTAGCTAAAGTGCTTAATAAATGAATTAGTTTCTTCATTATTTTAGCACGTATAGTCATATAAAAGCATTAAGCTAGGGACTTATTAACAATTAAGGATACAATTTATTTTATAGTGTGTATGGATTTTGAGTTTAAAATGGGTACACATAAATTACCTTTTAAAAAAATGTTATAATAAACCTTTATGAAAGGAGTGTCACAAATACATCCATGAAAATTTTAGTGTTAGCAGAAAAGCCGTCGGTTGCCAAAGAAATTGCCCGTGTCATGGGTAGCCGAGACAAGCATAAAAGTTATTTTGAAGGACCAAAGTATATCGTGACTTGGGCGTTAGGTCATTTGGTTGGACTAGCGGAGCCTGAGGATTACGATAAGAAATATAAGCAATGGGAGCTAGAGGATTTACCGATTTTACCCGGGCATATGAAGCTCAAGGTACTTCGGGAAACGAATCATCAATTTAAAGCAGTAAGCCAATTAATGCGTCGTCCAGATGTTAGTGAATTGATTGTTGCGACTGATGCGGCTAGAGAAGGGGAGCTGCTAGCTAGATGGATCATGAACATGGTCAAATGGAATAAACCCTTTAAGCGTCTATGGATTTCATCTCAGACAGATAAAGCAATCAAAGATGGCTTTGCTTCCTTAAAACCAGGTCAGCAATTTGAAAGACTATATCATTCCGCACGTTGTCGCGCCGAGGCAGACTGGATGATTGGTTTAAATGTAACGAGAGCGTTAACCTGTAAATTTGGTTCGCCTTTATCAGCAGGACGCGTGCAAACACCAACCTTAGGGATGATCATGCAACGTGAGCAGGAGATTACAAGCTTCGTATCCCAACCGTATCATACCTTGCGCGTCCAACTGGACAATTTCGGAGCATTATGGCGGGGCAGTAACGGGGATGCACGAATTTTTGATGAAGGACAAGTGCAAACATTAAAAGGCAAGTTAGATGGACGTAGCGGAAAAATTGTGAAGCTGAAAAAAAATGAAAAGGTTGTGCCACCTCCACAAGCGTATGATTTGACAGAATTACAACGTGATGCCAACCGTATATTAGGCTTTTCAGCTAAAATGACTTCCAATGTTCTACAAAAGCTATATGAACAACATAAGCTAGTGACGTATCCACGTACAGATTCCAGATATTTGACCTCTGATATGGTCGCAACCTTGAAGGAGCGACTTACAAGTGTAGCTGTTGGCCCATATGCGAAAACTGCTGGGGATGTAGCACGCAAGCCGATAGCTTTAGGCAAAAGGGTTGTGGATGATAGCAAGGTAACTGATCACCATGCCATTATCCCTACAGAGCAAACTGTACTTCTAAATAACTTAAATTCAGAAGAACGTAAGCTGTATGATCTCATCGTGCGTCGTTTTATTAGCTTGTTTTATCCACCTGCAAAATACGATCAGGTTACAGTCGAGCTTGAAGTGGCTGGCGAGAAGCTTCACGCTAAAGGCACAACAATGAAGGAAAGTGGTTGGCGTATCGTCTATGACGGACAGTTGATGGAAGACGATGAAAACGAGGATGAGGAAGAAAAGGCAGGGTTATTGCCAGAGCTTCGTGAAGGTGAAGCTGTGGTTGTAAAACGTTGTCAGGTACAGCCAGGACGCACATTACCGCCAAAACGTTATACAGAAGCAGCCTTGCTTGGTCAAATGGAGAAGCATGGTTTAGGCACACCAGCAACACGAGCGGATATTATTGAAAAGTTGGTGAATTCTGATACGATTGAGCGTCAAGGGAATCTGCTTCATCCAACGGGTAAAGGAAAGCAACTAATTCAGCTTGCACCTGCTGATCTAAGAACACCCCAGCTTACTGCGAAATGGGAAGCAGAGCTTGAGCGGATTGCCAAGGGGCAAGGAAAACCTGAACCATTCCTTGTAGGTATTCGTAAAATGGCAGAGGAGCTTGTAGCTGGCGTAAAGCAAAGTGATGCGAGCTATAAGGCGCACAATGTTTCAAACCATTTTTGCCCTGAATGTGGGACTAGAATGTTAGAGAAAAAATCGAAGCGCGGCTTAATGCTTGTATGTCCGAAGGACGACTGTGGCTATAAGCGATCAGGAGAGAAGCGATTATCCAACCGTCGTTGCCCACAATGCCATAAAAAGATGGAAATGAAGGAAGGCAAAGCAGGGCTTTATGTGCAATGCTTAACGTGCGGTGTGATTGAAACGATGAAAAAAGACGCAGGTCGAGTCAGCAAGCATGAGCAACAAAAGCTTGTGAAGCAATATGCCAAGAAAGAAACGATTGGCTCCAACCTTGGTGATTTGCTGAAGGCGGCGTTAGAGAAGCAGGATAAATAATAAAAATCAGGTAACTTACAAATGATTTTCAAGCAACTAGTCACCTAACATATAGGGTGGCTGGTTGTTTTTATTTGTTTATTTGTCTATTAAACTTTTCTACTAATCTAGTAATTTTTAGTATAAAGTCCAAGCGAATATCCCTCTTAGCACATATAATATATAATCATTACGCTATTGGTAAGGGGGAATTTGAATGCCGGTTATACGACAGCAATTTAATGTGCAGAGTGCAATTACCGGTAGTGTGAGCACAACAACTACAACTTCCTTGGTACCAACAGTGAATCGCTATACTGCTACAATTGTTCTTGGAGATATTTTGGGCTCAACCACAACGGTTGTTGCGACTAGATTTACGAATAATAGCGGAACAACCGTACCCGCAGGAGGGCTTGTTGTTCCAACTGCTAGTGGATATTACAATTTGTATGTTAATGGCGTTATGCAGCGTGGGGGATTAAGCACATTAACTACTTCTAACTTAGTCATCAATTCAGCGTTAGTTATTGGAGCATCTGTTGTGGTAGAAGTCGTTAACTTCGTTGTCACATCCACGTCAACATCAAACACAAATAATTTATCCGTATCTACCACAATAACCTAAACAATCTAAATAACCTAATCGTATTTTAAAAATGGAAAAGCCAAAGGAAATAAACGTTCTTGGATTCATTTAAGGGAATAATCCTAAGATCCAAGAACGTTTATATTTTACAAAACTTATTTTGTTGGCAACGGCGCATGCTCGAAGCTATACAGATAGCCATCTGCGATTGCTCTAATTTGTTCCTCATGGTGCGCGGAATATTGATCATAAACGCCATAAGTGATCATCCCTGCACGTTTTGCACTTTGTACAGCAGGTAAAACATCCTCAAACGCAATACAGTGTTGGGCCTCCACCCCTAAATGCTTAGCTGCATAAATATATATATCGGAGGACTGTTTTCCACGATGGACATCATCAACCGAACATGTAAAATCAAATAGCTCGTAAATTCCATTTTGAATAAGACAAGGCTTGTACAATTTTTCAGGTAATCCTGTTGCAGCGGCAATTTTAATCCCTGCGGCTTTTAATTTTAAAATATAATCATAGGTAAATGGCATCAAGCCAACATTGTGAGCATATTCATGTGCTGCCATGACATTCCATTCTGCTACAATATCTTCTACACTTTCGGATAAATTAAACAATTGAATTGTATATTCCGCTGCTTCCTCGAAGCTACGTGCACAAATTTCATTGACATAATTGTCTGGCACGGGCAAACCTCTTTTCGTTAGAAAAGCGATGTCGATTTTTTCCCATACCTGCATGGATGCTAATAAAGTCCCATCTAAATCAAAAATTGCTGCCTTAAAATTCATCGTGTATTCTGATCCTCCTGTTGAAAGAGACACTTTAATTGTTTTGCTGCGCCTTTAATATCTGACTCCGCTATAATCGCAGATACAATTGCCACACCATCGATATTCATAGGGGGGAAGGAGTCAATATTATGTTTATTAATCCCACCAATGGCAACGATGGGGATCGTTACCGCTTGCTTGATTTTACGTAACTCGTCCATCGTCACAGCTCTAGCATCGTCCTTGGTACCTGTAGGGAACATCGCCCCAATCCCTAAATAATCCGCACCATCACGTTGTGCCTGAATGGCTTCATCAACTGAAGCGGCAGATACACCTAGCAGCATATTGTGAGGAATGAAGTTACGTACGGCAGAGGCAGGGATGTCGTTTTGACCAACATGCACCCCTGCAGCCCCAACAGCTAGGGCAATATCAATGCGATCATTAATAATAAGTGGAACTTCATAACGATCTGTAATTTGTTTAATTTCCTCTGCGAGCTTAAAAAAGGAAGAAGCCGATGCTTCCTTTTCTCTTAATTGCACCATCGTACAGCCACCTAAAATCGCTTGCTCTACCGCCTCTGACAAGGTTGCTGTACTCATTAACCTGCGATCCGTTACTAGATAAAGAGTATAATCTACGTTCATTTTCATTCCCTCATTCTTATTGCTCATTCTCATTTCCTCATTTTGATTCTTTTTCTAAAGGTTGTAGCTCCTTCTTTAACTCATTGCGTAATCCATGCTTATAAAGGTCATAGAAATGATGGGTTGGTCCATGCCCTTTCCCGATGCTAAGTGAATGTTCAATTGCAGTGGTTACATACGTCTTGGCTTGCGCTACGGCATCCTTCATGCTGTGTCCATTAGCAAGCTGTGATGCAATCGCAGATGAGAACGTACAGCCTGTGCCGTGTGTATTTTTAGTTGAAATCCGTTCGATTTCAAAATAATGAAATTCCTTGCCATCAAATAGCACATCAATCGCGTTTCCAGTAGCATGTCCACCTTTTACAACAATCCCTTTACAGCCCATCTCGCATATTTTTTTTGCAGCGGCTTCCATATCCGCAAGCGATGTAATTTGCATATTTGCAATTTTTTCAGCCTCAGGGATGTTGGGAGTTAACACATCCGCAAGGGGGATAATCACCTTGATAAGCGTATCAATGGCAGCGGGGTCCATAAGTGCACTTCCATTTTTAGCGTACATGACAGGATCAATGACCACGTTAGCTGGTTTGTATTCCTTTAGCTTTTCAGCAACCGCAAACATACATTCATCGGTAGACAACATCCCTACTTTTACAGCATCCACCTCAATATCCTCAAATACAGCATCAATTTGTTTTTTAATCATATCTGGGGATACATCCTGAATATCAATGACACGGCTTGTGTTTTCTGCCACTACGGACACGATGACACTCATCCCAAACACACCATGTGCCGAAAAAGTTTTTAAATCGGCTTGAATACCTGCGCCACCACTACAATCAGATCCAGCGATACTAAGTACCTTTTTCATATTTTTTCCTCCTATGTTCCTGTTATTCGGGAAAACTACTAGTAGAATGACTAGGATTAGAATTAGGATTACAAAATAAAAAGGAGCCCCAAAATAAATATTTGGAAGCTCCTGTACATACAAGGATAACATAAGAAATAACAATGTATCACTTATGCCACTGTAACAGTGTAAATACTTGATTGCTTCCCTACGTTGGTATTAACCATCAGGTTCAAAGGGTCAGGTTTTACCTTCTCAACTACAACGTAGTCCCCCCGCATGTGTCATATCTGTAATTGTCTTAGATAATATCATACTATAATTTAAAATCAAGGAAAAAATAGTATAATATTAGGCTGCGTGATTAGATAGATAGGTAGGGACAGCGCTTGCTTGATTTAATAAATTCTTAATCACTGATTTTGCATTTGGCATCCATTCATTAATCTCTGGTCCGATTAAAAACAGCTTATTGGCTGGATTGGTTGCAATCGTACGAAGCTTACCGTAAATCGGATAAGTTACATTCATCGTATCGTAAACACTTTCCCGAGCGGGTAATAAATATTGAGGGTAAAGGTTGTTTTGATCTGGAGAAAGTGCATCTACCATCGTGTCCTTCGCGCCAATTGTGTTCATTAGCTTAATAGCAAGGTCTTTCTTTTCCGTGCTAATGTTTGCGTTAATTCCAATCACATCCCCGTAAAAGATAGGAATATTGTCGAAACGGCTATAAGAAATCGTTTTAAAATCGATGTCGTTTACAAAGTTGCCCATCGTAGACATGGCTTCGGTATAACCTAGATAGGTTCGACCTTTCCCCTCTGAAAACCATTTTCCTCTAATATAGGCATCATTGTTATCTGGCCAGTAATTTGCTTGCGCTTTACCAGCCATCGATTGGAACATTTCCAAGTAGGAAACGACCTGCGGCTTAAAGCTGGTTGGAAGCTGCGTATAGGTTGTATACAACCCCGTCTGATCGATAAGTGCATCTAAATATAAGCAGACTTTAGTAGTTCCACCTGACATATCAAATAATAAGCCTTCATTTGGAGCTGGAATGATTGTATTGCTTTGTCTATCTCCTAATATTTGATATAAATCAGTCACTGTGTTGACATTTTGGATCTGAGTATCATTTTTTCGATAATATAATAGATTAGTACATATGATTTGGGGGAGCGCATAAATGTTACCATTCATCGTTGTGCCTGACAGAGCAAAGGGGAGCAAATCGTCCTTGTCTTGAATTTCATTTGGTGCTATCGGCAATAAATAACCTTCCGACACATAATGCTGAAGATAAATGGAATCAAACACAAACACATCTAAATTTTGATTAGGCTCTTCCTCATAGCAATCCCAATCGACAAAGTTAAGCTGTACGTTAGGTTCGATCGCATTCCAAGCTTTTTTCACTGCGTTCTCAAATCGCTCTGTATCGGGCACATACCCATATAAAGCAACGTTAATCGTCGTTGGGGATTGGTTGTTAGTGTCAACTGCAGCTAAGACTGAAAAAGGAAAAAGTCCAAACGAAACAATCATTACCATACTTAATAAAAATAAATGAATTTTTTTAGTTTTCATGACATATACTCCTTTCAAATTTTGCTAGCTAGATTTAACTAGATTTAGCTGGATTTAAAAGCATGAAACACAATAAATGGGGGTATCGTCACTTCATTTCCCCAATCGTTAAATTGGTATTGCTGTTCATACATGACTCTTGCCTTTTGTGGCAGATGTCCAATGGTTGCTTCTGTAATATGAATCGATTCAAATCCAGTCATCGATATCCATTCAATGTAATCCTGCTTAGACCAATACCAATCGTGCAAAATCAAATCAGGCTGACCTTCCACTTTTAAAAATTGCTTCTTTTTATCCCCAGATCGGTAGCGTATCCCCCTTTCTCCGTTGGTAAAGGTAGTGAAGGAAATCCCAGTTGCATTTGGATTTGAATCTAGTAGGATGAGTTGCCCTTTTGGTTTGAGCACGCGATAAACTTCAGCTAACATCGTAATAATTTGATTTCGCTGGGCGTTATTAATAATGACAAAGCAAATAATGGCGCAATCTATACTATTAGAATCAATAAATGCTAGATTGTTGTTATGAATGCAGTGATAGCTAATGTTGTCATGTTTTCTTATAGATGAGGCGATATCGATCATTTCTTGGGATTCATCCACTGCAAAAATATTGTAGTGTGGGTTGCGCTGAGCTAACCTTTCCGATACCTTCCCAGGTCCACAGCCGTAATCTAAAATGTGACGTATATTTTGATTGTGCTCAATCAGATTAAAAATACATTGAAAGCCTAAAATATCCTCCAACATATCGTTGTATAAATTAAATTGTTCTGAAACTGACTTATCTTTCCATGACGTTTCCATTTTTGGATATCTCCTTAAATAGATTTTCCCATTTATTTTGGACCAAATATTGATATAAAGGGTGTAAGTTATGAAACAAATCAAAATCTATACAATTTTCTTTTATAATACGCTGATATAGTGCAAATAAAAAAATGATCTGTTTCCAATAGGGAGCAACATTGATGTCGTGGATGGCCTTTGAAGACAACGTGATGTTTCCTTCTCTTAGTTGCTGTTCATAACGAAGAACAGTATTTATGTTTTCCCATATTTGCTGTGAGGGGATTCTTGGAAGTTCAAAAGAGTGACTCTGCTCGGGAGGTGTGGCTAACAAGGCTTCAACTCTTGTAAAGTCAGTATCGTAAATGTGGGTGGTTGCTACGTTGTGGCAATAGTGTCCTACTCTGAGCCCTAGCTGAGCGGCAAATACCTCTTGAAGAAAGGTAAATGAAAATATATCACTTAACAGTCCGCGATAGGCATCATTAGCTCTCATAAAGGTGGATAAAAATAAGGCATCCTCTCTAATAAAAAACTGTAGTCCAATTGTGCAGGATACATCGATATTTTGAAGGGATAAATCTTCATGTGGGTCAAAGATAGAAATAAAAGCTCTTTTACTGTCTCTATCTTCTTTAAATAGTTCTATTAATCTAGCCCATTGATTTATATGGTGCTCACCGTACGAAAATATTTTAGGTCCATACGCGGTTCCAGTTAAGATCGATCCATCTGCGGAGTATTTAGCCATGTTTTTTGCGTAATATTCAATGAAGTTAAGCTCATTACTACCAGATAAGTACCATAATGCTTCGGCAAAGTTAAAAATAATATTACTTTTTCTTGTCTTCACTGTGCAATATCGATTCATGGGGTTCGTAATGATAAAGGATAGGTTTAATGTTTCTTTGCTGACATTTCCACGTGGCTTATTTATAAATTCAGGATGTTCATACACATTTCGTAGATTGTCTAAATAAGCATCTTGAAGGTTGGCGTATTTCAACGAAAACACCTCCTAAACGTAGTTATTTAGTTGCTCGTAATAATGTTCTGCATTGTCATAGATAATGTAAGTGACATTGGCTACAGTATGTAACCCACGAATAAGGTATGCATAATCCTCTTCATTTTTGTGGAGAAGGAGAATGATCTTTTTTTGTAATGCGGATGCCCAACCAATTTCAATATGAGTACCAGGGGAGGCTGGGTTTCCTGGAAAAGCAATAAATAGATCACAAGCTTTAATTTCATTAAAATCAATTTCTGTACATTGAGGTGGCGTCATAAATTGCTTGCCCCATTCTTCACGTTTGTGGGCATTGTGAACCTCATAGCCTTTGTTCTCTAAATAAGCAATTAAATTTGAAATCTCAGCTTTGGCTTCTTCTTGCATCATGTTGGCTTCGTTTACTAGACTTTTAAATGGAGCGGCTAAAAAGATCTTTTTCATCTACATTACACCAACCATCTTTTATATTTTAAGTTAGTATTTTGAATCCAATTTAATTGGAACATAGAAAGAAATATTTGTCAATAATTAGGATATTGATTCATATATTATAAAAATATTACTCGATCTAGAAATCTTGTTTAGAATGATAGCGTGTTTTCTTGTCAGTAAGTCATCGATTTTAGTAGAGGATCGATTTATAATAGAACTAAAGGAGGGGAGGCCATGAAGACGGGTCTGCTTCTGTGGTTTATATTTATTAATTTAGTTGCCTATATCGCGATGGCAGATGATAAAGCAAGGGCTCGCCAAAGGCGAGAGCGTATCCCTGAACGAACGTTATTTTTGCTAGCAGCGATTGGTGGAGCAGCAGGCACGTTCATCGGTATGAAAAGCAAAAGGCATAAAACAAAACATGCTAGCTTTCGCATTGGGATTCCGTTTCTTTTATTACTGAACGCGATTTTATATGGATATTTTTTATGGTAAAGAGTTAGTGCGTAGGTTTCTTGCATAGGATGGTATGCTTTAAAAAATGAATTTATGGGTAATAGTGAAGAAGTAGTGATTTAATTTTGTAAAAGGGGTGTTTACGATGTTATTCGATAAAATCCTTGTAGCATATGATGGTTCAAAGGCGAGCAAAAAGGCACTAGATAAAGCGTTGGAATTAACAAAACTAACACCCGGCGTGAAGCTAGACGTGATCCATGTCTATGACTTTCCTAGATTTTATGTAGCGGAAGGGTTTGTGCCCATTTCCCCAGCGGTACATCAGGAGTTTTATGACATGGCGCAGCAAACGGTAGATGATGCTACTAGACGTATAGAGGAAGCGGGAATTAACGGGCATACAGAGCTTGTTCAAGGCTCACCCTCTGAAGCCATTTTAGAATATGCGAAGCAAAACGGTCATGATGTCATTATTATTGGTAGTCGTGGTTTAGGTGGCATTCGTGAATTTGTATTAGGTAGTGTCAGCCATAACGTTGTGCAGCATGCGCGCGTGCCTGTTCTTGTGGTGAAATAATCGATTGAGATTGTTATAAAAGTTGATGACATGTAAAAAACGGTTGTCCCGTGGAGTAATGTAGTCTCCATAGGGCAACCGCTTTTTTATGTTATTCGTTAGAGAAAGGTTTTGTCTTAGCCTTTTACAATTTCAGCAATGCCTTGACTTAATGGAGTTACTTTGCGACCAAGTAAAACTTCAAGATCATTACTATCCACTGCAAGTGAACCATTTGCAATTGCGGTTTGAACGCCAACTAAGAAAGGAATGACGGGTTCTGGCACGCCAGCCGCTTTCATTGCTTCGGAATAGGTGTCTTCATCTACGTGTTGTACTGGCACGTCTTTACCTAAAACTTCAGCCGTAATTGCTGCAAGCTCATCATACGTAATAAGCTTCCCAGCAAGCTCATAAGTTTTATTTTCATGTCCTGTACCTGCAAGCACATTTGCGGCAGCTTCGGCATAATCCTGGCGTAATGCCCAGCCTACTTTGCCTGACCCACCCATGGTGAGCCATGGTGCGCCTACGGCTGCTCCCTTAATCGAGCCTGCTTCATTTTCTAAGTACCAGTTGTTACGCAAAATAGAGTAGGGAATGCCAGAAGCGATAATTGCATTTTCCGTTGCACGGTGATCGTTAACGAGGAAAAATGAGCTTTTCTGTGCATTTGGTGCACTTGTGTACACGATGAAGCTAACGCCAGCCGTTTTAGCCGCTTCAATCGCCGCCGTATGTTGTGCAACACGATCTCCATCCGAGGATGAAATAAGTAACAGCTTATCAATGCCTGCAAATGCAGCAGCAAGAGACATTGGAGAAGTGAAATCAGCCTGACGCACATCTACACCACGAGCTTGAAGATGCTCTGCCTTTTTAGGATCACGTACACTTACAGCAAGCTGATCCGCAGGAACAGTTTTAAGTAAAGCCTCAACGACAAGGGACCCAAGCTGACCTGTTGCTCCAGTGACTAATAATTTCATAAAACATCTACCTTTCGTAAATGGATTAGATTAAGTGTTAATACAAAATTTATTCCAACTAAATATAACTAAATTACTTTATGTAAGCTAGTATATTTTATTTATGAAACTCAGTCAAGCTTGGATTTATGGCGTCTTCATTTGAGCTAGAGCTTTAATTTTGGGTTAAGGAAGATGTGTGTTTCATTCTTTTGAACAGTAAGAGGGCAAGCAATAAAGAGAGAGCTACCGCAGCTAAACCTACCCAATTCAAATATTGGACAGAGGTTTGACTAATGACAAGCCCGCCTAATCCTGATCCTAATGCAAACCCAAACTGGATAAATGAAGTGTTTACGCTAAGTGCAATGTCTGGATTTTGTGGTGCTAGTGTAACCAAATATAACTGTTGAGCAGGAGAAATACTCCAAGTTGCTAGCATAAAAATCATAAGGACAATAATTAATACAACAAGATTAAAGCCTGCGACTGCAAACAATAGCAGTGTTATGCCTTGTAGCAGCAATCCAAGTAGAATCGTGAACTTAGAGCCTTTAGCATCTGCCAATTGCCCACCCATTTTTGAGCCTATAAAGCTACACACACCTGCTAAAAATAAAATGCCGCTTATTTGCGTGATTGAGAGCTGTGATGTGGCTTGTAAGAAAGGTGTAATATAAGTGAACAGTGTAGCGTAACCACCAATATATAATAATGTAATAACTAAGGCCGTTAATATTTTGGAATTCCCTAAAATCGCTAGCTGTATTTTGAGCGTCACTTTTTCCTCTTCTTTAATAGAAGGTACCTTTTTGAAAATAATTAGCCATGGAAGTAGGCTTAACAAGCCGATGAAAATAAATAATAACCGCCATCCAAATAACTCACTAAAAAACGTACCGATTGGAACACCTAACACTAGGGAGCTACTGAGCCCCATCAAAATAATACCGATTGCATTCCCTCTTTTTTCTGGCTCTACCAATCGTGTTGCAACAGCCATAGCGACTACAGTTGTAATGCCGCCACTAGCCCCTTGAATAATTCGTACCCACAATACAATTTCGTAAGAAAGATTAGTTAGCATAAGTGCGTTACTAGCAATAAATATACCAAGTGTAATTAATAGTAGCTTTTTTCGATCCATATTTATCGTTAATGCAATTAAAATGGGTGCAATAATCGCTGCTGAAAGCGCAAATACAGTTACAAACAATCCAACCTCTGAAGTAGACACACCCATGTCCACTGCCATCATATCTATGACACCCGTAATAATGTACTCAATCGTTCCAATGAGAAAAATGGCTAAAGCCAAAATATAAATGATCCCTTTATTTTTCAATTCACTCCATACCTCCGTAGATCTTTTATTTTGTATTAGTTCAATAAAATTCTAATCATAAATTTTGATTGGAATTTGTATTTCCATTAGCTGAGCATCTTGGGTCGAAGTCAGCGGTAAATAAATTTCGCGTCCAGGTTCATTTTCCTTGACCTGATAGTTGTTTTTTTGAATCCATTTCGCTAAGTCAACACAAGCTGTAGCTGCGAATTTAGCATTAGATTGAAATGCCATCGTAGCCATCATCGGCTCAGCGGGAAGTGTTTTTAGTTGGAGCGAAGGGGGGATCGTCATATGTGATTCAGTTACAAAATAACCAACCTCAAATTCGAACTCATCCTCTTTTTCATCAACTTCTCGCCACAAAACAACCTGAGGTCCTTGAGCTAAGTGCTGAAACTCATTGGTTAACAAGTCCTGAAATTGGTGAAATAAAGTTGGAATATTTTCCGTGCTCCCACGTGCTTTTAGGTAAAGAAATAGCTTTGCCTCTTCCGCTTTAATTCTAATTTCTTGCCCTGTTTCCGCTTGCCCCTCTTTTTCAATCAGCAGCATACGCTCCTCAATGCGTGCAAGCTTGGTTTGCTCCGTCTCAATAATCGTTTCAATCTCGCTTTTTTTGAGCTTAAACATCCCTTGAATATGTTCGACCGAAATATCCTCATGAAGTAGCTGTGAAATTTGAGGCAAAGTGAAGCCCAATTCCTTATAAATTAAAATTCGGTTAAGCTCTAGCAGCTGTTCCGCTGAATAATAACGGTAACCTGTACTGTCATCGACTTTGCTTGGCTTCAATATGCCAATCTGGTCATAATAACGTAACGTTTTTAAGGAAACCTTGCTTAACCTAGAAAATTCACTGATTTTGAACATAATATAACCTCCAATCCAATCTAATTTAGTGTAAGCTAGACTTTAGTTTTATAACCTACTAGCAGTATAGAGCTTCCCCTATAGGGGAAAGTCAAGGGTACAAATTATATATAGTGAAAATTATAGTGATGATAAAAAAGACGACATCGCTGTCGTCTATAAGAGTCATATTTACTTCAATACTTATGCTCAATCTTGAAATCAGTGCTTGGCGCTAATCCAATTTTAACAACAATTGCAAGAACTCTCTGGATCGTAGCTACCGGCTAGCAATATCTACGACTTTAAACGTCTGACAAGTAAGCAATAAATCGTCACTAAAGGTAAGGTTGAATAGACCTAGGTTCCATGTGAAAAATTTAACATGCTCGTCATACCAATACTTATAGCTTAAGTCACCTTCACCTTCTGATTTGGCAAACTCAGGGGTGACCTCATTCATTTTAACTAGCTCAATCTTTGTATATTGAATAATCGCTAACGGCTGATTACTACCATCTAAAACAATATCGTATTGCCCTTCTTTAGGAGGCTCTTCGTTTTCTAATTCATAGACACAATGAGCAGAGCAGGTGCCTGTTTTTAGCCCCTTTACAACTAGTTGCCCTAACTCGTCTCCCATTTCCTTTGAACCATCACCAAACATCCAGGCCGCTGGCATCTCTATATTCAAATTCATTTTATTTGCATAATCATTCCAATATTGCTCTACTACATTCATAATTATTTATCCACCCATCAGATTCATTTAATTAGCTATTTACTAAAGTATAACAAGTCCCCTCTGTAAAAGAAAAATGCATTCTTTTTTTATATCAAAATCTATATGGTTAAAAAACGAACATTATTGTTATGTGAATGTTAAATGTTCGTGTTTTAGTTGACATAGTCGGGCAGGAATTGTTAGAATAAGAGAAGAAAAAAGTCGAAATGCAAAAAAATATGTATAATAACATGTTATATGCTGAGCATTATTCTAATATTAATGTGTGAAGATGTATAACGTTTTATGTACCTCGTATAAAGCTGGGGATATGGCCCAGAAGTCTCTACCCGATTACCGTAAATTTTCGGACTACGAGTTGATACGTATGTAAAGCTATAGGCTGTATAGTTGTTTAGTTTTATAGCTTTGGCTGTTAAAGCTTGCGTATTAACGATTGATATCCGGAAATTCTGAGAATATAAAATCTTTCAGAGCTTGCCGGATTTTTTTATTGGTTGCTTTGTTAATGAAGCGAAAGGTAGGTTGAATCATGTCAGCACAAGTGGCAGTAATTATGGGCAGTACATCCGATTGGGAAACGATGTCTCATGCATGTCGTGTATTAGAGGAGCTTGAAATTCCGTATGAGAAGCAAGTT
The DNA here is from genome assembly GCF_017873435.1 of Paenibacillus turicensis. Classification (GTDB taxonomy): domain Bacteria; phylum Bacillota; class Bacilli; order Paenibacillales; family Paenibacillaceae; genus Fontibacillus; species Fontibacillus turicensis. Next base: position 75,344 of record NZ_JAGGKG010000004.1, on the reverse strand, counting down.
GTTTCCGCACATCGTACCCCTGATTTAATGTTTCAATTTGCAGAGCAAGCAGAACAAAAAGGACTGAAGGTTATTATAGCAGGTGCAGGAGGTGCAGCGCATCTTCCAGGAATGGTTGCAGCAAAAACATTGGTTCCCGTCATTGGCGTGCCAGTTAAGTCTGCGGCTTTAAATGGATTAGATTCGCTGCTTTCTATTGTACAAATGCCTGGTGGCGTCCCCGTTGCGACGGTTGCGATTGGCAAAGCTGGTGCAATCAATGCAGGATTGTTAGCGGCACAAATGATTGGTGTGTTTGAGCCAGCTGTGATGAAGCGACTACATGCGCGTCGTGAGCAAATTAAGAGTGAAGTATTAGCTAGCAGTGATCAGTTAGGAGAAACGGTATGACAAGGGAAACAAAGGAAACGAAGGAGCATAAAACAATTCCATCTGGTTCTACGATTGGCATATTAGGTGGTGGACAGCTTGGCCGTATGATGACATTAGCGGGAACGAACCTAGGTTATCGCTTTGTGACCTTAGATCCCACACCTCAGTCACCTTGTGGACAAGTTGCGAGGCAGATTGTAGCGGCTTATCACGATCAGGACGCAGCTAGGAAGCTAGCAGAAGTATCGGATGTCATTACGTATGAATTCGAAAATGTAGATGCACAGGTTGCTGAGTTGCTGGAGCAGTCGTCTTATGTGCCACAAGGCAGTAAGCTTTTATATACCACCCAACATCGGATTCGAGAAAAGCAAGCGATTGAGGCGGCAGGCGTGAAGGTTGCTCCTTATGCAGTTATTCAAAATGTGCAAGATTTACGCAGTGCTGTGGATGAGCTTGGTTTACCTTCTGTGCTAAAGACAGCAACAGGTGGTTATGATGGTAAAGGACAATGGGTGATCAGATCAGAGCAGGAAATTGAACCCGCCTTTGCACAGTTAAGTCAAGGTGGAACAGAGCTAGTGCTAGAGCAATTTATCCCTTTTATTAAAGAGTTATCTGTGATCGCAGCACGTAACCCACAGGGTGAAATTTCAACGTTCCCTGTAGCCGAAAACATTCATATAAATAATATTTTGCACACTTCCATTGTGCCAGCTAGAGTTAGTGAAAATATTTTAGAGAAGGCAAATGCACTTGCAGTTAACCTTGCTGAATCCCTTGGTATGGTTGGGCTACTCGCAGTTGAATTGTTTTTGACCGAAGCTGGAGAACTATATGTCAATGAGTTGGCACCTCGCCCACACAATTCAGGTCATTATACGATGGAGGCTTGTACAACGTCACAATTTGAGCAGCATGTGCGTGCCATTTGCAACTTGCCATTAGGAGAAGCAACATTATTAACTCCTGTCGTAATGGTCAATGTGCTTGGGGAGCATGTGGAAGAAGTTCAGGCTAGATTGCTAACGGGAAAATGGTTACCTGAAGATGGACATCCTATAGACACGGAATATGCAGAACATGCGGAACATGCGGAACATGCAGAAATCATCTTAGATGACGTTGTGCCTAAGGTTCATTTGTATGGGAAAGAGGGAACCGCCCCAAAGCGCAAAATGGGACATATCAACTTGCTGTGTAAAGATGTAGAAGCAGCACTTTTATGGATACAACAAACTAACATTTGGAGGAATCAGAATCAATGATAGAACGTTATAGCAGACCGGAAATGAGAGCAATTTGGACAGAGGAAAATAAATTTAAAGCATGGCTTGAAGTTGAAATTTGTGCTTGTGAAGCTTGGGCAGAACTAGGTGTAATTCCAAAAGCAGACGTAGCATTACTTAGAGAAAAAGCGACATTTGATATGGATCGGATTTATGAAATAGAACAGGAAACACGTCATGATGTGATTGCCTTTACACGTGCGGTATCTGAAAGCTTAGGCGAGGAACGTAAATGGGTGCATTACGGCTTAACCTCTACGGACGTGGTAGATACAGCACTAGGTTATCTTCTAAAGCAAGCGAATGAAATTTTGGAAAAAGACATTGTAAACTTCATTGCGATTTTAAAAGAAAAAGCAGTTGCCTACAAAGACACGCCAATGATGGGACGTACACATGGTGTTCACGCTGAGCCAACTACATTTGGACTGAAAATGGCGCTTTGGTATGAGGAAATGAAACGTAACCTGGAGCGTTTCCGCAGAGCAGCTGACAATGTGCAATACGGTAAAATTTCTGGTGCAGTAGGTACTTATGCCAATATCGATCCGTTTGTTGAGGAATTTGTATGTGGCAAGCTAGGCACAAGTGCAGCGCCAATTTCTACCCAAACATTACAACGTGACCGTCATGCTGAATATGTAGCTACGTTGGCATTGATTGCTTCTTCCTTAGATAAATTTGCGACAGAAATTCGTGCATTACAAAAAAGTGAGTTCCGTGAGGTTGAGGAAGGTTTTGCAAAAGGTCAAAAAGGTTCCTCTGCAATGCCACACAAACGTAACCCAATCGGCTGTGAAAACATCTCAGGCTTATCTCGTATCATCCGTGGACACATGATGTCTGCATATGAAAATGTAAACCTGTGGCATGAGCGTGATATTTCCCACTCCTCTGCAGAGCGTATCATCTTACCAGATGCAACGATGCTGTTGAACTATATGCTCAACCGCTTTGGTAATATCGTGAAAAACTTAACGGTATTCCCTGAAAACATGAAGCGCAACATGGGTCGTACTTACGGTGTGCCATTCTCTGGACGCCTAATGACCAAAATGATTGACAAAGGTTACAGCCGTGAACAAGCATATGACACCGTTCAACCACGTGCGATGCAAGCATGGGAGACAGGTCGTCAATTCCGCGACATCGTCGAAGAAACCGAAGACATTACTTCAGTACTAAGCAAGGAAGAAATCGAAGATGCCTTTAATCCTGCATGGCACCTCAAACATGTGGATACAATCTTCAAAAAGCTAGGCTTAATTTAATCTTCACTAAGGAGGAAACCAAACGATGTCGCCGTCTTCACAAGCAATTTCAACAGCAGAAGGTATGATCGACGCTCCATTGCTCTACAAGGGCAAGGTACGTGAGCTTTATGATCTAGGAGAACACTATTTAATCGTGGTGAGTGATCGGATCTCTGCATTTGATTACGTGCTTGACCCTGCTGTCCCTGATAAAGGGAATGTGCTTAACCGATTAAGTGCCTACTGGTTTGAGCTAACTACGCATTTAATTGATAATCACGTCATTCATACCGATATTGACCAACTACAGCATATTATAAAGCCACAATATCGAGAGCTACTAAAAAATCGGATCATGGTTACCCGCAAAGCAGAGCGTATTGATATCGAGTGTGTTGTTCGAGGCTATATTACTGGTGGCGGCTGGCGTCAGTACCAGCAGGGGGGCGAAATCAACGGTATCCCGTTGCCAGCAGGCCTGCGCAAAAACGACAAGCTAGAGACTCCAATCTTCACACCTGCTGCCAAAAATGATGTTGGACATGACGAGGACATATCGTTTGAAGTTATGGTTGACATGGTTGGCTTAGCCGTTGCTGAGGAGCTTCGAAGTCAAAGCATTATGTTGTATCAATATGCTAGTAGCTATTGCGAAGAACGAGGCATCATTCTTGCCGATTGCAAGCTAGAATTTGGACTCATTGATGGTAAAGTGATTTTGATTGACGAAATTTTCACCCCGGATGCTTCCCGCTTCTGGGCAAGGGAGCAATACGCACTTGATGTCGAAATTGACAGTATGGACAAAGAGCCTGTGCGTGCGTACCTAGCAACTAGCGATTGGGACAAGCAAAGCAAACCCGATCCACTCCCAGCACATGTTGTAGAGGAAACGACTGCGCGTTATCGCGATATTTATGCGCGGTTAACAGGGGCACATATCTAAAGGGGAGTCTAAGGGCGTCAGGTCAAAAGTTCTTCCAATCGCTGTTATTCCCAGATTTCCTTAAATGGTTTAAGCAGGGTTTAAATCTGGGAATAAAGGCGAGCGCTACGCTTTTCCAGAATCTTTTGACCCTCCGCTAGACACGTTTGAGGATAGAGAGAATTAAAACAGAGCTACCTGAAAATTAAGCTTGTTTCCAGTTGTTAAGTAAACTCACTCATCAGCGTAAAGCAACTTGAAGCTAAAGTAACGTGCATTTGCGGTTTTGTTAGCAAATGCCAACCTATCTACAGCATATTCAATTGCTGGAGGTGCAAAAAGTAGATTCTGCTGAGAGGCGAAAGCAGTGGCGGAAGGACAAAGGGATTGTGGAGAAGCGAAGCGGGTGCCTTTAAAAAACTAATTTTATCATTAGCATATACAATCATAAAAAAATTAGTTTTTAAGAGCACTCGAAACAACCCTTTGCCCGCAGCCCCCTCTCAGCCATATACAGCAACATCAATTGCTGGAGCATACAAATTTTGATTCTGCTGAGAGGCGAAAGCAGGGGCGGAAGGGCAAAGGGATTGTGGAGAAGCGAAGCGTGTGCCTTTAAAAAACTAATTTTATCGTTAGCATATACAATCATAAAAAAATTAGTTTTTAAGAGCACTCGAAACAACCCTTTGTCCGTAGCCCCCTCTCAGCCATATACAGCAACATCAATTGCTGGAGCATACAAATTTCGATTCTGCTGAGAGGCGAAAGCAGGGGCGGAAGGACAAAGGGATTGTGGAGAAGCGAAGCGCGTGCCTTTAAAAAACTAATTTTATCCTTAGCATATACGATCATAAAAAAATTAGTTTTTAAGAGCACTCGAAACAACCCTTTGTCCGTAGCCCCCTCTCAGCCATATACAGCAACATCAATTGCTGGAGCATACAAATTTCGATTCTGCTGAGAGGCGAAAGCAGGGGCGGAAGGACAAAGGGATTGTGGAGAAGCGAAGCGCGTGCCTTTAAAAAACTAATTTTATCCTTAGCATATACGATCATAAAAAAATTAGTTTTTAAGAGCACTCGAAACAACCCTTTGTCCGTAGCCCCCTCTCAGCCCTCAACAATCATTTTGTATAATCCAGCAACCACCACCCATTACTAGGAGGAATACGAGATTATGATTAAAGCGACCGTTTATGTCACGATCAAGCAAAGCGTTTTAGATCCACAAGGAGTAGCTGTACAAGGGGCACTTCATTCTATGGGATTTCAAGAGGTAGACAGTGTTCGTATCGGAAAATATCTCGAAATTAATTTAGATACAGATAATCGTGAAGAAGCAGAAGCGAAAGTCACTGAAATGTGTGAAAAGCTGCTCGCGAACACCGTTGTGGAACAATATCGCTTTGAATTGGAGGGCTGATTCATGAAATTCGCAGTACTCGTATTTCCCGGCTCCAACTGTGATATCGATTGCTACAAAGCAGTAGAAGATACCGTTGGACAACCTGTTGATTATGTATGGCACACCGCAACTGACTTGTCAGCTTATGATTGTATTTTAGTTCCAGGTGGTTTCTCTTACGGAGATTACTTGCGTTGTGGTGCGATTTCTAGATTTGCACCTGTCATGAATGAAGTAGCTAAAGCAGCAGAGAAAGGTAAATTTATTTTAGGGATTTGTAATGGATTCCAAATTTTGACGGAAGCAGGACTTTTGCCAGGAACATTGCTTCGTAATACTTCATTGAAGTTCCGTTGTCATGATACGGTGCTTCGTGTGGAGAACAATGAAAATCCGTTTACCTCCCATTATGCAAAAGGACAAGAAATCAATATCCCGATTGCACACGGAGAAGGCAATTACTATTGTGATGACGCAACGTTAAAAGAACTGCAAGATAACAAGCAAATTCTTTTTAAATATGTAAACAATCCTAATGGTTCGTTAGAGGACATTGCAGGAATTTCAAATAAACAAGGTAACGTAGTAGGAATGATGCCTCACCCTGAGCGTGCGGTAGATACACTGCTTGGATCAGAGGATGGAAAATTGATGTTTACTTCGATATTACAAGCTTGGAGGGATCGCCATGAGTCAGCAAGTATCCGCTAAGGAACCAACAGCACAGCAAATTGCGGAGCAACAAATTTACAAACAAATGGGTGTTTCAGATAGCGAATATGATTTGATTTGTGGATTCCTTGGTCGCAAGCCAAACTACACTGAAATTGGTGTATTTAGCGTAATGTGGTCTGAGCATTGTGCATACAAAAACTCGAAGCCATTGCTTAGACGCTTCCCTGTAACAGGTGAACGTGTACTGATGGGACCAGGTGAAGGCGCAGGAATTGTAGATATTGGCGACAACCAAGCGGTTGTATTTAAAATTGAAAGTCATAACCATCCGTCCGCAGTGGAGCCGTACCAAGGTGCAGCAACAGGCGTGGGTGGGATCATTCGTGATATTTTCTCCATGGGAGCTAGACCGATTGCATCTCTTAACTCCCTTCGGTTTGGAAAACTAGATCAACCACGTACCAAATATTTGTTCGAGCATGTGGTATCAGGGATTGCAGGTTATGGGAACTGTATTGGGATTCCTACTGTGGGTGGCGAGGTTGTTTTTGATGAGAGCTATGAAGGTAATCCGCTTGTAAATGCCATGTGCGTAGGTTTAATCGATCACGATAAAATCCAACGTGGTGTGGCAAAAGGGGTAGGTAACCCTGTCTTCTATGTCGGCCCTCCTACTGGACGTGACGGCATTCATGGTGCAACCTTTGCATCTGAGGAATTAACAGAAGAATCTGAAGCAAAACGTACCGCAGTACAGGTTGGCGATCCATTTATGGAGAAGCTCGTTATGGAAGCATGTCTTGAACTGATTGATACAGGGATCGTGCTTGGAATTCAAGATATGGGTGCTGCGGGCTTAACATGCTCCAGTGCTGAAATGGCAAGTAAAGCAGGGAACGGTCTTGAGTTATACCTTGACCAAGTGCCACAACGTGAAGAGGGCATGACTGCATACGAAATGATGTTGTCTGAATCTCAGGAACGTATGTTATTTGTGGTTGAGCCAAAGGATGAAGCGCAGGCGAGAGAAATTTTTGAGCGTTGGGGTGTCATTTGCGCCAAGGTGGGTAAAGTAACGGATGACGGTCGCTTGAAGTTAATTCATCATGGTGAGGTTGTTGGTGATATGCCTGTAACCGCACTTGTAGATGAGTGCCCAATCTATAACAAACCATCAACAGTGCCTGCTTATTATGAGCAAAATGCAACGGTAGACACACTTCGTTATGACGAAGTAAGTGATCTTGGTACAGCACTTGAGCAAGTGTTATCTTCACCAACGGTAGCAAGTAAAGCATGGGTATATAACCAATATGACTATATGGTTCGTACGAGCACAGCGGTTGCGCCAGGTTCAGATGCGGCGGTCGTAACGATTCGTGGCACACGCAAGGCGCTTGCGATGACAACAGACTGTAATGGACGTTTTGTTTACCTTGATCCTGAGGTGGGCGGAAAAATTGCAGTTAGTGAAGCGGCACGTAACATCGTCTGCTCTGGTGCAGAACCACTTGCGATTACAGATAACTTAAACTTTGGTAGCCCTGAGAAAAGTGATATTTTTTGGCAAATGGAAAAATCCGTTGATGGTATGGCAGAAGCTTGTCGCGTGTTAAGCACACCAGTTATCGGCGGTAATGTTAGCTTATATAACGAAAATGCAAAGGGTGCAATTTACCCTACTCCAGTCGTAGGTATGGTTGGACTTGTGCATGATGTTGATCATATTACGACCCAAGGCTTTAAAAATGAAGGTGATGTCATTTTAGTATTGGGCGATACTTTGGCAGAGCTAGGTGGATCTGAGTTCCAAGCCGTGGTGCATGGGGTAACAGAAGGTCGTCCACCACAAATTGATTTGGATACAGAAAAACGCCTACTTGAAACAGTATTGGGTGCAATTCAACAAGGTCTTGTGCAGTCGGCTCATGATTTGGCAGAAGGTGGACTTGCTGTTGCACTTGCAGAGAGCTGTATTAGTGGCAATGTTGGCGCTAAGGTACAACTAGAAACGAGTCTTCGTCCTGATGTTGCTTTGTTCAGTGAAACTCAGTCCCGTATTTTGTTGTCCGCATCCCCAGCGCAGGCAGCAGAGCTTGAACAATTTATTGCTTCCAGAGGTGTGCCAGTTGCTAACATTGGTATAGTGACAGGGACAACGCTAGAGGTACAAGTAAACGGCGCAGCTACATTGAACAGACCAGTTGCAGGCTTGAAGCAGGTCTGGGAGGATGTTATTCCATGTCTGATGAAGTAAAACGTGAAGTCGAACACACGCTATGGACTGGCGATTACTACAACGAAGGTACTGGGCGCGACGATATTTTTGATACGTTAAAAGAGGAGTGCGGCGTTTTTGGGGTGTTTGGTCACCCCGAAGCCGCTTCATTGTCTTATTATGGGCTACATGCGTTGCAGCATCGTGGCGAAGAAAGTGCTGGGATGTGTGTATCGGATGGCGTGAATTTTAACTATCATCGGGAAATGGGCTTAGTAAAGGAAGTATTTGACCGTGATAAGCTTTTGTCACTCCAAGGTAACCGTTCGATTGGTCATGTTCGTTACTCAACAAGTGGGGACAGTCGTATTCAGAATGCACAACCACTTATTTTCAAATATCGTGACGGTGACTTAGCTGTAGCAACAAATGGCAATATCGTAAATGCACCTAAAATTCGTCGTGAATTAGAGCAAAACGGTTCCATTTTTCAGACGACAAGTGATACAGAGGTCATTGCCCATTTAATTGCTAGATCTTCTAAGGATTTTGTTGAGGCGGCAAAAGATGCCCTTCGTCAGTTGGTAGGTGGTTTTGCTTTCTTAATTATGACCAATGACAAGCTCATTGTAGCTAGTGATCCTAACGGCTTACGTCCTATCTCGCTAGGAAGATTGGGAGATGCGTATTTATTTTCATCGGAGACGTGTGCATTTGAAGTAATAGGTGCCCAAACCGTTCGGGATATTTTACCTGGTGAAATGTTAGTGCTTGATAAGGATGGAATGCGTGAAGATCGTTACACCGAAGCAGGTCGTAAAGCGTTGTGTGCGATGGAATATATTTATTTTGCACGTCCTGACAGTGATTTGAATGGCGCTAATCTACATTCTGCACGTAAACGGATGGGGCAAATGCTAGCACAGGAATCATTTGTGAATGCAGATGTGGTGACAGGGGTGCCTGACTCCAGTATTTCCGCGGCAATCGGTTATGCCGAACAGACGGGAATTCCGTATGAGCTTGGTTTAATCAAAAATAAATATACAGGCAGAACCTTCATCCAACCAAGCCAAGAGCTACGTGAGCAAGGGGTCAAAATGAAGCTGAGCGCAGTACGTCGTGTCGTCGAAGGCAAACGTGTCGTCATGATCGACGATTCCATCGTGCGAGGGACAACCTCTCGCCGCATTGTGAATTTATTGCGTGAAGCAGGGGCAACAGAAGTGCATGTACGTATTACTTCACCGCCATTTAAAAATCCATGCTTTTATGGCATTGATACCCCAGATCGAGCGGAGCTAATCGCTTCCTCGAAAACGATAGAAGAAATTTGCAAAGAGATTAATGCAGATTCCTTAGTATTTTTAAGTAATGAAGGTTTAATCGAAGCCGTGGGCGGAGAAAACAAGGGTGATTATAAAGGCGGTCTATGCATGGCTTGCTTTGATAATGAATACCCAACCGAAACCCATTTTGATGGAGAAGAAAAATTTGGCTGTAGTTGTTAGCCATCAAGCATAATAACAGCATAATCAGTGTAAGAGAGAATTGAACTTAAAATGAGTGATTGTTATCAGACTGATAAGAAGAAGAGTGGATGACAGAGAGATTCTGGAAAAACGAAGTGTTCGCCTTTAAAGACTTTATTTTACCAATAAAATTTTTATTCATGGAATGAAGACTTTAACAGCGATTGAAAGAACTCTCTGTCCAGTAACATCTTCCTCTAACTATGTCTTACTAAATTCTCATACTCACCAGTGTAAGAGAGATTTGATCTTAAAATGAGTGGTTTCATCAGACTGATAAGAAGAAGAGTGGATGGATAGAGAGATTCTGGAAAAACGAAGTGCTCGCCTTTAAAGACTTTATTTTACCAATAAAATTTAATTCATGGAATGAAGACTTTAACAGCGATTGTAAGAACTCTCTGTACAGTAACATCTTCCTTATCAGCACTAAGCATTCGTTTTCATCAAATCTCAATAATACTTTCAACCAACTAAAGGAGCGTGCCTTTCGTGTCAGAAGCGTATAAAAATGCCGGGGTAGATATTGCAGCGGGAAATGAAGCTGTAGAACGGATGAAAAGCCATGTCAAACGGACATTTAGACCTGAGGTTATGACAGATTTAGGCGGCTTTGGTGCTTTATTTGGACTAAACAATAAAAAGTACGAAGAGCCTGTACTTGTATCAGGAACAGATGGAGTAGGAACAAAGCTGAAAATCGCTTTTGCGATGGATAAGCACGATACGATTGGCATTGATGCCGTAGCGATGTGTGTAAATGATATCGTAGTGCAGGGAGCTGAACCTTTATTTTTCCTCGATTATCTTGCTTGCGATAAAGTAATTCCTGCGAAAATCGAAGCAATTGTAGCTGGGATCGCCGACGGATGCCAAGAGTCAGGCTGCGCCTTAATTGGTGGAGAAACTGCTGAAATGCCAGGCATGTATGCCGAAGGGGAATATGATATTGCTGGCTTTACAGTAGGTGTAGTTGATAAAAGTAAAATCGTAAATGGTAGTACAATCAGTGCTGGTGATGTTGTTATTGGGCTTGCTGCAAGTGGTGTGCATAGTAATGGATTTTCTCTTGTTCGTAAAACATTGCTTGAAGATCATGGCTATAGCTTACACGATACTGTTCCAGAGCTTAACAATGAAGTGTTAGGTGAAGTGTTGTTAACACCTACAAAGCTATATGTGAAGCCAGTTTTGGCATTGCTGGAGCAAGTAAACGTAAAAGGGATGGCACATATAACAGGTGGCGGTTTTATCGAAAACATACCACGGGTATTACCTGAGGGTGTGAATGTTAATGTAGACTATGGCACATGGCCAATTCTACCAATCTTCTCCTTACTTCAACAAAAGGGAAATGTAAGCAATAAGGATATGTTTACGACCTTTAATATGGGAATTGGACTTGTTATTGTCGTAGCTGAAAATGAAGTAGACAAAGCATTATCAGCGTTGAGTAACGCAGGAGAAATGCCATATGTGATTGGCAAAGTAACAGAAGGGAAACGTGAAGTGACCTTCACAGGGATCGAAATATAATGAGTTCTCGTTACAAAATTGCCGTGTTTGCTTCAGGAAGTGGTAGTAACTTTCAAAACATTGTGAATGCTGTGGTAGATGGCAATATTCAGGGTGAGGTAAGCTTGTTAGTTAGCAATAAGCCAAATTCACGCGTAGTGGAGCGAGCACGTCAAGCCAATATTGATAGCTTTGTTTTTAATCCAAAGGATTATAAAGATCGTAGTGAATATGAATTAGAAATCGTTGCAGAGCTTGAACGTAGAGAAATTGATCTGATCGTTTTGGCGGGATATATGCTCTTAGTGACCCCAGTGTTAGTAGAGCGTTATGCAGGGAAAATGATTAACATTCATCCATCCTTGTTGCCTTCCTTTCCAGGTTTAAACGCAATTGGACAAGCGTTTGATTATGGTGTGAAGCTAACCGGAGTCACTGTTCATTTTGTTGATGGTGGCATGGATACTGGAGCAATTATTGCTCAAGAGGCTGTTGCGATTGAAGCGGAGGATACCTTGGTATCCTTGGAGTCGAAGATTCGCAGTATTGAAACGACATTATATCCTAAGGTTGTGTCATGGTTTGCGGATGGACGAGTAACCTTGGATGGTCGTAAAGTAACGATAAAATAATAATTAATAATATAAATTTTAGTTTTAACAGTGAGTGAAGCAACCCTCTGTATGTAGCGAAGCTTAACTCCTACAAATCATTTAAAAGTTAACGCCATAAATTAGTATTAAATCAGTAAATTTGTCACTCGTTGCAACTGGTTGTTTAATGATAAGTAGTTACGAAGCAAAAAGTAGTCCTTTTCGATATTTCTCGGGAAATAAATCATTTTAAATCAAAATAATAGATTAAATTAGATTTTTTAGGGAGGCGTTTGTCGCGTGGCAATCAAAAGAGCATTAGTGAGTGTATCAGATAAAACAGGTATCGTTGAATTTTGTCGTGGTCTAGCAGAACTAGGTGTAGAGGTCATTTCTACAGGAGGAACAAAAAATCTACTTGCAAAAGAAGGCGTTCCTGTCATTGGTATTTCTGATGTTACAGGTTTTCCTGAAATTTTAGATGGTCGTGTTAAAACGTTACATCCTGCGGTTCACAGTGGATTACTTGCCATCCGCGATAGTGAAGAGCACCAAAATCAGATGAAGGAGCTAGGGCTGGATTACATCGATCTTGTTGTTGTTAACCTGTATCCTTTCCAAGAAACGATTGCTAAACCAGACGTAGCCTATGAAGATGCGATTGAAAATATCGATATTGGTGGGCCAACGATGTTGCGTTCTGCGGCAAAAAACCATGCTTTTGTTAGTGTTGTGGTGGATGCGGCGGATTATGGGAAAGTGCTTGAGGAAATCAAAGTAGAAGGCGATACAACTTTAAATACACGTAAAGCATTAGCGGCAAAAGTGTTCCGTCATACTGCCTCTTATGATGCATTAATCTCTGATTATTTGTCACAAGTTAACGGTGACCCATTACCTGAACGTTACACAGTTACGTATGAGAAAATACAAGATTTGCGTTACGGTGAAAACCCTCACCAAAAAGCGGCATTTTATCGTAAGCCGTTAGCGGCACAAGATACGCTTAGCAATGCGAAGCAATTACATGGTAAAGAACTGTCTTATAACAACATTAATGATGCAAATGCGGCGCTTCAAATGGTGAAGGAGTTTACAGAGCCTGCTGTAGTTGCAGTTAAGCACATGAATCCATGTGGCGTAGGTGTCGGTGCAAGTGTATTAGAAGCTTTTGAAAAGGCATATGCTGCTGATCCCGTCTCCATTTTTGGTGGTATCGTAGCTGCAAACCGAATTGTTGATGAAGATACTGCAAACTTGCTTAAAGATATTTTCTTGGAAATTGTGATCGCACCAGGCTTTACTCAAGAAGCATTGGCGGTCTTGATCAAAAAGAAAAACATTCGTCTACTTGAAATGGGAAATTTACAAGCAGGAGTGGATCGTCAGTCGCAATTTGTTGTGACTTCGATTGATGGTGGCATGATTGTGCAAGAAAACGACGTTCATTCGATTCAAGCGGAAGATTTAAAGGTCGTTACCGATCGTCAGCCAACTGAGGAAGAGCTGAAGCAACTTTTATTTGGATGGAAAATTGTGAAGCATGTTAAATCTAATGCGATTTTATTAGCTAAAAACAATATGACTATCGGTGTTGGTGCAGGGCAAATGAACCGTGTGGGTGCAGCCAAAATTGCGATTGAGCAAGCAGGAGCAGAAGCTAAGGGAAGTGTAATGGCTTCCGATGCCTTTTTCCCAATGAGTGATACGGTGGAGGCGGCGGCAAAAGCAGGAATTACTGCGATCATCCAACCAGGTGGCTCCATTAAGGATGAGGAATCGATTGCGATGGCAAATCAGCATGGCATTGCTATGGTGTTCACAGGCGTGAGACACTTTAAGCATTAAGCAGGTCGATGTGATCATAAGGAGGAGCTTATGGATATTTTGGTGGTTGGTGGTGGTGGACGTGAACATGCGATCTGCTGGGCTTTATCTAAGAGCCCTAAGGCAAATACGATTTATTGTGCACCGGGAAATGCAGGAATCGCGGAAGTTGCTACCTTGGTTCCAATTCAGGTAAAAGAGTTTGATAAATTAGTTGAATTTGCACAGCAAAAGAAGGTGGGGTTAGTCGTCATTGGCCCCGATGATCCTTTGGTTGAAGGGATTGTAGATCACTTTGAAGCCGCAGGTATTCCGGTATTTGGACCTCGTAAAAATGCAGCTTATATTGAAGGTAGCAAAACCTTTATGAAGGATTTGTTGAAAAAATATAACATTCCAACTGCAGCTTATGAAAAGTTTGATCGCTATGAGGAAGCTTTGACTTATTTAAGGACAAGACCTGTTCCGATTGTGATTAAAGCAGATGGTTTGGCAGCAGGCAAAGGGGTTACGGTTGCTTTTACAATCGAGGAAGCCGAGCAAGCCTTGTCTAATATTATGATTGATAAAGTATTTGGTGAGTCTGGTAGCCAAGTGGTGATTGAAGAGTTTTTAGAGGGACAAGAAATGTCCATCTTAGCCTTTGTGGATGGCGAAACGGTTCGCCCCATGGTGGCAGCGCAAGACCACAAGCAAGTGTATGACGAGGATAAAGGTCCAAATACAGGTGGAATGGGGACGTATTCCCCTCTTCCACATATAGCAGATTCAATCATTGAAGAAGCAGTTAAGACTATTATCGAGCCTACAGCAAAAGCGATGGTTGCTGAAGGTCGTCCATTTAGAGGTGTATTATTTGCAGGCCTGATGATCTCACCAGATGGAACTCCAAAGACGATTGAATTTAATGCACGTTTTGGTGACCCCGAGACACAGGTTGTTTTGCCAAGATTACAAAGTGACTTAGTAGAAATTTTCTTAGCTGCTATCAATGGTACGTTAGATCAGATTGAAATCAAGTGGAGTAATGAAGCCGCAGTTTGTGTCGTATTAGCCTCAGGTGGTTACCCTGCTTCCTATCCAACAGGAGTTCCGATTAAAGGTCTTGAAGCAGTAAAGGCAGCTCATCCATCTAGCCTAGTATTCCACGCGGGCACAGCTAAACATGAAGCTGGTGAATTCGTAACTAACGGTGGACGTGTGCTTGGTGTTGTTGGCTTAGGTGAGGACATTATAGCCGCACGCGAGCAAGCGTACAAGATTGCTAAGGAAATTGATTTTGAGGGCAAGCATCAGCGGAGTGATATTGCGCTGAAGGCGTTGGTGTAAAGGGAAAAAAAGACAAGATAAGGGAAAAGATTAAGACTACTTATAATCACATTTTGCTGTTTTTAGGCTATGTGGTTAGAGTAGTTTTTTTCCATCTACTTTATTTCTCCGTTTAACATCTCCAGAGAACTCCCTTATAATAAGGGTAGTTGTGTTAGTCAGGGGGAAAAGGGAAGTGCCAGTTACATTAGGAATACATCATATTACTGCAATGGTGAATGATGTTCAGGAAACGGTAGATTTTTACGCAGGTGTGCTTGGATTAAGACTTGTAAAGCGGACGGTTCATTATGATGCACCTGATGTGTATCATTTATTTTTTGGGAATGAGGAAGGTAGTCCGGGTACAATCATTAGTTTTTTGCCACAGGAGCAGGCAAGCCAAGGCATGTTAGGTGGAGGGCAGGTGGGGATCACTGTTTTTACTGTCCCTATGGGAAGCTTGTTGTTTTGGCGTAAGCGATTATCGTCCTTTGAAATTAAAGTAATGGAAAATAAGCGTTTTGGCGAGCAGTATATTACGTTTACAGATAATTCTGGACTTATTATTGAAATGGTAGAGCGCGAGCAAGGTCCAGTGAGCTGGTGGTCTACTCGTGGCATTCCACAAGAACATGCCATTAAGGGCTTAGGTGGCGTGATGCTTTTTAGTAAAAATAGTGAAGCAACAAGTGAAGTGTTAACCTCGATTTTAGGCTTACAGCTCATCGGGGAGGAAGATGGGGTTGTTCGTTTTCATGCAGAAGGCGAATTAGGAAATGTCATCGATCTTAGTGTAGAAAACATGCCTGCGGGTAGATTTGGGGCAGGTGTTGTTCATCATTTGGCATGGCGAGCAAGTAATCAATATGAGCAAGAGGATTTTTGTGCTATGATTGAGCATAATCATTTGCAATACACTGGCATTGAGGATCAGATTTATTTTAAAGCGATGTACTTTAGGGAGCCAGGTGGTTTGTTGTTTCAAATTGCCTCAGAAGAGCCAGGCTTTACCTGTGACCAAGAGGTTGGTGACCTAGGGAAGGAGCTTATGTTGCCTGAAGAGCTGGAAACGAAAAGAACCTCGATTGTGAGAAGGCTTCAGCCCTTTGTACTTAGGGAATTATAATAGATTGTACAGTATGGGCAATGGAGCAATAAATAATATACAGCATAATACAGCATAAAAAGTGAGGGAGTCAGAGAAGATGAGTCAGACTGAACATGTAACGGTAGGAATGGAAGATATCATTAAGGCACATCATGTGCTTAAAGAGGTTATAAAGCGTACTCCCTTGCAATTGGATGCGACGTTGTCAGCAAAATATAACTGTAAGGTGTATTTAAAGCGTGAGGATTTACAAGTGGTACGCTCCTTTAAAATTAGAGGGGCTTACAACATGATTCGTAGCCTTACACCAGAAGAATTGGCAAAAGGAATTGTATGTGCAAGTGCAGGAAATCATGCCCAAGGTGTGGCATTGTCTTGTCATGCCCTTGGGATTCAAGGTGCGATTTATATGCCGAGCACAACCCCTAATCAGAAAGTTAAGCAGGTTAAACGTTTTGGTCAGCAAAATGTAGAAGTGATTTTAACTGGGGATACATTTGATGATGCCTATGCTGAGGCGATGAAAGCGTGTGATGAAGGAGGAAAAACCTTTATTCATCCGTTTGATGATCCTAAAATTGTGGCGGGTAACGGTACAATTGGAATGGAAATTATGGAGAGCCTAGAAGGGTCTGCGGATTATGTATTTGTAACGATTGGCGGGGGTGGATTAGCTTCTGGTGTTGGACGTTATATGAAAACGATGAGTCCCTCAACAAAAGTAATTGGCGTAGAGCCTGAAGGTGCTGCTTCTATGACGGAAGCCTTGAAGCAAAAACAGGTCGTTACCCTTGATCAAATAGATAAGTTTGTGGATGGCGCGGCTGTTAAGCGTGTAGGACAGTTGAATTATGAAATTTGTAAGGAAACATTAGATGAAGTTGTGACGGTTCCTGAAGGAAAAGCATGTACAACCATTTTGGAATTGTATAATGACAGTGCGATCGTTGTTGAGCCTGCGGGTGCATTACCTGTATCTGCGCTAGACCAATATAAGGAGCAGATTGAGGGCAAAACCGTCGTATGCGTCATTAGTGGTGGTAATAACGATATCGATCGGATGCAGGAAATGAAGGAGCGTTCTCTTATTTACGAGGGGCTTAAGCATTATTTTGTCGTTAATTTCCCACAACGTGCAGGTGCGCTTCGTGAATTTTTGGAGAAGGTGCTTGGTCCGAACGATGATATTGCAAGGTTTGAATATACGAAAAAGCACAATAAAGAAAATGGTCCTGCGCTGGTTGGTATTGAGCTTTCCTGTAAGGATGACTATGCTGCGCTGATTAAGCGAATGGAGAAATACGGTGTTGTTTATACTGAGCTCAACCGTGATTTGAATTTATTTAATTTATTGATTTAGTTGAATTAAAGGTTCTGTTTATAAATCAGTACTTGACAATGGCTTGAAGCAAGAAGCTACGATCCAGAGTGTTCTTACGATTGTTGTTAAAACCATATTCCTTTGTATTGAAGTAAGTATAGGAGAGAATTTGATTTTAAGAGACAATCTTCAGAATCTCCCTGTCTCTTCGCTAGTTTGGGTAAAATGTCAAGTACTGATGTAACAAAAAACCAATATAGACAGCTTATTATGGGGTTAGTCCCTTTAGATAAGACAGTCGTATTGGTTTTTTTTATTAGAGTGTAAGTCTAAACCATTTATTATTCATGTTTTACGCCAGTGACCACAGTCCCAGAGCCTAGGTTTGAAGGAGCCATAACATATGTCTTTACCTTCCTATGTTTCTTTCTATGCTCCAACCATTCTGAAGCAAATATCCCTGCTATAACGAATAATGCTCCAAAATGGCCTTGTAGTGTTAATCGTTCACCTGCAAAGCTAAAAGCAAATATTGCAGCAAATAACGGCTCTAAGGCGTACATAATCCCAAGCTGAACAGGCTTAATATATTGTAATGCTATAGCTTGAGCGATAAAGCAAAACGCACCACATATGACACTGAGTGCGAATATAGCCACCCAGCCATCCATTGTCTGAGGTAAGGTTGGAGACTCAAAGAGCAATGAGAAGATAAGTCCGTATATCGCTGTAAAGCCTAATGATAAAAGTCCTACAGAGATTGAATCTACCTTTTTCACCATTTCCCCCGATACTAAAATATACAGCGCATTAAGGATCCCACCAGCCATACATAAAATATCACCTGGATGCATGCTTAACTCATTGTTTAAGGTAAGTAGCGCAATGCCAACAATGGCTAATAAACAACCAAATAGTTTACTTTGCTCTAATTTCTTATGAAACATAATCCTATTTAACAGTGGTGTAAAAATAACGGTAAGACCGACTAGAAAACCTGCATTAGAAGTGCTGGTCGTCTTTAAACCAAATAAAATAGACGCTACGACGCCAAACAAGATCATCCCTAGTAATGCGCTAAACCCAAGCATTTGCTTGTTAAAATGTAGCCTGAGACGTTTCAAGAAAAAAGCGCCAGCAATTAGAAAAGCAAGACTAAAACGTAAAGCAATGAGGTTAAATTCACCAATAGATTCTAGTCCCATCTTCATAAATAAGTAGGACGATCCCCATCCAAGTGTTACGAGCAAAACAAGTAAACTAGCTTTGTTAGCATTCAACTTTCATACGCATCCTTTAAGCAATAGAGTGTGTGGAAGTGTAGAGTGATAAGATGCGCTCTTCATTTTCCTTAAACAGTATACTTTAATTTTCTTCACCTGAATATTGAATTTTTTAGGTTATTTCGCTTTACAATATCAATATACTAGTGTACTATTTAACTATAACAGTAATACTAATGAGGTGAAGGTATGAAAAAACAGTTAGAGTTTGGGAAGTTATCAAGTGATTCAAACCATCTGAAGCTTGTGAATAATGTCAACGATGTGCATCAAAATGGTGCTATTAATGTAAATAATACAAATGATCATCATTTTGCTAATCATGCAGATATCGTGCTTGAAGTCGATCAGTTGTCGAAGCAAATTGGAAAACGTAAAATCGTAGATCGGTTGTCTTTTAACATTAAGAAGGGGCAAATTGTTGGTTTGCTAGGTCCAAATGGGGCTGGGAAAACAACGACGATTCGGATGATGGCTGGTCTAATTGGGATGACCGAAGGGGATGTACGCATTCATGGTCATAGTGTACGTCACTCGTTTTTAAAAGCAATTTCTTATGTTGGTGGAATTATTGAAAATCCTGAGTTTTATAGCTATATGTCAGGGTATGATAATTTGAAGCAATATCAGCGCATGAGTCCAGGGGTGACAGAGTCAAGAATTAAGGAAGTTTTGAGATTAATGGGACTTGAGGATGCGATGCATAAGAAAGTAAAGACCTACTCCTTAGGAATGCGCCAACGGTTAGGGATTGCCCAAGCTTTGCTCCATAAACCTTCTATTCTTATTTTAGATGAACCTACCAATGGATTAGATCCTGCTGGTATTCGTGAAATGAGAGATTATTTGAAAAAGGCCGCAAAAGAAGAAGGGCTTGCCGTGTTAGTATCCAGTCACCTTTTGTCCGAAATTGAGTTGATGTGTAATGAGGTTGTCGTGATACAGCAAGGGAAGCTGGTTACGGTGAAGCAGTTAGGTGAAGCGGCTCAAGTAAGGGAAGATGTTAAGCTAAGCTTACGTGTAGATCAGTTAGTAAACACAAAAACATTAATTGATTGTGCTCAAAATATGACAGTATTACATGTTGACCCAGAGCATGGAGAGTTAATAATTCAAATGCAAGATGCTGAGATTCCAAAGCTTGTACATTTGTTGGCAGCGCAAGGGATTGGTATTTATCGGATTCAAGAAAGTCGGGAAACGCTGGAAGATGAGTTCCTAAAATGGACTGGAGGTGAGATGCATGTCTAATTTTAATAACTTAGTCATTAATGAATGGCTCAAATTATTTAAAAAGCGTAGCTTTTTTATTCCATATGCCATAGTGACTGTGATCGTAGCCATTGTGTCATATTTTATAGTGGGCAGACAAATTGATTTTAATTTTTATATGAGTAATGCATTTTCAAAACAGACCTTTGTCACCTTTTTAACGATGTTAACTATTATTGGGACTGCAGGTATTGTGGCCTCAGAATATAGCTCTGGCACGATTAAATTTTTATTAATTCGCACACAAAGCCGTACTAAAATTTTAGCCTCTAAATATGTTACTGTGTTGCTTTACATGTTTTCTATATACGTATTTACCTTTGGCTTAACACTGGCTTCAGCACTACTATTTACAAACTATAATGCAAGCTCGATACAATGGGGTGCACTTGGAAGTACACTAGGTTATGCGTTAGTTTATACATTAGCTTATACGACAATCGCCTTTATGGTTGGCATTTTAACACGCTCATCAGCAGCTACGATAGGGTTAGGCATTTCGTTAATTGCTTTTGAAGGTTTGTTTTTATTCCTATTTTCTAAATATGAAATCTCTAAATATTTTATCCTGACGAACTTAGATTTAAGTATGTATAAAGAAGGCGCCAGACCCGTTTTCGCTGGGATGACACTGAATTTCTCCTTATTAATAATTTTTGTGTATCTTGTCTTGTTTCTTGCTACAAGCTTTGTTACGTTTAAAAAACGTGATGTTTCGTGATGGGAGCATTACACAAGGAAAGGAGCAAGCTGCATTGTGAGTATGGAATTCGATAATAACCTACCGATTTATTTGCAAATTATGAACAAAATTAAACGAGATATTGTAACGGGCACCTTAAAAGCTGGAGATAAAATTCCTTCTGTTAGAGAGCTGGCAGTAGAGCTGCAAATTAATCCAAATACGATTCAGCGTACATTTCAGGAGTTGGAGCGTGAGCAAATTGTGGAGACACGAAGAGGATTAGGAAGATATGTGACAAGTGAGGAAGCTAAAATTATGAATATTAAAAAAGAAATGGCGAGTGAGTTGCTAGAGGGCTTTATTCATGGCATGAAGGATTTGGGCTTTTCGGAGCAAGAGATTGTGAAGCTTGTGTCAGAAAGTGCGACCGACAAACGCTAAGAGAAGATAGTGTCGCAACAGATAGATAGTGTATAGATTGCTCCAAACAGAAATGCGAGAGAAATTCGGAACGATTCATCTATTGAAGAACTGAACTCTTGAAATATTGAAACAAATGAAAAAATTGAGAAATGAAGGATTGGGGGATAAAGATGGCAGAGCATTTGTTAGAGCTAAAAAATATAACTAAAAAGTATCGGGGCAAAACCGCCTTGTCTGACGTGAGCTTAGGCATTGGAGCAGGTAAAATTGTTGGACTGCTTGGTACGAATGGCAGCGGTAAAAGTACGCTTATGAAAATAGTAGCAGGTCTGATTCAACCTTCCAACGGTTTGGCTTATGCAAATGGAGTTAAGGTAGGTCTGGAAACGAAATCAAGCATTTCATTTATGCCAGACCACCCGTTAACAGAACCATGGATGAGGGTAAAGGATGCGATCGCATTTTACGAGGATTTTTATGAGGATTTTAATAAAGAAAAGGCAGCTAACATGCTTGCTTTCATGAATTTAAATCTAATGGATAAGGTGAGTACATTATCTAAAGGGATGAATGAACGTCTACAACTCACATTGGCAATGTCTAGAGATGCGAAGCTATATTTGCTTGATGAACCCATTGGAGGCGTTGATCCGATCGCTAGAGACAAAATATTGGATGCGATCCTTGAGTTTTATAACGAAGATAGTAGCATGATTATTTCCACACATTTAGTGAAGGATATTGAGCGGATTTTTGATGAGGTTGTATTTATTCGTGAAGGCAGTATTGTCATGCAAGAGGAAGTAGAGAGCTTACGACTTAAGCATGGTAAAAGTGTGGATGATATGTTCAAGGAGGTATTTGCATAAAATGCTTAAGCTATTGAAATATGACCTTAAACGTAATCTAAATACATTTGCAAGTCTATTTGCATTACTTATCATTTTGCAGGGTGCTGTAACCATCATCGGAAACACACGTCATTGGGATGATGTGATTATCGTATTTCTTATCCTAATGTTATATGCGCTAACTGGGGCGATGCTAGGAATTATGAGTGTAAATACGTACCGCAAAAACATTAAGTCATATAGTCGAAGACTTGTGCCCAAAAGACCGATCTGGCATGTGATATCTAGCTTGATATTAGGACTTGCTGCTGAGTTTGTATTGCTAATTATTATGCTTGTCCATACTCTAATATATTTAAGCTATGTTGGTGACTTAAACCGAGTGTTTAACTCCATTTCTATCTCATTTTCGGGTGGCGTATCGATCGTTGTGCAATTTGTTTTATTTTTCACTTTTATGTATTGCGCTATTGTATTGTCAACTACGATCGCAGCAAGTATAAAAGGAAAAGTAGGCGTATGGGTGGGGATTGGTTCGTATTTTGTAATTCAAATTATTTTATGGAAAGTAGAAACGATGATTCTTTCTGTCCTAGGATTTGATAGTGACTCCCCATTCCTTTTTATAAGAGAGTCTGAAGTAGTAGGTACTACCAGTCGTGCTGTTTTTAGTATTAATGGTCAATTAAGTGGAAGCGTAGCTTCGGTTATTATAGAATTCTTCTTTATAGCTTGCATGTTGTATGCGACATCCTGGTTACTTCGCCATAAGGAGCAGGTGTAATCAGGAACGTTGCGGTGAGAAACAGAAAAGGAGATTATTAAATTATGATAATTAGTAATTCCAAATGGATAAGTAGTAAAATCATCGTTTGCTCAATTTTAAGTATGTCATTACTGTCAGCGCCTTTAGTGGTGTCGGCAAGCCCCGGAGATCAGCTACAAGCATCACAAGCCCAAGGCAAAGCCACATCAGAATGGTGGCAAAAAAATGCACATCCCATTCCAATAACTGAGGGTAACGAAGCGGTTGATTTTAGTTTTCTTAAGCCGATTTTGCAAAATAAAAGGGTTGTGAGCTTAGGAGAGAACTTTCATCGTGTGAAGGAATATAGCAGTGTGAAGGTGGCAATGATTAAGTACCTCCATGAGGAGCTTGGTTATGATGTCATTGCATTTGAATCGGGCATGGCAGATGCTGCGGTTGTATCTGAAAATGCCACTCAGCTAGATGCAGATGTAATGATGGGGAGCTCTATTTTTCCTGTATGGCATTCAGAAGAAACTTTGGAGTTATTCCAGTATATCAAGGAGCAAGCTAAAGGCGATCATCCGTTGTACTTAGCAGGCTATGATATGCAATTTACTAGTTACGTTTTAACTAATGTCATTAGTATGACCTTAGCTAAGGTGGATGAACAGCAAGCAAAAAGCTTCAAGGATACAGACTTGCAGGCTATACAAGAGCTATATGCCATTCTTAATAAAAACGGTACGCTAGAGCAAAGTTCAAATAAGCAAGCTTACATTAAGGAAGCTAAAAAGTTAATTAACAAATATGTACCAGAGTACAAAAAGAGTATCAAATTTATGAAGGATCACCACAAGCAGTTATCTGCCTTATATCCCGATAATCCACATATGATTAATATTATGATTCGATCGATGTATGACCGTATTTCCTTTTTACGTATGATCACCTTAGAAGATAAGGCATCTTATGAGTTCCGTGATCAATTCATGTTCAACAATCTCCAATATTTAATGAATACCGTTTATAAGGACAAAAAATTTATACTATGGGCACATAACGATCATTTATCTAAAAATACATCTAAAAGCGAAATATTGGAGCAAGGGAAATGGAACACTAGCTTTAACAGTTTGGGAGAACGATTGCATCATCAACTTCAAGATCAATTGTATGTGGTTGGGCTTTTTATGAATCAGGGAGCTAGCGTTGCAATTACTTCCATGACGCCATTTAAGATTGAACCTCGTCCTGCGGGTAGTCTTGAACATACGATTATGCAAAGTGGGTATGACAATACATTTGTAGATTTGTCTGCACATAAGCAAAAGGATGAACTTAATGCTTGGATGTTTGAGCCGATTTATGCATCTGAGGATGGGTTAACGGCTGAGGTCATTAGTTCAAATGTGATGCGATTTGTACCAAAGGAACAATTTGATGGGATTATTGTTGTAAATCAGGTTTCAGCACCTACCTCGCTTAAAGAACATACTGAAGGTGAAAGTGACCATAAATAGGTAGATAATATAGATAAAAATAAAGAAATAGAAAATAGAAATAAATATAAAATAGATATGAAAAGTTTAGATCTTAGATATTGGATATTCCACTATTAAAAATATTGTGTTATAATTGGACCAATTGGTCTAGTTATGGGGGCGTATGTATGAACCGAGTACGTTCAGATGGGGAAGAAACAAAGCGAAGAATTTTGGATAAAACTTCTCAGTTAGTTATTCAAAAGGGCTATAGTATCTTTACGATGAATGAAGTATGTGAAGCTGCAAAGGTCAGCAAGGGGAGTCTATATCACCATTTTCCAAGCAAAGAGGAATTATTCCTTTATGTCATTAAGGATGACACAATGCGTTGGCTTGATGAGTGGAATCAAATGAAAACCAGCTTTACAAATATTGAAGAAAAGTGGTATGGATTTGCCGGGTATTATGCTAGTGATTTTCAAAATCCTTTGCTTCGTGAAATTGAAAATTTCGAACGTGGACGAGAAATAAGTGAAGATGTTAAACAACGTTTATTCGAAATTTGTTATTTAGGTTCACAGGCTTGTCGTGAGCTTGTGGTGGAAGCGCTGGAGCAAAATTATTTTCCGCCTAACGAGGTTGAGTATTATGTCGTATTAATTACTGCGATGCTTGAAGGGATTGGTAAGGTAAACGAAATGACAAGGGCTAATATGTCGCTTTCTCAATTGCAGCAGCAATATAGGCAAGCATTGTCTGTATTATTAAATGGAATTCGCGCCGGAGCTTCTTAACGGCGTTTCTTTTTAAGTTTAAGTAGACCGTCTAGTCAGTCCAATTAGCAATTTATTAATGGGGGAATACAAATTTATGTCTTTACTTCGTAGAAATCGAGGCGCATTATTGCTCCTCATGCTTAACATTTTTATCGCATTTATGGGAATAGGGTTAGTGATTCCGATTATGCCAAGCTTTATGAATGAGCTTCACATTAGTGGTCAAATTGTTGGCTTGCTAGTTGCGGCCTTTTCATTAACACAATTTTTAGTGTCCCCATGGTCTGGGCGATTATCTGACCAAATTGGTCGTAAAAAGATGATGATTATCGGTTTACTTATTTTTGCACTTTCAGAATTTGTGTTTGGATTAGCGAATGATGCTTGGTTATTGTTTATAGCGAGGTTCCTTGGAGGAGCTGGAGCGGCATTTATTATGCCCGCGGTTATGGCTTATGTTGCGGATATAACGACTGGAGAAGAGCGTGCCCAAGGCATGGGCTTTATTAATGCTGCAATTACAACTGGATTTATTATTGGTCCTGGGATTGGTGGATATATTGCGGAGTTTGGTATTCGTGTTCCGTTTTATTTTGCGGGTGTAGCGGGTATTGTGGCTGCTTTAATTACGATTTTTATTTTGCCCGAATCACTCACTGCGGAAAAAAGAGAGGAAATTAGAACCAATTCAAATTCAGCTCGTGAAAGCTTGTTTTCTCAGTTAATACGTTCTTACCGTGAACCTTATTTTATTAGCCTTGTGATCGTTTTTGTCATGGCGTTTGGCTTGGCTGAATATGAAACGGTGTTCGGATTGTTTGTGGATCATAAATTTGGCTTTACCCCTACAGATATTGCGTTTGTCATCACGTTTGGCTCAATCAGTGGTGCGGTGGTGCAGCTTACCATATTTAGTTGGTTACTTAATAAGTTCGGAGAACACAAGGTAATTGCAACCTGCCTACTCGTGGCTGGCTTATTTATTTGCTTAACTTTATTTGTAAGTGGTTTTTGGATGATTGTCGCTGTGACGTTTACCGTATTTTTAGCGATCGATATTTTAAGACCTGCTGTGGGAACACAAATGTCAAGAATGGCGGGGGAAAATCAAGGTTTTGTTGCGGGCATGAATTCAGCGTATACGAGCCTAGGTAACATTATTGGACCGATTATCGCTGGAGGTTTATTTGATATCGATATTAATTTACCTTACGTTGTAGCGGCTTCAATCCTTTTGTTATGCTTTGTGTTGGCATTATACAGTCGTAAAGTGATGGTTAAGCTTCAGTCTGGCGTGAAAAACGGTTAATAGAGAAATCAGACCGGTTAAGGGACTTAAATAAAACCCCTAGCTACTATAAATTCTGAAAAGAGTTTGCAGTAGCTAGTTTTTTTTTGAATATATTTATTTGAAACGGAAAAAAACTCGAAAGCCTCCAAGTCCTATAAGGAATACGATGAGACAAGTCCATGGTGTAAGGGTAAAGGTTGGTAACCAAGCTGATAAATAATACCCCAGGCCAGCAAAAATGACCGCTATTCCAATGTAGGCTCCTAACGCTTTTAGATCAAATGGCTTTATTGCTGGAGTCTGAGCAAGCTCACCCTCTTCATTTTCTTCCACAGGTTGCTCCAAAAATTTTGTAACCACTAATATAAGCAAGACTGAAATCCCACAAATCATAAATAAAAATGAAGTGCTAATCGAGATTAAACCTCCATCATTTCGCCATTTATTTAAAAAGCCCATCCCAGTATACATTGCAAATAAAATAGTTAATGCTGCCCAAGGAATCATTAAATAAAATTTGATTTTATCTTTTAGTGTACGTGGCTTTCGTTGTTCAACGTCTGCTAGTAATGTTTTAGCAAATTGCTCAAAATGAGTGCCGTATAAATCTGAGGCTAATTTGCCCTTGGCTTGATATTTTACGATTTCTTTGCCGATGCTTAAAATTAAACTCTCACGGCGTTGCGGTGTAACGCTGCTGTCTGTGTTCCGAATATGTTCAGAAATCGTATTAAAATGTTCCACATTTTCTGGTGACATTTTTTCTGTGATTAATGTGATCGCTTCTTGAATCGATATAGATTGAGACATATAGGCTTCGCTCCTAATTGACTGAATTATGGCTTATTGCACTAGCAGTAGTATAATGCAGGGGTTATATCATTACAAGGGAATACATGATTGATCGAACCAGGTAACAATGTGATATGAGCAAGGGTAGATCGCAAAGGAAAGAATAAAAACATTAATTTACTCCAACACTAAGAAGAGACTGGAGTGAAGGATTATGCAGTTTCTTTAACTTAGAAAGGAGCAAATAAAATGGAGCAACCAAGCAATGAAGCCACTCGTCGCTTTTTGTTAAATAGTCATTGCCGAGGTGAAGTTGAGCAATTAGTTTCTCAAGAGGAAGAGATTGAAACTGAGAGTGATACTGAGTTTAGTGGGGACTTAGGGGAAGATGGAAAAGAAGAGGTAGGCTTAACGAAGCAATACTTTTTGGAATATTATGAGTGAATTGACACCTCCCTATACAGGATGATAAACTACTTATAACTAATTCACATTAAATTCATCGGATTAATTATAATAGAGTCCTGTTAGGGAGGAAAAAAGTATGGAACGGCATATTGTGATTGGACATAAGGAGGAACAAATTACAGCTAGTATTCATTATCCTACTAACAAGAGACATACTGAAAGACGGTGTAAGGAACGTGTACCTCTCGTTATTATTTGCCATGGCTTTGTAGGGAGTCGAATTGGTGTAAATCGTCTGTTTGTCGAGTCAGCAAGAAGTCTAGCGGCAGAGGGAAGCTTGGTTGTTCGCTTTGATTACATTGGTTGTGGCGAAAGCAGTGGCTCCTACGGGGAGCATAGTGTGGATTCAATGATTGCGCAAACTAAATCGGTCATCGATTATGGATTAGGGATTGATGATATCGATCCTACACAGGTTTCTCTAATTGGTCATAGTCTTGGAGGAATGATTGCCTTACTCACAGCGGCACGAGATAAACGTGTTAAAAACTTAGTGCTGTGGTCGTCCGTTGGGTATCCGTTTAACGATATTGTTAAAATCACAGGCAGAGATGTGTATGATCAAGCCATAAAAAAAGGCAGTGCAGATTATTTAGGGTATCATTTGACTCCTACTTTTTTTGAATCTTTAGGGATGTATCAGCCGCTACAAGAAGCGCTAAAGTTTGCTGGAGATGTATTGGTTGTGCATGGCACATCAGATGAGGATATCCCTGTGGATTATGCATTTTTATATCAAAAAGTATTATGGATGCGTCAAGAGGGACGCTGTGATAAAGAGATCATCTTTCAGGGTGATCATACCTATTCCGTTGCAGAGCATCGGGCGCAACTGATTAATAAAACAAAATCGTGGTTAGGTGGGCTGGAGTCGGTGCAGAGTGAGTGGCAAAATTGGATGATTTAGTTTAGGGGCTAAATGCAGATAGTTCGTGGTTGACAACGTTGGGGATGGTTGCTACGAAACAGAGGGTTGCTCCGAGCGCTGTTAAAGTCCAATTGTTTAGAATTAACTTTATGTAGGTTGCAATTGGACTTTAAAGGCGCCCATTTCATTTCTCCGCAATCCCTCTGTTTCTGCGCTAGTCTGGGCTGGTTGTCAACCACTAACTTTAAAATCTAGAGCCTAAACTGAGGTAGGGCAGTAGTTTAGGCTGAGTTAGTGCTTTGGTGAGCGAAGGAGTGCTACAGTCCAAGAGGGTTGCTCCGAGCGCTGTTAAATTCCGATTCCTTTGAATAAATATAGAGGTGTTGTAATCGGACTTTAAAGGCGCCCATTTCATTTCTCCACAATCCCCCTTGTCCTTTCGCAACTCTCTGCTTTATCGCACTAACTTAGGTAGTTAATTGAGTCATGTAAGTTGGTGAGGCTCAGATAGTTTAAAGCTAGAGCCTAAACTGAAGTTGGGCACTAGTCTAGGCTTAAGAAGTTATCCTAATTCCTCTATTCTTTGTTAGAGTGTTAGGATAAGAAAACACCTTAAAAGGCTTTGTGAAAATTCAAAAAAATTTTAAAAAACATGCGCAAGTTAGTTAACTTGTGTTTTTTTGCGTGGAAAATAGGGCAAAACATCGTATAATGGAACAAATATGTCAATAATGGAGGATTATGATATTGAAATGGTTTAAGGGAAAAGGATGTATTTTGTTAATGCTGATGGTCTGTGTTGTGCTTTTATCTGCTTGCAGTAGCAAAGAAAAGGCCCAGCCCGTTACTCCAACACCTAATAATACGAACGAAGAGTCACAGATTAACGTACCTGAGCCTCCACCGCCAACTACATATACTGCCCCTTTAACGGGGTTACCCATCACGGAGCCATCTAATCGTCGTGCAATTACAGTTATGGTGAATAATGCCCCTCAGGCTAGACCACAAGCTGGCTTAAATGAGGCTGATATTATTTACGAAGTATTAGCGGAAGGTGGACTTACAAGATTAATAGCGATTTATCAAAGTGCGGATGTCGTCACTAAAATTGGGCCGGTGCGTAGCATTCGTCCCTATATGATTGAGCTTGGTGAAAGCTATCATGGTGTGCTTGCTCATGCGGGAGGAAGTACAGATGCGTATGCGATTTTGCAGCGGCAAAAGAAAGCTGATCTTGATGAAATCTATAATGCCAGCAAATTTTTTTGGCGTGATAAATCACGAAAGGCCCCGCATAATTTGTACACTAGCCTGGAAAAGCTGATAGAAGGAGCAAATTATCGAAAATACGATATGGACGATCAGGAAATCCCCACATATAAATTTCAAGATGAGGCTGTGGAAATTCAAGGCGAATATGCAAAACAATTTGATGTTAAATTTCAATTGAAAAAATATGTAGTTAGCTATAGCTATGATGAAGCAAGTAAAACGTATAAGCGATCTATTAATAATGCCCCACACGAAGACGCAGATACGAAGGAGCAGTTAAGTGCGACCAATGTTATCGTCTTAGGTGCAGATCATAAAACGTTGGATGATGTAGGAAGACTAAGTATAAACCTGGATTTAGGTGGGGATGCTATGTTATTCCAACATGGAAAGGTGATCAAAGGAACTTGGATACACAAAGCAGATGATGTTATTCGTTTTGTAAAAGACAATACTGAGTTGCCGCTTTACCCTGGGAAAACACATTTCCTAATCGTGCCGAACAATCCTGATTTTAACAGTCATATTAAAATCCAATAATTACTTAAATATAAAAATATTGTATTATTTTGTTATTTTGTAGTATGTTTTGTATAGTGCTAGCGTAAAATTTGCCAAAATGAAGTGAAATATTTACGACATTATGTCTTTATGTAAACTAGATGTGTTAAGATAATCAAGGTTATGTTAACAGCAGATGTTAGCATACACAATTAAGTAGAGGATGCACAGTGCTGTTGTGGCCACATCCTCAAATGTAAAGGGGTTAGCCAGATGCGAGCAAAGAAGAAGGACATTTTCTTTCAAACATTAGAAAATATGGCGGATACGATTGTACAGGCTGCAGATTATTTCGCGCAACAAGTATCTGATTTTTCTGATGTAAAGCAATTTGCCAAGCAAATGAAGGAGTTTGAATCTACATGTGATAGCTATACGCACACAATTATTGTCGAATTAAATAAGACATTTATTACGCCAATTGAGCGTGATGATATTATGAATTTGACAACGACGCTAGATGATGTCATTGACGGACTTGAGGCGACAACTACACGTTTTGTTATGTATCATTTGGACCAGCCTGATGAATATATTGCAAAATTTGCTGAGATTATGCGTATTTCTGCTTATGAGATCCAAAAAGCAATTCACTTATTGTCTCAAAAGAAATTGCTAGCGATCCGTGAATATACAATCCGCTTGAACGATCTTGAAAACCAAGGTGATGAGCTATTAAGACTGTGCATTACGGAATTATTCGCTAAAGTAACAGATCCAATTTTGTTGATTAAGAAAAAAGAGATTTATGAAAGATTGGAAACAACAACCGACGCATGTGAGCATGTGGCAAATATGCTTGAGTCCATCATCATGCGCAATTCTTAATTATTTGGGAGGTATAGAATTGCGCGGATAATTTTATAGAGAGAAAAAATCTGTGCAAATAGTTATGGATAGTACATTTATTATACTGTTGGTTATTACGTTGGCGCTTGGTTTTGACTTTATTAATGGTTTTCATGATACAGCAAATGCAATTGCAACCTCAGTTTCAACTAGAGCACTGAAGCCTCGGCGTGCAATTATGCTAGCAGCAGTGATGAACTTTTTAGGGGCGATCATGTTTACAGGTGTGGCTGAAACGATTGGTGGAAGTATCGCTGATCCTACAAAGCTTGATAATGGATTAGAGATTCTTATTGCAACTTTGACAGCCGCAATTATTTGGAATTTGGTCACATGGTGGTTTGGAATTCCTTCCTCTTCTTCTCATGCACTGATTGGTGCATTGGCAGGGGCTGTATACGTAGGCGCTGGAGTAGAAAAACTAAATTTAAGCGGTTTTACTTCAATCATTGAAGCACTACTTATTTCACCAGTTCTAGCGTTTGGGATTGGTTATATTGTGATGACCATACTCAAATGGATATTTGCATCTCGTAGTCCGCATACTGTAAATAAAGGCTTTCGTTCCATGCAAATTGTAACGGCCGCACTTCAATCGTTTACACATGGTACAAATGATGCACAAAAAGCGATGGGGATTATTACGTTTGCATTAGTGACTGCAAATTATCAGCAAACGATGCATGTTCCTTTGTGGGTTAAGCTAGCTGCTGCAACAGCGATGGCGTTAGGGACCTCCATTGGTGGTTGGAAAATCATTAAAACAATGGGAACTAAAATCTTTAAGATTGAACCGATTAACGGTTTTGCAGCGGATCTCTCAGCAGCATCTGTCATTTTTGGTGCTACGTTGATTCATTTGCCAGTTAGTACAACACATGCAATCACTTCATCTATTTTGGGCGTAGGTGCTGCAAAACGTTTCTCCGCAGTTCGTTGGTCTGTCGCAGGTCGTATTGTTATTGCATGGGTGATTACGATTCCAATTGTTGCTTTATTAGCAGGTGGAATTTACATGTTATTATTCTAAAATAGAGTTAAGAACCCATAGGGAAAGCCAATTGACTAGCGATTGGCTTTTTTTGAATGTAATCTGAATTAAATTTGAATTAAATTTTTGAACTGAATTGCCTGAGGAGGAGCAAGCGTGATCTCAATTTTGTCGATGAATCATAAGCATGAGCTTGAAATGGATGTACCGATTGAAGATATTCATGATACAACACGATACTTATGGAGCTGGATTGACTTTAGTGAGCCTACCCCGTCAGAGTCAGCTCTATTGTCTGATTTTTTTAATTTTCACCCTTTAGCCATTGAAGATTGCTTATATGTTTTGCAGAGACCTAAAATTGATTATTACGATGACTACCAATTCCTCGTCCTCCATGCCATTCGACCGGATTCATTAGCCAATATTGAGGTGAATTTGTTTATTGGTCACAACTTTATTGTGTCATATCACCATGCTCCTGTGAAGGAGGTCAATGAGGCATGGAATGAAATGATGAAGCGAGCACACGATAAAAAGCTTCATACTCATGGACCCTTTACCATAGCCTATACAATTATAGATGCACTGGTCGATCAATATTTTCCTTGTGTATATGGAATAGAAGATGAACTGGATGAGCTTGAAAAATGGGGCGCACATGAGTCTGTTGAAGTGTTAATGAAGCAGGTTTTTGAACTACGCGGGCGACTGTTAAAGCTCCGCAGAACGATTGTGCCTATGCGTGATATGATGTATCGAATATTAAATTCACAGCATGTCCAAAATGAGAAGGAGCAACGAGCCTATTTTTCAGACATTTACGATCATTTGCTGAAGTTATCTGAGATGATTGATAGTGATCGCGAAATGACAGCAGACCTAAGGGATTCCTATATCTCCTTAAACTCAAACCGAATGAACTCGATTATGAAAACACTCACTGTAATTACAACGATCTTTATGCCTTTGACGCTAATCGCTGGAATTTACGGGATGAACTTTTACAATATGCCTGAGCTTACGTGGAAGTATGGCTATATCAGTGTGCTTGCCATCATGGGGGGGCTTACGATTTGGATGATTACGTGGTTTATTCGCCGTGGATGGTTTAAATAGACTGAAAATGAGGTAGGGACTACCGTTCTTAAAGATTGAGCGGCGTCCCTATTCTCGTTTGAATATAAATTTTAAAAAACGAAGGGGTTAGATTTCTAACGCTTCTTTTTTGTTGGAGTAGTCCGTTTTTTGCGTTTTACTGGTGTCTTAGATTTCACTCCTTTTTTCGTTTTTTTACGTTTCCGACGTGGCTTGTATTCTGAGTAATCACTTTCATCGTCAGCGGCAGAACCTTTGCTACCGCCAGGTAATAAACCCGTAAGCATTTTTGCCATCGGAGCAAATTGTTGTACGGTTTGCATTACTTTTTGAACCTTTCCCATCGTTGCAATGATTCCTTCAACCCCACCCATACGTTCAATAAAGCCTTTAATGTCATTGATGTTTGGCATGGAGAAGCCACCGCTTTTTCCAGCGTTTGGTGCACTGCTTGGCGGGGTAAAGCTGCTTCCATACACTTGAGGTGAATAAGGTGTTATAGATGAAGCTTGAGCCTTCATCTCGAATCCTACATCAGGCTGATTAATACCAGGATATTGACCTGATGGATAGGATGAAGGTGTTGCGCCGCGATAGGGCGTATTATAATGTGGCATTTTATCACAGTCCTTTTCCTATAGAATAGGCGTTTGTATATTACACTGTATGTTGGAGCAGTGATAAACGTATGGACGAATGACCCGGTTTTGTTAGGCAGATGCGGATTTGGGCAGTTATTCTTTACAGCGTGAAATCGTTAATGCTTGAAATTGGGGATGCTGCTCAGGTACAATGGAGGTATAGTACTAGTTATTTATAGGGGATGATTATCCAGTGCAGCTAAAGAAGCTAAATGATAAAAGTATCGATCAATTATTTGAAGCCATTTTAACCTTAAAGGATATTGAAGAGTGTTATACATTTTTTGATGATTTGTGTACCGTAAATGAAATTCAATCCTTATCCCAACGCTTAGAGGTTGCACGTATGCTTGGTAAGGGCAATACCTACAACCAGATTGAGGCAGAAACAGGTGCAAGTACAGCAACGATCTCTCGTGTAAAGCGTTGCCTTAATTATGGAAATGATGGGTACAAGATGACGTTGGAGCGTTTGGGACGTTAAGGACGTTAAGGGCAAGCAGGAAATAAGAAGTAAGATAGAGATAAGTTAAGCCAAAGGGTATAAACATAACACACCTAAGTATAAAAGGGATTTTCCTACTTACTGCTGAGGTGTGTTTGCTTTGTTTTCTGCGTTCTGTATTCTCTCTTTGTTTTATCATATTTTAATATTTTTATTGCTGATCATGTCTCAAAATAGCTAGGAGTGGTTAACAATACTAATGGAGATAAAAAAAGAGTTTGATTTAATTGATTTCTTATTAATTAGTAATGTGACTGGATGTTCGTACGATTATTTCATATAATGAAATCATTGATATTTTGAAAACAGGTGGCGTGCATGATATGGATATGAAAAGAGCTAGGTTGATTTATAACCCAACCTCAGGAAAAGAAGAAATGAGACGGATCTTACCAGATATTCTTGAGAAGTTGGATCAAGCTGGAATTGAAACATCTTGTCATGCAACGACAAGTGAAGGCGATGCGACACGAGAAGCAGAGCTTGCGGTTGAGCGTGGTTATGATATTATCATCGCCGCGGGTGGAGATGGAACGCTAAATGAAGTCGTTAATGGGTTAGCAGGTAAAGAGAACCCACCTCCACTAGGCATATTTCCGTTAGGCACAACAAACGATTTTGCTAGAGCATTAGGAATCCCGAAAAAATGGGAGGATTTTTGTGACTTAATTATTAACAACAATACAAAGCCGATCGACATTGGT
Source organism: Paenibacillus turicensis (assembly GCF_017873435.1). GTDB lineage: Bacteria > Bacillota > Bacilli > Paenibacillales > Paenibacillaceae > Fontibacillus > Fontibacillus turicensis. Next base: position 40,430 of record NZ_JAGGKG010000004.1, on the reverse strand, counting down.
AAAGCCAATGATCGCTATTTTATAAATATTGCTGGTGGTGGCTCATTAACCCAGCTTAGCTATGAAGTGCCAAGTCGTTTGAAAACGATGATTGGACAACATGCCTATTACATGAAAGGCATTGAGAAGATGGTTAATTTATCACCTATTGATTTAACCATTAAGGCAGAAGGTTATGATGAGATGTCAGGTGAATTTATGCTCTTCTTAATTGCCAATAGTAACTCCGTTGGTGGGTTTGAGAAGCTTGCGCCAAACGCTTCCATTGATGATGGTTATTTTGATGTCATCGCCGTGAAAAAATGTAATTTAGCAGAGTTTATTCGCCTTGTCACCTTGGTTGTGCGTGGAGATCATTTTAATGACCATCGTGTCATTTATCTCAAAACAAATCGGATGGAGGTTTCCTCCCCTAATAAGGTGGAAATTAACGTAGATGGTGAATTAGGTGGAGAGTTGCCGGCTGTATTTGAAGTGTTGCCTAGGCATTTAAGCATTTTTATGTAAGGTTGAATGAAATTGAATGAATAAGATGAAACCTTGAAAGTCTATACGGTAAAGTAAAACAATCGAATTATAGTATAGATGTGTAAATGTGTAGTTGATAGAAGAAATATGACATGTTCCCCTGTCAGGATTGACGGGGGTTTTGTATGTAATAAATTTAAGGAAAGAAGTGAACGGTTTTTCATGAATAAGCGCCGGGGAAATGAAGCAGGAAATAGAGGGAAATCAGAGAACTCAGGAAATTCTAGAAACGAAAAAAACGCTGGAAATGCAGGAAATGCAGGAAACGAAAGAAAAGTAGGAAATGCAGAAAAGGCAGGAAATGCTACGAAAAGACAGGGACAAGATTCCAAACAAAGTTTGAAGGCTAAATCTAAAGTAGAATCTAAGGCAGATACTAGGGAAAAAACTAAGGCAAATGGTAAAGTAAAAGATAAAGTTAAAACTAAAGGGAAGACTCAAGGGAAAGCTCAAGTAAAAAATAAGGCTAAAACGATGAAAAGCCACGTTTTTAACAATTCTAAAATTTCTGATACTGTATTTGCTGATTTACCGGTTGCTAAAAATGATACCTGCGTTATTGAAATTATTGGGATGAACCATGATGGTGAAGGTGTAGGGCGTGTAGAGGGTTACACGTTATTTGTATCAGGTGCACTACCCGGTGAGCAGGTGGAGGTTAAGGTCCTTAAAACGAAAAAGCAATATGGTTATGCCAAGCTCCTTAACGTACTGCAAGCAAGCCCTGAACGGGTGACTCCACCTTGTGACATCTATGAGCAATGTGGAGGCTGTCAGCTTCAGCATTTAAGTTATCAAGGGCAGCTAGACTGGAAACGCCAGCATGTGATTGATGCGTTAGAGCGAATTGGGAAGTTATCTGTGGCAAAGGATTTGGATACAGATTTAGCTACAGGTAAAGGTGAAGATACAGATACGGGCTTAACTTTAAGTGTCACCGCATCATTAGAAGCATCATTAGTAGACGGAGTTTCAGAAGGGATAGTAGGGTTAGAGGGGATAAAAGTGCTTCCTACACTAGGGATGGCAGAGCCTTGGCGTTATCGCAACAAAGCACAGGTTCCGATTGGCGTTGCTCCAGAGCGTAGTTCGCGTAGTACTCATAGTACTCATAGCTCTCTAGAAAACTCTCTTATCGGTGGTTTTTACGCTAAAGGTTCGCACCGCATCATTGATATGGAGACGTGTCTCATTCAACATGAGCAAAACGATGATGTGATCGCTCATATTAAAGAGATTGGTAGAAGCCTAGGTATCGCTCCTTATAACGAAGAAACAGGACAAGGACTGTTGCGCCATGTCGTTGTACGGATTGGGCGGACGACAGGTGAGATTATGGTGGTGCTTGTGACAAATGGGGATCGGATTCCTAAGGTTGAGGAATGGATACAGGCGATAACTTCTCAAATCCCGCAGGTGATAAGTGTATGTCAAAACGTGAATACACGTCGTACAAACGTCATTTTTGGTGATGTGACAAGAGTTTTATGGGGACGTGAAGTCATCTATGATTATATTGGCAACGTGAAGTTTGCCATCTCCGCTCGCTCCTTTTATCAGGTTAACCCTGAACAGACAGAAGTGTTATATCAGAAGACGGTTGAGTATGCTGGTTTAACTGGCAATGAAACGGTGATTGATGCGTATTGCGGGATCGGGACAATCTCTCTCTTTTTAGCCCAACATGCGAAGAAGGTATATGGGGTTGAAATTGTACCAGAGGCGATTGAGGATGCTCGTGTGAATGCGGAGTTAAATGATATGAGCCATGTTCAATTTGAGGTAGGAGCATCTGAGGATGTTATCCCTCGTTGGAGGGAGCAAGGCGTTGAAGCCGATGTGATTGTGGTTGATCCACCTCGCAAGGGCTGTGATGCGAAGCTCCTTGAGACGATTCTGGAAATGAAGCCAAAGCGAGTGGTTTATGTGAGTTGTAATCCTGCTACGCTAGCACGGGATTTGCGTGTGTTGGAGGATGGGGGATATAAGGCGGTTGAGGCGCAGCCTGTGGATATGTTTCCGCATACGACGCATGTGGAGTGCGTGGTGAGGTTGGTTAGGAACTAATAAGTCATAAATTACACTGTTTATTTCTTGTTCGGAACGACATGAATATATGTTAAACACAAAAAAGCAAAAACTCCTTATTCTTTTATTACCCTACTTTGTAACAGACTCGACTATATTGTGCACTGATTGTCGTATGGAAAAACGCACCCTTTGATAATATCGATGATGAAAGGAGGTTATTCAATGGATTCTTTAAAAAGTATGAACCATGCATTGGCATATATTGAAGAGCACTTAACAGAAGAAATTGATTATAGTGAAGTATCAAAAATGGCTTACTGTTCAGAGTATCATTTTAAGCGGATGTTTTCTTTTTTAGCAGGCATAAGTTTATCAGAATATATTCGGAGAAGAAGACTGTCGTTGGCTGCACTTGATTTGAAAGATAGGGATTTGAGAATAATTGATGTGGCTATCAAATATGGCTATAATTCGGCTGATTCATTTTCCCGTGCATTTCATGCCCTGCATGGTATCCTCCCTTCTGAGGCAAGGAGTGAGCATATACAATTAAAAGCTTATCCTCGAATGACCTTTCAATTATCAATTAAAGGGAGATGCGAAATGAACTATCGTATCGTTGAGAAAGGATCTTTTAAGATAGTAGGATTTAAGAAGAGAATTCCAATTATTTTTGAAGGTGTCAATCCAGAGATTGCAAAAATGACTAAACTTTTAACACCGGAGGTTATTACACAATTAAAAGCAATTTCAAATGTAGAGCCAACAGGTATTATTAGTGCTTCTGCTAATTTCTCGGAAGGAAGGATGGAGGAAAAAGGAGAATTAGATCATTATATTGGAGTAGCAACATCAAATAATGAAACTATAGATTTTGATATATTAAAAGTTGATGCTAGTGCCTGGGCAGTGTTTGAAGCTATTGGACCATTCCCAGAAACACTTCAAAATGTGTGGAGTAGAATATACTCAGAGTGGTTTCCGTCTTCAGGATATGAGGTAGTTGAAGGGCCTGAAATTTTGTGGAACGAGAGTCCAGACACTAAAAATCCAAAGTATCGAAGTGAAATCTGGATTCCAGTAAAGAAAAAAGACTATTAATTACATCAATGTTAATGATTGAGGGCGCTCCTAGTAAGAGTGCCCTTTTCTTAAGCAGTAAGATTTGTGAATATGTTCCCGAGAACGGACATACGCAAATGAGCTTAATTGAACAATGTCCTCTTATGATAGGGTTTTTAGGAAGTATGCTTTTCTATAATACCTTACTTAATGAGAAATCAGGAAAGCTTTATCTCCAGCTCCTTCAACACTTTATTGAATAGAAGAGGTTGTATTTCAGGATAAGTCAATTGTGAAGGTAAATGGTTGAATACACGTAATTCTCCTATTTCACTATTTGGCAGTTTGCCAAGCTCGGACACTTCCGAATAAAACAGCATCCCAAAGGATTCCTCCTTCAAATCATGTTGTACAGAATAAATACACACGGGAGTAATTGTAAAGGAGGTTGCTCCTGTTTCTTCAAAAAGCTCGCGTTCGGCTGTCTTGTCAATTCCTTCATAGGGATCACGCTTCCCGCCAGGTATTTCCCAAGTTGTACGTTTTTTATGTTTTACCAAAATCCACTCTCCCTTAAATCGGGACACAACTACAGCGTATTTTAAACTTTCATCCTTAACAGAATCTAATTGAAAAAAATGAACCTTCATACAATCACCTCTCTATAAAGTTATTTATCTCGGGCTTCCATATTTTATTAATTATAAAATAGTCGAAAAGTTAAAAACTATGATTTTTTTGGTATCTTCTATGACCAGTGGGTGATTAGATCACATACAGCAGTAGAGCTGTCCGTTATAATAAAAATGTCAGGTTGGAACACATCGTCGCCAGTGTCAAGGGATTTTAAAAGGCTTGACTTTGACTTCGTTTCGCATTTTATAATCTGAGTAAGAGGGGAGGCCCCGGGATGAGCAATTTAAAGCAGTTCGTTATGATAAAAAGCCAAAGAATAGAAAAATACTCCTACAGGTCTAAGGTGTTATTGTATGGTTAACTTAGCTTCTCTTTATCAACCGCTAACAGCTCAGGCAACTACGTTTAATGGATATACTCCCTGTGATCCTCTAAAACCTTATATTGCGAATTATTGGGGAACAGGAGTTTCTCGGGATGAACAAAGTTTGGAACCTTTGCTAGTCATTCCAGATACCTGCATGGATGTTATTTTTGATATTAACCACACAACTGGTTTTGTAAATGGTCAATTATGCGGCATGGGTGAAACGGCTTTTACATTTATTCCTGTACAAACAACAGATGTTACGTCGCGTTTTGCAATACGATTCTACTTTTGGAGCATTCATGCTTACTGCGATTTTCATCTGCGCGAAACAGTTCATAGCTATAATGACATTGACTTGTATTTTAAGGATTGGAAACCATTTTTTACTGAAATGCTGCTCGACACACTTACGATGAAGGAAAGAGTTATAAAAGCAGATCGTTTTCTCCTGTCAAAACTGGATTTATCCAAGCAAAATAGTTGTGTTATGAATGCACTGTACTATATATTGAAAAGTCGAGGCTCATCTGGTGTGAAAGACGCCTGTGCTTATGCTTGCACTAGTCAGAGACAGCTTGAACGCCTCTTTCAGGAATACATAGGAACTACCATTAAGAAAACGTCCAACCTCGTGCGCTATCAGAATCTATGGCACGATATTGTTTTTCAAAAGCATTTTGATGCGCAGGAAGCTGTACTCAAATACGGTTATACCGATCAGTCACATTTAATAAATTCTTTTAAAAGCTACCATACGATGACACCTTTAGAAGCTCTGAAGAAAATTCATTGAGGGTATAATTTTATGTCGATTTTTTACAATACACAATATTTAAGCAGTGATAAGATATTCCTGTAAAAATTATATAGTCGGAGCATATGCGATGAAGACAGACTGACGCTTATGGCTTATGGTTGATATACATATTAATTTTGATTAACCTAAGCAAACTGCGTAAAGTATATGACTTTCCGCGAAAAGGAGTAGAAGATGGAATTCATTAATCCCCCAATGGAGTCCCCGGAAAATGTAATACATCAAACATATTACAGTCAGTTTATGGCTAGGGATATTGGCTACAATATTTATTTACCACCTGGTTACAAAGAGAATAGTGAAAAATACTCAGTTTCATATCATTTACATGGATGGACCGGTAATGAATCATCTGAAGTGTGGACAATGGAAAAAATATATAAAAACAAATCGGAAATTACAGTGTTTCCAAACACTTCACCGGTTATCGAAAAATATGAGAAATTGCCTATTGAGTTCATGTTTATTAACGAGTTGTTACCGCATATCGAAAGCGAATACAAAACGAAGACAGCCCGTAGTGGTAGGTCAATTTCTGGTTTTTCGATGGGCGCAGGTATGGCATTTAATTATGCCGTTAAATATCCTGAATTATTTTCTACGGTAACAGCTTACGCAGGTACATATCACCATTATTATCACAAAGATTCTGGTACAGTGGGGGCTGATCCGAAGAAGGCCAATGAGCTGTATACAGATATGATGACAGAAGAAAGATATTTTGAGGATGGCAATATTTTGTGCTCGATAAGACAAAATGCAGAAAAAATCCGAGGCAGCCTCGATATAAATTTGCATATTGGAACGGACGATATATTGTTCTGTGATAATGAGATTTTGCATTTGTACTTAGATTCATTACACATTCCGCACAAGTACAACATATTTGAGGGCGCGGGACATGAACTGAAGCAAATTCTATAAATAAAGTATGAAGTATGAGTTGGCTTGCCAACTGGTTATGTGTCTCTGTGCTGCTATTTCAAAGCTACAAGCTCACTTGTATGGCTTTATAAAATCTGATTAATGAAGGAATATACAGGATGAAACTAGGAGCAACCTTATATATAAAAAATACCATTGAAGCTGTGGCGCTTTACACAGAAGCTTTTGGACTAAACTTGGGACACCATGAGAAATTTCCAGATGGCACATACATGCATGCATCATTACTTAGAAACGGACAAGAAATATTTGCTGTTAGCGAATCACATAATGATAACTTGGTTAATCTCATGCTCGCCTCATCATTAGAAGGATCACGCCCTACTATGAGCTATGGGATTAACTTTGAGAGTGAACAGGAAGTAAAAAGGGCATATGAGATGTTAGCGAAGGATGGAAAGGTGCTATTAGAGATGGGGTCCCTTCCATGGAGTTCCTGCTGTGCTGAAGTCGTTGATAAGTACGGGGTATACTGGTATATTGCAGTTTAGAAAAATACCAACCAATGATACTTCCTCGTTTTCTTAAATAGAAAAGTTTTACGAATTAGGCATAGCTAAATAAAAATTTGCTTCCCATCTTGTAAATGAACTGCTAGCTATTCATGTTGAAATGAATACGACCTGAATATTGGACCGCCCATCACCAGCTTTTTGTTGCTGGCTATAGGCGGTTATGTGATATCGTCAATGAGAAGCTGAATTTTTCCTCCATGACCAGGCCACCATCGGAATAAGCAGCAAGGACATCAAACCTCCGGCTAGAGAAAGCATGGAATAGCCAACGTCAGCCATGACCATACCAGATAAAGCGCCACCGGACGCACCGGCCAGCGCAATCAGCACATCGACTGTGCCTTGTGTCTTCGCGCGAACCTTCGGCGTTGTGGAGTCGATAATGGCCGCCGTTCCGCTAATCAGGCCAAAGTTCCAGCCTAAGCCGAGAAGCGCCAACGCCACAATAAGCAAGGTCATAGATTCGCCTGGTGCAAAAGCCGCGGTCAAACCCGCTAGTAGCAGCGTTACACCTGACGCATAAGACATAAAGGTGCGGCCAAGCTTATCCACCAGCACGCCAGTCAACAGGGAAGGCAAATACATGCACGCGATATGGATACCGATCACCAGACCTGCATCACCAAGACTATGACCATGCTGCTTCATATGAATAGGAGTCATGACCATAATGCCTACCATTACGATTTGGGTCAGCACCATCACCGTTGCTCCCACAATAAGTCCTGTTCGGTTATGGGCCATCTCAGGGTGGCTTGCTTCTCCCTTAGCCTGAAGATTTTTGCCGCCTTTCACCTGCGACTCTTTATTCAATCTTTCCCCTTCGTCAATCGCCTTGGCAACGATAAACGGATCAGGGTGAAGAAACAGTAGTAGCACGAGACCTGCTATCAAATAGGCAGCTGCCGCTAGAATAAACGGCCCCGACAAAGCAGGAAGACCGATGAAGACCGCCATGCGGCCAGTCGGCTCTACCAGATTGGGACCTGCCACTGCACCAATCGTCGTAAACACCAGTGCTGTACTAATTGCTTTAGCCCGCTGATGTGGCAGTGCCAGATCCGTACCCGCATATCTAGCTTGCAGATTGGTTGCCGTGCCCGCTCCATAAATCAACAGGGAAACAAACAACAGTGCTATTTGTTCCCAAAGCGCGGCAAACACAACGCCAGCTGCTCCGACTCCACCCGCTATAAATCCTGCAGCCAGCCCGATTCTGCGCCCAAATCGCTGTGATAACCTTCCCACGATAAACGCCGCTGCCGCGGAGCCCAGCGTAAACAATGCTGCGGGGAGGCCAGAAAGGCTGTCGTTGCCCAGCATGTCCTGTGCTAGTAGCGCTCCGACCGTAAGCCCAGCAGCCAGCCCCGCTCCTCCGAATATTTGTGAGACAACAACAAGCCATAATGTTTTTTTATACAGCTTTTTCTGCTTCTTAGGCGATTTTACATACTCATTTACTATATCAGAGCGGACTTTTTGCCGTTTCGGAGCTATTGATGTTTGGTTATTCATATGCATTCTCCTTTTCGGCATCCCTGCCGCTAATTATAATCTCAATCCAATATCTGAATTATAATCATATAAGCCAAACCTCTTCAATCCCTCAAAGTTGGGATAGTTATTCCAGGCTGATCTACAACAGATGAACAGATGCATCTAAAGGAGAACCGACTGGTCAACAAAGAAAAACGACACCAGTTCCGATATCGTGAATAATGATAATTCTTATATTGGCATTAATCCATTTTAGTACGCTTCAAAATTAGAAAAAATGAATTTTGAATTTTATCATAATAGCGATAAAATAATGATATGTAAAGGAGGGGGCGGTATGCCGCTAATAAGGCCTGTATCTGATCTGCGAAATAATTTTATAAGATATTAAAAATCGTTTATGAGAGCCGTGAGCTAGTTTTTATTACAAAAAATGGATATCACGAAAAAATACTTTGATAATAAATAAAACCTAAAAGGTTACCTCATTTTAAACAAGATTATGAAAGTGCCTTTGACCATTATTGATCGACTCTGTGTTATGTTCTAATCAGTCGTTTCTTTAGTTCAATCTATATAGGAGTGACTTCCATGATTATTAGAAAAGCCGAGATCATTGACTTACTACAAATTTTGCAGTTATACGCCCAGCCTGATATGGATAACGGAAAGATATTGTCTGTGGAAGAGGCGAAGATAATTTTTGAGCAAATGAAATTATATCCGGATTATAGTATCTATGTTGCTGAATTGGATAACAAGATTGTTGGAACCTTTGCGCTTGCGATTATGGACAATTTAGCACATATGGGCTCAAAAACCGGATTGATTGAGGATGTGATTGTATCATCTGAGCTTCAAGGCAAAGGGCTTGGTACTAAAATGATGCAATATGCCATCGAGATATGCAAGGAAAAATCTTGTTATAAAGTTAGCTTATCAAGCAATATAAAGCGTGAAAGTGCTCATGAGTTTTATAAAAATATTGGGTTTAAAATTCATGGGTATAGTTTCTTAACTGAAATCGAATAGGATACTTTGTGGAGTGTCTATCATTTCTGATTTAGGTATCTTTTTATTTGAGACGGATTGTAAAACTTGGCTTGACAATCCGTCTGATAAAGAAGTTGTGCCAATGGGCTTTTGTTTATAAATTCATATCACACATGTAGTTGCCCAATCAGTCCACTTTGCATTTGGCTTATTCTATCTGTCATGATGCATTTGTCCGTTTTCTCTCTTAAGCTCATAAGCTACCTGTTAAATTGCCAGATAAGGTTGTATTATCCGGCAGTGTGAGTTCATACATAATTGGACCACTGAACAAAGTGCCTGTCAGCCTACCAACTTTAGGTGTGTAAAAAAAGGCATCCAGCATGGCATCAAACAGGCATACTGCCGCAACTCCTCCTGCAAAGGCTCCAACCAGTCCTCCTAATATACCACCTATAACAGCTCCAAGATCCTCCATGATCCAGCCAAATAAGAAAGTACCTCCCACCTCTCCTAAAAGGCCTCCTCCTAAAGCGCCTCCCACACTTACAAGAATCTCCGCTCCTGCTCGTATTTTATCCTGTTTTTCCACTAATTGCCAAGTGATCACTCCTAGTGTGAAGACAATTAGAGCAGTACCAAAATAACGCATATATGATAAAAGCTTTAGTTTATCCTTACCTGCATACCTCACTACATACGATTCCAGGTTATATTCCTTGCCTTCAATAAAATTATTAAATGTTTTTTCCTTGTATGCAGCCGCATTTCCCCAAACATCTGATGTTTTCTTCGCCCACTCTTGGATAGATTTATTAATCATATCATAGAGGTCCTCTTCTGGATCGAGAATATCAGCAAAATGGGTATTTCTAAATCTCCCAGTTTCAGGATGGTAATCAAATAATTTAATTGAATTACTTATTTTATTTAGATATTCCGCCCTAAGTTTAAAATTCTTAATAGTTTCATAGGAGAATACAACTCCTGCTCTAGCCGCCTTCCATATATCCTGTACCAGTGTGTCCTGTTTGTCTTGGCTCTCCCCGGACTGTTGCTTCTCCATCTGCAGCAGATTGTTAGCTTCTTCATAGGCCTTAGCACAATTCTGTAAATCATTAATCTGGGCCTGTGGTTTGTTATAGCGGAACCGTTCTATGGTATTCACTTCATTGATATATAGAGCATCAATCAGTGCTTGAGTGTCATCAAAATCTAAGGTATAGTTCATCTTCGTTCCATTCCTTTCTTATTATCTATTATCTATAAGCGCAAATTACTCCTGTATAAATGGACCTTAGTTTAAGAAAGGTTCTGCTATTCCTCAGTTAAGAAATAGCAGGTCTTTCGCTGCCTCGATAGAATTAAATTAGGCCTTTCTAGTAACAGTATATTGGGCGATGGGAGACGTAGCCAACCCTATCATCGAGTTAACAACAAACGTGCCGTTATCAGTATTAGAACTAATTCCTGATGATGTCAGCTTGCTCTCCACATCACTCCATCGTTGTACACCTGGCCAGTAATCTTTGCTTTTAACATCAACATAAGAACTATTGTCTCCGATATAAGGATTGTCCCAAGCGAACAAGAAGTCTGAGCCTGAATCTCCTCTAAAAACCACGCAGCCCACTGAGCCAGTAAAGATTCCTGACTTTACATGCAAAAATACGCTGTATTCTCCATTAGCTATTGTTAGATCAAAGGGATATTTTTCCGTCTCGCCTGACCAGTCCTTATTGGCCTGATATCTTAGTGTCTCTCCGCTGGCATTAAATATCATTACCAATGTGCTGGCTCCTTGCCCATATTCATTTTTCATTGCATTGACAGCCTTTATAGCTGCCATCTGGAGCGAATCTCCTCTGGAATCTGTTGCCGTTAACTGCTGCATGGCTACCTTGGATAAAATGAGCGGTGTTATATTTGCTTCTTTTACATATTGCGGATAACTTTTTACTACATCGCTATTAACTTCATTTCCAATTATCATTTGTATCCCCCTTGATTTTTGATAATATAAATTATGCTATACTAGTCCCAGTGGTGTATTAAATGGACACTTTGGAGTACAAGTATGTAAAAATCTCGGGCTGCCACTTTACTGGCTACTCGAGATTTTTACATTAACTATTCTGATTTTGGGGGGCACATCATGGCTAAAAACGATAATATGCTGGCAATTTTGTGGATGCTCAATTCAGGCGTTAAAATGACTGCAAAACAGATTTCCGAAAAGTTAGAGATCAATATTAGAACAGTTTATCGGCATATTGATGCACTATGTGCCAGTGGAGTGCCTATCATATCCGACCCGGGTCATAATGGCGGGTATAGTTTGCTAAATAATTTTATTAGAGCCCCTCTGCTGTTTGATATGGAGGAAAAAAAGGCACTGCTGCAAGCGGCTGTTTTTGCAAAAGAAGCTGGATACCCTTTGAGTGAAGCATTAGATCAAGCAACTACAAAGCTGAAAATGTACTCAAATGAGGCACAAGTAAGTTTGCTTAACCATCATTTAGAAGGATTTGAAGTTATAAATCATGCGGTAAATGCTTCTATTCAGCCAGTGCTGACAGAATTAGAGCAGGCTGTTGAAAAGGAATTGTCGGTAGAAATTGATTATCGCACAGGCCGTGATGAGCAACTAAAAAATCGGAGGATAGACCCCTATGGAATGGTTTACTGGAACGACAAATGGTATACAGTTGCATATTGCCACCTAAGGAATGGAATACGAAGCTTTCGCGTAGATCGGATTTTATCAATCAAATGTTCGCAAAACATATTTACACGTCCCGAAGCTTTTTCGTCCCGACAATTTTTTATGAACAACCTATTACCTGATTTAGTGAGTAAGCAGGGGTTAGTCTCTTTAATTATTGAAGGCAAGCCAGATGCGTTGAATGAATTAGGTTTGCATTGGTTTTTAGGTCATCATTTGAAGGAGCGAACTTCTGATCAAGCTATCTTTTTGTTTGAGGAAAAATCAATTCATGATCAGGTTCCTTATTTTCTCTTATCCTATGGTAAATCCATTAAAGTTATCGAACCACAGAGCGTGAGAGAAAGACTTGTTGCTATTGCATCAGAGTTAATGGAATATTATCAACTTTAATAACTTCACTGACAGCAGGTGTCAGTGAAGTTGTTTTATATTTAGGATAGTCATTGATTATCGACTGAGGGTTGATATACCTTGATAAATAGATAATGGGGAGAAATAACAAAATGAATGAATTAATGAATGAAACAATCAATGGAAAAATGAATAATACAGTATATCTTTATGTATTTGACACCATGTCAGACTGGGAAATTGGCTACTTAACTGCCGAACTGAACTTAGGACGATATTATAAAAAGGGACTTGCTCCATTAAAAGTAGTGACGGTTGGAATTGAAAAGACGCCTGTAACCACAATGGGTGGATTGAAAATTTTGCCTGACATTAAACTGGATGAGTGTAATATTGAAAGTATAGATGTATTGATTTTACCTGGTGGCAATACATGGACAGAAGCCATACACCAACCCGTTTTAAATATCGCCGAGAAGTGTCTAAAGGAAGGGATATTGGTTGCAGCGATTTGTGGGGCTACAATGGGGCTTGCTCAGTCAGGCTTGTTAAATTCACATTGGCATACAAGCAATGACCTGGAATATCTTAAAATGATCTGCCCTAATTATGAGGGTGAGAAGTATTACAAAATGGAGTCAGCAGTAACAGATGGGAATCTGATTACCGCATCTGGGATAGCTCCGTTGGAATTTTGTATGCACGTCTTGAAAGTGCTGGACGTGTTTTCATCAAACACATTAGATGCTTGGTATAAGCTTAATAAGACGCATGAATCCAAATACTTTTATGAGCTGATGAGTTCAATTCAATAAAGAGTTAAGTTTTTTCTGCCTTAGAGGAGCAAAAGTAAAAGCACCTTCGTTCACATATGTGGGCGAGGGTGCTTTAGTATTATCATGGAAACAGAACCAGGAGGGATTCCTTTAGGTGTGGATTTTCTGATAAGAACAATATAATATTTAATAAACATAAACAAACAAACCAGCCAAACTGTATTTTTAAAATTTTTAAATAGTTTAGGTTAAGGAGTCGTTCTATTTGAAAAGAAAAAGAAAATATATAAAGATAACCAAATTAATTCTAATAGGTATTATTCTACTTCTGTTAGTCGGATTGGTGTTTCCAACATGGACACCTCGAATTGCGGGAGAGCATAGCGTAAGTATTTTAAAGCAGATCAAGATTAATGGCACTGATCATGAAGTCATGATTAGAGGAGAGGACAGACGGAATCCCATTGTTATTTTTGTTCATGGTGGTCCTGGTAGCTCTGAAATTCCTTATGTACGTAAATATCAAGATTTACTAGAAAAAAACTTTACAATTGTGCACTATGATCAACGTGGAAGCGGGAAGTCGTATCACTTTTTTGAGGATTACTCTAACTTGTCTACAGACTTGCTTGTGGATGACTTATTGGTTTTAACAGATTATGTTACGAAGAAATTTGAACAAGAAAAGGTATTACTGATAGGTCATTCTTTTGGAACGTATATTGGGTTACAGGCAGTTGAAAAATCACCTGACAAGTTTTCGGCTTATATTGGGATTGGACAGGTTTCCGATCATCAAAAAAGCGAGTTAGATAGCTTGAATTATTCTATTGAACAAGCAAAGCTAGCAGGGAATTTAAAAGATGCAGAACAACTAGAAAAGCTTCGAAGTTCTATCCAAAAAGGGGAGCAACTTACACCAAGAGATATGGTTAGAAAATATGGCGGAGCAGCGAGACTCATTGATGATAATATGGATTATTATCAAGGGTTTCTCTTAAATCCCGAGTATAATTTGCTTGATGTTATTCGCTATTTAAAAGGCGTTTCATTATCTCAGAAGATTTTGTTAGTTGAAGAATCAAAAAATAACATTACCAAAATTGTTGATAAAGTAGATATACCTGTTTATTTTGTGATGGGCCAATATGATTATATGACATCTGTTAACTTAGCAAAAGAGTACTTTGACGTACTACAAGCGCCGAAAAAGGAGTTTGTCATTTTTAAAAACTCTGCTCATTATCCACAGTTCGAGGAGAAGGAGCAATTTGCCCAATGGTTACAACAAACATGGAACCAACAATGATATTAACCTACCATACTGCTAGCCAAATAATTTAACTATGGGTAAAAATCTTGAGTGATTGGAGTTTAGAATTATATGAAAATAAATGTATACACATTAAATGCTTTTGCTAAAACAAAAGAAGGGGGAAACCCCGCAGGTGTTGTGATGAATGCAGATTTCTTATCTGAGGATCAAATGAGAAAAATTGCTGCTGTTCTTGGATTTAGTGAGACTGCTTTTGTAATGCAATCCAACGTGGCAGATTTTAAAGTGAGATTCTTCACACCAAATGAAGAGGTAGACTTATGTGGTCATGCTACGATTGCTACCTTTTATGCAATGTCTAGCCTGAATTTGTTAAAGCAAGGTAAATATGAGCAGGAAACTAAAGCAGGGATACTTGGGATTGAAATTCATAACGAAAATTTTGTGATGATGAATCAATCTATACCTGTATTTTCCGAAGTTTTAGATAAAGATGAAGTAGCTGATTCCTTGAATATTAGTCAATCCCAAATTTCAGAAGACTTGTTAGTTCAAGTTGTGTCAACGGGACTTCGGGATATTATGGTTCCTGTAAAAAGCATTGAAATTTTAGATGCGATCAGACCAGATATGAACAAAATAAAAGAAGTCAGCCAGAAGTACAATGCTGTTGGATACCATGTTTTTTCTTTGGAATCTTTACATGGGGCTAATGCTTATTGTAGAAACTTTGCTCCCTTATATGGTATTCCCGAGGAATCTGCCACAGGAACATCAAGTGGTGCACTTGGCTGTTATTTGTACCATCATGGGAAAATCAACGAGAAGCAAGCTGCAAACATTATTTTTGAACAAGGTTATTCTATGAAAAAGCCATCTGAAATCAGAGTTTCCTTAGCTATAAAAGAAAATAAAATTTTCGAAGTTAAAGTCGGAGGGAAAGCGATGAATTTGAACTTAACGGAGATCGAATTATAGAAATAGTTAGGGATATTCCTTCAAACCCACAAGCCCGTGTGAGTGGTATTATTTTTTGTATTTAGGGCACATAACCGAACTATTTTTCGAAGTTTCAATTTTGAATTTCGTAATAGTTCGGTTGAGTTATTGTCCTAGCCTCTTGTGAATCAAGTATTTAATGCGTCAATACCTTTAAGCAGCACCTCAAAGGTATGTTCAAATGTGGGCCGGAGTCGCTCCATTAGTTGGTCTACTGTTTCTTCAGAGCTGGCGTAGGTGGAAATGATCCCATTAAGTGTGAAGAAGTATATCCTCGAATACATTAGTGAGCGTTCTGATAAGGGGTCATTATTCAGATAAGCTGCAATAACATTTCTGAGTTTGGAGAACAAGTTGTTACGTAATTGATTTAGCTCCATTTCTGGTGAAGGATGATCTACTCTTATTGACTTCACATTAAAAAATAAACTGTACATATTACGGTGAGTTAAACAGAATTCAATCATTAATAGGCTCATCGTTTTTAATTGGGCTTCAGGATATGGCTCTGTTGCAAGTAATTGATCCATACGCGCCATGAGAGACAATAATGGAGGCATAGATAGCTGATGGAGCAAAACCTCCTTGTCTTTAAAGTAAATATATATCGTTGTATGTGAACAGCCTGCTTCCTTGGCGATTTCCCGCATGGTAACCGCATCATAGCCCTTAGTAGAGAAAAGCCTTCCCGCTGCTTGCAAAATATTTTTTTTGGTTTCGGCTGATCGAATTTCTTGCTTGGAAGCCATCGATCATGGCACCCCCTTAAAATAAATCAATTGCACTTGAAATCAACGTTACCATAAGAACAGTCCCCAGCACAACCGAAGAGAGCAAGGCAGTTGTTTTTCTTTGTCCTGTAGATGTACTTTTGGATGTACTTTTCAGAGCAAAACGGAAATGCATAATAATCCCTACAAGGATGAATAGAAACTCTAACAAAAAGGACAACCAAGCAAATCTCCAGACGCCGAAGCCAAGAAAAGGCAGGTTTCCTAAATTCCCTGGCAGCAGAACCATGTCTGCTCGATGGACCACAACATCAAGAATCCAATGACTGAATACCACGCCACTCAAAACAATTCCCGCCTTTATCCCCCAAC
Organism: Paenibacillus turicensis; assembly: GCF_017873435.1. Classification (GTDB taxonomy): domain Bacteria; phylum Bacillota; class Bacilli; order Paenibacillales; family Paenibacillaceae; genus Fontibacillus; species Fontibacillus turicensis. The sequence continues at coordinate 23,803 of NZ_JAGGKG010000004.1, read as the reverse complement.
GCCACCGACCAAACCATCCTGCCAAGAACGATAATAAAAGAGCTACAACTAGTGAATGTGAATAATCTGCATGAATAATCAACTTCCCGTAACCACTACCATGAATAGTCTGATCCATCGTCTCAATATCGCTTAGTAAAAGAGGCATAAAGGCTAAATCAAGAAGTTGTGTCCCTACCATCAAAGCCCATAGCGGTACCTCAGGCGCCTTCGCTTTTACAGCAGCTGCTAATCCAAAATGTCCAGCAAACATCGCTTCACTCTCCTGTGTATATATTATAACCAATGGTTACTAACCGTTGGTTATAATATATGGGATAGGATTAGCAGTTGTCAATATAAAAAATATAATTTGGTGTTAAACCGTATAGCTGTTGGCTTGTTGTGTGATTAAGGATATAGGGAAAATAATACGATGGGTGAAGAGCTCCTCTTTTTTTATTGACAAAGAAAATAAACTGTAACATAATGTACTTATACAATAAGTACACTAAGTACATTAAAGTTCGATAAGGTGGTTTATGTGGAGATAATAATTAGCAGCAATACAAGCAAGCCTATTTATGAACAAATAACCTCGCAAATTAAAGCCATGATTATGAATGGGGAGCTAAAGACTGGTGATCCAATTCCGTCTATGCGTTCACTTGCCAAATCCATTCATGTCAGTGTTATTACAGTACAAAAAGCGTATGAAGATTTGCAGCGGGATGGATTTATAGAAACAACGGTTGGGCGGGGGAGCTTTGTAGCGGCAAGGAATAAGGAGTTTATTCAGGAGGAGCTACAAAAAAAGGTTGAAGAATATTTAAATCTGGCGGCGGGAACGGCTCGAACTGGGGGTATTCCATTGCCAAAATTGATCGAATTGCTAACTATATTTTATACGGAGGAGTAGTTATGACCTACAGTTTAGAAATTAAAAATCTAACCAAAACATATCCAAATTCAGATTATCGTCTGGATCATGTTTCGTTTGCAATTCCTCGTGGAACGATTATGGGCTTTGTAGGCGAAAATGGAGCGGGAAAAACAACAACGATGAATGCTATTTTGAATACGATTAAAAAGGATAGCGGGACTATAAAAATCTTCGGTCGAGAAATGGACGACAAGGATAAGGAGATTCGGGAGCAAGTGGGTGTTGTGTTTGATGCAGACAATTTCCCCGAATTATTAACACCACTTCAGCTGTCTAAGGTGATGGCGGGCACTTATACGCAGTGGGATCAGCTCTTTTTTCTGGAAACTGCAAAGCGATTTAATTTGAATACAAGAAAAAAGATTAAACAATTTTCGCGGGGAATGAAAATAAAGCTGGCCCTTACGGTAGCTCTATCGCACCGACCTCAGCTCCTCATTTTGGATGAAGCGACCTCCGGTTTGGACCCAATTGTCAGGGACGAAATTTTAGGGGTATTTCTGGAGTTTGTCGAAGACGAAAATCATTCTATTCTAATGTCTTCCCACATCACGAGCGATTTGGAGAAAATTGCCGACTATATCACGTTTATTCATCAAGGGAAGGTACTTTTAACCGAGAATAAAGATGTGTTGCTTTATGAATATGGAATTGCCCGTTGCAAAGCTGAACAGTTTCAGCTCATTGATCGTGCGGACATGATGGCCTATAAAAAAAGGGATTATCAAATCGATGTACTAGTAAAGGACAGAAAGGCCTTCGGACAAAAATACAGTGGGATTATTGTAGATACAGGAAGCATTGATGAAATTATGCTTTTACTAATAAAGGGGGAGCATTAAAATGAAAGGTTTGCTAGCAAACAACTTTTATTCTACGCAGGAAAATATCAGGCTGTCACTCATTATCGCTTTAGTTGTGGCGATCGCAGCACTTTTTCTAAAGGAGGCTTCCTTTATTCCTATGATTATTGCAATTCAGATCTTTGTTTTTGCCACTAATCTGGGTGCATCGCTGAAGATGGATGCAGCTTCTAAATGGAACAAGTTTGAAATTACCTTGCCGGTTACAAGAAGAAACATTATAACTGCCAAATATATATCATTTCTATTTTTGATTTTAATTGGGGTTGCGACAAGCCTGATTACAGTGGCGTTTCAAGGTTTGTGGGGCGAACTCAATTCTAAAATGATAATCTCAGGCTATGGATATGGACTGCAGCTGTCCTTTTCGACCATTGCAATTGTTTATCCACTTATTTTGAAGCTGGGAGCGGAAAAAAGCGAAACCTTGCTGTTTGCTGCAGCCGGATTATCTGTTGGTCTGCGGCTACTAGTCTGGTACCTCTTATTTTTGTCCGACAAGACTACCAATTTTAAAAGCTCAATTATCGTGGATTATGTCTCTTTAGCTTTGGCATTACTTATGTTTGTATTATCCTATTTCCTATCTGTACGAATCCATCGAAACAAGGAATTTTAGAATAAACAAAACGATACTCCGAAAGGATTGAGGCTTGAAATGAAATTTGGCATAAAAATACAATTAGAAAAATTAACGGTGTTGTTTTTAAGCTTTATTTTGTTGTTTGTATTGTCGACAGGTGGCGCGCCAGCGCAGGCAGCAGCATCCTCTGTGTATCTTGCGCTTGGAGATAAAGAAATCGCCTTTGATCAGGGACAGCCATATATTGAACAGGCCACTACGATGGTTCCGGCTAAAGTCTTATTGGAAGGACTGGACTATGAACTGAGCTGGGACGCGGCGACCTCTACTCTACATGCATCGAAAGGGAAGCTTTCTTTTGAACTGAAGCGTGGTCAAAAGCAGGCTATGGCAAATGGCGAAGGTTATGTGCTGAATGTTGCCCCAAAAATCGTGGACGGCATTTTGTATGCGCCACTCCGCTTCCTGGCTGAAAATGCCGGTTATCGCGTTGGTTGGGATGCCGCAAATCGTGCCGTGTATCTTGAACGGATGGACAGCAAGGGCTTTTTTTGGAAGGTGGAAAAGGACGGGTCGGAGCTGTATTTGCTTGGTTCTATTCATGTTGGCAACGATTTATTACACCCAATGCGCCCGGAAATAAATGCGGCGTTTGCCAAGTCCAATAACCTGGTTGTTGAAATAAACATGGATGCTCCATTGAACGAGCAGGAGTTAGAAAAGATTAAAAATCTAAAGAATTATCCCGTTAACACCAACTTGGCTAATCATATTGATGCTGATACGTATGTAAAGCTTCAACAGATTTTTAAGGAAAATGGAATACCAGAGAGTGAATATGGTTCTTCTAAGGCATGGTGGATATATATTCAGCTATATGGACTCAAAATGATATCTGATGGTTATGAAACTGGCCTTAGCATTGATAATTATTTCTTGCAAAAAGCGAAAGTAAACGATAAGTCTGTGCTTGAACTGGAATCACATTATTCTCAATATGCAATGTTGAGCAACTTCTCGGATGAGCTTGCAGCTTCCTTGTTGAAGCAGAGAGTTGAATCCTTTTATCAACCAGACAATGACATTAAGCCTATGATAGATGCATGGGTTAATGGAGACGATAAATTTCTGGTGGAGGATTTGGTAAAAATGATGGCCGTTCCTGAATATTATAAGGGCGTGATCCAAGACCGTAATGTCGGAATGATTGATAAAATTGTAGGTTATCTGGAAGATGGTAGTAAGAACACCTACTTTATTGTTGTTGGTGCAAGTCATATGCTGGGTCAGGATGGAATAGTAACCAAACTGAAGGAAAAAGGTTACACTGTTACTCGCTTGTAGGTTTTGATACAGTAATATTTTTTGCATTATAGTAATCCATTATAGCCTCAGTTGCCTGCTCCTATAGAGAGTATGAATGGATATCTAGCGATTTTTGTTTATTTCGTTCTCTATAAATTGTTTTGCAACAAACATAGCTTGAATGATGGGTTCATGGCGGTTAAATTGTGAAGTTCCTTTTTCATATTTACTTTGTGCTTTAGTAGTCTTATTGATGATGGAAACCACAGGAGGTAAAGCCTCTCTCACATCTTTATTTGTATATTGTATTTTTGTATCTGTATTATCTCCTAGAATAAGCGCTTTGGAAATACAAAGTGCTTTAATTCTATTTTTTAGGAGCGAATCTTGAGAGGTTCCCTCTAAAAACTTAATTTGCATTTTTTCGCATTTAGTAATGGTAGTAGAGATTAAATCAACTGCATTTTCCAGTTGTTCTTGGTTAAATGTTTTCATGAAACCTCCTTATCAGATTATTGTGATTTGTTTGTATAGAATATTGTGTATCTTGGTCTTTTATTATCATTATATAATAAATACAATGCTATTCCATCATCTTTCCACAAGGAATAATCAGATATTGACTTCAAGAAAATTGAATATAGTGCGATGAACAGACTCGTCTTTTTATAGAAGAGGGTCTATTTATTCTGATCCGATTAAGCTCATAAAATAGGGTTAAGAAATATGCTTGAAAACTTCGTCCATATACTCTACGATTCGTGGGTGTGATTTTATAAATAATTCAAATATAATTTTCTAAGGAAAGGAGGCGTTGGCTTGGATCAAGTTAAAATCGGAAGATTTATTGCAAAATTGAGAAAAGAGAAAAATTTAACTCAGTATGAATTTGCTGATATTCTTAGAATTAGCAATAAAACCGTAAGTAAATGGGAATGTGGAAACGGTATGCCTGAATTATCCCTCATGATGCCGATTTGTGAAATTCTCAATATCAATCTTAATGAGTTATTTTCAGGAGAGAAGCTGACTGATGCTGACTACAAACAGAAAGCTGAGGAAAATATGATGAAGCTGATAGAAGAAGCGGAGAACATCAAAAAGAACATTGTTGGTGGTGAAGTTTTAGGTAAAGTCGCTAATGTTGATATGAATGTGAGTGAAGCCCATAAAACGAATATTGAGTTTTGGGATACAATTGGGAGTGAGTTTTTGGGTGTAACGGCGTTACCGAACTGGGGAGGTTATTTACCATCTGAGGAGAAATTGAACCTACTTGGAGATTTATCACATAAACGTGTGCTTGAAATTGGCTGTGGCAATGGTCGCTCCTTAAAATATGCTGCTGATTTAGGGGCAAAGGAATTATGGGGACTCGATATATCTGCAAATCAAATTGATAGAACAGATCAGTATCTTCAGACCCAAAGCATTAGTGCCAAGCTCATTTGTTCACCTATGGAGGATGAATGTGGGTTGCCAGTTGATTATTTTGATTTAGTTTACTCTGTATATGGCATTGGTTGGACAACAGACTTAGATCTAACGTTTAAGCGTATATATTCTTATTTAAAAAAAGATGGAGTCTTCGTTTTTGGGTGGTCACATCCGATTCATAAATGTGTGTCAGTTGAAGAGGGGAAGCTTGTTTTTAGTAATTCTTATTTTAATGAAGAATGGTATTGTGCTGAAATGAGCGATAAGGAGATTATGCTTTCTAATCGTATGTTGAGTACATATATTAACGCTTTGGCTAGAAATGGTTTTGCTGTTGAAGCACTTATCGAAGAAACGGACAAAGAAAAAGCAATGGCATCCCATCATGATTTTGGCAGAAAGGCTTTAATGTTACCAACGGCATTTGTCATTAAGGTAAGAAAAATGTAGGCTTTAGTGATCGAAACTGGACAGTTTTATTTATAAATCAAGTATTGCTTATGGTACAGTTCAGCATATTGAAGGAGTAAAATTATATTTTTCGAGGAGCGCGAATTGAAAAAAGTAATGGTTATAATTCTAATGGCATTTGTTGCTTTAAACGGCTGTAGTATAAGAGAGAGAGACGTTTTTCCGGGTGAAGAAAATATTCAACCGTATATTCAGAAGGTATTAAGTATGGGGGAAATACCTAACTTTGATTATTCTCCGTCAATAGAAGACCTTTTTATAAATGCTTTTAAGGTAAAAATGTTCGATTTGTACATGGAGGACTTGAAACTCGCAATGTCAGCTGATGGTTTATTGGCAGATAAAAACTGTATTATTTATTTGCCTATTAGTCAATTAGCTTCGATTTGTGATGGGAAAACTAGGCTTTACATAGATAGAAAGCTGATTAATGAGTTTAATTCTAATGATAAAAAAGGGAAATCTTATTTTCTGCTTGGAGAAGCTTTAAACAAAAGGATAATGGACTATGTTCTAAATTCTAATGGCTTTCCAGATTCAATTCGTGGTAAGCAAATCTACACGCGTTTTTATATGAAGCAAGAAGATTGGTTAAGTGCAGTAGCTGATAAAGATCCATTTAAATATTTGTGCCTAGATGTTTATATTGAATAACACATGTTGAATAACCAAAAAAAATAAGGTAAAAAAGTGAAATTTAAGCTTCGATTTCACTTTTTTTCAGAGGCTTAGGTTATGTTCCAGCCTCCATTAATATACAAATCTGCGCTGCGCCCAGTAGCTAAACAAAAAGATAGAGATTTCAGTCAAAATTTTGGCGGCGAGTAAAGGGATGATCAGTTTTTCGTTGTAAAAATACAACAAACCGTAGTTAAGCAGCAAAACCAGAAGTACGAGCAAGAAATATTTGGGTAACGATTTCTGTACCTTCGAGTTTCGACCTGAGGAGAAAACATATTTACGATTCACTGTATAGTTGAACATAGAGCTACACAGTCTTGCCGCAACCACCGAGAGGAACAGATTGTGAGTAAAATACTGTATGAAGAACAATAAACCAAAATCAATCAAAGCCGATAACAACGAGGACATACTGAACATGAGAATAGGCAGATAGATTCGGAATGAGTCGGCAAGAGGACGGAAATGAGATGATTCATTATGATCTAGATAGACAGTATCAATGAATTCCTCGGTTATCTCATATCCTTCTTTATGCGCCGTAAGCAGCATATTCATCTCATATTCAAATCGTTCTCCTGGAATCTGGCACAGCCAGTCCAGCATCTCATACGGGAATCCACGTAATCCTGTCTGTGTATCGTACACCTTGCTGCCTGTTGATAGCGAAAATACGGAACGGGTAACAGCATTGCCAAAACGACTGCGAGCGGGAACCTTACCTGTAAAACGGCGGCTGCCTAGCACAATTCCAGGATTGGTTTGAGTAAGTAGTGTCTCAAAAATTCTATGAATATCATGTGGCAAATGTTGCCCGTCACTGTCTGCACACACCACCCCGCCTTGCAGCGCATGCTCTTTAATATGCTGAAAGCCTGTTTTAAGCGACCGTCCTTTGCCTTGATTCACTTCGTGAGTCAATACTGTACATCCGTAGGCCTCAGCTGTCTCGAAAATTCCCCGATATTCTAGTCCACTACCATCATCCACGATGACAATGGGACCTAGCTTAAATGTCTGCAACTGCAACACCAGATTTAATAAACGAACGTCAGGTTCATAGGATGGAATGAGAATTGTCATGTTAGTTTCCCTCCGTCAAATATAAAATGTCACTCACGCCTCGCTCCTGGTTACGCCCTAGGGGATTGTTAACCACTCTGCCCATGAAATACATCGTAGATGAACCTCCACCGTCCAGGTTATACGCCTCGGTGGCCCCCAGGTCTTTCATCGTCTGAGCTAGCTCAGCAAGTGTCATTCCACGGCTGTTATCCTGTCTTCCATCTACCACCACAAACACAAAATGGTTTGGAGCAATCATGCCAATGGCTGTTCGGGGATTTGACTTCTGAATCGAACGGTTGCCAAAGTTATTGTCTATTTTGACATTGTTGAAGTCACTTGTGATTTCCCCGTTTTGTACCAAAATCGGTCCAAAGGAAAACGTATTTGTTGCCCCTTTTTCTAGTAGTTCTGAAGAAGTAATCTCATTTTCGCTATACGATTTGATTGTCCCGTCGTCAAACAATGCTAATGCATCTCTTGTTGGACTGTCGCGATACAGCACTCCATTACGGATAATGACACCGTCGTTACGAAATCCGTAGTAATCTCCATTAACGGCAAAGATCGCATTGTTAGCTGTAGCAATCTCCGAGGTTTTTTCCGTAATATTTCTTCCAAAGCTATTGTCGGCGAATGCACTTCGCAAACTGCTTGCATCCTTCGCCTCTACATCAGCCACATAATACGTGATCTGATCCGAGCTTGAACCTGTCTGCACCTTCTGAATCTGGATCTTTAAATCATCACTGGTATAATTCCAATCATCCGATGTTGCATGCACGTCCGTTGATGTCGTAGTAGAGGTGCTAGTATCGGAAGTTGTAGTACTTGTAGTTACCGGGTTGCTATCAGCAACAACGACCTCTACATGTGGGATCAGATAGCGGTCAGCCAAACTGTAAACGATGCTCCCAACCGTCAGTACCACAACGAGGGTTATTGTAAGCCACCTTTTTTTTCGTGAATTTGAAGCTATTTGTTGATTTTTCCGAGTTGATTTTTTAAACAGATTCATCATGTCAAGCTCACCTCTTCAGTTATGTTCTAGTGCTATATTAGGCGAGATAACTTAAATGAATCTGAAACCGAAGAGGGAAGATAATACGTTATGGATAGGAATTGGATTCGTAATTAGTAAAATGGAGTGGTTAGCAGAAAATATGGAGTATAAGATAGGTTTGTGAAGGTAGTTTAGTATAGGGGATATTGGGAGGGGTTCTAATGATTTCAGTTATGACATTATCAACTGTGAGTCTTTTGGTTTCTTCGGGCGATGGGTGATTTTAAAATAACATGTACGATTAATTTGTTTTGATTTAAAGCATGGTGCAATGCATTGATCTATATTCAGAAGGAGAGTAACCAAATCTTTTTTTATACATTCTGCCAAAGTGTGTGATATCAGAAAAGCCAACCCTCTCCATAATTTCAGAGACAGGTAATCGCGTTTCTTGGAGCATTTTTGATGCTAAATACAGTCTTAGTCTAATAAGATAGTCCATTACGGAATAACCTGTAATCTCACGAAATCTTTCTGTTAGCGAGGTTCTATTGATATGAAATTTATCGGTAAGCTCCTGTATCGTTATTTTGTTCATATAATTTGTGTATAAATACAGAATGATCTCTTTGATTTCTCCAGGGTCTTTTTCAAGCTTTAGGCCTTCAAGGGACTCATCAATAATTAATAATCTTGATAATAAAAATAACATTTCGATGAGGTAGGTTCTGCTTCTACAGGGCCAATCATAATCCAGTTGAATATCTAACGCACTTTTTATGTTTTCAATAATATTACTGATTCTGTTTGCATTGCTGGGACCTAGATGTAGCAGACCTATAAATTCATTATTTTTTCTTAAAAATGGATTTAACCAGTATAAATCTTGAATTTCATTTACAGATAGCCCATGATCAGAGGCTTTAAATAGCCCATTGTTAGATGCTTTAAGTAGAGGGAAATCGAAATGTTGATTAATAATTTGAGGATGAAAGAGGAGCGCTGTACATTGAAGAGAGACTTCTGATTCCAATAAAAATGTGTCACTTTCATTCAGGCAAAGGGCAGACGGAGCTACGAGGATGTGCTTACGATGATTAAGATTAAGTATTCCAGTACCAGAGCTAATAAAAATCATCTTATAATGATCTCGCGATTCTGTACCATCACAGAAGCAATTTTCATTGGTATGGTAGATAGGAAGCTGATAGCCTTGATAAAATTTCCTACCCTCTGTGAAATACTTACCCATAAAACGCCTCCTGAGCAGTCATATGTTTAATTATATCACTGCTCAGGAAAACAATATATAACTAACTATTATTTACCAAGTATTTTTAATGCTTCACACAGCTTTAATCCGAAAGCTACTGACGCATCTGGATTTTTTCCCGTAACAATATTACCGGATACCACAACCTCTTTGTCCTCATATTTTACGCCATTGCTTGTTAATTCCTTAATCCCATCACTCCATGGGAACATGGTAGCTTTTTTATCCTTGAGGATGCCTGCTCGTGCCAAAACTGGTGGTGCTGCGCATATTGCTGCGATAATCTTTTTTTGCTTATTTGCATCCTTCACTAGGCTCCTGAGATCCTGATCCTCCCACAGGGTACCGATCACTCCCGTGCCACCAACGATAACGATTGCATCATAATCCTTTGATTTTGCATTGGCGATCATAATATCAGTGGTATAGGTTGATCCATTTAATCCTAGTGCTTTTGATGATGTACTTGCTACAGTTACATTCGCTCCGTTTAGCTCAAGTAACGTTTTTGGAGCGTACAACTCTATATCCTCAAAATCCTTTGGAGCGACGACCATAAGTACATTTTTAGTGAATTTTCTAATTTTCAACGCGTCACAGATCGCGATTCCGAAGCTAGTGGATGCATCAGGATTTTTGGCTGTTACTATATTCCCATCCGTAACCGTCACCTCATTTACATAGATTGCACCTCTTGAAGTAAGCTCCTTTATTCCATCCTCCCAAGGGAACATGGTCACGGTTTTACCCTTTAAAATTCCGGCCTTAGCAAGAGCTGGGGGAGCTGCACACATAGCGGCTACGATTTTATTTTGATTATTAAATTGCTGAATCAGTGTTCTCAGTTCTTCGTTATCCCATAAGGTCCCGATCACACCAGTTCCACCTGGTATCACGATGGCATCGTAGTCATCCACCTTTGCATCGCTAATTTTGATGTCTGGTTTTATTTTAAATCCATTAAGACCAATCGCTGTATCCGTTGTTATGCTAGCTAGAGTTACCTGTGCACCATTAGCCTTTAAAATTGCCATCGGTTCAATAACTTCACAGTCTTCAAAATCCTTTGGCGCAATCACCATAAGCACTTTTTTTGTTGTAAATGCTTCAGATGGTTCTTTTGCACTGACGGTATTGATTGAGCCACTTCCCAAAGCACCAAGTACCATAAATGAACTCATTACTAAACAAATGACGGTTATAAATACTTTCTTCATTTCTACGACCTCCTTTTGGTATCCATAGCTTAGCAAATATAAATTTGACTTGTAATAGCGCATTGTCAGAGGTTTTCGGTGTATTAACAGGAAAATAGACCTAGACCATTGATAAGGGAGGAAAAGAAACAGTATCAAACTGCTCCTAGATTTGTATATACTTGCTATATAATGAGTGTGAAAATGTAATGAACTTGGTTCATATCATAACAAGGGGGATTTGTAATTATGGTAACATTATTTGAAGTTACGTAATCAATGTAAAGCAGAGATGGAAAATCATGAGGAAATGTTTGCAGAACCGATGGGAAATGAGATCATTTAATGATTATAGGTATTATAGATTTGATTTCACTATGGGGGAGTGATTGAGAAAATGAACAGTAGAGATAAGGATTTGAAAAAGGGCAATATGTCAGAGGTGTATAGAGATGGGGACATTATTTATAGAGATATAAAACCCCAAAGCAAAACGATTTCTAGATTGCTTTTACATCTCGAGAAGAAGGGGATTCCATTTACGCCTCGCTTTCTGGGCACTAAAAATGTAAATCAAGAAATGCTTAGTTTTGTAGAAGGTGAAACGATTGAAGATTATCCACCCCAAAACGACATTCAAAGTAAAATGATGACGATTCAATTGGCTGCTAAAATGTTAAGAGAGTATCATGATGCCACCTTGGATTTTGAGAGACGTGATGAAGATATCTGGTTTTTGAGTTATGAAGGTAACTTGCAAAAGGAAGTGATTTGTCACAACGATTTTGCGCCTTATAATGTGACCTTTAAACATCATAAGCCAATCGGCTTGATTGATTTTGATACTGCATGCCCTGCTCCAAGGATATGGGACATCGCCTATGCAGTTTATCGATTTGTACCCCTCAGTATGGAGGTATATGATCCTAATACAAGCAAATATCGAAAATATGATAAAACACTGGACTGCTCAGAAAGAGGGTTATTACTCCGCACTTTTCTTGATGCTTATACGAGTGGTATTGAAGACGTTACAGGGGTTAAAGGAGTCACAGGAGCTGAAGGTAAAGCTGTGTTAGATGTATTAGAAGTATTACAAAATGTTATTATGCGACTAGAGGCTTTGGTAAAGCTTTTTGATGAGGAATGCAGTAAGAGAAATCTTGTCTTTATTAAAATGAAAGAGGAAGGACATCAACAGTTATATATAGATGAGATCGCATTTATAAAAGAAAATATGAGCGATTGGACATAGATCATGAAGATAGAGCTTTTTTGACACCTATCTAAAGATTTGCTAAGATAATTAAAACTATTTAATTAAATATATTTAACTAAATGTGTTTAACTATATTGAGAGGTACTAAAAAATGATAAAAAATGCTATAGCCTATATTGCAAACCAACTATGGATGCAATCGATTAACAATATTAACGCTCAGTTAAGTGAGTCAGAGGCTAAAAGGTTTAGTAGCCAAGATTATTACTACCTCACAACCATTTATTATATGGAAGGTCCTAATTTTTCGGAGGTGGCAGAGAGATTAAATTTAACAAAGCCGGCAATATCGGCGATCGTAAGTAAATTATCCAAGATGGGATTAGTCAAAAAAGTCCAGTCTGCGGAAGACAAGCGTATGTTTTATATGTATTTAACTGATAAAGGGAAAAAAATTGTTGAGGGCGATGAAGTATTATACGAAAAAATAGAATCATTGATTAAAAATACGATTGATGATGAAAATAAGTACAAATTTTTCGAAAGCGTTGTTAGGGAAATAATCAAAAAACTATAGCATTTAAAAACATGAACATGAAATGATTTTGTGGAGGAATTTCAATGTCCAAAAATTTAGAGGGTAAAACGGTAGTTATCCTTGGTGCAACTGGTGGGTTAGGCTCAGGTTTTGCAAAAATATTTTCGGAAAAGGGTACAAGGCTTTTTTTAGTAGGTAGAAATGAGGAAACGCTTAACGACTTGAAAGCGAACTTGAATGGTGATATCACTATAGCCACATCTAATTTAACTGACCTTAGCACACTTGAACAATTATCAAACAAGATCACGGAGTGGTCATCAGAAGTTGACTTAATTATTAATGCAGCAGGTTATGATGTGCGAAAATCATTAGAAGACCATAGTGCTGACGAAATACAAAAACTAATAGAGATCAACCTTTTAGGAACGATACTAATTACAAAAGCGTTGCTCAAAAATTTGAAGGATGAAAAGGGAAATACAATCATTCATATTGGAGGATTCTCTGACGGAAGGATGGCTTTCCCATATTATTCAGTTGATGTGGCTACGAGATCGGGTGTATTTTCGTTTATTGAATCAGTAAATAGAGAACTTGAAATAGAAGGTAAGGATATAAGAGTAACCTACTTTTGCCCAAGTCCAGCAGACACCGCGGCTGAGAGACCTTTTCATAATTTGTGGAGAAAAATGGGGATAAAGATTGTACCTGTCGAAGAGGTAGCTCAAGAGTTAATAAGAACTTATGAGAAGAAAACTAACGTAGGTATTATGGGAGGGATAACAACAAGGGTATTCGCAAAGCTTAATTCAATAATGCCAAGGTTAGCAGATTTTATCGTGATGAAAAAGTATGGGAAAATGCTAAAAGAATATTTATACAGTAGCCATGAATCCAATAAATTAATTGAATCAATTAAATTAAATAAATTAAGTCATCGAGAAAATGATGATGAGTTAAAAGTGAAGACACCAAGTCAAGTAATGAATAAAATTGCTTTGGTGCTTGTTATACTTTCATTTTTGCTGTATGGATTAGCGATTTTGGTTCCGTTTACGTCCCTGTCACTTGCTTATAAAACTACATTAGTACCTGCATTCATTATAGTAGGTGAGATCGTTTGGTGGATTGGGATCGCCATTGTTGGGAAACAGGTAGTGACAAAATATAGGAAGTATTTGAATCCTTGCAGTTGGTTTGGATGTAATAGTAATAAGTCATTTTAAAAAATTAATGTTATGTGAGTTGTGAATACTCGTTTATGTTGATGGATATCTAGGTTGCAGGACACCTATTCGATGCTTAAGGTGAAATATGATGTGGGGGAGCCCAATGCTAGAAAAAGCACCAACAAAGGAACAATTATTTTGTTTACTTGGACAGCCTTTATACGAGGTTTGGGTATCGTTAAATCATTTTATTGAATCAAAGTATGAAATGGACCAGTTATGGAACGATGGTGGCAAACATTGGACCTATGAGTATAAATATCGTAGGGGTGGGAAAACACTTTGTACCTTGTATGCAAAGGAAAGTGTGTTTGGACTGTTAATTATATTTGGTAAGCAAGAAAGAGAGAAGTTTGAAGCTAATAAAGAAGACTATTCCGCACAAATACAGCGTGTGTATGATGAATCTACAACCTATCATGACGGAAAATGGATGATGCTCCAATTGGAAGATAGATTTCTTTTTTCTGATATAGGAAGATTATTACAAATTAAACGTAAACCTAACCGAAAATAAGGGCTTACTTCCAGAAAGTATAGTGAGCTAAAAGGCTAGTAAGGGTGTAAGGTTATTAGTTCGCTTCTATATCTGGATTAATATAACTAGTTGTCTCTAAAGTGAGCAAAGCACACCAAATCTAACTTTCAGTGTGCCTTGCTCAGTTAATTTCATAGTACTATTTTGTAGGAATATACCACTCTATTTTCTTATTTTCTTGAAGCTCTGACGTAAAGATTTCAAATCTAGGCTTGGACAAGTCAATGTTATATTTATCTTGATTTTCTGGTGAGCAAACCTGTTCCCAAAAATCACCGATAAATGCTGCTTCAAATGAAAATACTACATACTCTCCTTTAGGAATGGTATAACTAATCATCCCCTCTGGAACCAAACTAGTCTCAGTTACCTCAACAGCAACTACAGGAGCAGGAGTACTTCCCTCCACAACCATATACTGATGTTGATTTTTCCTATTTGTAATTTCATCTGATCTTGCACTAAGCAGGTCAAATAAAGCATCTTCCTCATCTAAGCTGTTACCCTTAAAACCAACTAATGTTACCGCTTCCAATTCATTAATGCGAGTTTGAGCAAAATTATTTAAAATAGTCAAAATAAACCTCCTTATATTGAGTATTTATTCTAGTTTAAAATATTAGGGGCGGAATGTAAATAATGATGAAATAATGTACAAAAAATCATATCCCTTTTTCCAAAAAGCTCTATAATTTAGGAAAACATTCTCATCTAATTCAGAATGATAAACAATAAAACACATGGGTCCCGGAGAGGTGGTGGTGAAATGAGTGAAAGCGATATTAGCGACATTAGTGGCATTATGGGCATTAAAGCGATTTTAAAATTAAATATGATGAGGAGATGCTTTCATGAGTTACAACCCCGAAATCCCAAGGAACAGGTACGATAACTACGAAGATCGTGAATGGACTCGGCTTGAAAAAGACGGACACGGAGAACTTCTTTACCATGTGCATTTGGATATACTGAAGCGGTATATTTCTCAGGACAATAAGGTTTTAGAAATAGGTGCTGGTTCTGGTCGATACACCAAAGATCTTGTGAAGATGTGTGATGAACTAACTGTAGGGGATATTTCTACACATCAGATCGAATTTAATAAATCGAAAATGAAAGAACTTTCATTGTTTGATCAAGTGAAGTTGTTTTGTGTAGTAGATGTGCTGGATATGGGGGAATTTGAAGATGCCTCATTTGATTGCATTGTGTGTATTGGTGGTGTAATTAACTACCTTTTGGATAAAGAGAAAGACGGAATAAATGAAATGTTAAGAGTGCTAAAGCCAGGTGGAATCTTAATTGTAGGTGCGATGAGTTTTATCGGTGCCTCCCTTTATTATTTAGATGGTATCAGATATGAAAAAGATCAATTTGGTCTTGAAGCTACAAAGTGGATCTTTAATACAGGCGTGCAAGATGAGGAGCATTATCCTGTCCTAAGTAAGCATTATGTTCATATGATGAGAAGCTCTGAAATGGATGCCTTATTTGCTGATTTTCCTGTCACTGTAAAAGAGCGAAGCTCTGCTGGATTATACACACAAGCTGGTGATACTGCATTAGAAAATGCTAGACAAGATAAGGAATTTTGGGAGCTTGTTATCGAAAAGGAAATTGCTTTTACTAAACTGCCAGGGACGCTTGATTGTGGAATGAATTTGATTTATGTGGTAGAAAAAGATAAGTAATTTCGCTTTGTTAAAAACTAGAAGGTAAATAAAAAAATATAAATGTTGTTTATCTGCCTCATGATAGTAAGTACTCATGGGGCTTTTTTATGCTATAAAACTCCAATATAATTATTTGTATTTATATCTTTAGTAGGAAAAATATCACTCTTATAAAGAGTTCTACTGAATTTAACTTTTATGGCTGATGGTATTTTATTCTAGTAATTAGAAATAGAAATTTGAATGTGCAGAGTTAAAGAGTAAGTAGAAGTTTTGTCAAAAACGATTTTTAATTAAATGAATGAATATTAATAATAGTCCCTTGTTCTAGAAATAGTAAATCTTTTTTAATAAAAATGGTACAATATTGAAAAAGAAGGCCTATGTTTATTTTACAGATAGTGAAATTAGATAATTTATATATAAAGAAACAATATAAATACATACAAATCATTTTTACAGTTTTCAAGTATTACTGAAGCTGGGTCACATACAAACAGTTACTCTATCTTTTAATTTGGTGAGATATAGGGAAAATATTAATGAATAGATTGTAGCAAGCTGTATCGCTTAAATAAGTTAGGAGGAGTAGAAATGTCGAATCCTGAAAGTGAAATTGTAATACCTGATGCAGCTCCGTTAATTAATTCGTTACGAGCAATAGGGTATGGTATTGAAGCAGCAATTGCTGACATAATTGATAACAGTATTGATGCTAATGCTTCTGTAATAAAAATAGATATGGTTTGGGAAAGTGATATGAGTTATGTTCGAATAGAAGATAATGGTTCTGGGATGAAAGAAGCAGAACTGACACTTGCTATGAAGATTGGTTCTACAAACCCTAATAATGAAAGAAAGAAAGGGGGACTAGGTCGATTTGGCATGGGATTGAAGACAGCTTCTTTTTCATTGGGAAAACGGTTAACAGTTCTAACAAAAATAAGGGAACAGTTCTGTACTCGTTGTTGGGATTTAGATTATATAGAAAAAACCAATAAGTGGAGCTTACTAAAAAAACCATTTGATACACAGTCGAGAGGAATATTAAGATCTATAGAAAATATATCAGGAACTGTGGTATTAATTGAAAACTTAGATAGAGTTGTTGAGGAACCGTATACCCCAAAAAAAGTTCAAAAGTTTTTTAATAAAATTGGTGTAGTGGAAGATCACTTAGCTATGGTTTTTCATAGATTTCTAGAGGGACCAAATAAAATACAAATATACTTGAATGGTAATAAGATTCTACCATGGGACCCTTTCTCAAGCAAAGAAATTGCCACTCAGGAGCTACCTCCTGAATCTGTATTGATTAAAGATGATATTGTTACGATACAACCATACATCCTTCCACACCATACTAAACTTACACTAACAGAATATGAAAAAGCAGCAGGACCTAAAGGATGGTTGGAACAGCAAGGTTTTTATATTTATAGAAATAAGAGATTATTAGTGGCTGGAAGCTGGCTACATCTCTTTGGTCGTGAAGAATCATATAAGTTGGCTCGAATAAAATTAGATATAACAAATATGTCGGATTTTGCTTGGCAGATTGATATAAAAAAATCAAACGCAAAACCCCCACAGGAGTTAATAAGTATACTTAGAAAAATTGGTGAAAAAGCAAGGAAAAAATCGCATGAGGTTTTTTACCAGAGAAGTGTAAGTAAAACTCCTGGAAATAACATGACAAATGATTATGTATGGGAGCAAGTTTCAACAAAAACTAATTCTTATTTTCGTTTAAATAAAAATAATAGCTATTTGAAAGACCTTTTTGATTCTAAAGAAGATTATATAAAAAAATTAAAGTTTTATTTATTTCATGTTGAGGAATACTGTCCTGTAAATCTAGTTTCATTTAACATCAATCAACCAACGGCAACAAGAGTAGAGGAAATAACGCCTGAACAGAAAAATAAAATTAAAATGCTCATAGATATTTTTAGAGAGAATAACTATAGTTTGGATGAAATTATGGAACAATTGGCTAACTACAATAGTTTTAGTTTTCATTCAATCGAAGAATTGAAAAGTATAGTTTACGAGATAGTAGGAGGCCGTTATGTATAATGATGCTAGAGATACAGCACTTAGAATCCTAGAAAAACTTAATATGGAGAACATAAACCTCATTGATGAAGTTGTTAAAGCTATTGATAAGGCTAGAGTTGTATTTGAGTTGGATGAAGAAGAGAAGACACAATTAAAAGAAGATCTAATAAAAAGCCTCAATATAACAATGACGCATAAGAGTATATTGTTAAATCACGATGATAGCGAACATATACCTTGGCTACCAGCAAAGAAGCATTCGATAAAATTTAAATACTGGAATAGGTATAAAAAATATCTTTTGTCAGAAAAAAAGTGGTCACTTAATGTTGTGAATTCACTTGACGATACTAGTGAATCTATCATTGAACTTTTGGAAGATCCATCAGTGGAAGGCAGAAAATACGATAGAAGAGGATTAGTTGTTGGGTATGTACAATCTGGTAAAACAGCAAACTATACAGCTGTAATAAATAAAGCAGCTGATACTGGATTTAAATTAATTATTGTTCTTGCAGGTATGCACAATGATTTAAGATCACAAACGCAGATGAGATTGGACGAAGAAGTACTTGGTTATGAAACTAGTAAGGAAAAGCTTAAGAATGCATCAGAAAACCAAATGAACGCTATTGGTGTAGGTAAGCTTTTTGGAGAGAACTTCTTTGAATTGTTCTCGTTAACTACAAGGGATCAAAAAGGAGATTTTACTGCAAGCAAAGCAAAAGTGAATATACAACCAAAGGTTCAACCACTTTTATTAGTTGTAAAAAAGAATGTGAGTGTATTAAAAAGTATTTTAAAGTATTTTAGAACAACGAGTCCTTTAGCTAGACTTAGTCATCCTAATGCTCTTTTTAAGACAGTACCTAACATACCGTTTCTTATGATTGACGATGAAGCGGATCAAGCATCCGTAAATACAGCAGACATCTATGATGAAAATGGTGATTTGATACCTGACTATGACCCATCAAAGATTAATATGTATATTAGAGATATATATAATACCTTTGAACAACGAGCATACGTTGGATACACTGCGACTCCCTTTGCAAATATCTTTATTAACCAATATGGATCAACCAATCAACATGGTGATGATTTATTTCCTAAAGATTTTATTATTAACCTTCCTAAACCTTCGAATTATGTTGGTCCATCAGAATTTTTCTTATTAGATTCGGAGGATGAGGTATCTTCAAAACCACCATTGATAAAAGAGATACAGTACCATGAAGAATTTCTACCATTTAAACATAAAAAAGATCATGAGCCCTACACTCTACCCACCTCCTTAGTAGAAAGTATATATGCCTTTATAATTGCAATTACTATTAGAAAATTAAGAGGCCAAATAAATGTTCATAACTCAATGTTGATCCATACAACCAGGTTTAAAGATGTTCAAAAAAGAGTAAAAGACTTAGTTGTAGAAGAGATGAGAGACATAAAAAATGATGTTAAAAATAGCAATAAAGTGGGCCCGCATTACCTAGGAATGAAATCATTTTTTATTTCTGAATATAATTCTAGAAAGCTTGCTGATATAAGAGGTAAATTTCCTAATCATTTTGACGATAATTTAGAGTATAGCATCACTTGGGAAATGATGGAAAATGAGTTGAATGCAACTATTAACTCTATTAAGATTAAAGAGATTAACGGTAATAGTAAAGATTCGCTAGAATATAACGATTACAAAGAAACTGGTTTAAATGTTATTGCAATTGGCGGAGACAAGTTATCAAGAGGTTTGACTCTAGAAGGATTGACTGTCAGTTATTATTTACGAGCTAGCAAAATGTACGATACCCTTATGCAGATGGGAAGATGGTTTGGGTACAGACAAAATTATTTAGATGTTTGTAGAATTTTTACAACAGGAGATATTATATCTTGGTTTCAGCACATTGCATCTGCAACAGAGGAACTAAGAGGTCAATTAGATTATATGGCAGAGATAAAAGCAACGCCTATGGAATTCTTACTAAAAGTACTATCCCATCCAGATATGTATATTACAAGTACATTGAAAATGCGCTCTGCTAAACAGATAAAAGTGGACTATAGCAATGAATTGATCCAGACAACAGTGTTTCCTATAGACAGTAGCGACTTTCATGAGAAAAATTTCGATGCAGTATCAAGGCTTGTATTAGGTATTCAAGATATTTATACAAAGAGGTTTAACCCAGATTTAAGGGTGAATTCTGGGAAAAATAATCACTATTATTGGGAACGTGTAGGATATGAAAATATAGTAAATTTTTTAGAGGAATATAAAACCGTTTCTTCTGCGTCTAGGGCAAACAGTAAAAGTTTGTCAAAATATATAGAAAAAAGAGCGGAGGAAAAAGAACTGTTAAATTGGACAGTGGTTCTGATTAATGTTGGCGAAGATAAAGCAGAGTTTGCTCATTTAAAACTAGGAGAAGGTATTAGACGTACAGGAATAGAAACAAAGGGCAGAATAGGCTTTACATCAATAAAGACTTTAACTTCTGCCGGTCATGAATTTTTTGACTATAATGATGAGCAATACAAGAAAGCTCAAAAAATTCTTGTTCTAGAAAAAGGGAAGAGGAATAAAAACGCTGCTTCCAAAAAAGCTCGGTCCATACGTAAACCTGAATATGGTCTGTTGATTCTGTACCCTTTATGCCATGAACCACTTGACAAATACACATTTACTCAAGGGAACAAACCATTTGGTTTTGCAATTTCCTTCCCTGAAAGTAAAAGTAAAAATACTGATGTTGACTATGTTGTTAATAGTTCACTTGCTGAGGATGAGGAATATTGGAACAAATTGGATTAACATATAAAGAGATAGATAATAGTGTCACTATTAGTTTATTGCTAGAATCACAATTAAAAGCAAGACTCATAAAAGATCTTGAGTTTACATCTATTTTCCTTGCGATAAATACAGAACATAAGAGACTTTTTCTCTTAGGATTAAACAGAATCATTGAAAAAGATACAGTTGATAAATTTCCAACTTGGAATGGTATAAATATATATCAGAAGAAGATGTTTAACCCACTTACAAACAGGGAAGGTTGGTTCTTGGTTTTTGAACAGCAGGATTTAATTGCTAATGAAATTTTTGAATACCTTGTTGAGGATATATTAGAGTTCATTATTGATTCTACGAATTTAACTCAATTACAATCTAAATTAAAAAAGGTATTATTTAAGTGGCAGGAATTTTTTTCTAAGAACGGTGTAATAGGAATATCAGAACATCAACAACAAGGGCTTTTAGGCGAACTTACATTCATATATCAAGCGTTACAATCCACTAATAGTCCAAGAAAAATAATATCATCTTGGTATGGCGCAGAAAGGGAGAAAATTGATTTTCAGATGGAGAATGTTGGGGTTGAAATAAAAACATCAAGCGCCGGAAAACCATACAGAGTAACAATTAGCGCTGAGGACCAACTAGAGACCTTCCAAGAAATTGATCTATATCTTTACTGTATTATGCTTGAGCGGTCTAAAAGATTAGGCGTTTCAATATTAGATATAATTAAAGATATTAGGATATTACTTAATGATTCTCCTGATATATTACTTGAATTCAATAATAAGTTATTTGCTTCTGGGATTATTGAACCTAACTTAAGTGAGGAAAAATTAATAAAATTTATTATCAAAGATACCTTCTACTTTAAGGTTGAAAACGAATTTCCTAGAATTACAAAAAGTATATTACCTATAGGTATCTTAAATGTTAAATATCAGCTCTCATTAGATAGTTGCAAATCATTTCAAGTTCAGGAAGAACAATTTCTATATAAGGTAAGGGAAGTCATCTGATGAAACTAGAAGATTTTATTACTGTATTTTCTGAAGAGATAGATAGTCAATATGATAACAATTCAAATCCAGAACAATTTTTTGTAGAAAAGATGGGAGAATATCTTTCGGAGAATGGAATTATTGCAGATATAGAGTTGAGTTTTGGTCAAAAATCTGGTCAAGGGTTAAAAGTCAATGCCTATTCTTATAATGAGGAGCAAGAAACTTTAATAATTTTCATAGCAGAATATGATAGGTATAAGTTTGGGAAAACCATTAGTAAGTCTAGTGTTGAAAAAACACTAAGGAGAGTTGTCAAGTATTACTCAAAATCTATATTTGGTATGAAAAATGAAATGGAAGAAACAGCGGAAGATTACCCACTTGCTCAGTTTATTTTTGAACAACATGGTAAAGCAATTAAATCTGTTGAGTTTTTTCTTCTTACAAACTATTTATATAAAGCGAATGAGAGAATTATACTTCCAGAAATTGAAGGAATGAAAGTAAAACATCATATTTGGGATATCGAAAGACTTTATCAATTGATTAATGAAACTCAGGGCTTAGATAATATCGAAATCAATTTTAAAGCACAATTTGGTAAAACTTTTGAGCTGTTAAAGGTCCCTAATAATGAAAATTCCCATTTTGAATGTTATATGGGTTTTATACCGGCTGAATTGTTAGCGTTGTGTTATGAAATGTGGGGACAACGGCTTATTGAAAGGAATGTACGCTCTTTCTTACAAGCAAGGGGAAATGTTAATAGAGGAATAAGAGATACCCTCAGAAAAAATAAGGAAATGTTTGTCGCTTATAATAATGGTATTTCAACGGTTGCAGAATGTGCGATATTAGAAGAAGTTTCTGAGGGTTCTAATCTTTTTAACGTTAAAGAATTTAAAGGTTGGCAAATTGTTAATGGTGGTCAAACAACTGCTTCAGTTTTTCATGCACTAAAAGAAGGAATAGATTTATCAGATGTTTTTATTCAAATAAAGTTGACAGTAGTTCAATCCCATATCGGCATGAATAACATGACAGCAAAGATCTCAGAATATGCAAATACACAAAATAAAATATCTATGTCAGACCTAAAAGCAAATCATCCTAGTTTGATAAATCTAGAAGCTATTTCAAGAACTACTTGGATTCCGTCAAGTGAAGGTACAAAATCTAATTCTAAATGGTTTTTTGAAAGAGCAAGAGGGCAATATCTAGTAGAAGTTAATAGACAAACTACACCGGCCAAAAAGAAAGCTTTTCAAAAAGAAAATCCTAAAAATAAGGTACTCAGTAAAACAAATATTGCTAAATATTATATGTCGTGGAACCAATATCCTCACATTGTTAGTAAGGGGGGGGAGACAAACTTTGAAGCTTTTATCAGTCTCTTAGATGAAAAAGCTATTAGTGTAGATTCGGTATTCTTTAAAGAAATTGTGGCAAAAGGGATCTTATTTGATACATGTGACATGATAATCAAAGAATTAGATTTCCCCGGTTACAAAGCAAATGTAATAACCTATACTATCTCAATGTTATCCAACATCTATAAAGAAAAGTTGGATTTTCTAAAAATATGGGAACAACAAAGTATCAATTCAAGGATTCAAAATAACTTGAGGCTGATTGCCTCATACACTTGGAGACATATTACCAATCCGCCAATAGCAGGGACTAATGTAACCCAATGGTGTAAGAAAAAAGAATGTTGGGAAAAATTTGTTGATGAGCAAAAGTCAGAAATAGACAAATATATAAAAGAAGCAGTTCATTATGAACTGCACCCTGTCAAGTAGACAGTCTAAAAAACAAAAAAACGTTATGATTGTATCCCCTCTGTTTCTAAACTCTGAGGGGATAATTTTTTATCCTACGGCTGCTTGTCGATATTCGTTTGGAGAGCATCCGTTAAGTCGTTCTGTAT